>CAZUDB010000001.1:0-15814 GCA_964619055.1 uncultured Rhodospirillaceae bacterium
TGGACGCGCTCGGCTTCAACCTGGTCGGCTACGGCTGTACCACCTGCATCGGCAACTCCGGGCCGCTGCCGGAACCGATCCACAACGCCATCGTCGAGAGTGATTTGACGGTGGCAGCGGTGCTGTCGGGCAACCGCAATTTTGAAGGCCGGGTGCATCCGCTAACCCGCGCCAACTACCTTGCATCACCACCGTTGGTGGTCGCCTATGCCTTGGCCGGGTCCGTGGATGAAGACCTGACGACGGAGCCCTTGGGCACCGGGTCCGACGGCACACCTGTGTTCCTAAAAGACATCTGGCCCAGCAACCACGCGGTTCAGGAGGTCATCGACCGGGTCGTAACTCCCGAGATGTATCGCGCGCGCTATGCAGACGTGTTCCGCGGCGATGAGGAGTGGCAGGCCATCGATACGGCGCCCGGCCAGACCTTCAACTGGTCGGATGCATCAACCTATGTGCGCAAGCCAACGCTGTTCGAAACAACCGAGGAAACGGGCTTCGCAAACGTGATCGGCGCCCGCCCTCTCGCGATTTTGCCGGACTCCATCACCACCGACCACATCTCCCCCGCCGGCTCGATCAAAAAAGACAGCCCCGCCGGTGCCCACCTCCTCGACAACGACGTCACCGTCGCTGACTTCAACTCCTATGGCTCGCGACGCGGGAATCATGAAGTCATGATGCGGGGCACGTTCGCCAACATTCGCATCCGCAACGAGATGGCACCCGGAACCGAAGGCGGGGTCACCCGCCTTATGCCGAATGGCGCCATCATGTCCATCTATGAGGCAGCCATGGCCCACTTGGCCGATGGCGTGCCGCTGATAGTGATCGCCGGCAAGGAGTACGGAACGGGCTCGTCACGCGACTGGGCAGCCAAGGGCACACGGCTGCTCGGTGTCAAAGCAGTGGTAGCAGAAAGCTTCGAGCGTATTCACAGGTCCAACCTGGTCGGCATGGGTGTCCTGCCGTTGCAGTTCGAGCAGGGAACGGACCGCAAAACGCTCGGCTTGGACGGCAGTGAGACCTTCGACATCACCGGGCTCGACGGCGCCATCGAACCGCGGATGATGCTGTCGCTCACCATTCACCGGGCCGACGGAGGCCGGCAGACGGTGCCGGTGTTGTGCCGGATCGACACGGTTGACGAGGTCGACTACTTCCGATCCGGCGGCATCTTGCCTTATGTGCTCGATCGCTTGGCCGCGACCTAACGACACGACAACCGGGATCGACAGTGGACGTGGCGGGGAAAACCCAGTTCCCCGCTGCACCATCACCCGTTTTTGATTGGCTCGCGGCACGGCATTTCCGTAGCTCTGAGCTCATGATGCTGCGTCGCCACATTGATCATTTTCGTCACCTTTGCGCTGTGCTGACGCTGGGCCTGTTGGTACAGCCGACGGCGAGCCTGGCGGCCGAAGGCGAACATCTTACGGTTGTTGAACTGTTTACCTCCCAGGGATGCGCCTCCTGTCCGCCGGCTGATGCTGTTTTAGCGTCGCTGGCGGAACGGCCCGATATCCTGCCTTTATCCGAACATGTGGACTACTGGGACTATCTCGGCTGGAAGGATCGCTTTGCCAAACCAGAAACGACGGAGCGGCAGAAGCGCTATGCCGAGCGCCTTGGCCTTGGCTTCGTCTACACGCCGCAGATGGTTATCCAGGGCGCAACGCACGTCACGGGATCGAACCAGCGCGAGGTTCTGGACGCCATCGCCGCGGCGCAGAAGCCCGATCCCACCGTCTCGCGGGCGCAAGTCACCATTCGGACCGATGATCAAGGCCGGGCTGTGATCTCTCTCGAAGCCGCCGAGCGAACCGACGCGGCGGACCTGTGGCTGGTACTGTACGAACCGTCTACCGTGACCCACATCGAGAAGGGCGAGAACACCGGCCGCAACCTGCGTCATGCCAATGTGGTCACCGCAATTCGCCATTTGGGCGTGTGGACCGGCGAGGCCATAACCAAGACTGTCGACCTTCCCCCCGACCCCAGTGACTCCAAGCGCTGTGCCGTTCTTGTGCAGGAGCCGGAGGTGGGCCGGATCGTCGGCGCGGCCGCCGTCACCCTCGGAAGCCGCTAGTTCGGCTTGCACCAATACGCCTGCGCCCCCAAAAAGCCTTGATTCACGAGTATTGTACACTGTCGATAATGGGGTTGAATGTACCCCAAGAAGTGCCTATACTGGCAATTGAAAAACGGGCGCGGCTTTAAGTCAAAAACGCGCCGCGGTCCGTTGACCCGGTCGGGACCGACTCACAGAAGTTCGGCCAACGATAATGCCAGGCGGGTTCCACACGTAGAGTTGTGGAAAGACGCGTCGGGTGCAGGAAGAGGCAAATGACGACCGTGACCTGGCCGTACTGAGCCGGGCCGTTCGGAACAACGTCAGCGAGGGAGGATTGCATGTTCGGTTTCACTGCCGAACCACGTCCGTTCCGCCGTTGGTGCCACGGTGCATCTCCGTCCAAGGGCCTACGTCCAAGGCGGCCTGAGCGTTTTGCCGACGGCGGCGTTGAACCCACGGTAGAAGAATTGCTCAACGATCCAGTGATGGGCGTGATCATGAGCTACGACCACGTAACGCCGACAGCGCTCAGATCGCTGATCGACGTGGTGCGCAGTCGGCTACAGCACCGCATGGCATAACCTCGGACCGCGCTACGACGGGCGGTGCCAGCCAGCGTACGCGACCGCACGGACGAAGGCCGCGGCTTGAGCTAAGCCGCAGGCAAGCTTAGGCCATGCTGCATAACGCTCGCCAGGCGCTGGGCGAAAGCGACTGGGTCCGACACCGGCTCGCCCTCGATGATCCGTGCCTGGTCAAGCAACAGGTGGGCGGCATCGGTGAACGTCGTGGTTTCGGCACCATTGCCTGCGGCTTCGGTAAGGCGGCGGATCAACGGATGCGCCGGATTCAATTCCAAGATCCGGGGTGTCGCCTTATCCACCTGGCCATGCTGGCGAAGCAGACGTTCCAGGTGAATGTCCATATCACCGTCGTCCGCGACCAGGCACACAGCACTGTCAGTGAGCCTGTGGGATGCCCGCACGTCCTTGACCTGTTCACCAAGGATCGATTTGAGCACGGCCGTCAACGTCGCCATGCCGTCCGACGATGCCGCATCAGTCTCCGCCGCCGACGGCTCGTCCTTGTCCTCGCCGATCCGGGTCAGATCCGCGCCCGCTGCCGTCGCCGACTTGAACGGTTTGTTCTGGTATTGGCGCACGGCCGGCACCCAGAATTCGTCCACCGGATCAGTGAGCAACAGCACCTCGATGCCGCGCGCCCGGAAGCCTTCCAATTGCGGTGAGCGCGCCAAGGTTGCAGCCTCCTCCCCGCTAATGGTGTAGATGGCTTCCTGCCCGTCCTTCATCCGTTCCACATACTCCTCTAGCGACACCCAATCATCGGTGGCCGTGGAGCGGAAGCGCGCCAGGGCGAGCAGGCGATCGCGGTGTTCCATGTCCTCGTAAATGCCCTCCTTCATGACCGCACCGAAGGCATCCCAGAATGTGGCATAGCCCTCCGGCTCGTCCTTCGCTTTCTTGGCGATCTCATCCAGCACGCGTTTGACGAGACCGTTCTTGATTTTCGCCAAGCGTGGGTCGCGCTGCACCGTCTCCCGGCTGATGTTCAGCGGTAGATCCTCAGAGTCGACGACACCCTGCAAGAAACGAAGCCATCCCGGCAGCAGTCCCTCGCTGTCCTCCGTTATGAAGACGCGCTTGACGTAGAGCTTGACGTGCCCTTTGCGCTCGGGGTGGAACAGGTCGAACGGCCGGTGTGACGGGATGAACAGCAGACCCGTATAGGACACCACGCCCTCTACGCTGAAATGCATGGTATGCCAAGGATCGTCAAAGCCGTGTCCGACGTGGTGGTAGAACTCCTTGTACTGTTCCTCCGTGATCTCGCTTTTCGGCCGGGTCCAGAGGGATGACGCCGCGTTGAGCGTTTCATCCTTGCCGTCCTTGTCGGCCATGACGATCGGAAAGCCCACGTGGTCCGAATAGGTTTTGACGATCCGCCGCAGGACATAGGCATCCAGGAACTCGCCCTCATCCTCCTTCAAATGCAGGATGATGGTGGTTCCGCGGCCATCACGCTCGGCAGCCTCAAGATTGAATTCGCCCTTCCCTTCGGAGAGCCAGCGCCAACCCTCGGCTTCGCCGGCGCGGCGGCTCACCACCTCGACCCGGTCGGCAACCATGAAGGCTGAATAGAAGCCAACGCCGAACTGACCGATCAGGGCCATGTCCTTCTTGGCGTCGCCGCTCAACTGGGTGAGAAAGGCTTGAGTGCCGGAACGCGCGATCGTGCCAAGGTTTTCGACCAGATCGTCGCGGTTCATGCCGATCCCGTTGTCGCTCACCGTCAACGTGCGCGCGGTCGAATCCGCTGCCAGGCGGACTTGCAGCTCTGCGTCACCGACCAGGAGGCCTGGATCGGTGAGCGAGGCGTAGCGCAGCCGATCACAGGCATCGGACGCATTCGAAATCAACTCGCGCAAGAAGATCTCCTTGTGCGAGTATAGCGAGCGGGCGACGATATCGAGGAGGCGCGCGACCTCGGTCTGAAAAGTGAACGTTTCCTGAGCCATGGCGTCGGCGTTCTCATCTCCGGGAAGGTGATTTCGGACGATCGCTGATATGTGCGAAGGCACGGCACATCGCAAGCTCGAGCGACCGAACGTTGAGCCGGATCGTCCCGACGCCCCCCGTGTACGGAGGCCGGACAACCGAAACGCTAGCCTCACCCTGGGAAAACGCCCCCGGGGAAAGGTGTCAGGGAGGAAAGCATGTCGCCGGAGCAGCGCTGGCTGCTTGACGAAATTGCCCGCGAGACTCGGGAAACGGCACCATGGACGGGCCGATCGCATATCTCCAAACGGGTTATGGCGGCCATAGCGGCCGTCCCGCGTGATGCGTTCGTCCTGCCAGACGATCGCAAACATGCCTGGGAGAACCGGCCGCTCGCGATCGGCCACGGCCAGACTATTTCCCAGCCGTTCATCGTGGCGATCATGACCGAGTTGCTCGATCTGGAACCCCATCACCGCGTGCTGGAGGTGGGCACGGGCTCCGGCTACCAAGCGGCGGTGCTGGCCGAGGTGGCCGGCGACGTGTTCAGTGTCGAAATCGTGTCCGAATTGGCAGCGGCCGTTCGCACTCGTCTCGACGCCTTGGGTTATGGCCGTATCGACGTGGCCGTCGGCGACGGCTGGCGCGGGCGCTCGGACGTCGCACCCTTCGATGCTATCATCGTTACGGCCGCCCCGGTGCAGATCCCCCACGATCTTATTGATCAGCTGAAACCCGGCGGCCGTCTGGTGATTCCCACGGGTCCGGCCAAGGACACGCAGATGCTCCATCGTTGCGTACGGAGATCCAACGGCCAGCTTGCCTGCGAAGACCGGTTGCCTGTTGCTTTTGTCCCGCTGGTTCGAGGTCTCTAGGCACCTCGGCTCCCGCCGATCGCCATCACCGTCGGGATCAACACGATAGGCATTGACAAAGACCAAGCAGCCAGCCTTTGTGATGACCGTTGACGACCCACCTGGGAGGTGGCGCCGCCATGATGAACGAACGATTTGCCCCCGGGACAGGGCCCCTGATTACTGCCGTCCTTGGCCCGACCAATACGGGCAAGACCCATCTCGCCATGGAGCGGATGCTGGGTCACGAGACCGGCATGATCGGCTTCCCGCTCCGCCTGCTCGCCCGAGAAAACTATGATCGCGCTGTCCGCGCCGTCGGCGCGCGCCATGTGGCGCTGATCACGGGCGAGGAGAAGATCATCCCGCCCGAAGCCCGCTGGTTCCTGTGCACCGTGGAAGCCATGCCTGTCGATCGCCACGTGGCGTTTTTGGGGGTGGACGAGATCCAGCTATGCGCCGACCCGGACCGCGGGCACGTCTTCACGGATCGCCTGCTCCATGCGCGGGGCCGCGTCGAGACTATGTTCATGGGGGCCGAGACCATCCGCCCGCTGCTCCGTCGTCTGGTCCCGGACGCCCGTGTCGAGACCCGCGAGCGCCTGTCTACCCTGTCCTACGCCGGCCCGCGCAAGCTTCAAAGGCTCCCGCCGCGGACAGCCGTGGTGACGTTTTCCAGCGGTGACGTCTATGCGATGGCCGAGATCGTCCGCCGACAGAGGGGCGGCGCCGCCATCGTGTTGGGGGCCTTGAGCCCGCGCACCCGCAATGCGCAGGTCGAGATGTACCAAGCCGGTGAGGTTGATTACTTGGTGGCTACAGACGCCATCGGGATGGGCCTTAACATGGACATCAACCATGTGGCTTTTGCCGCAACCCGAAAGTTCGACGGTCGGGTTATTCGCGAGCTGCAGCCGGCCGAGCTGGCCCAGATCGCCGGGCGCGCGGGGCGCAACAGCAATGACGGAACCTTCGGTACAACTGCGGACATCGGTCCGCTGGACCCGGACGTGGTGGAAGGAATCGAAAACCATCGCTTCGATCCGCTGATACACCTGTGTTGGCGTCATACGGACCTCAACTTCACGTCTCTCGATGCGCTGAAGGGGAGCTTGGCTCGCAGACCGAAGCGACCCGGCCTGGTCCGAGCCCGAGAGGCCGACGACGAAGAGGCGCTAGCCGCGCTGTCTCGCGATCCGGACATCGTACGCCGCTGCGCCAGTCCGGCCCTGGTTCGGCTGCTTTGGGACGTGTGCCAGATTCCCGACTTTCGGAAGGTGATGAGTGACGCCCACGCCCAGTTGCTCACTCAGGTGTTTGGTCATCTGGCGGGTGGGGCCGAATATGGCGACGGCGGGCGGCTGCCGGCGGACTGGGTGGCCCACGCGGTCGATCGCCTCGACCGCACCGACGGCGATATCGATACACTGACCCAGCGGATCGCCCACGTCCGGACCTGGACCTACATCTCCTATCACAGCCAATGGCTCGAAGACGCGCCGCACTGGCAGGCGCGGACCCGAGCCATTGAGGACAAGCTGTCGGACGCCCTGCATGAGCGTCTGATCCAGCGTTTCGTCGATCGACGCACGGCGGTGCTGGTCGGCCATATCCACCGCCGCCAAGCCTTAAGCGGGGCCGTCAGCCCCGCCGGCGACGTCCACGTGGAGGGAGAATTTGTCGGCACGCTGGAGGGCTTTCGCTTTATCCCCGACGCGGGCTCGGCCGACCAGACGCGTGCTGGCGATGTGCGCGCCTCGACCCGTATTGCCAATACTGCGGCGCTGAGAGCACTTCGAAGCGAGATGCCGGCCCGCATACGGCAGCTGGAAGCGGACGACGATGCATCGTTCACGCTGGGCGACGATTGCCGTGTCAGCTGGAACGGCCACCCGATCGCCCGCTTGGTTGCCGGTCAGGACCGCCTGCGCCCGCGCATCGAGGCCGATGGCAGTGACCTTCTAGAGGGCGAGTTCCGGGACCGTATCCGCCGCCGCGTCGCCGCGTGGCTCTCCGGCCATCTGGAGACAAAGCTGGAACCACTGTTCCGAGCCCGCGCGGCAAACCTTGAGGGCGCGGCCCGCGGCGTCGCCTTTCAGGTGGTGGAAGCGCTTGGCTCCTTGCCACGTTCCCACGCCAAGGATGAACTGGCCGCACTCAACGAAAGCGATCGCCGCGCGCTGACATCGCTCGGGCTCCGCCTTGGCCGGGAGACACTGTACTTTCCGCGGCTGGTCAAGCCGGACGCGGTGGCACTTCGGCGCTTGCTTTGGGGGCTGTACCACGGTGTGGCGATGCCGGCTCTTCCGCACCCTGGACGCGTATCGATCGTGTTGCCGGCGGATTGGAACGGGAATGGGATCAGTGAGCTGTACGAAGCGGTGGGCTACCGGCGGCTTGGCCGGATGGCGATCCGAGTGGATATCGTCGAGCGGTTCTCGGCGCAGGTCCGCCAATTGGCCGAGGCCGGTGAGTTCCCGGTGACGCCGGATTTGGCGTCCACGATCGGGTGCGCGCCTGCGGCCCTTGCGGGGGTCCTCGCGGATCTGGGCTATTTAAGCCGCGCGGCACCAGACGCCACCGGTCTCCTGGCGCGCCGCAAAACTCGCGCTAAGCGTCGGTCAGTCAACCCCAGCAAATGGACCCGCCGTGATGCCGCCCAAGCCCATTCGCCCTTTGCTAAACTGAAGGCTTTGGCGGTGCCCGAGTGAGCGGATCGGACCAGCCACTTCGGGGACGATGACCTCCGAGACGCTCCGGCTGGACAAATGGCTGTGGCATGCGCGGTTCTGCAAAAGCCGAACCGCGGCGTCGGAGCTGTGCACCAGTGGTCGCGCACGGATCAACGGCGCCCTCGTTAAGAAGGCCCACTCGGGACTGAAACCCGGCGACGTCGTGACCTTCACCGCCGGTGGCCAGATCCGGGTGGTGCGGGTGATCGCCCTTGGTACGCGTCGCGGCCCTGCCAGCGAAGCTCAGCTGCTTTACGAGGAGATCGAGGCGCCCATTCGCGTGCATCCCCGGCAAGCCGACGTGGCCGCGTCGCGGGAACAATCTGTGCTGCCACTCCGAGCGCCTGGCGCCGGTCGGCCCACCAAAGCCGACCGCCGCGCCATCGATCGGCTGCGCGACCCGTCACCAAGCGACTGACCGACTACGCGTCGCCCCTGCGCCGAGTTGCCTCCCACCGTTAGTCAGCCCGCTCGCCTCGCCCAACAAGAGTCGTACCGATGCGGGGGACGTGGGCTGTTGAGAACGGCCAAGTCCTCATGCTATTCAACGCTATGCTTGAGCGTTTGAAAGCCCTGTTCTCGGAAATCGGCTCGGACGACGCCGCGAGCCACGGGTCGGGTCAAGACGACCAAACCCTGCCGCTGGCAGCGGCGGCGTTGCTGGTGCACGCGGCTCGCCTGGACAATGACTTCGCGGACAGCGAACGGGACATGATCCGATCCATTCTCGGCGAGCGTTTCCACCTTTCGAGCGATGAGGCTGACACATTGATCACGAGCGCCGAAGCCGATGATCAAGGCGGACTCTATGAGGTGACCCGCCTGATCCGGGACCGCTTGCCGCCGGAAGATCGCGTACAAATTTTGGAGATGCTTTGGGAAGTTGCCTACGCCGATGGCGTGCTGAGCGATTACGAGGCCAACATGGCACGACGCGTCGCCGGCCTCCTTTACGTTCCTGATCACGAAAGTGGCGCTGCCCGCCAGCGCGTGCTGGAGCGGCTTAATCTAAACGGGAATGACGTTGGTTAACCCATCGACTGAAAGCCGTGATACCCGATCGTGGGCTCGGCGCGACGTGTGAGACCCTGGAGACAACGATGACGTACATCATCACCGAAAACTGCATCAAATGTAAGTACATGGACTGCGTCGAAGTGTGCCCGGTGGACTGCTTTTACGAAGGTGAAAACATGCTCGTCATCCACCCGGATGAGTGCATTGACTGCGGTGTCTGCGAGCCGGAATGCCCAGCGGAAGCGATTGTTCCGGACACCGAACCGGACACGGAAAAGTGGTTAGAGATCAATACTGAATACTCAAAGCTGTGGCCAAACATCACCAAGAAGGGCGAACCCCCCGAGGATGCTGAGGATTGGAACGGTAAAGACGGCAAGGCTGAGTTGTTAAGCCCCAATCCCGGTGCCGGAAACTGAGGCAGAAAAGACCTTCGAAGCCTTAAGCCCGTTCGCGTTGTCTTAGCCGGCAACGCCGATAACATTGATGGCGCTGGGGTGTTGCATCAGAGCCTCTATCCCACCTTCGCGACGACGAAGGGGTGACTTTCAAGCCACTGTCGTGCTATGTTTCTACCTGGGCCTGTCAGGGTCCCTTCGGTCTCAATAGCGAGTGTTGGTAGCGCACGGGCGCCCCTCGGTGTGTAGTTGAACCGAATCAGAATAATCCTGACATAGTCGCTTCCCTCCGTCGCTATGCGTGATGGGGATGGTAGAACGCGCGCGCGACCAACGCGGGCCAAAGTGTCTTGACGGAGTGAGAGCAAACCATGGAAGACTTGGCATTCTGCCCGGGGGACTACGTTGTTTACCCGACGCATGGCGTCGGACAGGTGACTGATATTGAGAACCGCGAGGTCGCCGGCCACAGCTTGAAGCTGATCGTGATCCTGTTCGATCAGGACCGTATGACGTTGCGTGTCCCGGTCGGTAAAGCAACCTCCGCCGGGTTGCGCAAGCTGAGCACGCGAAAGATCATGGACAATGCTCTGACCACCCTGCGCGGCCGTGCTCGGATCAAACGGACCATGTGGAGCCGCCGCGCCCAGGAGTATGAGGCCAAGATTAACTCCGGTAACCCGGTCTCCATCGCCGAAGTTGTGCGTGACCTGCACCCGAATGTCGGGCAACCCGATCAATCTTTTAGCGAACGCCAGATCTATGAGGCCGCTTTCGACCGACTTGCGTGCGAGCTTGCGGCGCTGGAGGATATCGATAAGCAACAGGCAACGGAAAAACTGTCGGGCCTCTTGAATGCGATGTAAGTAGCGTCGCCTCGGGCCGATGATCCTACCGTCGGGCTGTCTGCGGAGGGATCGCCCCGTTTCAATCCTTCCACGAGCGGGCGATCTGGCGGCGCCTGCCCTCGCGGAAACACCCGTCCGGGCTCAGACACCGTGAGATCGAGGCTATGTCCGAGCAAACCATTTTTGGGCGTTTGCCGGGCGGTCGGACCACCTGGGCCGTGGGCTCGATCCATGGCGACGTCACGCGGTTAGCCGTCTTGCATCGGTCGCTGGCCAATCACCTTACGCCTCAAGACAACCTAGTCTACCTGGGGAACGTGCTGGGGCATGGATCGGACATTCTGGCCACCGTCAACGAAGTGCTGCTGTTTCGACGTGCGGTCTTGGCTCGCCATCTCACGAACAACGCGGGGACGATCACGGTCCTGCGTGGGCGCCAAGAGGAGATGTGGCACAAGCTGCTGCAAATCCAGTTTGCGCCAAGTCCGCGCCAAGTCCTGGACTGGATGTTATCCCAGGGTGTGCAGGCCACACTGGAGGCCTATGGCGGCGATTGCGACGAAGGGCGCCGCGCCGCCAACACCGGTGCGGTCGCGGTGTCGCAGTGGACCAACCGCCTGCGTGCTGCAGTACGCGCCCACGATGGTCACGACCCACTGTTCAGCAGCCTGCGCCGTGCCGCCTACACCGCCGACGGCGCGATCCTCCTGGTCAGCGCTGGCATCGATCCCTCCCGGCCGCTGTCCGAACAGACGGACTCGTTCTGGTGGGGCGGCCGTAGCTTTGATGACATCGAACCGGGCTGGGGCGGATTTGCCCGCATCATTCGCGGCTTCGATCCACATGCTGGCGGTGCCCGCATTTTCGACGTGACGGCCACCCTGGATGGCGGCTGCGGGTTCGGCGGGTCCCTCGTGGCCGGCTGTTTCGCGCCGAATGGATCGCTCGTAGACACGATTGAGGTGTGATGCCGGACGCACCGGCCGTCAAAAAGATCATCTCGGGTGGGCAGACGGGGGTCGACCGTGCCGCCCTCGACGTCGCGCTTGCCCTGGGGTTGCCGTGCGGCGGCTGGGTCCCGCGCGGACGGCGAGCCGAGGATGGTCGCGTGGACGACCGTTACCCAATGCGAGAAACCGCAAGCAGCGCCTATCATGTGCGCACCCGCCGGAACGTGCTCGATGCCGATGCGACGCTGATCCTGACGCGGGGCACGCCCACGGGCGGCACGGCGCTCACGATAGAGATCGCGCGGGCGGAAGCGCGCCCAGTGTGCATCGTCGACCTGGCCGCACCGGAGCCACCCGAACTGGTCGCCAGCTGGCTCACCGCGGCGGGAGCACGCGTGCTGAACGTTGCGGGTCCGCGCGAGAGTTCTGCCCCCGGCATCGGGCACGAAGCCGCCGACTACCTCCGGGCCGTGCTTATTCCATAGCCGAGTTAGCCGGACAGCCTTTTTCGTCGGCATTACGACAAATGCCAAACAGAGCGTCGTCGCACTGCCGCGCATTGGGTCCAATCAAAGTTCAACGCTAACTCCATTGACCAACCGGAGTGGTCAATGTAGCATTAACCATAAATAAAATATGGTTATTTGCTTAAAGGTTGAACGGTTGCGGGCAACAAAACGGTCCAGGGTTGCGCATCGGACAGGGAGGACGACGCAGGCTTTGGCCCAAAAGCGAAAAAGGAGCGACCAGAATGGCCGAACGAGGCGCGAGAACACTCAATGACGTCAAAGTCCTCATTGGCGAACTGCGCGATGTTCTTTCATTGATCGGGCAGGACGTTCCAATCAAGGCCGGCGGCAAGTCGAGCTTCGCGGAGCTTGGAATTACCTTGGTTTACGGCAACATGGCAGCCGCCTGCGACGGTGGTTGCACCGGGTGCGGGGGTTGCGAGGGGTGTGCCGGCTGCAGCCACACGCTCTCGAGCGGCGGCATGTCGATCGGGGACGAGGTGATCAACCCGGCGCCGTTCCGCAGCGTTGGCGCATCGGGCACCGGCAGCTGAGAACCGGCATGAATTAGGCAAAAAGGGATCGACCAGAATGGCCGAAAAAGGCGTGCGAACACTCGATGATGTCAAAGTCCTCATCGGCGAACTGCAAGACGTTCTTTCACTGATCGGGCAGGACGTTCCAATCAGGGCCGGCGGCAAGTCGAGTTTCGCGGAGTTGGGGATCACGCTGGTCTACGGCACGATGGCGGACTCATGCGATGGCAGCTGCACTGGGTGCACCGCCTGTGAAGGGTGTTCGGGTTGCAGCAATACCTCGACCGCCACGGGCGCGTCGATCGGGGATGAGGTGATCAACCCGGCACCGTTCCGCGGCGTTGCGGCATCGAACACACCCTCCGGCGGCTAAACGCACCCGGAATTGGCAATTTGCGTCCGATCGGAAACGGCGATGGCACCATGTGGGTCAGCCTCGCCCTGTCCGATCGGACCCGCTGGAATGCGCGACGACCCTACCACCAAAACGAGCCGTCACGAGCTCAAGAAGAAGAGATGAAACGTATGCTTGGTCAGAGCGATGATGCCCGCCAAACAACGGTTACTCATGAAACGCTGACGCTAAATATCACAGAACAATGCAATCTCGAATGCAGGTATTGCTATCAAGCTGAGCGCCGGACAAATAAAAAGAAACATCTTGATTTGAACGTCGCAAAAAAGGCAATCGCGAAGCGTTTGAGCACGGACGATCAATATGAGCGCGTTATCATCGAGCTGATCGGCGGCGAGCCATTTCTATATCCGAAGCTTATTCGTGACATTATCGACTGGACGTGTGAGCATCGCCATCTCTGGCGCAAGCAGTTTGGGTTTACCATTGACACCAACGGAACGGTGCTGACGGACAGCATGAAGTCCTATCTCCGTGAGCGCCGCGATATCGTGGTTTGCAGCCTGAGCCTGGACGGGACGCCGGAGGCGCACAACCTGAACCGCTCCAACAGTTACGATAAGATCGCACCGCATTTGGCTTTCTTTGCCGAGACTTGGCCACACCAGCCAGTGAAGATGACGATCGGGCCGGACACGTTATCCAGCGTGTACGACGGCATCGTGCACATCATGCAAAACGGGTTTCTGGTCGCCGCAAACCTGGCCATGGAGGATATCTGGGGCGACGGTGAAGAGAAGGCGCGCAACGTCGCGATCTTTCGCGACCAGATCGAGCGGCTGGTGGCGCTGTTCCTGAAACACCCTGACCTGCCGTTGCCCAGCCTGATCGACCTCCCGATCGGGACCATCGGCACCGTTGACCATGACCGTCCGTGGTGCGGCACGGGACGGAGCATGTCGGCGGTGGATGTGGATGGCGCGCCGCTGCCATGCAATCGGTTTGCCGCCATGTCGTTCGACCAATCGATTTTGGATCGACCGATCGCGCCCGATCTGAGCCGCTGCAACTACTGCCTGTTCAAGCCGGCCTGCCAGAACTGCGAAGCGCTGAACTGGGAGGTCAACGGCAACCCGCGTTCGCACACCACGTTCCATTGTGAGTTTTCCAAGCTGCAGATCTGGGCGTCGGCCCGAATTCACGGCGATCGCCTGTCCCGACGCGCCCGCGAGATTCTGGAGATGTCGCCGGAGGGACAGGCGGAACTGGCCGATGAGTTGGCCTTGATCACGCGCCATCTGATGTCGATCGCAAATGTGCTGGAGGCCTTCGACAACAGCGACGACCCCATCGAGGTTGGGATGGCCGAGGGCTGGCGTGACCGTCTGCAAGACCGTGCTGATCAGGCCGCCGCCCACGCCTGACTGCGGGACACCGTCCGCCGCCCTAACCGGGCATGGCTTGGCACACGTCGAGGCCTTTGGGGATCGCCAACCAGTCCGGCTTGGACCGCGCGAACACGAAGCGTTCCAGGTCGTACCAGAACGTCGGCGGATCGAAGGTGCCGCCGGCGATGCCGTGAAGGCCGGGCAAGAACTCAAGCGTCCAGCCGACCGTCGTTCCGCACGTGGGACAAAACTCGCTTTCGATCCAGCGGCCCGCGTCGGAGACCAGGCGGTATGTGTTCGGCGTGCCTTGGGTGAAGGTCACGTCCCGGCCGTCAAAGTAAACCGAAATGCCGATGGCACTGCCCGTTCGCCTTTGGCACCAGCGGCACGCGCAGGCGCTCACCCGTTTCGGCTGACCGACGGTTCGATATCGCAAACCGCCGCAAACGCATCCGCCCTCGTGCTCGTCCGTCATCGTGGTCACTCCACCCATGCGTCTTTGCAACCGAAGGGTATCGCGTCCCGGCCGTCCGCTCGATCACAATCGCCTGTTTGTGACATGATCCCGAACAGCCTCCCCGTCGATCGGATCAGGAGTGCCCAACCATGATCGATGCCCTCATCACCTTCGTCCTCTGGCTTTCCGCCATCGGCAGTGGGCTTATGGCCGGCGTCTACTTCGCGTTCTCCACGTTCATCATGCGATCTTTGGCCACCCTTCCGAATACGGCCGGTGTGCCTGCCATGCAGTCGATCAATTCCGTCATCCTGCGCTCACTCTTCATGCCGCTGTTTTTCGGGACCACGATCATGAGCCTGGCGCTTGCGATCACGGCGCTGTTCCGATGGGACGCGCCCGGCGCCGTCAGCATGCTGGCCGGCGGAATCACCTACGTGGTGGGCATGTTCCTTTGCACGGTCGTCTTTAACGTGCCGCTGAACCGGGCGCTGAATGCGGTTGACCCGGCGAGCCCGGAGGCGAACGGCGTGTGGTCGCGCTACCTGACGGTTTGGACGCGGTGGAACCATGTTCGCACCCTCGCCTGCACCCTTGCCTGCGGCCTGTTCATCGCGTCCCTCCTGGCGGCCTCAGGGTGACCGCCCCCCAGTCGGGCATGGCCTTGGGGAGTCAATCACTCGTCCGCCCACGGCGGCGTGGCATCCAGGGCCAACGGCGTGCCGGTCTTTCTCGGTGCCTCGCCGTCCGCGCACAACCACCGCCGCCGCAATTCGTCCTTGTCTCTACTCCACCTAAATCGCTTGAGCATGGCGTCGAGGTCGGGCGGCGGCTCGGCCCAGCAACTCCACACGTAGAACGGCTCGCCCGTATCCGGTGCTACGCCATCGGGCAGCAGCGTGCGCTCGTTGCCGATCACATTTGCGAGATGCTCTTGGCTGAGGTCTTGTCCGCCACGAAAATCAGCGTCATTGGCCGGCGAGCGCAAGGTGGCGCCGGCCCATGACGTAGATTGGAGGGACGCCCCTTGCAGGTTTGCCCCGTCCAGCCGCGCCGCTCTCAGGTTTGCCCTCTCCAGCCGCGCCAACCCAAGGTTTGCCCCCTCCAGCCGCGCCCCGCGCAGGTCGGCATTGGCCAGAAAGACCGATTGCATCCGGGCATTGCGCAGGTCCCGTTCGGC
>CAZUDB010000001.1:15914-151952 GCA_964619055.1 uncultured Rhodospirillaceae bacterium
TCACCGTCTCGTAGAACGCAATCAGGCGGTTGGCATAGTGGTCGAAGCCGCCCTCGGTGCGGAGCCAGCTTGCAACGGCAATGATCAGCGCGACGACGAGCCCCGCAAGCCCGCGGCGAAGGCCTCGCCAGCGCTGCCGTGTCTGGGGGGCGGCCATGCTGTCCCGAAGCGCCCACGCGCTGGTGAAGCCCACGTAAAGCGCCAGGCAGAGGCAGACGGCCAGGAACAGCGTCAACCATTCGTCGTGCGCCGGCATGGAGCGCAACCAGAAGCCCGCCAGCACGACCGGCCCGGCGATCCACACCAAAACACGCGTGACCAGGTTGGCCAGCCACTGCATGGGCCGGCGCCGCATGGCGCCGTCGGGCCGGAGGGAGAGGGCCAGGTCGTTGACGAGCCAGGGGAACACGCACTCCCCCAGCTTGCGGCCACCCACGGTCGCCGGCGGCCCCTCGGGCGGGGGGCTAAGCGCGGACCACAGTTTGGTGAGTTGCAGGTGCAGGTAGGTGTAAAGCGCCACGCCCAGGACTGGCGCGAACCAGAAGAATGCGGCGGTCGGGATCGACACCTGAACAAGCGGGAGCTGCGTTTGCCGGGATGGGACGAAGAAGTCCGCATCCTCAACGGCCAGGAGCGTGATGCCGACAAAGGTGAGGTAGGCGAGCAGCCCCAACCATGTCGTCCGCGCCATGCCCGAGAGCGCGGCAACGCGCGCAAGCGCCTCCTCCTGCCCGGTCGGCCGTGATCCGGCCGCCGGGCTGGTGGGCCGGCGGCGGCGGTCAAGTTTTGCGCGGCGCCCCCCGTGCATCGTCCCCGTCACACTCCATCAGTCGTGCGTGCGTTGATTTTTGCCACATTGCCGGTGGCCGGGCCAGGGCGTGTGCTGCGCGCCCGCCTCGGCCTAATCGCTGCCGGTCGCAACGCCGGCGTCGGCGAAGGTGGCCATGCCGGTATGGCAGGCGACGGCGGATTTAAGGACCGGGACCGCAAGGGCGGCACCCGATGCCTCCCCGAGCCGCATGCCGAGGTCCAACAGCGGGTCCAGGCCCAGGCGCTCCAGCAACAGATCGTGCCCCGGCTCCGCCGAGCGATGGCCGGCAAGGCAATGGTCGAGCGCGCCCGGCACGGCCGCGGCCAAAGGAGCCGCCGCGGCGGTCGTGATCACCCCGTCCAGCAACACGGGAACATGGGCACGACGGGCGGCCACAATCGCGCCGGCGATCGCCACCATCTCCCGCCCACCCAGGCAACGCAGGACCTCCAACGGGTCCAAGCGGCGATCGCGATGGCGCGCCACGCCCGCTTTCACCACCGCGATCTTGTTGGCGAGCGCCTCACCGGCAACGCCGGTGCCGGGACCGGTCCAATCCTCCGCCGCGCCGCCATAGAGCGCGTAGGCCACGGCGGCAGCGGCGGTGGTGTTGCCGATTCCCATTTCACCGACACACATAACGTCCGGACGATCGGCCGGCGCGGCCTCGACCGCCGCCACACCGCGATTGAACGCGTCGGCGAACTCGGCTTCCGACATGGCGGGCTCTGCCGTGAAATCGGCCGTGGGACGATCCACGTCGATGGCATCAATGGCAAAGGTTGCGCCGACGGTTCGGCAAATCTGGTTGATGGCCGCCCCCCCGGCTTCGAAGTTCGCGACCATTTGCGCGGTCACCGCCGCGGGAAACGCGGACACACCCAAGGCCGCCACGCCGTGATTGCCGGCAAACACCTGAACATGAGCCCGCTCCAGCCGTGGCGGGTGGCGGCCCTGCCAGGCGCTGATCCACGCCGCCAGGGCTTCCAGGCGACCAAGGGCGCCCGGCGGCTTGGTGAGCAAGGGCTCTCGCCGGGCGGCGGCGGCCGCGGCATCCCGATCCGGTCCGGGCAGATCGTTAAGCAGGGCGCGGACATCGCTAAGGGTTGCAACAGTGGTGGGCATCTCGGGCGTTTACCTGCGTCCGTTGTGGATCAGCGCACAGCGCCAAGCGCGCATACCGGCTGGACGGGCGCCGGGCGCGCCGCGCCGGCTTGCGGGGGCTGCACTGTCCTCTATAACAGGTCTGACCAGCATGACCATGACGCGGCCACCGCCACTTTGACTCCCCGACCCGAAGATCCGAACAAACCGATAGGGCCACTGCGAACGACCATCCGGTCCGCGCGGGTGGCCGTCGGGTTTTTGACCGTCCTCCCGGTGTGGCCGTCCACGCCAGAGCCGGAGGTGCCCGGCCAAGGATTTCTCGCGCCCGCCATGCCATGGTTTCCCGTGGTCGGTGCCTTGATCGGCGGCGCCGCCGCAGCGACGCTGCTGGCCGCCGAAGCCATGCACATTCCGGCAATTCTGGCCGTGCCGCTGGCGGTGGCCATTCCCGTTATGCTGACCGGCGCCCTGCACGAAGACGGACTTGCCGATGTGGCCGATGGCTTCGGTGGCGGGCGGAGCCGTGAGGACAAGCTCCGCATCCTGCGCGACAGCCGCATCGGCAGCTTCGGTGTTGTTGCCTTGATCCTTGTGTTTGCGCTCCGAATCGGCAGCGTAGGTGCCATGCCCTCGGCCAATTCAGCCGCGCTGGCGCTCATCGCCGCAGCCGCATTGTCGCGAGGCGTTCTGCCCATCGTCCTGCGTGCGGTGCCGCCGGCGCGTGCTGATGGACTGGCCGTCGCGGCCGGTCGGCCGACCGCCACTCAGGCCTCGATCGCCGTTGTCCTGGGCTGCCTACCGCTCATGCTACCGCCCTGGCCGGCGGCACTCGTGGCCTTGGCCCTGGCCGCGATTGCGGCAGCGACGCTCGGGCTGATCGCGGTGCGCCAGATCGGCGGCCACAGCGGCGATGTTCTCGGCGCGATCCAGGTGGTGACCGAAGTCGCCGTTCTGGCAGGCATCGCTGCGATTGTCGGGGTGGACCGGTGACCGCGGCGACCGAGTGGTGGTGGATCCGTCATGCGCCCGTGCCCGGCATGGTCGGACGGCTCTATGGCGCCACGGACCTGGATTGCGATTGTTCCGCTGAGGATGACTTTCGCGCCCTCGCCGCGGCCTTGCCAGAGGGTGCCGTGTTCGTCGTCACCTCCCTAAGACGCACGCACCAGACCCTGGCCGCCATTGCAGCGGCCGCTGACGGTGCCGGCGCACCGGCCCCGCCAACCATCCATCGGCCGCGGATCGAACGCGCCTTTGCCGAGCAGCACTTCGGGCTGTGGCAGGGTCTGACCTGGGACGAGATGCACGCCCGCGACCCGCACGCGTATGCCCGGTTTTGGCGTGACCCCACACGCTCCGCCCCGCCGGGCGGGGAGAGCTTCGCCGGACTGATGGGCCGCGTTCGCGTCGGAATCGAGCGCATAACGGCTGAGCACCGTGGGCACACAATCGTTGTCGTCGCCCACGCCGGCTCGATCCGGGCCGCCGTTGCGACGGCTCTTGGCCTTGGCCCCGACGCCGCCATGGCAGTCACCATCGACACGCTGTCCGTCACCCGGATCGGACATTTGGCCGGCGGTTTGCCAAGCCGGTTCGGACACAAGCCCGGCCGCCGCGCTCACCCGGCCTGGGTCATCCGCGCCGTGAACGCCTCGCCCCGCTGGATTTCGCAGAATCGCTTGTGATACCGTCCGGCAAGCCTGGGACACGGACAAACGTCATGACAGCCGAAAAGGCGGTGCCTGCTACCGCAGAGGGGGAGAGCGTGTTGCCACCAACCACGTTGGTTCTCGGTGGTACCCGATCCGGCAAGAGCGCCTATGCGGAACGGCTGCTCGACGGCAAAGAGCCACGGTTTTATCTGGCCACCGCCGAAGCCGGCGACGGCGAGATGGCGGAGCGGATCGCTCAACACCGGCAGCGCCGCGGCGCAGACTGGACCACCCTTGAAGAGCCGCTGGACCTGGTTGGAACGCTCGACCGACATGGGCAAACGGACGGCGCGATCCTCGTCGACTGCCTCACACTTTGGCTCAGCAACCTGATGGCCGCCGAACGCGATATCGCGCACGAGACCGCTCGCCTTGTGGACGCCTGCAGGCGCATCGACGGTGCGGTCGTGTTTGTCAGCAATGAGGTCGGTCAGGGCATCGTGCCGGCGAGCAAGGTTGGTCGGGTCTTTCGCGATCACGCTGGACGGCTCAATCAGGCCGTGGCCGCGGCCGTCGACCACGTCGTGCTGATGACCGCCGGCCTGCCCTTGATCCTCAAGAACGAACCCGGCGTCGCCGCACACGGACAGGAACCAGCCGCATGAAAATCCCCGCAACGGTCGTCACCGGCTTTCTCGGCGCCGGCAAGACCACTCTTATCCGCCATCTCTTAGCCAACGCCAACGGCCGGCGCATTGCGCTCGTCATTAACGAGTTCGGGGATTTGGGCGTCGATCGTGAGGCCCTGCTCGGCTGTGGCATCGACAGTTGCGCGGACGACGATGTTGTCGAACTTGCCAACGGCTGCATCTGCTGCACCGTTGCGGATGAATTCCTTCCGGTGATGGAGGCGCTGATCCACCGGGATCAGCCGCCCGAGCATATCGTGATCGAGACCTCAGGTTTGGCGTTGCCGAAGCCGCTGGTTCAGGCTTTCAACTGGCCGGAGGTGCGGGCCAGAGTGACCGTCGACGGCGTCATCACGGTGGTCGATACGCCGGCGGTCGCCAACGGCCAATTTGCTGACACGGCGATCCCCGCAAAAGGGCGGGGCGGCACAAACGCCGACACACTGCCCGAGCACGAGTCACCGCTGGAGGAGTTGTTCGAAGACCAACTGCTGGCAGCGGACCTGATTATCCTCAACAAAACCGACCTGATCGATCCGCTGACGCGCTCTGCCATGGAGCGCCGGATTGAAACCGGCACCCGCCCCGGCACCAAGGTGTTGACGGCCAAGCACGGCAAGGTCGCGCCAACGGTGGTGCTCGGGCTCGCCGCCGCTGCCGAGGACGACCTGAGCGCACGACCCTCTCACCATGATGACGAGGACGATCACGAGCACGACGAGTTTGAGAGCTTCATCGCCGACTTGGGGCCCGTGGCCGATCCGGCAGCCCTGGAGGCGCGCTTGCGGACTACGGCGGAAACCCACAACGTGCTCCGCATCAAGGGCTTCGTCGACGTGCCCGACAAGCCCATGCGGCACGTGATCCAGACCGTGGGTGCGCGCATCCATCGCTATTACGATCGGCCGTGGCGCGACGACGAAGCGCGGGAGAGCCGACTGGTCGTCATCGGACTTACCGGCCTCGACCGGGAGGCGATTCTGGCTGGGCTCGCCGGCTAAGACACACCGGACGAACCACACCGAATGCACCTTCTAGCCACGACTCCGGGCACTGTCAGCAACGGCACGACCGCCATGGATCTGGCCCAAACGCCCGGCGACATCATCATCTTGTCGGCGGCCGACACGGAGCTGGCTGCCTTTGCGGACGCCCGGCTCCGACTGGTCAGCGCCACAGGAGAGGACGCAGTTCCGAGCCTGCGCCTCGCCAATCTGCTCCAACTGGGCCACAACTATTCCGTCGACCTCTATATCGAGGCAACCGTGCGCCACGCTCGCCTAGTGGTCATCCGGCTCCTTGGCGGCAGCGCTTACTGGCCGTACGGAATTGAACAGATCAGCAGCGTCTGCCGAAGCGAGGGGATTCTGCTCGCGGTGCTGCCCGGAGACGACCAGCCGGACCCCGAGCTGACCAGCTGGTCGACGGTATCCGAAGACGCTTGCCACCGCTTGTGGCAATACGGCGTCCATGGCGGACCCGCCAACACGGCACAGTTTCTTGGATTTGCCGCCAGTCTGATCGGCCACGATCTGCCCTGGCGGGAGCCGAAACCGCTGCTCCGCGCCGGGCTATACTGGCCCGGAATTGACGATCCGGACCTGGCCCAGGTGCGCGCCGCTTGGACGCAGATCGTAACACGGACCAGCGACAATCGACCGGTGGCTGCCCTGGTATTCTACCGTGCGCTCGTTCAGGCCGGAAATGTGGCCGTCATCGACGCCCTGATCAATGCCCTTGCCGACGTCGGACTGAGCGCCCTGCCCGTCTATGTGGCAAGCCTCAAGGACCCCGTTGCTGCCGCCACATTGACTGGGTTGCTGGACGAAACAGGCCCCGCCATCGCCCTCAACGCAACCGGCTTTGCGGTGTCCGCTCCAGGGGCGACCCGGACGAACACGCCGTTTGACGGCTTGGATGCGCCGGTCCTGCAAGTGGTGTTTGCCAGCGGCGATGAGGCGGCGTGGCGCGACGGAACATACGGCCTCTCGGCCCGCGATATCGCTATGAACGTGGCCCTGCCGGAAGTGGACGGTCGCATCATTGGTCGCGCGGTCTCGTTCAAGGGCCTGATCCGCCGTGATGCGGCGACAGAATGCGATCTTCTGGGCCACGTCCCGGTGCCCGACCGGGTGCGGTTTGTCGCGACCTTGGCGGCGGCATGGGTTCGCATTCGCCTCACGCCGCCGGCCGCGCGACGGATCGCGTTGATCCTCGCCAACTATCCCAACCGCGATGGCCGGCTCGGCAACGGTGTGGGATTGGATACGCCGGCGGCAACCATTCGAGTGCTGGCCGCGCTCGCCGAGGCCGGCTACTCGGTGCAAAGCGCACCCAAGGATGGCGACGATCTGGTGCGGACGCTGCAAGCCGGCCCCACCAACGACTTGAAGTCCCTACCCAGCCGCATCGTGCGCGAGACCTTGCCCGCTGATGATTACAAGGCGTTCTTCTCGCGGCTGCCGGCCGACATAAAATCGACGATCCTAGAGCGCTGGGGTCCCGTGGAAAACGACCCCTACTATCGCTCCGAAGGGCGTCCGCACATTGTCGTGTCGGCTTTTCGCTGCGGCCATGTGGCGATCGGTTTGCAGCCGGCACGGGGTTACAACATCGATCCGTCGGCCAGTTATCATGATCCCGCCCTGCCGCCGCCGCACGCCTATCTGGCCTTCTACGTCTGGCTCCGAACCACGTTCGGCGCCCACGCCGTCGTTCACATGGGCAAGCACGGCAACCTGGAGTGGCTGCCCGGCAAGGCGCTGGCCCTGTCCGACGCTTGCTTTCCGGAGGTGGCGCTCGGACCAACGCCAAACCTTTATCCCTTCATCGTCAACGATCCAGGCGAAGGCACCCAGGCCAAACGACGGGCCCAGGCGGTGATCATCGACCATCTGACCCCGCCGCTTACCCGTGCCGAGAGCTATGGGCCCCTTCGCGACCTGGAGCAGCTTGTCGACGAATACTACGAAGCCGCCGGGGTCGATCCACGGCGCTTGAAGGTGTTGACAGAGGAGATCCTGTCGCTGTGCCGGGTCACGGGCCTGGACGTGGATTGCGGGATCGATGCGAACGAGAGTCCCGAGGCCGCACTCGGCAAGCTCGACAACTATTTGTGCGAGTTGAAGGAACTGCAAATCCGCGATGGACTGCACGTGTTCGGTCAGGCTCCGACTGGGGACCAGCGTCGCGATTTGTTGGTGGCTTTGGTCCGGGTGCCGCGGGGCGCCGGCGCGGGTGGTGACGCCTCCCTGCTGCGCGCCCTCGCCAATGACTTGGCCCTGGCTTTCGACCCGCTGGATGCTCGCCTTAACGAGCCCTGGACGGGTCCCCGCCCGTGCGTCTTGACCGACAGGGTTGCCGGCGACCCGTGGCGCACCGTCGGCGACACAGTGGAGCGGCTGGAGTGTCTAGCGGCAGCGTTGGTGGACGGCACACGGATAGCAGAGCCGACCTGGCAACGGACCGGCGCGGTGTTGGCCACCCTTGAGACGACGCTTGGTCCGGCCGTGGCGGCGTCGGGCGCCGCGGAACTTGCCGGGCTGCTTGCCGGACTGGACGGTCGCTTCGTCGCCCCCGGGCCGTCAGGCGCACCAACCCGGGGCCGCTTAGATGTGCTGCCAACCGGGCGCAACTTCTATTCGGTCGACACCCGCACGGTACCGACGCCCGCCGCCTGGACACTGGGCTGGCGCTCGGCCAGTCTGCTCATCGAACGCTTCGTCCAAGACCACGGAACCTGGCCAAAGACGCTTGCCATCTCCGCTTGGGGAACCGCCAACATGCGCACAGGCGGTGATGACCTTGCCCAAGCCTTGGCGCTAATGGGGGTGCGACCAACCTGGGATAGTGCGTCCCGGCGCGTCACTGGCTTTGAGATCCTGCCAATCGACGTTCTCGATCGTCCGCGCGTGGATGTAACCTTGCGCATCTCCGGGTTCTTTCGCGATGCTTTCCCCGCCTTGATCGCGCTGTTCGATAGTGCCGCACGAGCCGTTGCGGCGCTGCCGGAAACAGCGGAGCAAAACCCGTTGGCCGCCCGCGTGGCGACCGAAACCGAGACGCTGATCGGAGTTGGGATGGACGAAGCCGAAGCCAGGCGCTCGGCCGGCTTTCGCGTGTTCGGGTCCAAGCCGGGGGCGTACGGCGCCGGCCTCCAGGCGCTGATCGATGAGCGCGGCTGGGACACTGAGCGAGACCTGGCCCGCGCCTACGTCGCTTGGGGCGGCTGGGCGTACGGCGCGACCGCGTCCGGCGGACCGCAAGCGGGCGAGGCGGCCCATGGCAGCTTTGAACGCCGGCTGGCCACCGTCGAAGCCGTGGTCCAAAACCAGGACAACCGCGAGCACGATCTGCTCGACTCGGACGATTACTACCAGTTCGAGGGCGGGCTGACGGCCGCCGTCCGCGTCCTCTCCGGTCAGCAGCCGACCACCTACCATCCTGACCACGCCAGACCCGAATCACCGGTGATTCGTACACTTGAGGAGGAGGTGGCACGCGTCGTGCGTGCCCGTGTTGTCAACCCCAAGTGGATTAGCGGGGTGATGCGACATGGCTATAAAGGCGGCTTCGAGATGGCGGCAACGGTGGACTATCTGTTCGCCTTTGCTGCCACCGCAGGTTGCGTTCGTGACCATCACTTTGATTCGGTTTTCCAAGCTTTTCTTGATGATAGCAAGGTTCGGGCCTTCCTTGAGACCCACAATCCGGCAGCGCTGGGGGAAATGGCAGACCGCCTCCTGGAGGCCTCGGCGAGGGGCCTCTGGCACTCGTCCCTGAACCACGCCGATACGGTGCTCCGGAGCCTCGCCAGCCGTGCGTTTGACACGACGAACGTTGGTGGTACGAATCGGACCGGCGGTTAACCCATTTCAAGTGACGGATCGGACATGAGTGAAGACGCCGAGCTTGACCGACGTCATGCCGAAAAAATGGCAAAGAAAAAGGCGGCTCGAGACAAAATTCTCGCCACGAAGACCGAGGAGCGTGGACTTCTGATGGTTCACACCGGCAAGGGCAAAGGCAAATCGACCGCCGCTATGGGCCTTGCCATTCGTTGTATTGGCAACGGGATGAAAGTCGGCATTGTGCAATTTGTCAAAGGTGTCTGGGAAACGGGCGAGCGCCGCGTCCTTGAGCACTTCCCCGATCTGTGCGTTATGAAAGCGATGGGCGAAGGTTTTACATGGGAAACGCAGGACCGTCGCCGCGATATCGCCGCTGCAGAGGCTGCCTGGGAGGCGGCCAAAACGATGATCGCCGATCCATCGTTTCGCATGATAATCCTTGACGAGCTGAACATCGTCCTTCGTTACGACTATCTGCCATTCGATGACGTGCTGGCCAGTCTCAAGGCCAAGCCCCTTGACGTTCACATTGTTATCACCGGCCGCAACGCCCGCGAGGAACTGATCGAGGCAGCCGATCTGGTTACGGAGATGACCATGATCCGCCACCCGTTCCGATCGGGTGTCAAGGCGCAGCCCGGCATCGAGTTTTAGCCAACGTGCCCGGCCCCGTAAGGATTTAGAGCCATGACCGTGATCAAACGCTATGTTTTCATCCTTGCCGTTATCGTCGGTGTTACCGGGTGCGTGGCCAACCTGCCCCCGCAGTCGGAAGCGGAATCCCTGGTCGAGCGCGCCCGCTGGACGGTTCAGACCTTCATGACGCGCGAGGAAGACAATTACGTAGTGTTTCGAGAGCAGCTGAAGAGCGCTCGCGGAATCGTCGTGATTCCAAAGCTCCTGAAGGGGGCTTTTGTCTTCGGCGGTGAAGGCGGTTCCGGAGTGCTGCTCGCCCGCGACGAGGCCGGCAACTGGAGCTATCCTGCTTTCTATGCCATTGGTGCCGGAAGCTTCGGCCCTCAGATCGGCGCTCAATCGTCCGAGGTCATTCTCCTGCTACAAAGCGATGAAGCTGTGGCCGCCTTGATCGGCGATCAGAGCAAGTTCAGTGCCGACGTGGAACTGACCTTCGGCACCTTTGGCGCAGGACTGGAAGGTGGCACAACCACCAACTTCGGTGCCGATGTTCTCGGCTTCTCGTACAGCGAGGGATTGTTCGCCGGCCTGTCGATCGAGGGAATGGCGCTGGTCCGCCGAACGGATTTGAACGAAGCCTACTACGGAACCTCAGCAAAGCCGGAAGAGATCGTGGTCTACCGCCGCTTCCAGAACGCCCATGCCAACAATCTGAGGCAGGCTTTGGTGTTCTGAGCGGTGGAGACCGCTCCACGGTGACTGCCCGCGCCCTGATGTTCCAGGGCACGGGTTCCGATGTGGGCAAGTCCTTGCTCGTTGCTGGACTGGCCCGCGCTTGCACACGGCGCGGGCTTATGGTGAGCCCCTTCAAGCCGCAAAACATGTCCAACAATGCCGCCGTGACGGCGGACGGCGGCGAGATCGGCCGGGCCCAGGCTCTCCAAGCACGCGCCGCCGGCCTTCGCCCGACCACGGACATGAACCCGATACTGCTCAAACCGCAGACGGACATCGGCGCGCAAGTGGTGGTGCACGGCAAGGTTATGGGCACAGCTCGGGCACGCGATTATCAAACCTTGAAGCCGACCCTGCTGCCGGCCGTGCTGAAGAGTTTCCATCGGCTGGCAGCGAAAGCGGAGCTTGTCCTCGTGGAGGGGGCCGGGAGTCCGGCCGAGATCAACTTGCGCGACGGCGACATCGCGAACATGGGCTTCGCGGAGGCCGCCGATATCCCCGTAGCGCTGATCGGCGACATCGATCGCGGCGGCGTTATCGCGGCCATCGCCGGTACCTGGACCCTACTTCCGGAGACCGAACGTCGGCGGCTCTGTGGCGTGATCATCAACAAGTTCCGCGGTGACATCCGCCTGTTCGATGACGGCCTTCGGATCATTGCGGATCGCACGGGCTTACGGTCCTTCGGGGTGCTGCCCTGGTTTGAGCCAGCCCGCAACCTTCCGGCGGAGGATGCGGTTGCTCTCGACCGGCCGCGCGCGCCGGGTGCTGGCCTTATCCAGGTGGCGGTGCCGGTGTTTTCCCGCATCGCCAACTTCGATGATCTCGATCCGCTGATCGCGGAGCCAGCCGTCGCCGTCACCTTCATCCGGCGCGGCACACCCCTGCCCGGAACCACGGACCTCGTGGTTCTGCCAGGCTCCAAAGCAACCATGGCTGACTTGGCCGTGGTGCGGGACGAGGGCTGGGATGTGGATCTGGCGGGCCACGTTCGCCGCGGCGGGTTCGTGCTCGGCCTCTGCGGCGGCTACCAAATGCTAGGCACCGTGATCCGCGACCCCAATGGCATCGAAGGTCCGGCCGGTGCGGCGCCGGGCCTTGGCCTGCTGAACGTCGAAACCACGCTCACGGCTGAGAAGGCGCTCATCGAGGCGACCGGCATCGAGGTGGCAAGCGGCGCCAAGGTGCGCGGCTATGAGATGCACATGGGCCGGACCGATGGGCCGGGCGTACGCCAACCGATGTTGCAGCTGGTCAGTGGCCGAAGCGACGCTCGGCCGGATGGCGCGGTGGCCCGCCATGGCCGGATCATGGGTTGCTACCTACACGGCTTGTTCGCCGCCGACGCCTTTCGTACAGCGTTTTTAGAGCGCCTACGCCCCGAGGCGCTTGGTCTTGGTGCCGGTCTGGCCTACGACGCTCAGGTGGATGCGACGCTGGATGCGCTGGCAGACCACCTGGAACGTCATCTCGACGTGGATGGCTTGCTGGCCGCTGCGGCGCCGGTCCGCACAACGGTGTGAACGGACCGTCCGACGACAGCCCGCCGGTCAGGCGTCGTCGCTGCCCTGCCCCAGCCAGCGCCAGACCACGCCGGCGATCAAGGCACCGGCAAGCGGTGCGGCCCAAAACAGCCAAAGCTGCTCCAGTGCCCAATCACCCACAAACAGCGCCGGGCCCGTGGAGCGGGCCGGATTGACGGAGGTGTTGGTGACCGGAATGCTAATCAGGTGGATCAGGGTGAGCGACAGGCCGATCGCAAGCGGACCGAAGCCGGCCGGTGCCTTGGCGCTGGTGGCTCCCAAGATAATGATCAGGAAAAAGAACGTCAGCACGACCTCGGCCACCAGGGCGGCTGTGAGGTTATAGCCGCCCGGAGAGTGGGCGCCGTAGCCGTTGGAGGCAAATCCCGCCGATACATCGAAGCCGGCTGCGCCACTCGCAATGATGTACAACACGGCCGCGGCCAGGATGGCGCCCGCTACCTGGGCGATCCAGTAGAGCGGAATTTCGGATGCCGGAAACTTGCCGGCAGCGACCAGGCCGAGCGTAACGGCCGGGTTGAAATGGCCGCCGGAGATATGGCCAACGGCATAGGCCATAGTGAGAACCGTGAGGCCGAAGGCGAACGAAACACCGACGAACCCAATCCCCAGCTCCGGAAAGCCCGCGGCCAGAACGGCGCTGCCGCACCCGCCGAACACGAGCCAGAATGTCCCGAACACCTCTGCTGCGAGGCGGTTTGAAAGAGGCATTGTCCCTAACCCCCATTTCTCTCAACGGTGCACCCAATTTGTATGCGTCGCACCTTCATTCGCTATGACCGAAGATTACGCCAGGAGCAAGGCCATAGCACTTACCAATATGGGGGGTATTCAGGCTCTGGCTGGCGGCCCTAACGCAGTCCTGCAGCGGCCTCTTCGTTAGCTGGTGAAACGCAGCCTCGTTCAACATGTCGCGAAGTGGCCACTCCACGACCGCTCGTCCACGACCACCGCAGATACCTTGGAGCGGGCCGGATCAACCGAGATGTTGGCGATAGGAATGCTCGCCAGTGCCGTTGGAGGCAAGTCCCGCCATCATTCCTGAAGCGCCGATGGCCACAAACATGCAGAACCGAATCAGGGGTTTCTACCCGGTTTCAGCACCGCATATGATCGTTACGGCCTCCAAAGCGGCGCACGGAGCCGGAAGCGGACATCAGACTGGTGCGCCCGAGCCGAGCGAACAGCCCGTCCGGAGAGTATGATATGGACCGAGTCCGTGGGATGGGTCAGCCGACGAGGCCGACCACAGCGCCGGTCATGAAGCTGGCGAGATTGCCTGAGATCAGGGCCTTCGGGCCAAGCGTGACGATGTCCGCCCGACGCTCCGGGACCAACACGCCGAGACCACCGAGGAGAATGCCGAGGCTTCCCAGGTTGGCGAAACCGCAGAGCGCATAGGTCAGGATCAGGCGGCTTTGCGATGTCAGCTCCTCTGCCGGAAGCGCCGCGAGGTGAAGGTAGGCGACCAGCTCGTTTAGGACGACCTTGGTGCCCAGCAGTCCACCCGCCAACACGGCCTCGGCCCAGGGAACCCCAAGTAACCACGCAACGGGCGCCATGCCCCACCCCGCGACGCGCTGCAGCGTCAACGGCTCGCCGGCGACCGAGGGCAGCACACCGGTGATCTGATTGACCAAGCTGACCAAGGTTACGGCAACGACCAACAAGGCGGCGACGCTCGCAACCAGCTTGATGCCGTCCCAGGTGGCGTTGACAATAGCCTCGATGCTGCTCCTTGCCGTGCTTGTGGGCAACGTAACGTCCAGCCCTTCGTTGTCCGCGGTTGCGGGAACCATCAGCGCGGCGACAACGATCGCTGCGGGCGCGCTGATGAGCGATGCGGTCACGAGATTGCCCGCGGCATCGGGGATGACCGGGGCAAGGATGGTCGCGTACAGCACGAACATATTGCCCGAGATGGTCGCCATGCCGGCGGTCATGACCATGAACAAGCCGGCCCGGCTCATGTCCCGCAGATAGGGCCGGATCAACAGCGGCGCCTCGATCATCCCGACGAACACGTTGGCCGCAGAGGAGACGCCGACGGCGCCGTTGACCTTCAGGGTTTTGCGCAACGCCCAGCTGCATCCGCGGACGATCGCCGGCAGCACGCGCCAGTGAAACAGCAACGCACTGAGAACACTGACTGTAAGGATCAAGGGCAGACCCTGAATCGCAAGGATGAAGCTATTTTGCGGCTGGGTCGCGTCAAACGGTGTGGGTCCGCCCCCCAGGTAACCGAACACGAAAGCCGTGCCATCCTTGGTCGCGGCTTCAATAGCCAGAACGGCTTTGTTGAGGGACTCGAACGCGTCCTTGACGACCTCAATCCGCAGAAGGACGAGGGCGACAAGGAACTGGAGAACAACACCGCTCGCGACGAGCCGCCAGGATACGTCGGCGCGCTTCTCGCTCAACGCCCATGCCATGCCTAACAACACCAGTATGCCAGCGAGTGCCTGCCACGCCATCTTCGGTCCTTATCTTTGGCTGATCGCTCCCAGGAGCCAGTGGAGCTTGGAACTGACGATCTCGATGTTCCCGGCGCAAGGAATTTCTCTTCGACGATCAACCCTGAGCGTCCCACGAACCAGCGGCAGCGTTGGCCTCCCGCGTTCACCGGCTCCGCCTACGACGTTTCTGGCATCCGGCGAGGGGCCGACTTGGGCCAAAAGGGGCATCCGGTTGGCATGCTGCGGTAAGTGGTCCGCTAGCTTCGTCGCCACGTGGGCGAGCGGTCCCTGGACGCTGTCCCCAGGACGGGGGCACTTAGCCGTCCACCAGCTCCGGGTCATAGGCCAGATTGGGGGCAAGCCAGCGCTCGATCTCCGCAACGGTCATGCCCTTGCGGCGGGCGTAATCCTCTACCTGATCACGGCGGATGCGCCCGACCCCGAAATAGCGGGCCTCGGGGTGGCTTAAGTAATAGCCGGCCACACTGGCCGCCGGCATCATTGCGCAACTTTCGGTCAGCTGAATGCCGGCCATCTGGCGCGCGGTAAGCCATTCGAACAGGGCCGGCTTCTCGGTGTGGTCAGGGCAGGCGGGATAACCGGGGGCTGGGCGGATGCCGATGTACTTTTCCGCGATCAGCTCTTCGTTGCTCAACCGCTCGCCGGCGCCGTAGCCCCAGAACTCCCTGCGCACCCGCTCGTGCAGCCGTTCGGCAAAGGCTTCCGCCAACCGGTCGGCCAGTGCCTTCAGCATGATCGCGCTGTAATCATCGTGATGACGCTCATAGGACGCCGCACGGTCGTCCACACCATGGCCGGTCGTCACGGCGAAACCGCCGACCCAGTCGGCGAGCCCCGTCTCCTTCGGTGCCACGAAGTCGGCCAGGGCACGGTTGTAGCGGCCTTCGCGATCCCGCACCATTTGCTGGCGAAGCGTGTGGATCACCCCGATCAGACCCTGGCGGCTGGCGTCCGTGAACACCTCGATATCGTCGTCGCCGACTGTGTTGGCGGGCCACAGGCCGATCACCGCCTTGGCCGTTAGCCACCGCTCCGCGACGATTTGCTCCAACATGGCCTGGCCGTCCCGGAACACTTCTCGTGCGGTCTCGCCGACCACCGGATCCTGCAGAATGTTTGGATAGCGCCCGGCCAATTCCCAAACCTGGAAAAACGGCCCCCAGTCGATGCGGGACACCAACTCAGCCAGATCATAGTCATCAAACGCGGTGATCCCGGGCTTGGCCGGGCGCGGCGGCACGTAACCGGTCCAATCAATGGCGGTCTTGTTGCGGCGCGCGTCCTGCAATGACACGTGGGCCTTTTCGATTCGGCCGCGGGCGTGGGTCTCACGAACGTGCGCATAGTCATCACGCACCCGCGCCACGTAGGCCCCACTTTCCGTCTCCGACAACAGCGCACCGCAGACGCCGACGGCGCGGCTGGCATCGGGGACGTAGACCACGGGCCCTTCGGTGTTGACGGCGATCTTAACCGCGGTGTGGGCCTTGCTCGTCGTGGCACCGCCGATGAGCAGCGGTTGTTCGAGGCCGCGCCGGCGCATTTCCTTGGCGACGAAGCACATCTCGTCCAGGGACGGCGTAATCAGCCCGGATAAGCCGATGATGTCCGCCCCCTCCTCCACCGCCGTGTCCAGGATCTTGGCCGTCGGCACCATAACGCCAAGATCGATGACCTCGTAGTTGTTACATTGCAGCACAACGCCGACGATGTTCTTGCCGATGTCGTGGACGTCCCCCTTGACGGTGGCGAGCAGGATCTTGCCGTTAGCACCGCTCGCGGAGTCCTTTTCCGCCTCCATGTATGGCAGCAAGTGGGCGACGGCCTGCTTCATGACGCGGGCACTCTTGACGACCTGCGGCAGGAACATCTTCCCAGCACCAAACAGGACGCCGCCCCCGTACATGCCGTCCATCAGGGGGCCCTCGATGACCTCCAGCGGACGGTTCGCCGATTGGCGGGCCTCTTCGGTGTCCTCGACAACAAACTCGCCGATCCCATTGACGAGCGCGTGCGTGAGCCTTTCGGTGACGGGCTTTTCTCGCCAGGAGAGATCAACCTCCCGCGCGCGGCTGGCGCCGCCCTTGAAGCGGCCGGCGATGTCGATCAGTTGCTCGGTCGCGTCCGCGCGGCGGTTGAGAATAACGTCCTCGACACGCTCGCGCAGCTCGGGGTCGATCTCGTCGTAGACAGCGATCTGGCCAGCGTTGACGATCCCCATGTCCATGCCGGCTTGGATCGCGTGATAGAGAAACACCGAGTGCATGGCCTCGCGCACCGGGTTGTTGCCGCGGAACGAGAACGACACGTTGGAGACCCCACCAGAGACCGAGCAGTGCGGCAGATACTCCTTGATCAGCCTAGTCGCCTCGAAGAAGGCCACGGCGTAGTCATCGTGCTCCTCGATGCCGGTGGCGACGGCGAAGATATTGGGATCGAAGATGATGTCCTCGGGCCCCATGCCAACTCGATCGACCAGGAGATCGTGGGCGCGCTTGGCGATCTTGAATTTGCGCTCGGCGGTCTCGGCCTGGCCCTGCTCGTCAAAGGCCATGACGACGACAGCGGCACCATAGCGATGAACGCGCGTCGCCACCTCCAGAAAGGCGTCTTCCCCCTCTTTCAAACTGATGGAGTTGACAACGCTCCGGCCTTGGCAACACTTCAGCCCCTCCTCGATCACCGACCACTTGGAGGAGTCGATCATGATCGGGATCCTGGAGATATCCGGCTCCGAGGCGATCAGGTTGAGGAAGCGGTGCATGGCCGCCTCGGCGTCCAGCATCGCCTCATCCATGTTAACGTCCAGGATGTTGGCGCCGTTCTCGACCTGCTGCCGCGCAACTTCCAGAGCCGCGGCGAAGTCATCATCAAGGATGAGCTTGCGGAACTTCGCTGAGCCGGTGACGTTGGTCCGCTCGCCAATGGTAATGAATCCGGTTTGCATCACGCGATTTCGAACGGTTCGAGGCCGGAGAGGCGCAGGCGGGCTGGCAAAGCAGGAACAGCCCGCGGTGGAACGACGCTAACGGCCGTGGCGATGGCGCGAATGTGGTCTGGCGTCGTGCCGCAACAACCGCCGACCACGTTGATCAGGCCCGATTGGGCCCACTCCCGGATATGCGTCTGCATCTGCTCCGGCGTCTCGTCATATTCGCCGAACTCGTTGGGCAGGCCCGCATTGGGATAGGCTGAGACGAGCGTGTCCGCAACGCGGGCCAAATCAGCCACGTGCGGGCGCATCTGCTCTGCCCCAAGCGCGCAGTTAAGGCCGATGGAGAACAGATCGCCGTGACGAACGGAGATCCAGAATGCCTCCGCGGTTTGGCCGGACAAATTGCGCCCCGACAGATCCGTGATCGTGCCGGAGACCATCACCGGCAACTGGACGCCAAGGTCGGCGAACATTTCATCGATGGCGAACAGAGCCGCCTTGCAGTTCAGGGTATCGAACACGGTCTCGACCAACAAAATGTCGACGCCGCCGTCGACCAGTGCTTCGGCCTGTTCCCGATAGGCGACGCAGAGCTCGTCGAACGTCACGTTGCGCTTACCGGGGTCATTGACGTCCGGGGAAATCGAAGCCGTCCGGTTGGTGGGGCCAATGGCGCCTGCCACCCACCGTGGCCGTTCCGGCGTGAGCTGCATGACGGCGTCTGCCGCCGCTCGTGCCACCCGCGCCGCCGCTAGATTGAGGTCCCGCGCCAATGCCTCCATCCCGTAGTCCGCCATGGCGATGCGGGTCGAGCTAAAGGTATTGGTCTCCGCGATGTCGGCACCGGCTTCGAAGTAGGCGCGATGGATTTCTTCGATCAGGTCTGGACGGGTGATGGACAGCAGATCGTTATTACCCTTGAGGTCGCGCGGCCAGTCGGCGAACCGCGGACCACGAAAGTCGGCCTCCTCCAACTGTGCGCGCTGGATCATGGTGCCCATGGCACCGTCGAGGACCAGGATGCGCCTGGCGGCTTCCTCACGAAGCCTTTGCAATCGGCGATCGCGAGTGGCGGTGATGTCAAGCGGGCTCATTGGGCACCCACCGCCGCTGCCGCCGGGCGATCCGCCTGCGACCCGGGCCGAACGCCAAGCAAATGGCAAATAGCGTAAACTAGGTCAGCCCGGTTCAACGTGTAAAAGTGGAAATGGTCGACGCCGCCGTCGCTCAGCGCGCGGCATTGCTCAGCCGCCACCGAAGCGGCAATTAGACGCCGCGTATCCGGGTCATCGTCCAGCCCCTCAAACAGGTCGTGCATCCAAGATGGTACCTTGGCATGGCAAGTGCGGGCGAATTGCACCACTCGCTCGAAATTACTTACGGGCAGAATGCCCGGCTCCAGAATCACGTCGATACCGGCCGCCACGACCTTGTCGCGAAAGCGGAAAAAGTCGTTGACGTCGAAGAAAAACTGCGTGATCGCTCGGCCGGCCCCGGCATCCACTTTACGGTGCAGATTGTCCAGATCCGCAGCGGCGCTTGCGGCTTCTGGATGGACCTCCGGGTAGGCAGCGACGCTGATCTCGAAGTCCCCTATGCGCTTCAACCCCGCCACCAAATCAGCTGCATAGGCATATCCGTCCGGATGCGGCTCGTAGCCAGCCGTGCCTTCGGGCGGGTCACCACGCAGCGCCACGACGTGCCGTACGCCCGCATCCCAATATCGCCGCGCAACCTCGTCAATCTCGCCACGCGAGGCGCCAACGCAGGTCAAGTGGGCTGCAGTCGGCAATCCGGCCTCACGTTGAAGCCGGATTACAGTGGCATGGGTGCGCTCACGTGTTGAACCGCCGGCACCATACGTAACGGATACATAAGAGGGGTTGAGCGTGGATAAACGCTCTACGCAAGTCCACAGGCTCTGCTCCATCTTTTCGGTCTTTGGCGGAAAAAACTCAAAGGAGACGGTCACGGCCTGCGGCAGCGGCGAGGAGATCGGGAGCCCCCGCTCGCGCCGACCGTGCCAGTGCGGTCGTTCCGTGATCCCCGCAGACCCTGTGGACATTTTGTATTGACCCTGACACTACGCTGCCCCTGGATTTCGCAGATGCGAATGCCAGGAACCTGTTGCTCACCCAAACGCCAGCGCCCAACTGTCGCTGCGCAATCGAGCGATTTATTGAAGCCAGCACGCTCCGAGGCTCATGGGATCGGTGGACACCGTTCCGCAAACGCCACCCTATCTAGCGCACCTGGCACAACAAAGTCACCCGTCAACCATCGCTCAAGGTTTGCATCTGCGAAACGGGGTTGACCCAGGAACTCACCCCACCCTCTAGCCGTCACCTTGCTGTATGGCCGCACTTGCTGGTTTCATCGGTGGCCGCTATTCAGCACAATGACGGGGCTCTGCGGTGGTTGGCCGTAACAACACGCCTTGGATCCAAGAATGTGTTCGCGCAGGCCGTCCTTGACATCCGCTTGGAGCCGGGTTCGTTGGTTTCGGCCCCACGACAACGGAGCATGTTTGGCATGGACAATCTCAGGCGGACCCCCCCCCGGCCGTCACGGAACCGCGAGCGGCAGATCGCCAACGCCGGCGTCGGGTTGGCTATGCTTGCGCTTCTCAGCGGCTGCGCGACCGCACCCGATCCGAATCTGGACCCCGAGGCGTACGCCGACTATGTAGAAACCAACGATCCGCTGGAGCCGCTTAACCGTGCCATATTCGACTTCAATCTATTTATCGATGAGCTGCTGCTAACGCCTCTTGCGATCATTTACCGCGACATCCTACCGCCGGTAATGACAGATGGCATCGACAACTTTCTCGCCAACCTTACCGAACCCGTGACATTCGTGAACGACCTGCTCCAAGGTGAAGCAACACGGGCCGGACATACGTTCACCCGCTTTTTCGTGAATTCCACGGTTGGCGTGGGCGGGCTGTTCGATGTTGCAACGGAACTGGAAGTGCCCGATCATTCCGAAGATTTCGGTCAGACGCTAGCCGTCTGGGGTGTGGGCGAGGGCCCATATCTGGTGTTGCCACTTCTTGGCCCAAGTACCATCAGAGACGCTTCAGGACGGGCGTTCGATAGCGTGCTTATCGATCCTCTGGGGTTTCTCGGAGCGCTTGTGTTCGACTACCCAAGCGAGTTGACGGCATTCACGTTCGGTCGCACCGTGGTGGGTGGTGTGAGTCAAAGGGCTCAATTCCTGGAACCGTTCGACGAGTTGCAGCGTTCTTCTCTGGATTTCTACGCGGCCGTGCGCAGCGCGTATCGTCAGAACCGTCAATTTGACATCAACAATGGCGAAGCTGGTGAGAGCCCGCTGCCGCAGGGCAGAGGTCGTCGTCCAATAGTACCCTAGCCTCGCCGCCACCGAGCTGCCATGCCCTATGGCCTGTGATCGCTGCTTGAACTTGTGAACGTGGTTACGGAGATTAGACCCTGACGAGGCGAGCACTGTGCGGCAAGTGTCCCCTGGTGCCCTCGTCGCGAGGAGAAACGATATGCGCTTCGTCATCCGTCCGTTGATCCTGCTGTTGGTGACGGTGTGTTTGACCTATGCCCCTGTCGCTTATGCAGAGGGGTCACTGGCCCCACGGGCCCGCGCGCTGGTCGAAGACTTAGGGCGAGAGACGATTGATGTTCTCTCGGACACATCCCTGTCCCGACTCAGTCAGACCGAAAAAATGCGGCGAATTTTCAAAAAATACTTTGCGGTCGAAGAAATTGGTCAGTTTGTCCTGAGTCGTTACTGGCGAGATGCGACACCGGCTGAACGCAAGGAGTACTTGCAACTGTTCGAGGACTTGATTGTTTATGGGTATGCGAGCCGCTTCACAGGCTATGCTGGGGAACAGCTGGAGATCCTCGGGGAGCGTGCCAAATCGGGAAATGTCGCTGTCGTGGAAACGGCTGTCGTCGCTTCGGGCGCGGGGCGTCGGATCAGTGTTGATTGGGAGGTCGAAGATCTTGCCGCCTCCGGCGGCCGTGGCGACCTCAAGATCGTCGACGTTTCAGTGGAAGGCGTGTCGTTGAAAGTGACCCAGCGTTCGGACTTTACAGGCGCCATCCGGCAGCGCGGCGGCAAGGTTTCGGGATTATTAGAAGCTCTTCGGGCAAAGACCAAAGATCTGCGTGAGGAGGTACTTCGCAGTTAAGCGGTGCCTACGTCGACTAACTCTTTGTTTGCCCCCGCAAGCGACCTTGTGGCGAGGCCGCGGTTCAGATATCCTCCCTACGAGGTTGATGATTTCGACGCCATCCCTGGTCTGCGGCCCCCCGTGACACCTCGTGAACAGCGCGAAGCCTGAGACCTTTGTCAGGCGCCCCAGCTTTGGCGACCGGCGCCATGTTTTTGGTTCGTCGAATTGAGGAGTTACTTATGGCGACCGGAACCGTAAAGTGGTTCAACCCAACCAAGGGGTACGGTTTCATCCGGCCCGATGACGGCGCAAAGGACGCCTTCGTTCATATCTCGGCAGTCGAGCGGGCGGGCCTGAAAACGCTGCGAGAGGGGCAAAAGCTCGAGTATGAGCTTGTCCAGGGGCGCAATGGCAAGTCAGCTGCCGATAAGCTGGTAGCATTGGACTGAACTGTAGCGGCCTCCGACTCGCCGCACGGCGGCATTCCCTAAAAGTCTTTGACCGGATTTTCCGCCCATGGCGTCGGCGCGGATCATATGTATTGATCCTGGCTCCACTGCCGCGGCGGCAAATACCGGGTTTGCGGGTTGAGATGCCGTACACAATGGTGTGAGGACCATCACCGGACGTGTCGCCACACCACGACGGAGCAGGTGTCGACAGTCTGATTGGCGGGCCGCAAAAAGGTGCAAACCATGAAGATCTCGTTCGTCACTCCCAACCTGCCCGAGTCAGGCGTCATCGCGGTTGCCGTATTCGAAGACCGACAGTTGGGAGCCTCCGCAAAAGCGCTGGACGATCGGACCGGCGGTTCCGTAACACGAGCTATGGCGGTCAGCCGCTTTCGCGGCAAGAAAGACCAGTCCTTTGCGCTTCCGGCCCCGGGCAACGGGTTAGACAAGATCCTTCTGGTCGGGCTCGGTAAACCGGATGAGGTCGACGCACTCCGTCTGGTGGCAGCGGGCGGTCGTTGTTACGCGGCTCTTGCCGGGGACGTTGGTGAAGCGGCAACCTTAATGGTGGACGCCCTGCCCGGCACGGAAACCGGTCTGACCGCCGCAGAGGCCGCCGCCGAAATGGCGCTCGGTGCGCGGTTGCGCGCTTACCGTTTCGACAAGTATCTGACGAAGGATCCCGACAACGGCAAGCCATCCCTAGAGATGCTGAACATAGCCACGCCCGACCCGGATGTAGCTGCGGGCCTATTCGAGAGCCGCGATGCTGTGGCCGATGGCGTACTGTTTGCTCGTGACCTAGTCTCGGAGCCTGGCAACATCATCTATCCTGAGACGCTCGCCGCCGCAGCCCAAAGTCTTGCGGAGGTGGGTGTGGACGTGGAAGTGCTCGATCGAGACGCCATGCAAGCGCTCGGCATGGGCGCCCTCCTCGGTGTCGCCCAAGGCAGCATCCGTGAACCCAAGTTGGTGGTCATGCGGTGGCGCGGCGCCGGCACGAACGCTTCGGAAACTGGCCAGCCGGTGGCCTTCGTCGGCAAGGGCGTGACGTTCGATACGGGCGGTATCTCCATCAAGCCCTCGGGCGGTATGGAGGAGATGAAGTACGACATGGCCGGCTCAGCCGCCGTCATCGGTCTTATGAAGGCACTGGCCGGACGCCGAGCCCGTGTCGACGCGGTCGGCGTGGTCGGGCTTGTGGAAAACATGCCATCCGGCACGGCGCAGCGTCCCGGTGATATCGTGAAAACCATGTCGGGCCAAACTGTTGAAGTGTTGAACACGGATGCAGAAGGCCGACTCGTCCTGGCCGATGCGCTTTGGTACACGCAGGATCGCTTCAAGCCGGCCCTAATGGTCGATCTCGCGACACTGACGGGAGCGATGGTCGTGGCCTTGGGCCATGAACGCTGCGGCATGTTCACCAATTCAGACGAGGCGGCGGAGCGATTGGCCCGCGTCGGTGACTTAGTTGGTGAGCCTGTCTGGCGCCTACCCTTGGGGCCCGAATACGATAAGGCGATTAAATCCGACGCGGCGGACATGAAGAACATCGGCAATCGCGCTGCCGGCAGTATCACGGCCGCGCAGTTTCTGCAGCGCTTTGTCAACGAAACGCCCTGGGTACATTTGGACATCGCGGGCGTTGCCTGGACCAAGGAAACGCGGGACGTGGTGCCGAAGGGGGCCACCGGATTCGGCGTTCGCCTGCTGGATCGCCTGGTCGCGCAGCATTACGAGAGTGGCACTCTGACCTGAGGCATACCTGAGGACACGCGCGTTCGGGACGGCCAGTGCGGTGACCGAGGTCGCGTTCTACCACCTAATCGCGCGACCGCTCGAAGCGGTGCTGCCGAGGCTTCTGGAAAAAGCGCTGAAGGTCGGTAAGCGCGGCGTCGTCATCGCCCGCTCCACGGAGCGCGTTGAGGCGCTGGTCACCGCACTTTGGACGTACGATCACGGCTCCTGGTTGCCGCATGGAAGTGCGGCGGACGGCCGCGGTCCTGATCAGCCCATCTGGCTTACGGCCGGTACCGATGTCCCGAACGGTGCCGATTTTCTCTTCCTTGTGGATGGCGCCGATTGCAGCCACTTGGCTGACTTCGAGCGGTGCTTCGACCTGTTCGACGGTAACGATGCCGACGCGGTGGCCGCGGCGCGGCAGCGGTGGCAATCCCGACGGTCTGCCGGCTACGCCCTGACGTACTGGCAGCAGTCCAACACCGGCGCCTGGATCAAAAAAGCGTAAGAAAAACGGCCTGGGTCAATCCGCGGCCACCCTGCCGTATTTGTCATCGAAGCGTACGATATCGTCCTCACCCAGATAACCACCCGACTGCACCTCAATCATTCGCAGTGGCACACGACCGGGGTTTTCCAAGCAGTGCGGCGTATTGTGGGGGATGTAGGTGGATTGATCCTCGGTCAGGTAGAAGAATTCCTCGCCCTTCGTAACCTTGGCCGTCCCGCTGACCACGATCCAATGCTCCGCGCGATGATGGTGCATCTGCAGGCTGAGCTTGTGCCCGGCCTTTACCGTGATCTGCTTGACCTGAAACCGGCTCCCATAGTCGATCTGCTGATACCAGCCCCAGGGCCGATAAACCTTGGTGTGGATGTAGTGCTCGGTGCGCCCGGCGGTCTCAAGCCGTTTGACGAGATCTCGCACATCCTGAGCACGGTCGCGCGGCACCACCAGAACCACATCGTCGGTCGCCACAATGACCAGATCACGGACCCCGATGGCCGCCACCAAATTGTGTTCCGCCCGCACGTAACACCCGGCCACATCATCCAAAACCACGTCGCCGATGGTCGCATTGCCTTGATCGTCGTGGGAGGCCAGTTCCCACAGGGCCGACCAGGAACCGACGTCGCTCCAGCCGATATCCGCAGGAACCACCACACCACGGGTCGTGCGTTCCATGAGCGCGTAGTCGACCGAGATCGACTCGATGGCGCCAAACGGCCCAGCCGCCAGGCGCACAAAATCCAAGTCCGTGTTGGCCGCCGCCAACGCCGCGCGGCAACCGGTCACGATGGCTGGCGCCGTTGTCTCCAATTCCGCCAACACGCCCGCGATTGGAAACAGAAACACGCCGCTATTCCAAACATACTCACCGCTAGCGACGTAGGCCGCCGCCGTCTTGGAATCCGGCTTTTCGACGAAGCGATCGACCGCGAAACAGGCCTCGATTCCCTCCACTGCGGCGCCACTGCGGATGTAGCCATAGCCGGTTTCGGGTCGGCTGGGTGTGATGCCGAAGGTGACCATCGCACCCTGCAACGCGGCCGCGACCGCCGTTCTGATGGCGCGATGGAATCCGTCCACATCACTGATGTGATGATCCGAGGGCAGGACCAACATCACGTCCTGCGCTGCAACCGTCGGCCGACCCGCAACGGCCGTGTCCGTCCGGTCGTCTCCACCATCGTTCGTTCGGGATTGTAGGAATGCCGCTGCTGCGGCCACGGCTGGCGCGGTGTTCCGGGCAACGGGTTCCAGCAGGATAGCCTGTGGAACGACGCCAATAGCCCGGAGTTGCTCCGCCACCTGGAAGCGATGGTCATCGTTACAGACGACGATCGGCGGGGCGAAATCCGGGCCGCTGACGCGCTTGACCGTGTTCTGCAGCATGGTGTCATCGGAGATAAGCGGCAGCAACTGCTTCGGCCGCAACGTCCTGGACATCGGCCACAGCCGGGTTCCGGCACCGCCCGACAGGATGACAGGGTGGATCCGCACGGCCATGATGGGCGAGCCCCCTTAGGATTTTGTGAGCGAGAACTTGGCCGTTACAAAATTAGCCAAATCCGAAATGCACTCGTCAACGGATTGGGTCGCCGTGTTAACATGGAGCTCCGGCAGTGCTGGCGGCTCATAGGGAGCCGATATGCCGGTGAACTCCTGAATCTCGCCCGCCCGCGCCCGTCGATACAGGCCCTTGGGATCACGCTGCTCACAGGTTTTCAAGTCGGCGTCCACATAGACTTCGTGGAAGAACTCAGGAGCCAGGGAGCGCACCCGGTCACGATCGGAGCGATAAGGCGATATGAATGACGTGATAACAAGGAAGCCGGCTCGCGAGAACAATGCCGCCGCCTGACCAACGCGTCGAATGTTCTCGACCCGATCCTCCGGCGAAAAGCCGAGGTCGGCGTTGAGGCCGTGGCGCACGTTGTCACCATCCAGGACGTAGACGTGGTAACCCTTGCGAAATAGGAATTGTTCCAACGAGAACGCGAGTGTTGATTTGCCTGACCCGGAAAGGCCGGTCATCCACAGAATGCCGCTCTTGTGCCCGTTGACCTTCCAGCGCTCCTCTAATTCGACCCGGTGCTCGACGCGGTAAATGTTGGTCGCTCGTTGGAGCTGGCCAGGCCGCTGATCGGCATAGCCATCCATATTGATCAAACCGCCGCCGACGATGTCGAAGTCCTCGACGAGAACAAAGCGGCCGGTGTGCATGTTCTGCTCGAACGGATCGACGGCTAGCTGGCCGCGGGTGCGGATCACGACCTCAGCAACCGAGTTGCGTTCAACCTTTTCCGCTTCGCCCGAACCCAGGTCGCTTACATCGATGACCTTTTCGATCTTTTCGATCTCGACAAGATGCTCGCTGGTGTTGAGTTTCAACTTATAGCGCTTGCCTACTGTCAGAGGCTCGCGACCGAGCCAGAACACGCGGCCACGGAACACGTTGGTTAGCATAGGCGCGTTTTGCGCATGGCTCGCGATCTCGCCGCGCTCAACAAAAATCTGCTCGCTGAGGGTAATGCCAACAGACTGGCCGGCGCGAACCGCCATCACGGGTTCCGCCTCGGGCCAATTTTCAATGCTGGCCACTCGAACAGTCATGTTCGATGGCGAGAACAGGATTTCATCACCGCGGCGTAAATGGCCGCTTTCGATCCGGCCGGCGATGATCCGGCGATCGTCGAACTTGTACACGTCCTGGACCGGGAAACGCAGCGGCAACTCCAGAGGCGCCACCGGCGGCTGGAATGTATCGAGCCCGCTCGTAATCGTCGTGCCATCGTACCAAGCCATGGTCGTGGACGGATAGACGATGTTGTCGCCATGACGAGCGGATATCGGCACAATCGAGGTGTGGGCCAAGTCAATGCCCAAATCGGAGAGGTAATCCTTGACCTCGGACGCCACCTCCTGGAACCGCGCCTCAGAATGCTCAACCAAATCCATCTTGTTAATGGCCACCAGAACCTGATGAATGCCGAGAAGATGGAGCAAGTAGGCGTGGCGTCGCGTTTGCTCCTGCACCCCTTCGCGCGCGTCAACGACCAACACGGCCGCATCCGCCTGGGCAGCGCCGGAAACCATGTTCTTCAAGAACTCACGATGCCCCGGTGCGTCGATCATGACGTAGTCACGCACGGCAGTCTTAAACCAGATGTAAGAGACGTCGATCGTGATGCCTTGGTCGCGCTCCGCCTTGAGCGCATCCATTAGAAACGCCCATTCGAACGGCATGCCGCGCCGTTCGCACATGGCCCGGATCGCCTCCACCTTGCCTTCGGGCAGTGATCCGGTGTCGTGGAACAGCCGGCCAATCACGGTCGACTTACCATGGTCCACGTGGCCCACGATCACAATTTTCAACGGCGGGGTTGTCTTGATCCCCGCATCGAGCGTCGGCTGTACCTCGTTCATCGGTAAATCCCTCGCCTACATATAGCCGGACGCTCGTAAGCGTTCGAACGCATCTTCGGACTCGTGATCCATGGCCCGCCCTGAGCGTTCGGCGACGCGTGTTGTCCGTAGTTCCTCGATGATCTCGTCGAGGGTGGATGCGTTGCTGTCCACGGGAAAGGTGATGTCCTGATCGCCCAGGGAGCGATACCGCTTACCGTTCTTGGCGTAGTACAAGTTGACGAGAGGAATGTTCTCGCGCCGGATGTAAAGCCAGATGTCGAGTTCGCTCCAATGCAGGATCGGATGAACGCGGAGGTGGGTACCCGGCGGAAAATCGGTTTTGTACTGGTCCCAGAATTCCGGGGGTTGGTCGCGGAAGTCCCACTTGTTTTCTTCACCCCGAGGGCTGAACACGCGCTCCTTAGCACGCGTGCCCTCCTCATCCCGCCGGATGCCGGCAAAAAGACCGTTCCAGCCTTCCGTCGCCAACAACGCCTTTAAGCCTGCGGTCTTACGTGCGGCTGAGCGTGCCGCTGGCGGCAGCGTCGGGTCCATCTCTTCCACCGGGGGGCAAAACCCGACCTTCAGATCAAGGTCCCATTCTTTTGCGTAAAATGTTCTGTGTTCATACATTTCAGGGAATTTCTTCTCCGTGTCCACATGGACGACCGGGAAGGGAACGTGCCCTAAGAAGGCCTTGCGGGCCATCCACAGCATCGCATTGGAGTCCTTGCCAAGTGACCATAGCATGGCAACGTTATCGATTCGGTTAAAGGCCTCGCGCAGGATGAAAATCGTCCTGTTTTCAAGGACATCCAAATGATCCATGGGTAAGCTCATAGGCTGTTGACGGAGGGCACGAGTCGACTGGCGGCACTCTTACCAGAATCAACTTCGCGAAGTCCACAATCGCATTGCACCTGCGAACACGGTGTTATGCTCGCACGTGCCTTTCACGTTCGTAAAGATGGTGAGCCGGACGCCCTGGCCTGCCCACAAAAAAAACCGTGGTGTGGGGTGGTTACACCACCGGACGCATCAATTGCGGGTTTTGCACCGGCGGCTTCTGTCCATAGTCATAGAAGCCCTTTCCGGACTTGCGTCCCAGATAGCCCAGTTGGACCAGCCTGGTCAGGGTGTGCGGCGGCGCGTGGTGCTCATGGCGCACATCCATAAAGATATTGAGGGCCATGGCCTCGACCACGTCCAAGCCGATGTAATCGGCCAACTCGAAGGGGCCCATGGGATGGGCGGCGCCCGACTTCATGGCATGGTCGATGTCTTCGATCGTACCGGTGCCTCGCTCCAGCATCCGGATCGCATTCAGCATGTAAGGGGTTAGCAGACGGTTGACGATGAATCCGGTCGTGTCCTGCACGATCACCGGATCCTTTTCTATGGCCTTGCAAAACTCATCCAATGCTTCGATCGCTTCGTCGGATGTTTCGAAGGCGTGAATGATCTCGACCAATTTCATGACCGGCGCCGGATTGAAGAAATGCAGGCCGGCGATGCGCCCTCGCTCCTTGCAAACGGCCATCATCGCCGTCACGGAGAGTGTGGACGTGTTGGTCGTGAGCAGCGCGTCCGCGCGGCAAACGTCCTCCAGCCGGCGAAACAACTCCCTCTTGGTTTCCAGGTCCTCGATGATCGATTCAATCACCAAGTCTGCGTCCGCCAGTTCCGCTTCCACCGTGGTGAAGGAAATCCGCTCCATGATGCCGTCCTTAACGGCGCCTTCCATCTTGCCGCGCTCGACCATTTTGGCGAGACCTTTGTCGAGCGTGCCCTGGGCGCGGTCGGTGCTGCCCGGAGTCGCCTTCACGGCGATGACCTGATATCCCGCCTGCGCGCAGACGTGCGCAATGCCGAGCCCCATGGTTCCGGTCCCTACGATTCCGACGGTTTTGATGGCCATTCGGTTGATCTCCCTCCCTCGCCACTCGCGCCTGCGCCCGTTGTCCGCACCTCGCCAGCGGCTTGGCGCGCGTCGACGTTATCGTGCCGCAGTTGCGAAGAGCAGTTGCGATATTCGCCAAATTCGCGGGTTTCACCGAATCAGTCAAGCAGAACAGCACGCCAGACTCAGCTACGGCGGCAACAAATCCCTTCGGCAAGTGCGAACATGACCGGTATCCAATTCCATCGATACGGCTGACGGGTGCCGCCCGGAATCGACCCTTGGGCGTTTAAGATACGCTCTCAAAATGCTAATGCTGCCGCATTCGCGTTCTGAGACGAGGCTTTGCCATGAGATCTGGAGCACGCTGAAAGTGGTGAAAACTGCCCCAACACGCATCCCAGCGCTAGCTTTGAGAGCGCTTGCGACGTTTTTTCACGATGTTGGCAATGCACTCATTGCAATGCAGCAAATTTTTGCGGTAGTTTATTGTGCGGTCGTTTTACGGCAGACGCTGCGGATGCCGGGCGGCGCTTCGTTCGAAGGCGATTGATCATGGATGACGGAGTGAGGCCATCTGCGGTTCACCGGGACCGTAAAGAGACGCCGATAACCATTAAGAAGTACGCCAACCGACGGCTCTACAATACGGCGACCAGCAGTTATGTAACGCTCGACAACCTCGCATCAATGGTCAAGTCGGGGGCTGACTTCGTTGTTTACGACGCCAAGTCCGGCGAAGACATCACCCGCTCAGTCTTGACACATATTATAGTCGAGGAAGAATCCAAAGGTCAAAAACTGTTACCGGTCAACTTCCTCCGCCATCTTATCAGCTTTTACGGTGACAGCCTTCAGGTTCTGGTGCCGCGCTACTTGGACCACACTATGCATTCCTTTGCGAGAAACCAAGAACAAATGCGAGTGGTTATGCGGGAGACTTTGGATGGACTGAATCCTTTCAGTCAATTCGAAGAGATGAGCAAACAAAACTTGGCGTTGTTTGAGAGCGCCATGAAAATGTTCGCACCGTTTTACGCCGAGACGACTGCAAAAGCTGAAAAGGACAACGGCCATACCGTCCGGACTGCCGAGGAGCAGGTCGACGAACTGCGCGGTCGCCTGAACGAGATGCAACAACAGCTCGACCAGCTTCTGGCCAAAAAGTCCGCCGAGTAGATCTGCTGCTACGGCAGGCGGTCTAGCCATGGCGTTGGTAGACGACCGCTGCGGCCTGCTCCACGCCAACGCGACTCGCGGTAACCAGCCAAATGCACGCTGCGCGATCTGTAGTGGGCTGAGTGTGGTTCAAATTGACTGCGCCTGAGCCAAGTGGATGGTACGTTATAGCTCGGCGCTCTGAATCCATCCGGCACTTCAGACACCCGAATAGGCACTTTTTCTTTGGTGATAACTCACCCTATGGTTTTCCCTGTGCGTGTGATACGCTTTTGCATATTGGGGTAGTGACGCGCGGAGACGGGGCGACGAAAACGAAAGGTGGCCTGTAACTCTCGCAGCGGCGTCCCTAACAAGCCCTAAGATTAACACGTAGTGCGCGTGTTTGGGCATCGGTGCCGGGCGAGTATGCCTCCCCTGACAGTCGATGACCATTCATCCGATAAGAAACGCACAACGAACATATCGGCACGTAGCGCGTGGGCGAGGCACACTATCGGGAGTTATGAACCATGGTTCCTTTTGATAATGACAAAAGCGCGGTTGAAAAGACCCCAGTTCGGGCGACTGACGTTGACCGCCACGTGGGAAGTCGTATCCGTGAGCGTCGGGTCATGTTGGGGTTGAGCCAACAGCAAATGGCCGACATGATTGGGGTAACCTATCAACAGGCCCATAAGTACGAACGTGGCATTAACCGCATCTCGGCAGGGCGGATCTATGAAATCGCCCAAGTGTTGCGGGTGCCTGTAAGCTACTTCTTTGACGGGATTGACGACACCTGCGGTGCGGATGAGTTGTCTATGCGGCAGCGGATGTGCCTGGAACTGGCGCGTAACTTTACGCAGATCCCGAGCGATCGTCATCGTGAAGCGCTCAGTCAACTGGCCCGGGCACTGGCCACGAAGTAACCGCATCCACCGATGTCGCCGCGTCGTTAACCAGCGCGGCGTGCGGTGACAATGAAATGCAGGTAGACGTTCAGGATTAGACGATTTGATCCTTGAACGTGATTATTGCAAGTTCGGTGTTACGTCAGCGGCTCTTATGTCCCTTGCGACACGAAAGCCGATTGCATAGCCACCGGCTTCTTCGTGTGTTCGGCTTCGCCAAGCTGAGCGCGCCGTCGACGGCAAGTAGTACCAGCTTCCGCCTCGAAGCACGCGGTGATGGCAAGCACTGTCAGACATGGGCGTTTGATCAATCCGGGCACGACCGTCCTTGGGCTGGCCAGCAAGGCTTGGCTTCCAACAGTCAAGCACCCATTCTAGCACATTTCCCGTCGTGTCATGGAGGCCGAAGGGGTTCGCCGGGAATTTGCCAACGGGCATGGTTCGCGTTCCGGCCCCGGAACCGCCGCATCCTCGACAATTGGCGAAGCCGGCACCGACGTCGTCCCCCCACCAGAAGCGGGTGAGCCGGTTGCCACGGTTGGCATAGGCCCACTCCGCCTCGGAGGGCAGGCGATAGCGTCGGCCGGTGCGCTCGCTAAGCCAAACGGCATAGGATCGTGCGTTGCCGTGCGTAACGTTGATCACGGGACGCTGATCACGCCCCCAACCGTGGTCATCGGGCCGATGGCTGCATCCGTCGTCCGCTACGCACGCATCCCACTCCCTAAAAGTCACCTCAAACCGACCGATGGCGAACGGTTCCGCGATCTCAACGGTTAGCGGCGGCCCCTCGTTCGGTCGCTCGGCTCCTGTGCCCATGACGAACCGACCGGCTGGGATCACAACCATTTGCGGACAATCGGCACAATCCTGAAAGGGCGCGCGACCCGCAACTGTGCCCGCTTCCGCCGTGATCGCGAGATCCGCAGCGACGCCGGCGGCTGTGCTCGCCAGCCATACCGCCGCCCAGCCCGTAAGCGCGGGCCACAACGCGCTCAAGGCTCCGAGCATAACCTCGCCAAACGGTCCACGGCGCGGCCGGCGGCATCCCGAACGATCTCCGCCTTGTCGGTCATCGCAGCGCCCGCCACCGGCATCAGCGACGGATCGCCTGAATTGCCTATTGCCACAATGGTGTTTCGAACAAGCCGGTCCCGTCCGCTCCGCTTGATGGCACTGCTCGCGTAGCGGGTTCGAAACGCCCCGTCGTTCAGCTTCGCCAGCTCGATAAGAGGGGGGGATACGCGATCAGGTACCATACGAAGATCATCGTGCGACGTCTCCGTCGCAAACCGATTCCAAGGGCAGGCAGCAAGGCAATCGTCGCACCCGTATACCCTGTTGCCGAACCGCTCCTCCAGCGCCGGATCGATCGTGCCCCCATGTTCGATCGTCAGATAGGACAAACAGCGTCGCGGCTCGATCCGATAGGGCTCCGCTAACGCATCGGTCGGACATGCCGCCATGCAGCGTTCGCAAGAGCCGCAATGGTCCGGGCTCGGGTCATCCGCGGGCAGATCCAGGGACGTGAAAACCTCACCCAAAAACAGCCATGAGCCGTATCTTCGTGATACGAGATTGGTATGCTTACCGACCCAGCCGAGGCCGGCGCGCATGGCGAGCGGCTTTTCCATGACGGGTGCCGTGTCGACAAACACCTTGGCCTCGCAGCCATAACGTTCCACGATCCAACGACCAAGCGCCTTGATGCGCGACTTGACCACCGTGTGATAATCGCGACCACCAGCATATACACTGATGGCGGCGTGCCTGCGCTTCTCCTTGGCCGTCTGCTCGAAGGGGTCCGCAGCCGGCCCGTAGTTCAGGCCAAGGGCGATCACGCTCCGCGCCGCCGGCCAAAGGACCTGGGGGTCGGCTCGGCGCTCGGCCGTTGATGCCATCCAGCCCATGCTGCCGTGGCGGCCATCGGCCAGAAATGCCGCCAAGTTACGGGCATCGTCCACATCGGCGACGGCCGAGGCAAAGCCGACTGCATCGAAACCGAGGCGGTTAGCCTCGGCACGAATGGCATCCTTGATGTTGCGCGCGGACCCGCCGTTCAGGCGACCTTCACCGACGCCTTCGCCGGTGCCTCCTTTTGGCCTATGGTGCCGAATCGCGCGAGCAGGTCCTCATCTAACGGCAAATCGGCGTCTTTCGCCATCCTGCGATAGAACCCGACGTCTGCGCGCGCTTTCTTCAAGGTGCCCTCCCGGTCGAGTTCATAGACCCTCGCGAGATACTCAAGCGAGCGTCGGGCGGCCTCGACAGCCTCCTCCTGCCGCTTGAGGGCGCGCAAATGGCGAGCCTCCGTGCGATGGCTTGCGGAGAGCCGTAACCACTTGCCCGGACTGTCACGGCCCTGCTGTCTCGCCTCCGTGGATTGTCGCACCGTCTCAAGGGCGGATTCATGCTGACCCAGGTGGTTGAGGCTCTCGGTCAGTTCCATTGTCACGGCGGCAAAAACCAGATCGTGCCGGTCGGGCTGGCGCCGATAGAGCTTCGCGCAAATGTCCTTTGCGATCTGCAGGTGCTGGCGGGCCGCTTCAGCCTCACGCTGCGCCAACTTGATCCGGCCGAGCACTGAGAGTGCGTTCACATAGGCCAACTCGTGCGTGTCCGGGTCGTCTTCCACAAGCGCTCGGAACAATTCCACCGCCGCGGCTGCATGGGGCTCCGCCTCATCCAATCGGCGCTGCCGGAACAGTTCGGCGCCTCGGGCTGCGGTAGACCGGGCATCGGCCAGATTGAGGGACCCGCCCTTAACCAGCGCCGCAGACGGGTCGGGCACAACGGCCGTCTCCGGCACCATCGCCTCGTCACCCTTGCCCTCCTCCGGAACCGCTGCCAGGGCTTCGACAAGCCGCAAGGAGGTTGCGGAGCTGGCCGCACGATACACATCGTCATTCACGGCGCCCGACAGCGGTTCGCCCGCAATCGGCAGGGCGATCAGAAGTGGCTCCACCAGCATATCGATACGCTGATTCAGCAAGTCTTGAAGCCGCTCGGCCACGATCGGAATCTCGGCCGCGACGACGGCGAGAGCGATCAGCGCGCGACTCGCTTCCTCATCGGTCAATCCGTCGAACAGGATCGGAAAGAACTGCGGCGTGTCGAACGCCTGACGGCCAACGAGATGAAAAGCGAGGAGTTTGGGACCGGGAAAGCTGACCCATGTTTCAGTGTGCGCAACCCTTTTGGATCCTACCCGGCCGTCGCTAGGCTTGCGATCATCAGTGTTCTTCTGAGCGTCCCCGGGAGAGCCGTCAGCGTGCGCGGCATGGCCATAGATCGCGCACAGCGCCCTGGATCCCGCAAGAATAGCCGAGTCCGCATGACCCCGCCACGTCGGCAACCGCGCCACCAACTCAAACACCCGGGCTAGACCAAGGGCACCACCAACCAGGAACAGGGCCGCGACCGCCTCGCCCATGGCCCGATTGCCAAGGCCCACAGGGACACGCTCGATAAGGGTGTCCAACTCACGATCAGAACAACCTGCGAGCACGAACATGGGCTCAAGCGACGAAAAGCCGCAGGCGTTACCGTAGGCGGCCAACTGGACGGCTGCGAGCCGGTGGTAGCTTTGGTTATTGGCTGAGAACTGTTCCAGCACTTCCGGTCGAGGCTTCGCCATGGCGTCGGCCAGCGTTTCGGCCGACTGACGAAACAGCTCATCCCGGATGGCAGGGGTAGCGGCCAGCGGCGGCAGTGTGCGGGTCGTCGCGACGGAAAAGCCGGCGGCCAGTGCCTGCTCACTGATCGATGCCCACCACAGCCGCTCACGAACGGCGATTACGGCGATGCGAAGGCGTGATTGCGCATGGTCGCCACGATGTTCCGCCGCCTGCGATGCCTCGCCGGGTCTCTTCCCGCCCATGTTCTGCAGCAGCGCAGAGAGAATGTCCGCACACATTTCGCCATCGGGTATCACCAGCAAGCGGTCGGCATTGCCGCCATCCACCGCTTCGGTCCACGCATCCCACCAGCGACCATCGGTAACCCCCGGTCGGGTTGCGACCTCCGCAGACCATCCCATCGCGCGGAGGCGACGACAAATCTCAGCGAACAACTCGCTGCGTCCCGTTCCCACCTCTCCGACAAACAGCCCGATCGCGGCGACGTCGTTGCTCGAGCACCAACCCACGATCTCGCCAAGCGTCTCTTGCGGCAAGGCTGATTGGGGCAGGAGATCCAGGTTGCGGACAAGCAGTCGGGATGGGCTCGCCAGCTCCTGCGACGTGGGCACGTGGAGAATGCCGTATTCCACATCCTGGTCGGCCTTGTGATCGCGCATCATCTTCCGCAGACCGTGCATGAAGAGCGCGAGGCTGACGCCGGCGAGTGCACCGACGATGATGAACACCCCCTCGCCGGCCCCCGTTTGGATGCCGACGCGGGACGCGAGCCACCATCCGCCAGCGGCCCCGGCAGCGAGCATCATCGTGCTCGACAAGAACGGAAACGGAGGGTCGTAGTCGTTAGGTTCGGCCGTCACGTCGGTCCCACCAGGGGGATTGATCGGCATGCCAAGCTCTTCCGTTAGCAACACGCGGGTAACAAGGGTTGCAACTTAAAACGTCAATCCTTGCCAATCCAATACGCCAAAGTTGACAGTTGCGGCTGCCGCGGGCGGCTGTTTGCTCTCAATCGTACGGTTCGATGTCTCCCGAACCCCGGCAAGCCGCAAACTCGCGGTAGTACTGCTCGGCCGCGCCTTCGTCGATCGCCCGTCGCAACCCAGCCATCAGCTGTTGATAATAGCTGATATTATGGGTGGTTAGGAGAATCGCGCCCAGGATTTCTTTGTTGCGGACCAAATGATGCAGGTAAGCCCGCGAAAATCCTGAGCACGCCAAACATGGGCAGTCCTCATCAATGGGCCGCGGATCTTCGCTGTGGCGCGCATTTTCAATATTGAGCGGACCGCGACGTGTGAACGCTTGGCCGGTCCGCCCGGAGCGGGTTGGCAACACACAGTCAAACAGATCGACGCCCCGGGCAACGGCACCAACGATATCTTCAGGTTTGCCGACGCCCATCAGATAGCGCGGGCGATCGGCGGCGAGCTGCGGCACCGTTGCCTCCAGAACCTCGAGCATGGTTGTCTGACCTTCGCCGACGGCAAGCCCGCCGATGGCGTAGCCGTCGAAGCCGATTGCTTGTAGCGCCGTCGCCGAGGCCTCCCGCAGGTCGGCATAAACACCGCCCTGCACAATGCCGAAGAGACCGTAACCCTGACGCGGCACGAAAGCAGCCTTGGATCGCTCAGCCCAACGCATGGACCGCTCCATGGACATCCGGGCCGTCGCGTGATCGGCGGGATAGGGCGTGCATTCGTCCAGTACCATGGTGATGGTGGCGTCAAGCTTGTGCTGGATTTCAACCGCGGTGCGCGGCGTAAGTTCGTGCCGGCTGCCATCGATGTGGGAACGAAAGGCGACCCCCTCCTCCTTGACCCGGGCCAATTCCCCCAGCGACATCACCTGATACCCACCGGAATCGGTCAGGATCGGGCCTGGCCACTTCATGAAGCGGCGCAGTCCGCCCAATCGCGCGATCCGGTCGGCGCCGGGCCTGAGCATCAGATGATAGGTGTTGGCAAGCACCATCTGCGCACCCGCAGCCGCCACCATCTCCGGTGTCATCGCCTTGACGGTAGCCGCGGTCCCAACAGGCATGAAGGCAGGCGTGTCCACCGTGCCATGGGCAGTCGACAAGCGCCCGCGCCGGGCCTCGCCGTCTGTGGCGGCGATGACGAAGCCTACGTCGCTCACGGAACCGACCCGAGAGATGACTCGTGGCGGCTTAACAGCGAGGCATCGCCGTAGGAGTAGAAGCGGTAGCCGACCGCAATGGCGTGGGCGTAAGCGGCCTTCATCCGATCGCGCCCGGCAAAGGCGCAGACCAGCATGAACAACGTCGATCGGGGTAAATGAAAATTGGTCAGCAACAAGTCCGCCGTGCGGACCCGATAGCCAGGTCGGATGAAAAGGTCCGACCATCCTGCAAAGGGACAGACTGTGCCGGCCTGATCGGCAGCAGTTTCCAGGAGGCGCAAGGCGGTCGTGCCAACGGCAACGATCCGGCCGCCTGCCGCGCGCGCGCTCGCAATTGCCGCTGCGGCTCCTTCCGTTACCTGCCCCCACTCCCGATGCATGACGTGCTCACTGATACGCTGCACGGTCACGGGCCGAAAGGTCCCTGCGCCAACGTGCAGCGTCACCTGCGTGTGGGCAATGCCGCGCGCCGCCAAGGCATCCAAGAGCGGCGCCGTGAAGTGAAGCCCGGCCGTTGGCGCTGCCGCCGCGCCCGGTCGCGCGGCATAGATCGTTTGGTAGTCAGTGCGATCGCGTCGGTCCGCTAAGTCTGGCCGCTTGATGTAGGGCGGCAGCGGTGGCGCGCCAAATCGCTCTAGGTAGGCCAGGACAGCATCGAAGCCCAGCCCGAAGGCAAGCGACACCTCGCCAGCATCACCCTTGCCGGCCACGGTCGCAATCACGCCGGCATCAAAGATAATCCGGTCGTGCACACGCAGCTTTCGAGCGGGCTTTGCGAGGGCTTGCCACGTGCCCGATACCGTTTCGGCCAGCAGTGTCACCTCCACGCTTTGTGCCTCCGGACGTTGGAGGCGACCACGCAGACGACCGGGAATCACTTTGGTGTCGTTCAGCACGAGCAAATCACGGGAACGAAGTAGGTCCGGCAGGTCGCGGACCGTTCTATCCTCGAGCCCTGATCCGACGACGAGGAGCCGTGCCGAGTCCCGGGGGACGGCAGGTCGCTGAGCGATCCGCTCGGGTGGGAGCGCGAAATCGAAGTCGGAAAGCTGCATGGGACTCTGGTGCGAACCGTTCGGGCTCCCGCCCGTGCTCGGGTATTGGCCGTGCGCCGGACCACGCGGCGCCATGGGGGATTTTGCCCTCTGGTCGAACGATACAACGCTTGGCGGCATTTCACGCTACCCGTCAAGCCGATTCGGCTTTGCCAAGCACTGAAGAACCGGTGCTGGAGGCGATTGACGTGCGGCACGAATCTCAAGGGTTGGCTCACACCACGCGTATATTAGCGAAGGTCCAGGCAACTCAATCGACCCGATGGCCGGCTTCCAGCGTCCATGGGATCGGTGCTAAGGTGCCGCGTCTGAAGCCAACGGGCATCGAACCGGGCTTCCAGGGAGGTTTAACTGGGGAGGGGTGAATGCCCAAAGTCGTAACCCTGACGATCAACCCCGCCGTGGACATCAGCTGGGAAGTGGACGACGTTGTCCCCACGCGCAAGCTGCGATCCGGCGGTGGACGCGTCTTTCCTGGCGGTGGCGGCATCAATGTCTCCCACGCCATTTCCGAACTGGGAGGCGAGAGCACGGCCGTGTTCACCCAGGGCGGAATCATCGGCACGCTCCTGACAGAGCTACTCGACGATTACGCTATCGACCGACGTGTGATTAAGGTCTCCGGCCGCACTAGGCTTAGCGCCACCATGTTCGAGAAATCTACGGAGGACGAATACCGGGTAACTCCGCCAGGACCTGAGCTTCTGGAGCACGAATGGAAGGCCGTGCTCGACCTAATTTCAAAAATGGAGTGCGAGTATTTGGTCTGCGCTGGCAGCCTGCCGGCCGGTGTTCCGGAAGATTTTTACGCCCGCGTGGCAGCCGCCGTTAAACCCCGAAATACGAAAGTCGTACTGGACACGTCCGGTCGGGCACTGGTCGAGGCTCTTCGGGAAGGTGTTTATCTGGTCAAGCCGAACCTGCGGGAAATGGAGCACATTGTCGGACGCAAAGCTCCAACGCCCGAGAAGCAGGAGCAGTTGGTGCGCCAGATTATCGACGACGGCGGCGCAGAGATCATCACGCTCACGCTCGGCGAAAAGGGCGCTCTGATGGTCTGGAAGGACGGCGCCAAGCGCTTGCCCAGCCCCGCCGTCGAGAAGAAAAGCGCTGTCGGTGCCGGCAGCAGCTTCGTTGGCGGCATAGTCCACGCACTCTCCCAAGGCCGCACGATCGAAGAAGCCTTCACCATGGCCGTTGCCTGTGGAACGGCGGCTTTGATGACACCGGGAACCGAGTTGTGCCGAAAGTCCGAAGTGGACCGCCTTTACGAGGAACTTCTGCAGCAGTGACCAAGCGGTCCTTGCTCCACGGGATGTCCACCCGCCACGGCGTCGTTGCCAATCATCAGAGTCGCGCCCATCCAATCACGGCGCAGCCAGGTTTTGAGCAGGGAGTGAGCTCATGCGGCAAATCATGACGATAACAATGAACCCGGCCGTCGATATCTTCTGGGAGATCGAGGAGATGGTGGCCCATCGGAAGTTGCGATCCACCCGCGGTATGATCTTTCCGGGAGGTGGAGGCATCAACGTGTCGCGCGTGATCTCGATCCTCGGGGGTGAGAGTTGGGCCATCATCACCCGCGGCGGTCTCACCGGCCAGCTCCTAACGGAGCTTCTCGACGAACTCGGCCTCAGCCGCCGCGTGATCAAGATCGGCGGCCACACCCGCTTGAGTGCCATCGTGTTCGAACGTTCCACGGGCCTCGAGTATCGGGTGACACCGCCTGGGCCGCAGCTCGACGAGGCCGAGTGGCAGGCCTGCCTGGACTTGGTGTCAACGATGGAAACGGAGTACGTGGTTGGGACGGGCAGCCTGCCTCGTGGTGTGCCGAACGACTTCTACGCCCGCATCGCTGCCACCGTTCGGGATCGTGGTGCCAAATTCGTGCTCGACACCTCCGGCCGCGCCTTGGACGAGGCCCTAAAGGAGGGTGTTTATCTTCTCAAGCCAAACCAGCGCGAACTTGAAAACCTGCTCGGCCGGCGTGCGTTCACGCATCAGCAGCAAGAAGAGCTTGCTCGCGAAATCGTCGACCGCGGAATGGCGCAAATGGTCGCGCTGACGCTGGGCGAAGATGGCGCACTTCTCGTGTGGGATGGCGGTTCCAAACGCCTGCCCAGCCCCAAGGTGGAGGTCAAGAGTGCCGCCGGCGCCGGGGATACCTTTGTCGGTGCGCTCACATTCGGCCTGTCACAAGGCTGGGACCCGGAAGAAGCCTTCACTCTTGCCGTCGCGGCCGGTGCCGCTGCGGTCACGACCCCCGGCACGGAACTATGCTATAAAGAAGACGTGGATCGGCTTTTGGCTCAGCTTCGCGCCATGATCTAACCTGCTCGTATCACCCCTTGTCCAATCGTTTAGTCGATATTCTGGCGCGCGTTGCGACGGACCGCTTTTGGCGCGGGCGCGACTGCCAGCAACTCGGACTCAAGCGATCGAGGAACGCACTCCGATCCTACGCCAGGTAAATCCGCTCCAAAGCGCTTTTCGACACATTGCCGGCCGCATCCTCCGCTTCAATGTAATAGCGTAGGTCCCCTGCCCCCACCGGCAGCGCAGCCGTAAGGTAGTTTGCTGAGCGCATGGCGCCTGTTTCGCTCGGATAGGGGCCGTGGTCGGTCATAGCCACGCGGTTTTCGCCGTTGGCCATGCGCAGGATCAGCTCAACGCGTTTCAAACCAGCCACGTCATGCACGAAACTGTGGACGGTCCCCTCCCGCGGCGCCTCGCGCAGGCATCCCTGCCCCCAGGCCTGGCCCCCGGGGTTCTCCGGCGTCACCCACGGTGCGAAGATTGTTGGCCCCGTTCGATCGGCCTTGCGTTTTCCGCGTCCCTTTGTCAGCGCCTCCACGGCCGTGCCAATCCGGCTGAGACCCAGGTTAGCGGCGTTTGTGACCTGTTGGTCCCAGATGTGCTGGCCGGTCCAATACCAATAGCAACTGGTTTCGGCGTTTAGCATCAAGCGAAACACAAACGGCAGCTCGGAGTGGTTGGGATCGGCATCCTCCAACGTATGCACCGCGTTTTGGAACGCCGTCAGCACCGCCCAAGAGTTCAAATCCGGCGAGTACGGCTGATCATAGCGGCTGAACCACTTCATGAACTGGGGATCACCGTTGTCCGCGCCCGACCATGAACCGGGCTCGATATGCACCGCGTCGGCCGGATCGGGCGGAAACCGCTCCAGATAGTCTCGCACCGAGGTGAGTTCGAAGCGGGGATCCTCATGCAGCCACTGGATCATACTGGCCGTGTTGTGGTTGTAGTAGCTCTCCGCCCCGCCGCCATGATTGTCACCGTCGGAGTGCAGAATGAAAAACGGCGGGTGCTTGGGATCGAAGCTGCCGGTGGCGACGATCTGGTCATAGACTTGGCCCAGCACGTCCGGATACTGGAGTGCGCCGAAGCCGCCACGGGCATCCTCGTTGCCGATATAGCGCTCAGCCGGCACGGCAATGATCTTGTGGACGTTCCCGTCGGAATCCTCATAGGCAACATACTCGGGCCGCAGTAGACCGGGAGAAATCTTGGACCCCGCCCAAACGTTGTGAAGTTGCAACCAGTCGTCCATGGGCGGATTGGTCTGCTCGGCCGGGTTGGGCGGCAGCATGCCCTCGTTGATGCCGGCATAGGGGTACTGCTCGCAAGTGCGATACCGGTGGATCGAATCGTAGATTACGGCCTCGACGCCCGCCTCCAACAACGCCGGTATCATGCGAACGTGAAAAGCAGTTTCCGGCGGGAACATCACGGGCGAGGCCGGAACACCGAAAGTGTTCGCGATGATGTCGCGATGCCAAGCGATGTGCTTGACGATATTGCGGGATGGAATCAGCGCCATCAAGGGATGGAAAAAACCGAACGCGGTAAAGTCACAGCGGGGATGGCCGAGCGTGGTTTTGAGATCGGCAAGCTCGAGCAACTCATTTGACCAGCCGCCGAAGCGGCCGCCGCAAAGCCCGTGCCGGGCGCACCGGTCCAACTGCTCAATCAGCGTACCGCTCCAGCTCGTCGAAAGCCCGCCATGAGGCAACCCGCCATGGGCATACTGTTTGACGGCCGTCGGCACAAAGCTGGTATAGTTGCCACCGCGGGAGCCAAAGATGTCGTCCTTTTCACCGTCCCAAAACTCCATATCCGTACTGTTGTAATAGGGCTGGTGCATATGCTTGTGGATGCCGAAATAAAGCTTTACATTCCCTTCCGCTCTCGAAGCCTTGGCCTGAGCCGGCTTTGGCCTGGGACGTCGGAGCACGGGCTTTTCATCGGTCCACTGACCGCCAGCCGAATACCAACCGTCGCGGTCGCGCCACAGGTCGGGGGTCTGCTGACCACTGCCGTCGTGGAAAACCATATTCGCGGACGCCGCCCCCTCCAAACGAAAGACAAACCATTCGTCGTCCTCAGGAGTCAGGGGCACACCCGGCCATGTGGTTTGCGGTCCGGTTGGGCTTGCGTTCCACACGTGGATGTGGACTGTGGATGACCAATTGACGGGTTTTTGGAAGTGAACGACAAGATTGGGCATGGTTGGCGTCTTTGCAGTCGGTCGTTAAAAGACGGGACAGCGGCGTAGCATCACGGCCGTCGGCAAGCCTTGCGTGTGGGCCAGGCGCCGGTGGTCGGTCAAGCACAATCGGGCGCGTTCCGCCACCGGACCCGATCGAAGCCGGAACGAACAAGAGATGATTGCCCCAAGTCCCACCTACCCACGCCTCTATCAGATCAACACGCGGGTCTGGCTTAAAGCCCTCAGCGCCGCTCACGGTATGTCGATGACCCTGGCCGACGTTCCGGACGAGGCGCTTGACCAGATCGCCGAGCGCGGGTTCGACTGGGTTTGGCTGCTGTCCGTTTGGCGGACGGGTGAAGCGGGTCGCGCAGTCTCGCGCCAAAATCCGGAGTGGCGCGCCGAGTTCGAGGCGACGCTGCCGGACCTGCAAGAGGCCGACATCTGCGGCTCCGGCTTTGCCATCGCCGGCTACACAGTCGCAGACGGTCTTGGCGGGCCACAAGCGCTTGCCCAGATTCGCAGTCGACTGGCCGCCCGCGGCCTTCGCCTGATGCTAGATTTCGTTCCCAATCATACCGGCCTAGATCATCCTTGGGTAGAAACGCACTCGGATTTCTACATTTCCGGGACCGATGACGACCTCACCCATCAACCGCAGAACTGGATTCGGCGCGAAACATCCGTCGGAACGCGCGTGCTGGCCTATGGCCGTGATCCGTATTTTTCCGGCTGGCCCGACACACTGCAGCTCAACTATGCCAATCCGAACCTGCGCACCGCCCAGGTCGATGAACTACTCGCCATCGCCGAGCAATGCGATGGCGTGCGCTGTGACATGGCTATGCTTGTGCTGCCGTCAGTGTTCGAAGCAACGTGGGGAGCTAAGCTCGACGGCGGGCGCCCAGAGCCCTTCTGGCCGGAGGCGATTGAGACCGTGCGTGCTGAGCATCCGGGCTTCGTCTTCATGGCCGAAGTGTATTGGGACCTCGAGTGGGAGCTTCAGCAGCAAGGCTTCGACTACTGCTACGATAAGCGGCTCTACGATCGTCTTCACAACGGCGCGGCCAGGCCGGTGCGCGATCACCTGCTTGGCTCCCTGGAGTTCCAATCGCGCCTGGCCAGGTTCCTCGAAAACCACGACGAGCCGCGAGCGGCCACGACGTTCTCCGACGTAGCACGCCACCGTGCCGCCGCCGCCATAACATTTCTGACGCCGGGCTTGCGATTGTTCCACCAGGGTCAATTCCAAGGGTGGCGGACCCGAATCTCTCCCCACCTGTGCCGCGGGCCGAACGAGCAAACGGATGACGCCGTCGCCGCTCTTTACGACGAGCTTTTGATATTGCTTAAAGACGATATGGTGCTGAATGGTGATTGGTGGCGGCTGGAACCGGAGCCAGTCGGCGACAGCAACCAGAGCTTCGACCAGTTCGTCGCGTTCGCTTGGCAAGGCCGCCTCGATCAGCGGTTGCTGATTGTTGTCAACTACAACGATAACTGGGGTCAATGTCGGATCTCACTGCCGTTTACAGACCTCCGAGGCCGCCAGCTCACGCTCACCGACCAAATGACGGGAAAGAGCTACGCCCGCGACGGCGACGAGCTGGTCACACCCGGGCTCTACGTCGACCATGGCCCCTGGCAAGTAGCGGCATTCGTATTGGGTGACCTGACGGACTAAGTTTGCTGCTAGAGTCGACCTGCCGAGCGTTTCTGAGGCGTTATGATTCCGTAGGTAAATACAAGACCACGGCCAAGGTGCCGATCCCCAGTGCGGCGATCATCGCAGGCATGGCGATCCCGAACAAAAACACTCTCAACGTGAACTGGACAGCGCCTGCCCCGGCCTCGAGATCGAGGGCCATGGACGGCAGCAGCGGCAGGTACATAACATCCGTGGACAGCGGCCCAAGGGCGACCAGGAGCAGGCTGACGATCGGGCTTTCCGGGATGCGGACGCTGTTTTGGCCGCCCATTACGGGGCGGGGCGCTGGTGCTCACGCCGGGCGTTTGTCAGAGGAGCCGCTAAACAGCGCGTATAGCTCCAGCGGGGTCGCGGGCTTGCCGCCGATTTCGGTCGTGAACCAGGTCGCGTAGCGATCCAGGGAGTCGAGGAACGACCGGACGTCCGCTTCGTTCCGAACATAGGGTGTGTGGCCGGGCGCCAGCGACGGGCTGTGGTAGGTGAGCATGAAAACTCGCGAGCCTTGGGCAAGGAGCGCCCTGGTCAAACGACAATGGGCGGCCACGTCAACACCCTCGGGGCTGAGTCGAATGCGCTCCATCATGCGCGTTCGGGCCAAAATGCTCTTGATGCGCAGCGCACGTCCGAGCGGGTTGTCTAACCGCGGAAACAACCACGCCCCGTGCCCAGCGAGGCACCCGGCAAAGCCCGTAGACAAAGGGATTTCTAGGAGCGGCACGGTCCCCGGTCCCACGTCGATCCAATAGGGCGTGTCGCTTAGATCAGTAAAATCCGGGCCACCGTCCTCCGCAAAGGAGGTCCGCGGTACGACGCTCATATCAATGCAATAACCAAGTTCCGCCAACAGCTGTGGGGTCGCTCGGCCCACGCCATAGCGACCCGCCTTGTAGATTACAGGTTGGCTCCCGAAGTTTCGCGCGATCAAATCGGTTAGGCGCTGGAGTTTCGCCCGTTCCAGAGCCTCGGGTAGATTGCCCGGATAAGAATTTACAGGATTGACGACCTCTTCATCGGGCGGGTTAACCCACGGATGAAGGTGCGTTCCGATCAGGCAGGTGTCAGCGTCGAGATGGCGCTTCAGCACCGCGACAGCGCTGTCATCACTGGCAACGGGCCAGTCAACGACGTACGTCGGAACGATATTGTGGCGGCCAAACACCTCCTGCGCGCGGTCCTGGGCGGCGATGGACGTGACGGCTCGATTGTTACGGGACAACGGTGCTGCCCAGTCGAACTCCTCCTCCGTGTCGATCACGACCAGGAGACGCGGAACGTCGCCGAGCCGATCCAAGTCGACAAAAGCACCCGTTCGAGGCCTGGCAAAGCGCATGCCGCGTGTGCTGCAAACAGGTTCGGGTTGGCACGGCAGCGTGACGGTATCCAGCATTGGCTTGGTGTGCTCGTCGACCTGCGTTGGCGTACGGTATGATGGGCGGCGCACAACCTTCGACAGGCTACGCGATATGTCCCGTTGATTGACGGTCGTGTCAAGCCCGATCCAACCGCGCGAAATATTCGCACCTTTCTCACAACTTATGCTATTGTTTCCGCTGAAGTCGGCTGCTTCGCACCATGACCGCAGGACGAGGCCGAGCTAAAAACCGGTTGAGGACTTGCTGTGACGTCACAAAAAGTTTGGTCGCAACGCCGAAGGTGCATGCGTAGAGTTCGATGCGGTTTGCAGTGGCTGATCTGGGGTCAGGGGAGATCCAGACCTGTTAGGGTGCCGTGGGTGCCGGCGAGCTGGGTCGGGAACGTCCCTCTGGCCACTCATCTGGAATGTTCCACGCGATGCCTTTGGACCAACACACAAGACCTAACGGATTGTTAATGTGGGGCTGCGACGATCGGGACCGTGCCAGTGCCGGCGTGCAGTGCTATTGTCCGGATCGCTGTCGGGCCCGGCGGCTTAACGCCAACGTCACGCCCAAGGCGGCAAGGCGAGTGCAGGGAGCCACGAGCAAGGCCGCCAACGTGTTGCAGGTGTTCTCGAGTGCGCCGTTGCCTTCGTGGCATCACTCCACCGCAACCGGTAACGAAGACTGAACGGAGTATTATAGGGGATGTACACCGACTTTTACCGGCTCGCAGGCTTCCCCTTTCAGTTGACGCCCGATCACCGGTTTTTCTTCGGCAGCCGTCCGCACCGTAAGGCCATTGCCTATTTGACCTATGGCTTGAGTAAAGGTGAGGGGTTCATTGTGGTGACGGGTGAAGTAGGTGCCGGCAAAACCACAATGATCGACTATCTGATGACGACACTTGTGGGCAAGAATATCGTCACGGCCCGCATCGTCACCACCCAAATTCTCGCCGACGACTTGATTCGTCTGGTCGCCACCGGCTTTGGGCTCGACGCGTCGGCGACAAACAAGGCCACGCTGCTGACGGAAATCGATCGCTTTCTGGTCGCCAACTACGACTCAGGCAACCGCGCCCTGCTGATCATCGATGAAGTCCAGAGCTTGAGCAGCCCCGCGCTGGAAGAGTTGCGGATGCTCTCCAACTTCGGAATGGGCGCCAAGCCGGTGCTCCAAATCTGCCTCGTGGGCCAACCGGAGTTTCGCCGAACGCTGGCGAGCGAGCAGCTAGAGCAGTTGCGTCAGCGCATCATCGCGTCGCACCATCTGTTCGCCCTCGATCCCGAAGAAACGCGCGGCTACATCGAACATCGCCTGCGCTGTGTCGGTTGGGCCAACGACCCACACATCGACGACAACGCGTTCGCTCTGATCTACGAAGAAACGAAAGGCATTCCCCGTCGTATCAATAACTTATGCGATCGCCTGATGCTGTTCGGCTATCTTGAGGAAAAACATGTCCTGCTGGCCGACGACGTGGCCGAGGTCGTGGCCGACCTTCACAGCGAATTGATCGGCAGCACGATCGAAGCGGACGATATCACACCTGTCATGTCGCCGGCCCCAACAGCCAGCGCAGAGGGCTCACCGAAGCTATCATCTCCCACAAATGGGAATGGTGAGGACGTGGATGCTCTTCACGCCCGCCTAACGGAGTTAGAGACCCTGTTGGCATCGGCCGTGGCCATCAATCGGCCCCAGTCGCGGGCGGATGTTTCAGCGACGTCGGCGGATGCAAGCGCCAAAACCTCCTCACGCCTTGGCGATTAACGAAAGCGAGCGGCTTTGTCCATGACAACAGCATCCACGTTGGCGGCGGGCAACCGCCCCTCAACGACCCGGAACGACGCCGGGCAAGCTGAGGGACCTCGGCCCACGCAGGCCGCACCCTGGGACGGCAACACGGCCGAAACTCCAACCGTAGGCTCGGACATCCTTAACGCAATGACAGTAGACGTTGAGGATTACTTTCAGGTCTCTGCCCTCTCCGGCCGGGTGAGCCGGGCGGACTGGGATGGAATGGAATGTCGGGTTGAGCGAAACACGGACGCCGTCCTCACCATGTTCTCGGATTATGGGGTCCGGGCGACATTTTTCACGCTTGGCTGGGTTGCGGAGCGCCATCCAGCTCTTATTCGGCGGATTGTCGACGCGGGCCACGAATTGGCCAGCCACGGGATGGAACACGTCCGGGTCAACGCCCAGACGCCCGAGCAATTTCGTGGCGACATCAAGCGCGCCCGTAGGCTCTTGGAAGATACGGGCGGCTGCCCGGTGATCGGCTATCGCGCCGCCAGCTTCTCCATCAATCAAAACACGCCATGGGCTTTTCGCATCTTGGCCGGAGCCGGGTACCGCTACAGTTCCAGCATCTATCCGATCCGCCACGACCATTATGGGATGCCAGAGGCGCCGCGGTTCGCCCACGACCGGTCCGACGGCGAAGGCGACGGCGCAGCCCTACTGGAAATTCCGATCACGACGGTCGTTGTTGCTGGTCGCACCATTCCAGCGGGTGGCGGCGGCTACTTCCGGCTGTTGCCCGGAGCGGCCTCTCGCTGGGCGCTGCGGCGGGTTCACACCAAGGATCGACAAAACTGCGTCTTCTATTTTCACCCCTGGGAGATCGATCCGGGCCAGCCGCGCGTTCACGGGCTCACCCTGAGAACGCAGTTTCGCCACTACACCAACCTGCAACGGATGGAGCGGAAGCTTCGCCGCTTGCTCCAGGAATTCCGATGGGATCGCATGGATCGGGTGTTTCTGCCGGGAGCAGTCCCCGTGGCAGATCCTTCCGCTCGCGGTGCTGGAGGTCCGTCATGACGAGCGACCAATCGACGCTGCGTCATCCGATCGAACGCGTCGATGCGGCCAACACGCCGCACGCCGCCTCGGCGGTTCCGGCGGGCGACAACAACGCCACCACGCTATCGCTCGTCAATCGCTCCCAAGCGGTCAGGGTAAGAGTGTTGGACGACACGACGGTCGCACGCTGGGATGCATTTGTTGATGGCTGTTCTGAAGCCACGTTCTGCCACCGCGCCGGCTGGCGCCGCGTAATCGAGGACAGCTTCGGTCACAGCTGCCACTTCCTATTTGCGGAACGCGATGACGTTGTATGCGGGGTGTTGCCGCTGGTCCATCTCAACACCCGTTTTTTTGGACACGCTCTCGTCTCTACCGGGTTTTGCGTCTACGGCGGGCCGGTGGCTACCGATCATGAGGCTCGCGCGGCGTTAGACGATACGGCCCTTCAGCTGGCCAGATCACTGGCGGTGGACCGGCTGGAATACCGCCATCTCCATCAGCCAGAGACCACCCGCCCCTGTCAGTCGGACCTTTATGTCACGTTTCGGAAGGGGATCGACCCCGATCCGGATCGGAACTTGGCGGCTATTCCGCGCAAGCAGCGTGCCATGGTGCGCAAAGGTCTGAAGGCTGGATTAGTGGCGGAACAGGACCCCGATCCGAACCGTTTTTTCACGATCTATGCCGAAAGTGTGCGCAATCACGGCACACCCGTGTTCGCCAAGAGGTTTTTCGCCTCACTGATGTGCGTTTTTGGCGACTCATGCCGCGTGTCAACAGTGATTGCCGGCGGACGGGCGGTCGCGAGCGTCATGACGTTCTATTTTCGCGATGAAGTGATGCCATACTACGGTGGGGGCCTGGACACTGCCCGTGACGTGGCGGCCTTCGATTTCATGTACTGGGACGTTATGCGCCGCGCCAGCGAGGACGGATACAAGATGTTTGATTACGGGCGCAGCAAGCGCGGCACGGGGTCATTCTCCTTTAAGAAGCATTGGGGTTTTGAAGCACAACCCCTATTCTATGAATTCGAGCTGTTTCGCGGTACAACGATTCCGGAGATTAATCCGCTCAATCCGAAGTATCGCCTGTACATTGCGGCCTGGAAGCGGTTGCCCGTACGCGTTGCCACGCTCGTGGGCCCACATTTGGCCCGCCAGCTCGGCTAACAGGGGGAGACACGACATGGCTTTCGAAAACCGAACGTCAATCGTGCGCAAGGACTACACGGATGCGGGTGGGGCTGATGTCGTCGACCGGCCATCAGCTGAGGTGGACCCGCCGCCGCTTACCCCGGTCGAACCGCAGCCCGATGAAGCGCTTCGACCCGCGCCGGAGTTTCGCCCACCCTGGACCACAGCTCTGGTCGCCGCCGGCGGCTGCCTGGTTCTCCTCTTACTCTTGTTTCATCAAACCGCCTGGAGCATGGTGAATACCTGGATGTCCTCAGGCTCCTACGGGCACGCGTTTCTAATCGTACCGCTGTCCGCGTACCTGATCTGGCGTCGCCGCTTCGTTGTCGAGCCAGTGATGCCGATGCCGATGTATGTGGGGCTGATCCCCCTTGCGGCCGCTTGTTTAGCGTGGACGATTGGCGATCTCGCCGGGCTTCAATTCGTTAAGCAATTTGCATTGGTCGGGATGGTCCCCGCCATACTTCTTACAGTCCTTGGTTGGGAGGTGGTCCGACGACTGGCCTTCCCCTTGTTTTTCTTAATTTTTGCGGTGCCGTTCGGCGATTTCCTAATTGCGCCGCTCCAGGACCTGACTGCCGTTTTCTCAGTGCGCATGCTCCAGTGGGCGGGCGTGCCGGTCTACATCGATGGGCTCCTCATCCACATTCCGACGGGAAGCTTCATCGTCGCCGAAGCCTGTGCAGGTGTCCGGTATCTGGTGGTCATGGGTCCGCTTGGCTTCCTGGGGGCGCACCTGTTCTACAACAGCTGGTGGCGCCGAGCGCTATTCATCACACTCGCCTTCGCGATCCCTATAGTTGCCAACGGTATTCGCGCCTTTGGGATCGTTTACATCGCCTACGTGACCGATCACGAATACGCTGTCGGCGTCGACCACCTTGTCTATGGCGGGATATTCCTTGGCTTCGTCACCCTGCTCGTACTCGCCATCGGTATGAGCTTCCGGGAGCCGCGGCCGGCGATCCCTGATCACCGAATCGTTGACTGGACAGGCGTCCCGGACGCTCCGGCGGGCACGGGCAGCAGAGTCGTTGCGGCGGCTTTGACGGCCATCGTCGTCTTGGCCGCAGCACCAGTTTACAGCCGGCATGCTGATACCGTCGCTCCGGCGCCGGCCATTACAGCCGATGAGCCCGAGGTTGCAGGTTGGGCCGCCGCAGATCCGCTTCAGCCCCTTTGGACTCCAAAGTTCAATGGAACAGACGCCGACGTCCACGCGTCCTACGCTTCCGGCACGGATCGGGTCGACGTTTACGTGGCCTATTATAGGCAGCAACGGCAGCACGCCGAAGTAACGAACACGATGAATCTGTTGTGGCCGGACCGATGGTCGCGCATTCAGGGCGGCCGAGCCACTGTCGTGATCGACGGCGAGCCCTTGAGCGTCCAGATGGCGCGCATCAGCGAGCGCGGACGTCATCGCCTCGTCTACTGGTGGTATTGGGTCGACGACCGGTACACGGCCGAGCGCATCCCCGCCAAGGTCCTGGAATTGCGCAGCAAGCTGTTTGGGAACGTCGACGCTGCGGCAACTGTCGCCGTGTCCACGCCCTATGACGACAACGTTAAGGAAGCAGCAGCGAGGCTCGCCCGCTTCGTTAACGATTTCAAAGGCCAGGCCCGGTATTTGGAAACCCTCGCGGACCCCAGCCCCGGCGCTGCGCGGGCGCCGTAGCGATCGCCCTACCGCTCGCGCGATCACGGGCCGACCAAAGCCTTAAGGAGACTACCGCCATGTGCGGACTCGTCGGCATGTTCGACAGCGCAGGCCGCCGTCCCGTTGAACGGGACTTGCTGACGCGCATGAACAACTCCCAAGCCCATCGCGGCCCAGATGATCACGGTTTGTTCGTGGCGCCCGGCATCGGCCTTGGCCATCGCCGCCTATCAATCATCGATCTGGCGGGAGGGCACCAGCCGCTCTTCAATGAGGATCAATCGGTCGCCGTGGTGTTCAACGGGGAAATCTACAACTTTGCCGACTTGGCGGACGAGTTGGCGGCCCTTGGCCACACCTTTAGAACGCGCTCCGACACGGAAGTCATCGTTCATGCCTGGGAAGAATGGGGCGAAGCAAGCGTGGAGCGTTTTCGTGGCATGTTCGCGTTTGCGCTCTGGGATGCCAACTGCGAGACCCTGTTCTTGGCCCGCGACCGCCTTGGTATCAAGCCGTTATACTATTCCGTCCTCGGTGACGGGTTGGTCCTGTTCGGCTCGGAGCTTAAATCACTGTTGTTCCACCCGGATCTGCCGCGCCGCATCGATGCGCGGGCCGTCGAGGAGTATTTTGCCTACGGCTACGTTCCAGACCCCAGGACCATTTACGCTGATGTGGCCAAGTTGGCCCCGGGCCACACTCTGGTACTGCACCGCGGAGAAGCACAGGCAGCGCCACGTCAATATTGGGATGTCTCTTTCGCGGCCGACAGCAGCATGTCCGAAGAGGAGGCTTGCGAAGGCCTCATCGAGCATCTGCGCGAGGCGGTTCGCATCCGGCTAATCTCGGAGGTGCCGCTCGGCGCTTTCCTTTCGGGCGGTGTCGATTCAAGTGGCGTGGTCGCAATGATGGGGGGGCTTATGGACTCCCCAGTTAACACCTGCTCGATCTCTTTCGGCGAATCCGAGTATGACGAGTCCCGCTTTGCTCAGATCGTGGCAGATCGCTATGGCACGAATCACAGCGTCCGCCGGGTCGATCCGTCCGCCTTCGATCTCGTCGACCGCTTGATCGGCTTCTACGACGAGCCGTTCGCCGATAGCTCCGCCATCCCCACCTATCGGGTTTGCGGCCTCGGTCGAGAACGAGTCACGGTGGCCTTGTCGGGCGACGGAGGAGATGAGCTGTTCACCGGGTACCGTCGGTATCGCTGGCACCACTACGAAGAAGGTGTCCGCCGTCTGCTACCGCAACCGATCCGCGGCCCATTGTTCGGCCTGCTTGGGAGTGCCTATCCGAAGCTGGACTGGGCACCGAAGCCGCTGCGCGCCAAGTCCACCCTGCAGGCGCTGGCCCGCAGCTCGGTGGACGGCTATTTCCACAGTGTCTCGATTTTGGCAGACGACATCCGCCGCACCCTGTTCGGTGCATCCTTTAAACGCGAGCTGCAAGGCTATCGGGCCGTGGAGGTGCTTGAGGGTGTAATGCGGTCAGCCCCCGCCGAGCACCACCTGCAAAGGGTCCAGTATGCAGACATCAAGACCTACTTGTGCGGAGATATTTTGACCAAGGTCGACCGTGCCAGCATGGCCCACGCCCTCGAGGTTCGCGTGCCGTTGCTGGACCACAAGCTCGTGGAGTGGGCGGCACGCGTCCCGGTCGATTTAAAGCTGAAGGGCAATGAGGCAAAGTACATCATGAAAAAGGCCTTGGAGCCCTTCGTGCCACACGACGTCATGTACCGCGAAAAGATGGGCTTTGCCGTGCCGCTGACAACGTGGTTCCGGGGACCGTTGAAGGAACGCGTGCGCTCAACGTTGAAGGGGCCGACCCTGGCCGAGACGGGTATTTTCGATCAGCGAACCCTGGCGCGATTGTTTGACGAGCACACTGCCGGTCTTCGCGATCACAGTGCCGCCATCTGGGCTCTGGTCATGTTCGAGTCGTTCTTACGACAGGTCCACGAAGGCTCACCGACAATAACGGTCGAAGACCGAATTCCCGCTGCTTTGACCGCGTAGGCGAGAACGCCGTCGATGGGCAACTCCGTTGATCGCCGCGGTGCTGCCATGGACCTCGCGATCGTTGTCCACGGCTCAAGCCTTTGGTACCGTTCCGCGCCGTAGCAGCTGGTCGCGTTTTAGGCGGCGGACGGACGGGGAGATTTGGTCATGCAATCAAGACTACTGGCAGCGGCCGTTGCCGGTGCGTTACTCATAGGCGCACCTGCCGCTTCGGCGCTGGCACCGGACGATTTCAAGCTGACCACAACCGGCAGCTTGTATCGGGTGTGCTCGGCGGACATCACAGACCCGCTTTATGCGGAAGGACGCCAAGCCTGCTACGGGTTTCTTTTTGGCGCGGGTCTTTTCTACTACGAAGCCGTGAAGGCTGAAAAAATCAAGAAAGTCGTATGCCCGAATGAGAACATCACGCGAGAGTCGGTGCGCGTGGCGTTTGTTGATTGGGCGGCGCGAAATCGCGACAAGATGGCGGAAAGCCCGATTGACGGGTTGGTTCGCTCGGCGGCCGCCCGCTGGCCGTGCAATCCATAGGGCCAGGTTGCTGCAACGGTTGGATCGAAGGGACAATAGGATGAATGCAATCTCTTCCCGTCACAGCCTTTGGCTTGTGGCCGTGGTCCTCGTGATGGGGCTCGCCGTTTCCGCCTGTGGCAATACGGGCAAAAGAACATTCCAGGGCGCAGCCGTCGGTGCGGCGGCTGGGGCGACGGCTGGCATGTTCGACGGTGATGTGGGCGAAAGCGCCGCCAAGGGTGCTGCGTCCGGCGCCGCGGCGGGGTTTGTGAGCAGCTTGTTTTAGAGCATCCCAAGCCCTGCGGGAACCAAGTAGCGGCGGTCATTTGCGCACATCAAGCAGGGCCGCCGTGATGCGCTCCCGCCAGCGGCGCAGTTGGTCCGCTGTGGCCCGCGGATCAATGCGGAAGCGGCCACTAGCCTCCAAGGCTGCCGCTGCTTGAAAAATGGGGGCAAGCGTTACTTCGGGATCCTGGCCGGCGGCGAACGCTTCCGCCCGGTACGTTTCGATCAATCGTCGATCGTCCCAAGCCTCTCTAAGCGCCTCGAGCGGCAACGATGGCACCATTCCGAATGGTGTGCGCCAGCCTAAGGTCCAGCCACGCCCATCGAGGGTGTCAAACCCCTCTCCCCACTGGTAGGCCCAAACCAAGCCACCTCGGCTATTGCGTGCCGCAAATGCGAAACCGAACAGAAATCTTGCCACCGTCGGCGCGGTTTGGTCCGCAACGGAAGCATACTCCCAAAATGTCTTGCCGGCCTTGCGCACGGCCGGGGCCATTACCGGGTTTTCAGCGGCCACATTGGTCGAGAACACATCCACATCGGGTAGGAATTTCAGCCCCGTTGCCGGGTCGTGGATGGATGCATAGATTCGCAGATCCGGATTACCGGCCCGCAGCAGCTCCGCCTGGGTTCTCCACTGCGCCGCCACGCCGGTGAGCATGCCGGTGCCCGAAACGTAGTGGCCATCCTTGGCCGGCTCGTCGAAGGGTGTCAACACTACCTCGGGCCAGCCACGCTCCCGGCCACGCGATGCGAACTCCGTACTCCACGCTGTTATGAGAGGCGCGATTTCGGGCGGCACTTCGGCCGGATCATGGCTCAGTCGCAGTCCCCAACCGTCGTCATCGAGCCCAAGAGCCGCCGCGGCCAGCGTGCGCGGCAAATGCATGGTACGAGGAAACCGATATGGATTGCCGCCCAGGAAGTAGACAATCGGCCCAAAGCCTTCGTCCCCAGCGGCGGCCATCGCATCATCGAATAGGCGGAAATTCAGCGCTAGCCGCCCCTCTTCGATCCGAATTCCAGGCTGAAGCGCGAAGTACCACAAGTTCAGCATGGTGTGGTTGTAGCGGCGAAGCTCCGCGAGCTCGTAGCGGGGAAGCATACCCCGAACCGCACCTCCGAACGCCAGGCCGGCCTCCTCCATGGTCAACAGGCGCGCATCCAGAATATCGATCTCAAGCGGCAGCACCATGGGCTCGATACCATCCGCGGAAACTCGCACCCGCGTTTGGTACCGTCCCGCCTTGGCCGTCGTCTCATCCGTCGCTACCAGGAGCCAAACTGCGCGGCTCTGCCCGGCCGGCACATCAATTGCGTAAGCGGGCCACAGCCGTTGCGGTCGCGGCTCGACCAGAAAATCCGGAATCGATCGTCCGCGTCCCTTGGTAATCTCGACCGTTCGGGCGGTGAGCTTTGCAACGGGCTCACCCGCATCCGACGTTAACGGGTCAACTGCAACACGCACGTCCGTCAATGGTCTTCCGTTCGCGTAGAGCCCGAGTTGCAGCGTCTCCAGCTCGTTGCGGAACAAGACGACCCGCAGTGTATCCGCCACCTCGCCCGCCGCGGGGGTATCCACGGGACGAATGGGGCGCATCCAAGTGCGGATATAGGGCACCAGCGCGCGGTCGGTCCAAGCGGCGGGCAGGCGCGCCGGCTCGACCAGTTCCCAATAGCGGGGTGCGATCGTGGCGCGGCGTTGGGCTCGGGCCACCCAGTCGCGGGTTTCAGCGGCGTAGCGCGCCTCATCTTCGGGTTGCAGTGAGGTCAGCCGGAAGTCACGCACGGTCATATCAGCGCCCAATGCATGCAGGCGAAAATGAGCGCTACCCCCTGGCTCGACGCGGAACAGCAGATCCGACGTTACGGGAATCCGCACTGTTCGCCATTGGCCATCGCCCCGACCCCCGAACCGGTGCAGTTCGCTGTCCGGCTGCAGGCTTGACAGGCCGCTGAACACGCTGGCGATGGCGGGTTCGTCCGCGTCGTCGCGATGGTCGAACTGGAGGACCACGACCTCACCCCGGGGCGGACGGTCCCCCTGCCACCATGCCGGTACGGCCACGTCACCGGACTTGTTGGCACGCACGGTCCAATAACCGTCATCATGCCGCCAGCCATCTCCGGTAACGACGTCCACGGCAGCCGGCAGGGTTAGGCCGGGCGGATCGATCCACTCGGTCGCTCCCGCGCCGTGCACCAGAAGCATGCATAGGACGGCCACCGCGCCCCATCGTCGCCAACGCTGCCCGTCCACGGGTATGCGGTTACGTTTCGCGGAAGGCACGCTCGAGGGATAACCAGACGGGATCGAGGATGTAGTCCAAGGCGGTCCGTTCGGAGGTCACGATAAAAACCTGCGCCGGAAGGCCTGGGGTGAGCTCGATCTCCGGAGCCAAGTCCTCCAGCTGTTGCCGGTCGACCTTGACCTCGGCCGTGTAGTACCGCATCCCGGTTCGCTCATCCTCAAAGGCATCGGCCGAGATCCCGGTCACCTCAATCGGAATACGCGGCTGATTGCGCTGCGGATAGGACGGGAAATTGACATAGCCGCCAAGGCCGATATGAATCGAATCCCGATCGTTGGGAGACACCTTGGCATCGATGATCAGTTCGTCCTCGATGGGCACGATGTCCAGGATCGCCTCACCGGGGCGGATGACACCGCCGACGTTCTTGAACCGAATATCGAGGATTGTGCCCGCTGCAGGGGCCACGATCACGGTTCGGCTTAGAACATCGATGCTGTCGCGGATCTGGCTTTCCACTTCGCTGAGTTTAGCCTGTATCTCGGACAGCTCTTGATCAGCTTCTTCGACGCGCGTCGTTCGCAGGTTAACGATCTGTATCCGGGTTTCGCCGATCGCTTCGCGCGCGCGGGCAATCTGGCTGATGAGTTGGCCTTCAGTGCCAACGAGTTCAGCCTCAGTTCGTTGCAACCGAAGCAGGCGTGGCTTGGTCTCCAGTCCTTCGCGAACGAGATCCCGCACCGCGACCAGTTCTTCCTCGATCAGCGCCAACTGACGGCGGGTTCCCTCTAGCTGGCGCTCACTTCCCGCTATCTGCTGTTCGAGCTGGGCCACCCGCTGCTCCAGGATCGCGGCCCGGGTTTCGTCACCCACCTGCGCGGTGCGAAACTGGCTTTCTTGCTGTGCGATCACAGATTGCACCTCAAGGTCGCTCCGATCGGCGAGCGACGGGTGGTCGAAGGTAATCTCCGACTTGCCGAGCCGGACCGCAATCAGTCGCGCTTCCGTTGCGGCGAAGCTCCGCAAACGGCCGCGCAACTGTTCCACTTCCACAAGCGATTGCAAATCCTCAAGAACCACCAAGGTGTCGCCGGCCTCGACAAGATCACCTTCGCTGACCAGGATCTCGCGGATGATACCGCCTTCCAGATGCTGGATAGTCTGCCGGCTGCTTGCGGGGCTGACGATGCCCTCGGCAATTGCCGCACCGACGAGCGGTGCCGTCGCCGCCCACACACCGCCGATGCCGAAGAACAAAAGGATCAGGCACACACCGACCCAGCCAGTGGCTCCGAGCTCATGACGAAGCGGCGGTACCGGCGGGGCAGACAGGGGCGCGCGCGGAATCGTGAGTGACTTATTGCTCGCGAGATCGGCGTTCTGATCCGAAGCAACCGCGCCAGCGCCCGGGACCTTGTCGTTCGATCCCTCCATTGTCAGCGCGCCTCCTCGGTCTTGAGGGTTACGGAGGCTCCAGCGGCCGCGGCAACATTCGGTGCGGCCGCGCCGGCCGCCGCCTTGGCTGACTTGGCCGTGCCCTTAACAGACGCGCCAGCGCCGTGCTGCTGCTTGGACTGCTGTTGCCCAGATTGTTGTTGATTGGCTTGGCGCTGGTCCGCCACCGGCTTGGGACGAAGCTTGGCCAGGACTTCGTCCCGCGGGCCGAAGAGCTCCATGCGTCCCTCACGTAATAGAAGCAGTTTGTCGACAGGGCGAAGGATTCGTGGTTGGTGTGCGACGATAACGACCGCGGCGCCCCAGCCTTTGGCTTGCTGGATCGCGCCCACCAACGCCTCCTCACCGTCGTTATCGAGGTTGGCGTTGGGTTCGTCTAGGACAATTAGCCTGGGCTGGCCGTAAAGGGCGCGGGCGAGCCCAATGCGCTGACGCTGCCCTCCGGACAGGTATGCCCCGCCCTCGCCGATCTCGGTCTCGTAGCCGTTAGGCAAGTGCAGAATCATATCATGGACGCCGGCTGCCATGGCTGCCTCGACGACCCTGGCAGGCTCAGCTTCTTGATCGAGGCGGGCAATGTTCTCGCGCACCGACCCTGCGAACAACTCCACATCCTGGGGCAAGTAACCGAGGTAAGGCCCCAGTTGATCGGCGGGCCACGCAAACAGATCGGCACCGTCCAGCCGGGCACGACCGCGTGTGGGTCGCCACATGCCGACAATGATCCGGCAAAGGGTCGACTTGCCAGCAGCGGATGGTCCGATAATGCCGAGTGCCTCGCCATGGCTCAGCTCGAAGTTGACCCCGTTCAGCACCGGGTTCTCTCGCCCTTGCGGCACATAAATGACCTGTTCGCACGCCAGATCGCCCCGTGGTGCCGGCAACGGCATGGTATCGGTTGCCGGCGGCAGCTTCTCAAGCAGGCTTCGAAGCCGACCATAGGCATCGCGCGCATTCACGAACGCCTTCCAAGCACCTATTGACTGCTCTACAGGAGCAAGCGCCCGACCAAGCAGGATGGACCCAGCGATCATCCCGCCTGAAGTCAACTCGCCCTTCAGCACGAGGTAAGCACCAAGCGCCAAGATCAAGATCTGCACGAACAGACGCATGAACTTGGAGAAGCCGACGAGAGTCGCGTTCATGTCACCGGCACTCTGGTGCAAGTTCAGTGCTTGGGTTTCACGCTCCGACCAGCTTCGCAGAAATCCCGGCAGCATTCCCATAGCGTGGAAGACTTCGGCGTTCCTGACCGCAGAATCGGCGTTCTGGGTACTGACGATCGACATGTGGCCGGCCTTCTTGAGCGCTTTGCGCGACATCCATTCGTTGGCGAAGGCGACCAAGAGCAGCACCACCGCGGCAACGAGCGCAAGGATACCGAGCCAAGGATGTAACAGCCAGATAACGACGATAAACAGCGGCGCCCACGGTGCATCGAACAGGGCGTTGATTGAGGGACTGCCAACAAACCCTCGCAAGACCTGAAGATCCCGGAGCGGCTGGGCACCCTGATTGAGTCCATAGCGGGTGCCATTCATACTCGATGCGATCAAGTCGGGACCGAGCCGGCGCCCCAACCATCGGCTGATGCGTTGCAACAGGCGGCCCCGGACCATTTCCAAGAGCCCCATGAACAACACTGCAATGCCGGCAATCAACGTCAGATAGATCAGGGTTTCCGTTCGTCCCGATGACAACACTCGGTCGAACGTCTGAATCATGTAAATCGGGGATGTCAGGATCAGTATGTTGATGAAGCAGCTAACGACGCCGAGCAGCACGAACCCGAAGCGGCATTCCTTGAACGCCGCACTCAACGGTGTTTGTTGTGCTGGTTTCGTCGCCATTTGAATTGTCCTGCTTTGTGCACCGACCCAGCGCGCCCGCCACCCCATAACGAACGGACAGTAACACACAAACAACCTTAACAAAGAGCGTAACGGCAGAACGGGATGATCCTCCCGCGCAAGGTACCCGCCTTTGGCCGCTCTGCAGAGCATGCAGATCTAACGATGTGTCGCCAAGTGCCAGGCACGTCAACGCCGAGGCCACGCACTCCCAGCTTGGCGCGCGCGCACGAGCTGTGGTAATGTTGCAGAAAATACGAAAAAGGAAATTCGTGCAACGAACTAGCATGATATGCAGGATCTTACAGCCGCATTCTCGCTCGCGATCCAGTTGATCGTCCATGCGGATGCCGATTTGGCGGGCATCGTCGGGCTGTCTCTACAGGTCAGTCTTGCTGCCGTCGCCATCGCCTGTCTGATCGGAATGCCGCTCGGCGCCGTGCTCGCCGTGAGCCACTTCCCCGGGCGTGCGGCGGTGATCGTTGCTCTAAATGCGGCCATGGGGCTGCCGCCGGTGGTCGTCGGCCTCATCGTTTACGTGCTGTTGTCTCGCGCTGGGCCGTTCGGAGCGCTTGGCCTTCTTTACACTCCGACGGCCATGATTATTGCGCAGACCGTGATCGTCGCCCCCATCGTCGCGGCCCTGACGCGCCAGGTTGTCGAGGATTTGCACCGAGAGTACGAGGAACAGCTGCGCTCCTTCGGTGTTGGCCGGCCGACAATCGTCGCCACTTTGCTCCGAGACGGTAGCCCAGCCCTCTTCACCGTGGCTTTGGCCGGCTTCGGCCGGGCTATTGGCGAGGTCGGGGCCGTGATCCTGGTTGGCGGCAACATCGACCACCTAACGCGGGTCATGACCACGGCGATTGCATTGGAGACCTCGCGGGGAGAATTGAGCTTGGCGCTCGCCCTCGGGCTGATCCTCATCGCCTTAGCCTCGGCCGTGAACGGAGCCGTCATGGGCCTCCGCGGCTCCCTGGCTCCGGCCACGAGCTAGCGGAGCAACTCCGACCATGCCATTCGATGCCGCACCCCGCTCCGAACTTCAGGCCATCCTGCCGCTGACGACGGAAGGGCTGAGCTTTGACGCCGGTGGACAGCGCCTTCTCGCCGACCTCAACTTCCGGGTCGATGCGGGCACGATCACGGCCATCCTCGGTCCCAACGGCGCCGGCAAGAGCCTGCTCCTGCGACTGCTCCACGGTCTGTTGACACCGACGACCGGCCGTATCCTCTGGGCGGGTCGGCCAGCCACGCCAGCGATTCGGCTCCGCCAAGCCATGGTGTTCCAGCGCCCGGTCCTGCTGCGACGAAGCGTCGCCGCCAATCTACGCTTTGCCCTGTCTACCCGCCGGCTCGATCGATCCGAGCGAAAACGGCGACTGCAAGCCACCTTGGCCCAGGCGCGCCTGCACGCACTTGCCGAACGGCCTGCACGGCAGTTATCCGGGGGAGAGCAACAGCGCGTCGCGATCGCGCGGGCCATGTGCCTCGCACCGGAGGTCCTGTTCCTGGACGAGCCAGCCGCAAACCTGGACCCGGCCGCCACGCTCACCGTCGAAGCGCTGCTCCGGACAGCGCACGGCAACGGTGCCACGATCATTCTGGTCACTCACGACATTGGGCAGGCCCGACGGCTCGCGCAGTCCGTGGCCTTTATCCATAGGGGTCGGATTATCGAGCAAGCTCCAGCCGCCAACTTCTTCGACAGCCCCAAAACCCGCGAAGCCGAAGCCTTCCTCGCCGGACATCTGGTGCTGTGACACGAACACGCACGACAAAGGGGAGAGGAAACCGTCACCATGAACCGTCGCCATACGATGTTCGCCGTCGCCGCCTGGTTTGCGGCACTGGCGGCGCCGTCCTTGGTCTGGGCCGAGAGTGAAACGTTCATCGTTCTGCAATCGACCACATCGACCCAAAATTCCGGCTTGCTTGATGAAATCCTACCCCAATTTACCGACACAACCGGCATCAACGTGCGCGTGGTCGCCGTCGGTACGGGACAAGCGCTAAAGAACGCGGCCAACGGGGACGGCGACGTTGTGCTCGTCCATGCCCGGGCGGCCGAGGACAAGTTTGTGGCCGACGGTTTTGGCGTCAACCGCCGCGACGTGATGTTCAACGATTTCGTCCTCGTCGGCCCCGCCGCCGACCCGGCGAGGATCGTCGGCGAGCGTGATGCTGGCGACGCGCTCGCCAAGATCGCCGCCAGCGAAAGCCTGTTCGTATCGCGCGGCGATGACAGCGGTACCCACAAGAAGGAGCAATTGCTGTGGCAATCGGCGGACGTCGATCCGTCGGTAGCCAGCGGCACATGGTATCGCGAAACCGGCTCCGGCATGGGAGCGACGCTGAACACCGCCGTCGGCATGGGAGCTTACGCGCTGACGGACCGGGGAACCTGGATCAGCTTTCGCAACAAGGGCGATTTCGAAATCGTCGTCGAGGGCGATCGCCGGCTCAACAATCCTTACGGCGTGATCCTGGTCAATCCGGAGAAACACCCGCATGTCAAGGCGGCGGCGGGACGCGCCTTCATGGACTGGCTCACCGGACCGGAAGGCCAAGCCGCCATTGCGGCGTTTACCGTGGACGGGCAACAGTTGTTCTTTCCTGCGGGCACCGGAAGCGGCTCGTGAGCCGTCACCGCCCGTTGAAGTGGACCCGCCCAACGCCGCCGACGTCGTAGCCACGCAGCGCCTCGGCTCGTACACCGAACTCGGCGGTGCGGCAAAAGGCCAACAACGCCTGGAACGACGGCTCGAAGTAGCTGCGGCGATGGACGACCAAGTCGTAACGCTCCCGCAGCACTGGGACGAACGGCAGGCGAAATCGCTGTGCCACGCAGGCGAGGCCAAAGGCCGCGTCGGCCTCGCCATCGGCGACCGGAGCGGCCACGTCCATCTCCGTGCGAACGATGTCATCCGTCCAGCGAATGGCAAGGGCCTCAATGTCTCGGCGGGTTGGATCACTTTTGTCTGCCTCACCACTGGTCGGCTTAGCGCTGGCCAGGGCCGCCTTAGTGAGCAAGGCCATTAGCAGACGCTGGCTGCCCGCCTCGGCCTGCCGGCGAACGACGGTGCGGCCAGCCAAGTCACCGATTGTGTGGATATCACCGGCCACTTCAGGGGCCACAATCAAGCCGCGCTGCCGCCAGGCCCATTCGATCAGCACGATCGGACGATCGGCAAGGCAATCCGCGACGACTGCCCGATTCCACTCGCAACTGGCGTCATCGAACAGGTGCAGGCCCGACGCCACGGCTTCACCGCGTTGAAACCGCGTCAGCCCGTCGAGGCTACCGTCGAACAGGCTGGCGAGCCCGGATCGGGACGCCCGCAACGACCATTCCAGAAGAGGGTCATGACTGCCGACCACGATAGCTGGCGGTTCCGCACCAGCGAAGACCAACCCTTCGCTTGGCCGCTGGCCGGAGGTCTGGCGCTCGACCCAAGCCTCGATGGCATCGCGCGGAAACAGCAATCGCCCCGTGGCCTTGCTAACCGGGATCTCGCCAGCTGCTGCGAGTGCGTATACTTTGCGCTCCTTGATGCGTAACAACGCGGCCAACTCCGGCACGGTCAGATACTCGGGCTGCGAGTGCGGTGGCGTCGCTCGATCGCTTAACGGTTCCGACATGGGACCTTGCGCGCTCCGAAGGAGGGGGGATCAGAGCCGGTCGTACTTGTCAACCGTCCATGGTTCCGCCGCCGCCGCCTCAGCGAAGGTGGCTACCATAGGCTCGGCCCGAACGGCCGCCATGTAGGCCGTCGCCGTGGCGCCAACCGCGGCTCCATAGGTCTGAAACCGCGTCACCACCGGCGCGTACATGGCATCGGCCGCACTCCACGCACCGAACAGGAAATCACCGCCGGCACCATAGCGATCGCGACACGCCGTCCACAGCGCCTCGACCCGCCTGATGTCGGCCTCGGCTTCGGCGGTCCACGCCCGGCCGTGCTTATCGGCCCGGATGTTCATAGGCAGCTCGGCGCGAAGTGCCCGAAAGCCCGAATGCATCTCCGCCGCAACCGACCGCGCCACGGCGCGCACGGACGGTTCCGCCGGCCACAGACCCGTATTCGGACACTGCTCGGCCATGTACTCTGCAATGGCTAGCGAGTCCCAAACAGTCACATTCTCGTGCTTCAACACGGGAACCAAGCCAGAGGGTGAATGCGCAGTGATCTCGCGCGCAGTCTCAGGCGTGTCCAGCGGTACCACGATCTCTTCGAATGGTACGCCGGCTTGCCGGACCACCAGCCATGCCCGCATGGACCAGGACGAGTAATTCTTATTGCCGAGAACGAGGAGATAGTCTGCCATCCTTGCCTCCCTGTCTGTTTCGAACATCAAACCGCCAGTTTCGCGACAGCCAGAATCGCAACACTAAAGGCATTGATCAGGCAACCGACGCCAAACAAGTACAGCATGCGGTCGACATCTTTGGCCACCGCCCGCGCCCGCCCGTCACCGAGCCAGCGATCGTCCACCACTCGTTCCGCATAGCGCCTTGGCCCGGCGAGAGCCAGACCCAAGGCTCCTGCGGCGGCGGCTTCAGGCCAGCCGGCGTTGGGGGAGCGATGGTTGCGTGCATCGCGGATCATGGTGCGCACAGCCTTTGCTGGATTTGCCGTAGGCACAAACAGGGCGGCAAGGCAAAGCATCAATCCGCTAATGCGTGCCGGCACCCAGTTGACCACATCGTCCAATCGCGCCGCAGCCCCGCCGAACGCTTGGTGGCGCGGGCTCTTGTGCCCGATCATGCTGTCCAGTGTGTTGATGGCCTTATAACCGAGCAGGCCGGGCAGCCCGAAAAGCAAGTACCAGAACACAGGAGCCACCACGCCGTCGGAAAAGTTCTCCGCACAGCTTTCGATGGCGGCGCGCGCGACCCCGTGCTCGTCGAGCTGGGATACGTCACGACCAACGATGAGGCTGACGACCTCCCGTCCGTTGACGACACCATCCGCTTTGAGGGCCCGGCTTACCGCACGCACGTGCAGAAACAGACTTCGCTGCGCGATCAGGCTCGCCACCAGCACCAGTTCCACCATCCAGCCAAAATCGTGGTTGCGGCCGAGCCATGCCACGCTCCAGCCGATCGCCACCGCCAGGCCGACCACCACGACCACCACGAAGCATCCTCTGACCGCGCGGTCGCGATCGGACCGGCTGTCCCGGTTGAGCTTTCGGTCTAGGCGGCCAATCAGCCCGCCGATAAGGCGGACCGGGTGGGGCACCGGCAACCAGCGGGGTGCGGACCCGAAGCCCGCATCCAAAAGCAGAGCGACAAGCAGGATGAGAAGAGGGCCAAGGCCACCCACGGCGGTCTCGGACGACGAAAAGAGCGGTAGCATGGTGGGGAGTTTCAGTCGGCACCACCTCAACGTCAACGTCCACCTGGGATGACAAGGTCCGGCCGTGCCCCCTATGATGATTGACTGGGTTCGGGCAGGAGGCCATGACCAGCCCGCTCACAGGCAGCGTACTCCACGCTGCCGTCACGACAGACGTGACGCTCGGAGGCAAGGGACCAAGCGACATGACGAGCACACCTACCATCGCGGATCACGGCGACGTATCCATCATGATCTGCGGCCATGGCAGCCGCTCCGTTGCCGCCGTCAACGAATTTAATCGACTTGCCGGCCGGCTGCGAGAACGTCTGCCGGGAAGGCGGGTCGAAAGCGGTTTTTTGGAGTTTGCGCGGCCGATGATTCGCGATGGGCTCGAGGCGCTGAAAGCGCAGGGCGCCAAGCGCATCATCTGCTTGCCCGGAATGCTGTTCGCAGCCGGCCACGTCAAGAACGATCTGCCTTCCGAAGTAAACTCTTTTGCAGCCGAGAACCCCGCCCTGGACGTCCGCTTCGGCCGCGAGCTGGCCATTGATCCGCGCCTGCTGCGCGCGTCCGCCGAGCGGATTGCGACGGCGGAGGCCGCGGCAAACGCCGGCCTGGATGCGCACATCGACCGTGCCGACACGCTACTGATGGTTGTCGGTCGCGGTACCAACGATCCGGACGCCAACTCCAACGTCAGCAAAGTAGCCCGCATGCTGTGGGAGGGCATGGGCTTTGGCTGGACGGAGGTGTGCTACTCAGGCGTCGCCCATCCCCTGGTTCCTGCGGGTCTCAACCACGCCGCGCGCCTCGGCTATCGCCGGATCATCGTGTTCCCGTACTTTCTGTTTACCGGCATCTTGGTTGACCGCATCTATGCCGCAGCCGATGAGGCGGCCCGGGCCCATCCGGACGTGGATATCGTCAAGGCCGACTATTTGAACGATCACGCGGACGTCATCGACACCTTTATCACGCGAATCGATGAGGTTCTATCCGGCAGCAATGTCATGAACTGTCAGCTCTGCAAGTATCGTGAACAGATCATCGGCTTCGAGGCCGATCGGGGCGCGGCCCAGGCCGGTCACCACCACCATGTGCGCGGCATCGGCACAGATGAGGACCATGGCCACAGCCATCCTCACCACGGCCACAGCCATCATGCCCACAGCAACCATGGTCACGGCAAAGGCGCGTCCGGGTCCGATCATGCCCACAATCAGGGCAACGGCCTGCACGAGCGGTCCAGCGGCGCCTCGTGACCAAGCCGTCCACGAGTGCCGGGTCCGCCGTCCCCTTTTTCGATGCCTACCTGATGGTAGATTGGAGTGCCGAGAGCCGACCCAAGACCGGACGCGACAGCATCTGGATCGCCGGCCTGGAGCGGGACGACAGCACGTGTCAGCCGATCGGTCCCGTCAACCCACCAACCCGTGCCGCCGCCGGTGACTGGCTGACCGCGCGCTTGTCCGACTTAGTCGGCCGAAACCGCAGGACGCTGGTCGGATTTGACTTCGCCTTCGGCTATCCAGCCGGCTTCGCCGCCCATCTTAATCCCGTTGATCCATCCTGGCGTGGGGTATGGGCGGCGCTGCATGACCGCATTCAAGATGGAGATGATAACACCAACAATCGCCTGCACGTCGCCGCCGAGATTAACGGCTCCGTCTCCGGTCACGCGTTTCCCTTCTGGGGCTGTCCATCGGCCCAGACGAACCCACATTTGGGCCCAACCCGACCGGACGGCTATGCCGACACGGCACACCCCGATACGACCGGCCGGTCGCTTGCGGAACGCCGCCACTGTGACCGCCGGGCCGCACGTGCCCAACCGGTTTGGAAACTGGCCTACCCGGGCAGTGTGGGCGGTCAGACCCTCCTCGGCATTGCCCGACTGTGGGCACTCCGCAACGATCCCCGGCTTCGCGACGTAACGAGGATCTGGCCCTTTGAAACTGGCTTGGCGGCGCTGACCCGGGAGCGCATGAATGGCTGTCGGATTGTGCTTGCCGAAGCGTGGCCGTCCATGCTGTCCGTCTCCGCCAAGGCCGACGAAGTCAAGGATGAAGCCCAAGTGCGTACCCTCGCACACTACCTTGCCGACCGCGACAGCGCCGGCACCCTGGCGGGATCGTTCGCTGGCCCCGCCGATTTGTCGTTGGACGCACGCCGTGCCGCCGAGCGGGAGGAGGGTTGGATTTTGGCCATCGAAGACGAAACGGCACCACGAGCAACGTCCCGCTACGACTACGTTCGCGATCCAGCCGCCATCTACGAGCGTTCGTTTACGATCATTCGACAAGAGACTGATCTGTCTGTTCTTCCGTATGACCTAGCCGGCTTGGCTGTCCGCCTGATCCACGCATGCGGCCAAATCGATATCATTGGCGACCTTACCTGGAGTGCCGGTGCCGGTGCCGCCGGCCACGCTGCTTTAGCGGCGGGCGCACCAATCCTAGTCGATACCAAGATGGTGGCGGCGGGGATTATTCGCGCATCGCTGCCGGCGGGCAACGCGGTCATCTGTACCCTTGATGACGACGCTACGTCCCCTTTAAGCGCTACACTACGAACCACCCGGTCCGCCGCCGCCGTCGACCTGTGGGGTGACCGACTCGGTGGCGCCATCGTCGTCATTGGCAACGCACCAACCGCGCTGTTCCGCGTCCTGGAGCGGATCGATGCCGGTGCGCCGAAGCCGGCGGTCGTGCTGGGCTTTCCCGTTGGTTTCGTCGGTGCAGCGGAGTCCAAGGACGCGCTCATCGCCCACGGATCGGGTATTCCCCACATCGCGCTCCGCGGCCGGCGCGGCGGTAGTGCCCTGGCCGCCGCGGCCGTCAATGCGCTCGCCGTCGATGACGGTGCGGGTTCATGACCGTGGCAGACACAGAGAGCCGACGCTGGCTCCACGTCGTCGGCATTGGCGATGACGGACTTGGCGGTTTGAGCGCCGCCGCCCAAGCACTGGTCGCCGCGGCTGAAGTGCTTGTGGGTGGTGAACGTCACCAAGCCATGGTGCCAGAGTATAGGGGGGAGCGGATCACTTGGCGCGATGGCCTGCCCAGGGCTTTTGACGCCATCGCGCAGCACCGTGGGCAGCGGGTCGTGGTCCTCGCCTCAGGCGATCCCATGTGCTACGGCGCCGGGGTCAATTTACAGCGAGTGTTTGAGTTGTCTGAGATGGTGATTCTGCCGGCGCCCGGCGCGTTCAGTCTGGCCGCTGCGCGCATGGGCTGGTCCCTGCCCGATTGCGAATGCGTCACGATACATGGCCGTCCACTTGATGGGCTCCTCTCCGTAGTTGCACCCGGCATGCGCGTACTCGCCTTGTCGCGAGACGGAACAACACCAGCGGCGGCGGCAGCGTTGCTGACAGAGCGGGGCTACGGGCCGAGCCGTATTACGGTTCTGGAGCATTTGGGCGGACCCAAGGAGCGCCATCTCGACGGAATCGCCGATGCTTGGCAGCACGGCCGTACGGCGGACCTGAACACGCTCGCAATAGTTTGCGAGGCGAGTTCGGACACACGTGTGCGAACCCGCGCGCCCGGCCTTCCCGACGATGCCTTCAACCATGACGGTCAAATGACGAAACGGGAGGTCAGAGCCATCACCATCGCCGCTCTGGCGCCGCTGCCGGGCCAAACGTTGTGGGATGTGGGGGCCGGCGCCGGTTCCGTAGCCATCGAATGGTTGCGATGTTTGTCACCGCGCCGCCGCCATGACGGACGTGGTGCCGCCGCAATCGCCATCGAGCGGGATGCAGAGCGTGCTGTTATGATCGCTCGCAACGCGTCGGCTTTGGGCGTGCCGGATCTGACGGTTCACCAAGGGGAGGCGCCGGAGTGCCTCCGCGCCCTGCACCCCCGTCCGGACAGCGTGTTTGTTGGCGGCGGCGTCACCGTGCCCGGTCTCCTGGAAACATGCTGGTCGGCCCTGTCATCCCGTGGCCGGATGATCGTCAACACGGTCACTGTCGAAGGTGAAGCAGCGCTAGCCACATTCCAATCCGAGCGCGGCGGCGCGTTGACCCGCATTGCCATCCAGCGCGCCGACCCCGTCGGTGACCTCACTGCGTTCAAACCGCTGATGCCGGTTACTCAGTACGCCGGAGTCAAACCATGATCGGAACCCTATACGGCCTTGGTGTGGGGCCGGGAGATCCGGATCTCATCACCGTCAAGGCCCGTGAGGTGCTCCGTCATGCATCCGTCATCGCCTACCCCGCACCGGAGGGGGCGAACAGCCTGGTCCGCGCCATCGCCGATCCCCATGTGCCCACAGGCCGGATCGAGATCGTCATCGAAATGCCTATGGCCGTGGACCGGTTTCCAGCCCAATCCGTCTATGACCGCTATTCGGTCGAGATCGCGGGCCACCTGTCCGCCGGCCGGGACGTGGCAGTCCTGTGTGAGGGCGATCCGTTCCTGTATGGGTCCTACAGCTATCTGCATGACCGTTTGGCCGATCGTTTTCCGGCTCGGGTGATCCCCGGCGTGTCCTCCCTGGCGGCCATCGCCGCCGCTGCTGGGCAACCGCTGGCACTCCGTAACCAGATTTTGGACGTGATCCCGGCACCGCTTTCGGAGGCCACGCTGGCCGCGCGGCTCAGGTCATGCGAAGCCGCCGTGGTGCTCAAGCTTGGCCGCCACCTACCCAAAGTGCGTGGTGTCCTCCGGCGCCTTGGCCTGGAGGACAGTGCGGTCTATGTGGAGCGGGCGACCATGACGGCCGAAAAGGTCGTACCCCTCGCTCAACTTCCGTCTGACGTGGCCCCCTATTTCTCGGCAATCCTGGTACAACGCGCTGCACCACCTTCCCGCCAGCGCAAAGATGTGCCAGACGGTGCCGCTGTCGTCGCGTTGACCGCCCGCGGTCTCGGCACAGCACGCCGGATCGCCGACACTCTTCCGGGCGCCATTGTCCAGGGCCTGAACGAACGCACCGACGCTGGCGACAACGGCTTCTCGGACACGGCGCTACACCTTAAGCGCCTCTTCTCAGAGGGAAGACCGATTGTCGGGGTGATGGCTGCCGCAATCCTGATCCGGAGCCTTGGGCCCGTCCTAGGCGACAAACGCACAGAGCCACCGGTGCTCGCCGTGGCGGAAGACGGCAGCACGGTCGTGCCGCTCCTCGGCGGCCATCATGGCGCCAATGAGTTGGCCCGCCACATCGCTGCCATATTGGGAACGGCGCCGGCTATTACCACCTCGGGGGACATTCACCTCGGTTTTTCCCTCGACGCGCCGCCCACCGGCTGGTATGTCCACTCATCCGAAAGGGTAAAGTCGGTCACGGCCGCCCTCCTTGCCGGCAACCCTGTGGCGCTGCAGCGTGAGGCCGGAGATATCGCCTGGCTCTGTGCGAGTGGCATAGCGTTTGCCGACACCGCACCGCAGACGATCGTTACTACCCACAGGTCTGTCCACAGGTCCCTGGGGACAGTTGTTCTCCATCCGCCGGTCCTCGCCGTAGGCGTCGGCTGTGAACGCGGCGTCGAGCCATCCGAACTGATTGGTCTGGTGCGCGAGACTCTTCGTCGCCATGATTTAGCGGCCCAAGCAGTGGCTTGTGTGGTCTCCCTGGACCGCAAGGCCGATGAGCCAGCTGTGCACGTTTTGGCGGCAGAGTTGAGAGTTCCGGCGCGGTTTTTCAGCGTGGAAACGCTGAGTAACGTGGGCTCCCGCCTGGCCAACCCCTCAACCATCGTCGAGCGTGCAGTGGGCTGCCCGAGCGTTGCGGAGGCCTCCGCTCTGGCCGCCGCCGGACCCGGTTCCGACCTTGTTGTAGCAAAAACCAAATCAGCCAGGGCCACGTGTGCGATCGCTCTATCTGCGACTGATATCGATCCGCGCGTAGTGGGTTATCCACAGGGGCGATTGACGATCGTCGGTATTGGACCAGGTTCGGATGATTGGCGGACGCCGGAAGCAACTGCTGCTCTGAGCGGTGCCACGGACGTGGTGGGCTATCGCCTCTACCTGGATCTCGTCGCCCATCTGATCGCGGGCAAGCGCCGCCACGATGGCGCAATGGCGGAGGAGGAGGCACGGTGTCGCCTCGCTCTTGATCTGGCTGCCGCCGGAAAGAACGTTGCGTTGATCAGTTCCGGTGACGCGGGCGTGTACGGTATGGCCGCGCTGGTGTTCGAGCTTCTGGAGCGGGAGAACAATGCCGCCTGGGGCCGGGTCGACGTTTCCGTGATCCCGGGCCTGTCGGCGGCACAGGCCGCCGCGGCGCGCAGCGGCGCGCCCCTTGGCCACGATTTCTGCCTGATTTCGCTTTCGGACCTGTTGACCCCTTGGCCCGTCATCGAGCAGCGGCTCAAGGCAGCCGCTGACGGTGACTTTGTGGTGGGTCTCTACAACCCCGTCTCGCGGCGACGACGAACCCAGCTTACCAGTGCCCGGGACATCCTGCTTGCCCACCGCCCACCGGACACGCCCGTGATCCTGGCGAGAAACGTGGGCCGGGAGGGTGAGACGGTGCGCGTGATCGCGCTCGGCGACCTGACGCCCGAGCATGCTGACATGCTGACGATCGTTCTGATCGGCTCATCGACGACCCGGGCCATCAGGGCGGGCGTCAACCGCTGGGTCTACACGCCACGCGGCTATGCGGTGCAATCGGCCACCGCGGAGGTATCACCGTGACGGTACACTTCATCGGCGCCGGGCCCGGCGCGCCGGACCTGATCACCCTGCGGGGGCTCAATCTAATCCGCCGATGCCCGGTATGCCTCTTCGCCGGCTCGCTGGTGCCGCGGGAAGTCGTGGCCGAAGCCCCGCCGGGTGCCCGGGTGGTCGACACCGCCCCCCTTCATTTGGACCAGATCATCGAAGAGATGGAACAAGCGACGACGGCCGGACAGGACGTGGCGCGCGTCCATTCTGGAGATCCATCCCTGTATGGCGCTATCGCGGAGCAGATGCGTCGGCTCGATGCGCTCACCATCAGCTATGATGTCACCCCCGGTGTGCCGGCCTACGCAGCCACCGCAGCAGCCCTGAAGCGCGAGTTAACACTGCCGGATGTCGCCCAGACGGTGGTGCTAACCCGAACCGCAACCCGTTCATCGGCCATGCCGAAGGGAGAGAGCCTGTCGCGTCTGGGTGCGACCGGCGCCACGCTCGCCATTCACCTTTCGATCACCAACTTGGCCGCCGTGATCCGGGAGTTGATCCCACACTACGGCCCCGATTGCCCCGTTGTCGTCGCCTACCGAGTGTCGTGGCCCGATGAGCAGTTTATTCGCGCGACGCTCGCCACCGTCCGGGAACCGGTCAAGGCTGCGGGCCTGACGCGCACGGCGCTGATTCTGGTGGGCCCGGTGCTCGCCGAAGCGGACTTTGCGGAGAGCCGCCTCTACGCCGCCGACCACCATCACGCGCTACGACCAAGCAGTAGCCGAGGTGGCGCGGCTTAGCGCCCCAAGTCGAGCGCACTTACCCAGCTAAGCGCCTCCTCTACCGTTTGCACGATTGGCCCCGGCGGCGGCGGCGGGCGGCGAACCAGCAACACGCGAAGCCTCAACGACCGCGCCGCCGCCAGCTTGGCCTCGGTGGCACCGCCGGAATTCTTGGCCACGAGCGTATCGATGCGGTGACTGTGCATCAGGGCGCGCTCACCGCTTTCAGAAAATGGCGGCCGGGCGACAATGGTCTCATACTGATTTAGCGGCAGCGGGCGGACCGGCCGCTCGAACAGCCGGACCAGCAACCACACGCGCTCCAAGCCTTCAAACGGCTGAAGACCGCCGGAGCCGACGGCAAGAAATGCCCGGCGGGAGATCTGCGGTAGCCGCTCAGCGGCCTCGCGCAGATCGGCCAGATCCTCCCATGTATCTTGGTCCCCGGGTCGCCAAGGCGGCCGGATGAGCACGAGGCGCGGCACACCGGCATGTGCAGCAGCGATGACAGCATTGTGCGAGATCCCTTCTGCAAACGGGTGGGTGGCATCGATGATGGCATCGATCCGTTCATGCCGCAGAAAGGAGGCCATCGCCGACACCCCACCGAAGCCGCCAACGCGAACGCGTCCTGGCACTACCGTCGTCGGACCCAGCCGCCCGGCCAATGACGTAGTGATCTCCAGCGCCGCTCCGGCATGGTCGTTCACAGCATAGGCCAGCGCTGCAGCCTCTGCGGTTCCGCCCAGGATCAGGAGGCGCCTGCCCATTGCTTCCGCGTGAGCCTTATGCCCCAATCTCGGCCACGATGCGTCCGTTGCGGTCAACAACGACCACGTCGAGCGCCATGGACGCGTCCACACAGTCTTTGGCGATCCTTTGGGCATCGCGACCAATAGCGTCCGCCAACGCAACGTCCTCAGCGGCAGCGAGAGCAAGCACGTGGGCCGCCGCTGCGGCCGTCCTGGCAGCGTCAATAGCCGCTGCCGACCCCCCCACTTCCGCAAACCGGTCAGCCAGGCGATAGAAATCGACGCGCGATTTGGACGAGTGAAGCAGCAGATGGCCTTGCGCCAACTTGACCAACTTGGCAAAGCCACCGGCAAGCGTCAGCCGTGGCACCGGATGCAGGCGCAAATATTTGAGGGTACCGCCCACAAAATCCCCCATGTCGATCAGCGCCGTATCAGCCAGGCCATGGTGGGCTTTTACGGCCGCTTCGGACGTGCTGCCCGTAGCCGCGGCCAAGTGCGACAAGCCGGCGGCCCGCGCGACGTCGATGCCGCGATGGATCGAGTGGATCCAAGACGCGCAGGAATAGGGCACGACAACGCCCGTCGTGCCCAGGATCGAGAGCCCGCCGACGACGCCGAGCCGGCCGTTCAGCGTGCGCTCCGCCAACGCCTCACCGCCCGGAATGGCGATGGTAACAATTGCGTCCGCGCGTGCACCATGGCGGGCGGCAACAGCGCTTACCGCCTCGGTGATCATAGCCCGCGGCACGGGATTTATAGCCGGCTCACCAACGGCCACGGGCAGGCCCGGCAAGGTTACAGTCCCTACCCCCTCTCCGGCCCGGAATCGGATACCGCTGCCCACGGGCAGGGGCTCCACCGTCACAACCACTTCCGAGCCGTGCGTGACATCCGGATCATCACCGGCATCCTTGATCACTGCGGCCGTGGCCCGGTGGTCGTCACTGCTCGACCATGCGATGGTGAGCGTCGCCGTCCCTCCGCGCGGAAGACGTACCGTGACATGGGAAAGCACCTCACCGCCGAACAGCACCTCACCGGCCGCCATCGCCGCGGCCGTCGCGCATGTGCCCGTGGTCCAGCCGCGGCGAAGCGGTGCCGTGCCCGATGACACAGGAGCGTCGTTTTCAAACGCGTTGTCCATAGCCAGCTACAAGGGCGCAGGTGCGCTGCGTTGGCAAGCGCGGAAATTGACAATGGACGATAAGGGGATCAGGTGTTGTAAGACAGTTGAACACCGATAAAGAACCGTTGAGCGCACGAGCGGCGCTGATCCCCGGCCATGGACCCGAACCCACTCCTGGACACACTCGCCCTCGGCTTCGCTCATTGCCATGCGGTGGCTGTGGATCACGGCGAGCTGCTGGTTAGCCTGTTCATGGCGGGCTTGGTCGGCAGCATCGGCCACTGCGTGGGCATGTGCGGGCCGTTCGTCCTCGGCCAGACGGTCGCACGGCTGGAAGCGACCTCGGCCACCGAAATGCGGGAGTGGCATCGCCTCGCGGGTGCCGCTCTGGTTCCCTACCATCTGGGCCGATTGACAACCTACACGGCTCTCGGCGCCGCCGCCGCCGCCGTGGCCGGGGAGGTGATTGACCTAACTGGGCTCAAATGGCTTTCGGCCATCCTTCTTGCCGCAGCGGCCCTGCTGTTCATCGGCTATGCCTTAGAGAGACTCGGGGTATCGTTATCCCGGCGGTCGAACCGTTCGTCGGCGGCGACCGGCTGGCTCAGCCGCCAAATTGCCGCGCGCGCCCGGCCGTTGTTTGCACGCCCCGTCGGCTGGCGTGGCTACGCACTCGGCATCGCGCTCGGGTTCATTCCCTGCGGGCTCTTGTACGGCGCGCTGGCGGCGGCGGCGGCCAGCGGGAGTGCTCTTTCCGGTGCCTTCGGCATGGCCGCCTTCGCTCTCGGCACGGTGCCGACCCTGATCGCCATCGGATGGGCCGGCCACGTGGCGGGCCAGCAATGGCGCGGCGTCGTTGCTCGCGTAACGCCGGTCCTGTTCTTGATCAACGCCGCGGCGCTAAGCTGGCTCGCTTGGTCCATGGTCGCCTAATATCCGCCCCTGCGGCGATGGAATCGACCTCAATGACGTGGGTGCTTTGACCATGGCTGTTGCCATCCTGATCCTGAACGGTCCCAACCTGAACCTGCTCGGCAGTCGCGAGCCGACAATCTACGGCCGGACAACGCTGGCGGATATCGAGCGTGATTGCACCGATGCGGCGCACGGGCTTGGGTTTTCAGCCGATTGCCGGCAGAGCAACCATGAGGGCACGCTGGTGGATTGGATCCACGAGGCCCAGGCGGAACACGCCGGCATCGTGCTGAACGCGGGCGCCTACACACATACTTCCATAGCGCTTCATGATGCTATCGCCGGTGTTCGGCTGCCCGTGATCGAGGTTCACATTTCCAACATTTACCGTCGCGAGGCGTTCCGCCACCGATCGTTGATCGCGCCCGTCGCGGTCGGTTCGATCGTTGGGTTTGGCGCTTTCGGCTACCGCCTCGCCCTGGAAGCGCTCGCCCACCATCTGGCTTCATCGGACGGTCGAGGATAACGCGCGACCAAGCCACGATCACCGCTACTGCACTTGGGTAAGACGCAGCAACGGCAGGCCGCTCTCGTCGCTCAAATACAGGAATGGCTCCTCAACGTAGACCGATCGGGCCTCCTCCAGCGCTCGCAGAAAGGCCGCCTCCTGGTTCATGACGGCCGGAGGACACATCCGCGGTGTCACGGCGAACGGCCCCATGGTCATGCCACTCTCGTTGACCGACAGGGTGCCAGTGAACCGATTGCAGCCACCGGAGCCGTGAACGCCGCCATCCTCATCGAAGGCGAGCGTGGTCTGCACGATATCCAAGACGCCTTTGCCGGCGATGTCCTCCACCAGCCACGTGGTACCGGCCGGTGGCAGATTGGCATCCTGAGATCGGCCTGGCCGCCGCACTTTCTCCATCATCACCAGCGCCCAGTCCCTGCCTTCGAGCTTCAGGATCGGGTGGGCGCCAATGCTGCTAAATGCCACCTGACCGTCGACAAGCAAGGATGCACGGACGCCATAGGTCCGATTCGTTACGACGATCTCGGGGTCATAGAGGAGGCCGAAGGGGATCGGTCTCTCGGCCCCAGGCTTGATCAGAATGCTGGCGAGGACTGTGTCAACGGCCGCCGCATCGGCAATGCTGACCAATTCTACCTTAAGAAGCGCGTCCTTGGGGACGAGGTCCCGTTCGCGATAAGTTGCACCACCGTCAAGTGTGGCCAAATCCGCCAGTGCCTTCGACACACCAAACCCCAGTGTAAGGACAAAGCCGGCGCATAACATGGCAGGTCGCCGCCTCGAAGATCTGGGCATTCTGAAAATTCTATTTCAACCGAACGGCGGTACCGTTGGCACACACCATCAACATGGACTTACCCTCGCCGGCCAAGTGCTGGTAGTCCAGATCGGCTCCCACTACGGCGTCGGCGCCAAGACTTTCCGCTTGCGCCACCATTTCGCTGATGGCCAACTCGCGCGCTTTCTGTAGCTCGGACTCGTAGGTGCCGGCGCGGCCACTGACCAATTCTCGAATACCCCCGATGAAGTCGCGGAACACACTGGTGCCCATGATCGCCTCTCCGCCGACGATGCCGATATAGGTGACGATCGGTTGCCCTTCGATCGTGGGTGTGGTTACGACGATCATGGCGCGCTCCCCAGGCGACAGCCGGTGACCCCACACGGTAGCATACTTTCGGCCGCGCCGGTCGCAAAGGCCCCACCTTGTCTCAGCTTGGCAGCGGAAGCGCCTCAGCCTCGAGTGCGGCCGTCTGACGGGCGCGCAGGGCCTCTGCGTCGAAACCATCGATCAGTCCATGGAACATCTGATGCCAGTTTACTTCCGCTCGAAGGCGGGTGAATACGCTGCCCAGTCCGATGGCCGCACGATCCATCAGTACGAACTCCCGTGGTGGCGTCACACCACCGACGCGCCGAAGCTCCGCATGCACTTTGGCCAGAACTTCTGCGCCATATTGGCTTCCACCTTCATTCTGAATGGGCTGTACCCGATCCTCCATAAGCGGGCGATACAGAAACGAGGCCCACTGGTTAAGGATCTCGATCAGTTCGTGGTTGATGTTGTCGAAGCCCCAGATTTCGTAGGCATGCACGGCCATGTCTTGGTCATTGGTCCGAAGCGCGTGATACAGATGAATTACGGCGCCCACAAACTCCGGCGTGAACATTCGAACACAACCAAAGTCAAGCAAGTTTAGGCTGCCGTCGGCTCGAACGGCATAGTTGCCCAGGTGCGGATCACCATGGATGACGCCATACCCGTAAAATGGCACATACCATGCCGTGAACATGTTGCGGGCAATCGTGTTGCGACACTCGATATCCCGATCGACCATATCGAGCAGCGGGTCGCCATCGAGCCATGTCATGGTGAGAAGCCGCCGCGTGCTGAGATCCTCGACCGGCTCCGGCACATGGACGCGATCCTTAGCTTCGGTGAGCATGCGACCATACAGGCGCATGTTGCGCGCCTCCCGGTCGTAGTCCAACTCTTCGCGCAGCCGTTCCGAAAGTTCCGTGTGGACCTTCCGCGGGTCCAGCGCCTTGTCGTAGCGCCGGTAAATGGAGAATACCAACTTGAGCTGCGCCAAGTCCGCCTCCACTGCGGCGCCCATGTCCGGGTACTGCAGCTTGCAGGCGAGCGAGCGGCCCCCATGGTCCGTTGCCCGATGCACCTGGCCGAGGGAGGCCGCCGCCGCGGCGTGGTGCTCAAATGAACCGAACTTGGCCAGCCAGCCCGGGCCCAGTTCGGATGTCATACGGCGCTTGACAAAAGCCCAGCCCATGGATGGCGCATTGTGCTGCAACTGACGCAGCTGTTCGGCATACTCCTCCGGCATGACGTCGGGGATGGTTGCGAGGATTTGAGCAACCTTCATCAGCGGACCTTTAAGACTACCTAAGGCCTGCTTCAAGTCGGTCGCGTGATCCAACTGGTCGAGCGGCAGGCCAAGAAAGCGGTTGCCGGCGAACCGTGCTGCAACGGTTCCAACAGACGTTCCGACACGCGCATAACGCATCATACGTCCGCCGAAGGAATTCTCGTCGGACAGAGACGATGTTGGTGCACTGACGGCGGTATCGGTCATGGTCTGTCTCCCAGTTTCACCGCCGTCAGTACGGGGTTTCGGGGTGCGCCGATCAGAGGCCCCCTGATCAAATCCGTCGGCCGAACGATTCGCCACGATCAGCCGATCCCTTCCAACTCATCGATCAGTGCGCCGATCACGTTCAAACCTCGCTGCCAAAAGGCGGGGTCGCTGGCGTTCAATCCGAAGGGGGCCAGAAGCTCGCGATGTCGGAGTGTCCCACCGGCAGTCAACAGTTCGATGTACTCATCACAAAACCCCGGCATACCTTCCTGATACACTTGGTAAAGTGAATTCACCAGACAGTCGCCAAAGGCGTACGCATATACGTAAAAGGGAGAATGAACAAAATGCGGCACATACGCCCAATAGTGCCGATACTCATCCGTAAAGCGGAACGCAGGGCCTAAGCTTTCGCTTTGGACCCGCAACCATATTTCGCCCAGACGCTCACTTGAAAGCTCACCTTCGACACGCTCGCGGTGTACTGCCTTTTCAAAGTTGAAAAAGGCGATTTGGCGGACCACCGTGTTCAACATGTCCTCGACCTTTCCGGCGAGCATGCGCCGACGCCGGTCCGGATCGCTCTCACCGTCGATGAGATCGCGAAACACCAGCATCTCGCCAAAAACGGACGCTGTTTCGGCCAAGGTCAAAGGCGTATCGGACATGAGCAGCCCCTGCCGTCCGGCGAGGATTTGATGAACGCCATGGCCCAACTCGTGGGCGAGCGTCATGACATCGCGGGGCCGGCCGTAGAAATTCAACAGGATAAACGGATGAGCCGATGGCACCGTTGGGTGAGCGAAAGCGCCCGGGTCCTTGCCAGGACCCGGCGTGGCATCGATCCAGTTTTCTTGGAAGAACCGCTCTGCGATTTCGGCCAGCCGGGGATCGAAGCGACCGAACGCCGTCAGCACGCTTTCCTTGGCCTCGGCCCACGAGAAGTGGCGTTCCGATCCGCCTGGAAGTGGCGCATTGCGATCCCAGTAGTCTAGGACATCGCGACCGAACCAGCACGCCTTCTTAGCGTAATAGCGATGCGATAGCTGCTCATGGCTCGCCTGGACGGCCTCGACTAGCGCATCCACGACATCATCTTCGACCCGATTGGACAGATTTCGGAAACTGGTGGGCGTGGGGTAGTGGCGGAGCCGATCCTCTACCTCCTTCTCCTTGGCCAACGTGTTGGTGATGAGTGCGAACAATTCAATCTCATCACCAAAGCCGTTGCCGATGGCGTGGGCCGCCATACGGCGCACCTCTCCATCAGGGTGCGACAGCCGGTTAAGCGCATCGGACAAGGTCGAAGTGGCGCCATCGACGGTGAACCGCATGCGTGCAATGGTCTGCTCGAACAGGCGGACCCAAGCATTGCGTCCCACCACGGATTTCTCGTGAATAACAGTCTCCACCTCGTCGGACAACTGGTGGGGCCGGAAGACGCGGGAGTCGCGCAACCAAGGCGAGTAACGGCCCGTCGCCGGATCTTCGAGTTGGTACGCCAGCGTCGCATCGTCGATGCGATTGAGTTCCAGACAGAAGAACAGCGTGTCCGTGGTGATCGCGTTGAATCGTTCTTGAATGGATTGCAGGAATCGCGCGTTGGCCGGGTCGCCCATGTCACCGGCAAAAACGAGTTGGGCGTAGCTAAGCACCTTATTGAGCCGTTCGCTAATGTCCTCATAGCATGCGAGGGCTTGGCCCAACTCCGCACCGCTCAGACTCGCCAAGCGCTCCGCATAGTCAGCGCGAAATGCAGCCGCCAAGCCCCCCGTCGTCTCAAGATCAGCCGTGAGCGCCGGGTCGTCCGGGCCGGCATATAAATCTGCGAGGTTCCATCGCGGAATGACCTGTGATGTCGACGACGGATCGCGAGGGGCATCAAATGCGGCTGGCATTGGTTTCTCCAGTATCACTCGCGCCATATATTGGGCCTGAGGTTGCGAGCCAACAAGGCATGTCAGCGGAACGACCCCGCGCAGCCGGACGGCGAGTCAACGAGGATTCAAACTGGAGTGATGCCCCAATGACGGAACCGCAGTGGCCAAATGTGTTGACCATGCTCTTTGATCAGGCGGCGCGGTTTGGTGACCGTCCCTTTTTGTGGGCCAAGAGGCACGGCTCCTGGCAGCCGGTGGTGTGGACAGACGTAGCGCGCCAGGTCGCCGCGATCGGCGAGGGTCTTCGTCGGATCGGTCTGCAGCCCGGCGACCGGGTCCTTCTTGTATCAGAGAACCGCCCCGAATGGCTCATTGCAGACTGCGCCATTATGGCCGCCGGGGGCGTCACGGTTCCTGCTTATACAACCAACACGACGAATGATCACCGCCACATTCTCGGCGATTCCGGGGCCGCCGGGGCAATCGTGTCCAATGCGCGGCTACTGCGTCCCTTGCTGCCAGCTCTGGAAGCGACCAAGAGCGCACGCTTCGTTGTCACAATGGATGACAGCCACCGCACTGTGTCGGACGGTGCCACCCACCTTGCCAGCGCGGGCTGGGAGGACCTGGAAGGCAGTGAGGTAATTCTATCCGACGTCGTAGAGCGGGCCCAGCAAGTCAAGCGGACTGACATGGCGTGCATCATCTACACCTCTGGCACGGGCGGCGCGCCAAAGGGGGTGATGCTCTCCCACGGCGCCCTTCTCCACAACTGCGCCGGGGCCGAGGACGCTCTGAAAGACCTCGACATCGCCGACGCGATATATCTCTCGTTTCTGCCGCTGTCGCACTCCTATGAGCACACGGAGGGCCAGTTCTTTCCGATCTGGTGTGGCAGCCAAATCTACTATAGCTCCGGTGTCGAGCATTTAGCCTCGGACATGAAGGAGGTGCGCCCCACGATCATGACCGCGGTCCCTCGGCTGTACGAGACCTTTCAGACCCGCATTGTTCGTGGCGTGGAAAAGGCCGGCGGATTTAAGAAATGGCTGTTCATGAGGACGGTGGCGTTGGGTCGCAAGCGCCGTCAAGGCAAGGCCCTTGGTCTGCTGGAAAAACTGCAGGACAAGCTTGTGGATCGGCTGGTGCGCGATAAGGTCCGGGCCGGGTTCGGCGGCCGCTTGGAAGCAATGGTGTCGGGCGGCGCGCCGCTAAATCCCGATACGGGGTGGTTCTTCGAGGCCCTGGGCCTGCAAATCCTCCAGGGATACGGGCTTACGGAATCCGGCCCCTGCTCCAATGTCAACCGCCCGGGCGCGCAAAAAATGCACACCGTAGGTCCACCGCTGCTCAACACCGAGATTCGGATCGCGGACGATGGTGAGATCCTGATCCGGGGCGAGCTGCTGATGCTCGGCTATTGGAACAACCCCGAGGCGACGGTCGAGGTCATCCGCGACGGCTGGCTTCACACCGGCGACATCGGTGCCCTTGACGAGGATGGGCACCTCATGATCACTGACCGCAAGAAGGATATCATCGTGGTTTCCGGAGGCGACAACGTCTCGCCGGCGCGCTTGGAAGGCCTGCTGGTGCAAGAGCCGGAGATCGGCCACGTCATGGTCTACGGCGACAAACGCCCACACCTTGTGGCCATTGTCGTTCCCGACGGCGAATGGCTATCGGCCTGGGCCACCGGTAATGGCGGTAACGGCACCCTGGAGCGTTGCTCGCAGGACCCGGCGTTGCACAAGGCCATCGGTGAGGCGATCACGCGGGTCAACGCTCGACTGTCCAACATCGAGAAGATCAGGCGGTTTGCGATCGCCGACAAACCGTTCAGTATCGACAACGGCCAGCTCACGCCGACCCTGAAAATCCGCCGCCACATCATCAAGCAGACGTACAGCAACGTTCTGGAAGAACTGTATCGGAACTAAGCATATCGGGGCCGAAAAACACAATCATTGCGTGAATTTTTTAGAATCGTTCTAAAGTGTTTCACGTGAAACACTTTAGAACTGTTCGAACCATACCCGCACTCCCCTGATTTCAATGATCTAATTTTCGGCAATCCACAGTTAAGGAGTCGAAACTGTATTTGAACGGCGCCCACGATCTGAACCAATGTCGGCTGCGACCGGGGCGGCCGAAATCGGTCAGCCGTCCCGCCGAGATTTCTGAACTGGTTACGTTCGGCGCCTGAGCAGCAGCCTCGCCGGCAGCGGGAACAGAGCAACCGCCGGGGCTACCGGCACGGCCTTCGGCGCGAAGACGCGTAGGTTGGTGGTTCGGCTCAGGTCCAACGTAGCGCCGTCCACGTCCTCGAATAGTTCCTCGATCCACGAGATCATCCTTTCCCCTTCTTGTAATTTGCGCATCTGCAACGGATGGCATGCGCACCCCCTTGTCCACGCAGTTTGCCAGACCACGGTGACGGTCGAATGACGGCACTGATACAAAGCCGATGACCACGCGACGGTCGGCGGCGATTGCGAATGACCGTCGTTCGCGGCACACTGTTTCCATGGCTTCCATACTGACCAAACTTCGAGGAGCGTGGAGGAGGCCGCTGGCCTCAACCGTACTGGTCGCGGCGGCGCTTGTAGTCACGTTAGGCGATTCGGCACTGGCAGCAGCACGGGTCGCCCTCGTCATCGGCAACGGTACCTACGTTAAAGCGCCCGCCTTGCAGAACCCTCGGAACGATGCCCGCCTAATGGCCGACACCCTGCGCTCCCTGCAATTCGACGTGCTGGAGCACCGGGATCTGAGCCAGAAGGAGATGAAACGTGCGATCCAGGACTTTGGCCGCCGCGTGCGCGCATCAGGGCCGGATACCGTCGCCCTGTTTTACTATGCGGGGCATTCGGTACAGGTGAACGGCGCCAACTATATGATCCCGGTCGGGGCCGATATCCTGAATGAAGCCGATGTGGACTTGGAAGGCGTTCAGGTGGCCTCCGTGTTGTCTACCCTGGACTTCTCCGGCTCCCAGCTGTCGTTCGTTGTTCTGGATGCCTGCCGAGACAACCCCTATTCCACCGGTTTTCGGTCCGCCGCACGGGGGCTTGCGCGCATGGATGCGCCGGCCGGTTCGCTGATCGCCTATGCGACCGCGCCGGGTCAAGTGGCTCTGGACGGGGATGGCGATAACAGTCCCTACACGGCTGCTTTGACCGAGGCCATGCAGACACCAAATCTGACCGTCGAGCGGATGTTCCGCCGAGTGCGAAACCAGGTCATCGCAGCCACCGGTGAACGTCAGGTACCATGGGAATCGTCGTCGCTCACTGGCGGTGACTTCTACTTCAAAGCGGCGGAGACGCCGGCCGCCGTGGCCACGGCGGCATCTCCCACGGCACGGACACCGGTCACGGCGGACACGTCTGCCGTTCGATCGGCGGTGGCCGACTCACTTGTGGAAGTCACGTTCTGGCAATCCATTGAGGACAGTGACAACCGCGCCGATTTCGAAGCCTACTTGAAGCGCTATCCTGACGGCGCATTTGCGCTACTGGCGCACAATCGTCTGGCTGCGCTGACACCCGCTGTCGTCGCCGGTGCGGACCGCGGCCTGACCCCGCTGCCGCCTCCTCCGGTAGCCGCAACCGGCGATAATGCAGACGGGCCGGAGACATTGGCAGAGGTGGCGGTACCGGAACGGGAGCCAGAACCAGCGACGGCAGAGCCGGCTATCGAGCCATCCGACCGAGTCGCACGGCTAACCCCACCGGAAGCGGACAGAGCACCGTCAATGACACCAGAACGGCCCCCGGAGCCCACCGTCCGCGTCGACCCGCTGGATGCCACGCTCTACGTACAGCGCAATGCCAACGTCCGCAGCGGCCCGTCCACGGATGCGCGGCGTCTGACCACGCTCAAGACGGGCACGCCGCTGCGCGCCACGGGCCGCGTGCGAGGTGAGAATTGGACCAAGGTCGCCTTAGCCGACGGCCGTGAGGCGTTCATCTTTTCACCTCTCCTCGGATCATCAACTCCGGCACCACCCGCACCACCGCCCGAACGCGCGGAGCGGGAGCTACCGGCAGACTCTCCTGCGAGGACAGCGAAACCTCGCGCAAGCGAGCCACCGGCACGATCGGAGCGCTCTCGGGGGCCCGAAGTGGCGGCGATACAGCGCTCACCCGAGCCAAGGGCAAGAAAAGAGCCCAAGCAGCACCCTTTCGACGGCCGCTGGCGCGTCATCCTGCTCGTGGAGCCTGGTTGCCCGATCAGGGATCGCCCATTTATTCGGTTCCCGGTTTCGTCACAAAACGGCACCGTCTCCGGCACGGTCAGACTGAACGTGGAGTATCCGGTCACCGGCCGAATTGAGACGAACGGTTCGTTTATGTTTCGAACCAAGGATCCCCATGCGACGTTCAGCGGCCGTCTCTCGAGCTCCGGCGGTCAAGGCAAATGGACCAATAAGCACGGCTGCTTTGGCACACTCCGGGTCGTTCGATGATCTCCCAGCAAAGCGCCCCAGACCCGTCGAAACGCCTTGGTTGGCTCGCCACAGCGCTTGTTCCGCGCCAAAGTTTGTGCATTATCCTGCCGCCACGCGGCTAAGAGGGGTTTCAACAAACACGTGCTCTGTTGCCGCGTGGAACGACTCGCTAGCGACGCACGGAGGCATCGATGACAGCGGGATACGGGTGGGTCGCGGCGACAGCGCTGGTGTTGGCACTGGGCTTCACGATGGCGAGTGGGGCCGCGCAGGCCTCTGATGAGGCAAAACCGGAAAGCGATGCGGCGAAAGATGCCGCAGCAACGACCGAGCAACAGACTTCTTCTGATGGAGCAAACGCGCCGGACGATGAGTCCGATCCCGTGATGGCGATTGTCAATGGGGAGGAGATCCGACGCTCGGATGCGCTGAGGGCCCGCAGCCGCCTTCCGGAGCCCGTTCGAGACATGCCCGAAGACGTGGTGCTGCGTGTGCTCACACAAATGGTCATCGATACCCGCCTGGTGGCTGCGGAGGCCCGAACGCAGGGAGTCGACGAGCGTGAGCCGATCCAAGACCGCATTCGCTATATGACGGATATCGTTCTTGAGCAGGAGCTGCTCCGTTCGTACTTAAACGATCAGGTCACAGAGGACGCCATTCTCAATCAATACAACGTGCTGGCTGAGGACGAAGCGGCCCGGGATCAGGTGAAAATCCGCCATATCCTGGTGGCTGACGAAGCGGCCGCCAAAGAGGTTATCGCTCAACTAGATAACGGTGGGGATTTCGCGGCCATCGCCAAGGAACACTCCACGGATACAACCGCCGAAACCGGCGGCGAAATCGGGTACGTAGCGCGCTCGGAAATGCTCCCGGCATTGAGAGCCGGGGCGTCGGCGCTGGAGATCGGGGCTTACTCGAAGTCGCCCATCGAAACGGAGTTTGGATGGCATGTCATCCAACTGCAGGACGTGCGCGTTCTCGAGATGCCGCCGCTTGACGATCGGCTCAAAGCACATTTGCGGCAGGTCATGGCCGATGACCTTCGCAAACAGTATGTCTCACGCCTGCGCGACAACGCAGACGTGGAGTTTCTAATCCCCTAAGTCCGCGAGCCGATGCACGCTTCGAGGCTGCGGAGCGTCACATCCGTTCGCCTCTTACCTGGCCCCTAGGTTCGTCTTCCGCCCGTGTAAGTCAACGAGTGCCATGCTATCCCGCTCCCCTCTTGCTCCATCGCGATTTCCCGAAATGCCAACGGTTCGCGGCGTTCAACTCGCAACCCACGCCTGCGGGATCCGAACGACCGACCGCGCGGACGTGCTGCTTGTCGACTTGGTAGATGGTACGACCGCGGCCGGCGTGCTGACGCAGTCGGCAACCGCCTCCGCACCGGTGGTGTGGTGCCGCCAGTGCTTACCGAGAGGAATGGCCCGGGCGGTGGTCGTGAATGCGGGCAACGCCAATGCGTTTACCGGCATTGGCGGCTTGGATTCAGTTAATCGATGCGTGACGGCCACGGCGACGGCCGTCGGGTGTTTGCCGGAGGACGTTTACGTGGCCTCCACGGGCGTAATTGGAGAACCGTTGCCCGATGAGCGCATTACCGGGGCATTAGCGTCGCTCCAGGCATCTCTAGCGCCGGATACGTGGGAAGCGGCCGCATCGGCCATCATGACTACCGACACCTTTCCAAAGGGGGCCTGTGAACGCGCTTTCTTGGACAAAACAGCTGTTACGATCGCCGGAATCGCGAAGGGTTCGGGTATGATCCAGCCGAACATGGCGACGATGCTGGCTTTCGTGTTCACGGACGCGGCGATCGCAGCGCCTGTATTGCAAGGGCTGATCCAGGAGGCTTGCGACACTTCGTTCAATAGCATCACCGTTGACAGCGACACCTCCACGAGCGACACCCTGATGTTGTTTGCCACCGGACGTGCTGGCAACCAGCCAGTCACCTCTTTGGACGATCCGCGGTTGGCAGATTTCCGGGCCAAGCTCGGCGAAGTGTGCCTTGACCTCGCCCATCAGGTCGTTCGCGATGGCGAGGGAGCGAGCCGGTTCGTAACGATCCACGTCTGTGGCGCAGAAACAGACCACGCTGCCAAGCGGATCGCCTTTTCCATCGCCAACTCACCCCTGGTTAAAACAGCCATCGCCGGCTCGGACGCCAATTGGGGACGGATCGTCATGGCCGTGGGTAAGGCTGGCGAACAGGCCGACCGTGACCGACTCAGCATTCGCATTGGCGGTATCACCCTAACGGAAGGCGGCGCCCGGCGACCCGGCTATGACGAGGGCCCGGTTGCGGCCCATATGCGCGGCCGCGATATCGAGATCGAGGTGGACGTGGGCGTCGGTAACGGTGTCGCCATCGTTTGGACGTGCGACCTAACCCATGACTATGTGACGATCAATGCCGACTACCGGTCCTGACTCGGGCTGTCTGAGCATTGTCCCGGCGCCGGATCGAGCGCCCCTACCGATCGTGCTTGTGGCCGCCGCGGCCCTTATCGACCCGGACGGGCGGGTGCTGATGGCCCAGCGCCCCGCCCAGAAGGCCATGGCCGGGCTTTGGGAGTTCCCTGGTGGCAAGGTCGACGCAGAGGAGACGCCAGAGGCTGCCCTGGTGCGTGAACTGGCGGAGGAGCTGGGCATCGACATCACGGAAAGCTGCCTGGCCCCGTTCACGTTCGCCAGCCATCGCTACGAGAGCTTCCATTTGTTGATGCCGCTGTATCTGTGCCGGGTCTGGCGCGGCATACCGCAACCGCGGGAAGCCCAAGCATTGCGCTGGATCATGCCACGGGCGCTGATGTCCTTGGAGATGCCCCCTGCGGATGTGCCATTGGTCGCCATGCTGCGGGACTTTCTGTCGTGACGGACCGGGTCGAGGCTACACTCTCAACCGCCGAAGCCGGTTCGAGACCCCGTGTGACGGCGTGTGTCCTGATCATCGGTAACGAGATCCTGTCGGGGCGCACCCAGGATGTGAACCTGAGCTACCTCGCCGAGACGTTGAATGCATGCGGCATTCAAGTCACTGAAGCCCGCGTCTTGCCCGATGACGCCGCTGTCATCATTGATGCGATCCGCACCTGCCGAAGCGGCTTCAACTACGTGGTGACGACGGGCGGGATCGGCCCGACCCACGACGACATCACGTCCGCGGCGGTCGCAGCTGCATTCGGGCGGCCGCTGGTTCGAGACGCTGAAGCCGCGCGGCGGCTCAAGGAGCAGTATTCGCCTGATCAGTTGAACGCGGCTCGGCTGAAGATGGCCGACGTGCCGGAGGGCGCTGAGCTCATCGACAACCCGGTCAGCCGCGCGCCAGGCTTTCGGATTGAGAACGTGATCGTGCTGCCGGGTGTGCCCAGAATCCTGCAGGCCATGGTGGATGGCTATCGGCACCAGCTGCAGGGCGGCACGCCAATGCTTGCACGAACACTCTCGGCATTCCTTACCGAAGGCGCGATCGCCTCGGAGCTCGCAAGGGTCCAAGCCGATCACGTAGATGCCGAAATCGGCAGCTACCCATTCGTGCGTGACAGTCGTTTGGGCGTATGCTTGGTCGTCCGATGCACCGACCGCGATGCCCTGGACGCAGCGACGACCGCCGTTTGCAGCATGCTCTCGGACCTTGGCGCGGACGTCATTGTCGACGAGGCGCCGACGCGTTGATCGTCGACGGTTGACGTCGTCACGGCAAGGTCACACGTGACCGTTGGGAGAGTGGCGGATTGTCGCGGACTTCCGGGGGAAACACATGGAAATTGGCCATGCGCCACTTCGAACGCCATGCCATCGGATTTTTGTTAAAGCATTGCGGCGCTGGCTGCCTCGGCGGCTTGGTTCTGGGCTGGCTCATCGTGAGGTTCGATGTGGCCGGTCTCGGAACGATGATTGCCACATCGCCGGACAAATATCTCGCACTCGGCATGCTGTTCTTCGGCCTGTTCATTACTTTTGGCAGCATTGCTATGGCCGTTGGCATAATGAGCATGGGTGAGGAACGGGATTCCGATCCGCCGCGATGAAGGCATTCCGCTTTCCATCCCGTCTTGTGACGCTGGCCACGCTTCGCTGGTGGAGCCTCGCCGGCGGCGCGGCCATGCTCCTCGCCGTTGCGATAGCGCACCCGGGCCAAGCAAACGATGCGGACGAGGACACATGGAAGGCCCTTCAGTCCGGCGGCGTGATTGCGATGTTGCGCCACGCTCGGGCCCCTGGCACCGGTGATCCGGCCGGGTTTAGACTCGGCGCTTGCGAGACTCAGCGAAATCTCAACGAGGTAGGGCGGGCTCAAGCGCGCGCCCTTGGAGGGATGTTTCGCGAACGTGGCGTATCTGTGGATGGGGTCTATTCGAGCCAGTGGTGTCGGTGCCTCGACACTGCCTCGCTGATGGCGTTGGGCGAGGTCAACGAGCTTCCCTCAGTAAATTCCTTTTTTCAGCGCCCGGAGCGTAAAGCTCCGCAGATGGCGGCGCTACGCTCCTGGCTTGCAGAAAACGGGCGTCCCCAAGGCTCCATAGTGCTGGTGACCCACCAGGTGGTGATTTCAGCGCTTACGGGCGTTTTCCCTCGCTCGGGCGAGACCGTCGTGTTTCAGGTGGGGGTGGGTGGCAAGGTGTCCGTGATCGGGCGATTGCCACCACCGGAATGATTATCGCGATCAGGCGTTAAAGCCGCCATCTACGTTCAGGCTTGTGCCAGTGATGTTAGACGCCGCGGGTGACGCCAAGAAGGCCACAAGCGCCGCCACCTCCTCCGGCCGACCATAACGCCCGATCGCGGTCATGGGCGCCATGACCTGTCCGAATTCGCTCGCCGCCGGGTTCATGTCGGTGTCGATCGGTCCTGGTTGGACGCAGTTAACGGTGATGCCGCGAGGTCCCAAATCGCGCGCCCACCCCATTGTCAGGGCGGACACGGCGGCCTTGCTCATCGCGTAGAAGGCGCCGCCAGGAAACGGCATGCGATCGCCGTTGACACTACCGACGGTGATGATACGCCCTCCTTCCGCCATGACCCGTGCCGCCGCCCGGCTGGCGACAAACACGGCGCGGATGTTGATGGCCACCAAGCGCTCAAACTCTTCGTCGGTGGCCTCTGTCAGTGGCATCATCGTAAAGACACCAGCATTGTTGACCAGAATATCAAGCCGCCCAAATTGGTCGACCGTTAGCTGCACCGCCGCTTCGACCTGTGTCGAGTCCGCCGCATCGGCACGAATGGCCAAACCATTGCCATTACCCCTCGCAATGGCGGTCACGACCGCATCAGCTTCCTCCTGTCGCGACGCATAAGTGAGCACAACATTGGCGCCTTCATCCGCGAGCGCGCGAACGCACGCAGCCCCGATGCCGCGGCTTCCACCTGTAACCAGCGCAACACGCCCTTCAAGATCCGCCATCACCCCAACCTTCCGAAAATTGCTGCATTGCCGAGAGGTGGGACTTGAACACGGCATTACCAGATGCGACGCCAGCGCTGCATAGAATTGGGTGCAAACGAAACGGCGGCCCTGTGATCAGAGCCGCCGTGCCGTGTCCCGCATTTCTATTTAGGGCGTTGTGCCCATTGATATTCGTTGTTGGTTGATCCTAGTGGCGGCGCGCGAAGTAACCGAGGGCGACCAAGCCAAGGCCGAGCGTCAGGACGGCGGCCGGCACCGGAAGGTCACCAGGGTCCGGCCCGCCCGCTGAAACGATCTCGATCACCGTGGCATCGGCAAATCGTGAGCCTTCGAGCTGCAGCGTGATGCGGTCAATTTCTTCAACAGTAACGCCTACGAAATCCGACAAATCGGACTCGATCTTCTGTCCCGTGGTGATCATGGGCGTGAAAACCGACGATGTCGCGCCCGAGACATCTTCCAAGATCACGGTCAGCGAGATTGGACCTTCGGAGTCATCCACAAGCCCGACGTCCACGGTGAACACCAAAAACGGGTTGGCCGCAGTAAGATCAACACCGCCTAGGCCACTGCCGTCACCCTCCCACACAACCTGACCGATGAAGCCGCCGTTCGCACTGGGGTTGGTACCGGCCGTAAAACCGAATACACCACCGCTGACACTGACGTTCGTCAGAGCGGAGCCTTCAACGACGTTGAGGGTGCGGTGGCCGCCGATGGGTCCGAACAGTGCTTCTTCAATTGGACCGACAGGAACGCTGAAGTTGACTGACTGAGGCGGCATCGGCGCGCCAAACACCGTGTCGTCCGTTGGACCGGCAATGAAATCAAACGTATCGATGATGATCGCGTGCGCGTTGCCCGTTACCAGCAGCGCAGCGCTCAATCCCACTCCCGCTAAAATCCGCTTCATCATGCTACCCCATTCCATTCTGGCACCCATTGCCTTGTTCGATATTGCCCGCGTCACGCTCACCAAGTCTCGACCGGCACTAACCCGACCCGCCGCTTGAGGACGGCGTCCGAAGGTTACGACCGATCCCCTGCTGCTATCTAAACAGCAATAACTATGCCAACGGAAAAAGGGTTTGGTCGTCATGGCGTTAAGGAGCCGTCGTATCGAATGGGGTGAATGACTTGTAAAGAAATCCGACAGACTTTCGGGCCTGGTGGCGCCGTGGCTTGTCGGACACTGGCAATTTTTCATTATTTTTCAGAGAATTATAGCGGCGGAGTAACGGCCGGTGAGATTGTAAAGAATGCTGACATCGCCATGGTGCCCTCTTGAAATACGATCGCGGTCCGTGCAGCTGAATGGCGATACCGGGACCGGCCTAGCACCCGTTCGCTGGCGGGATCCAATCCCATAAACGCGAACGCGGCGGCTCTAGAAAGAACCGCCGCGTACAGAACCTAGAAACGTGAGGTCAGCGAGTTTTTTGCTTGACCGCGGCGTTCTGACCGAGCTGCCGCGCCCTTGGTGCAATCAGCCCCGGCGCCGCGCAACAACCCCAGCGACAATCAGGCCGAAGGCCAAACCCGCCAGCGAGACCGGAGCAGGAATCGCTGCTTCGATCGTGCCGATATCGAACTGAAAGTCGGCTGCCGGCACCTCGGAGAAGAAGTTGAGCGCAATGCTCTCGATGTCACTTAAGTCGACCGGCCCGTTGGTCGGCACGAAGTCGGCGATAGGGAACTTGAACAAGGTTTCGGGAGCGAAACCGCCAACCTGCGTGAATTCAGACGAGGATCCCGTTCCGTCGGTCAGCGTCAGGGTCAACGTGATCCCGGCGCCAACCATGTCGACCGCTTCGGTCACGAACTGGATAACGCCTCCAGAGAAGGCACTGAGATCGGCGTCAAGGCCGGCCCCGCCGGCATCATAGATCAACAACGCTTCAAAGAACGGAGGGCTGACCGGGAGGGGCGGTGTTGCGCCCGCGGAGAAGGCTACCGTACCCGGGAACATCATTTCATTGCCGCCGAAATCCCGCCCGGTGACCGCGATATTGGTCTGTCCACTACCCGCCAAGATGTTCATGCCGCGGAAGCCGCCGATCGGCGCTTCGCCCGGAGGGGCGACGGAAGCAATGTCGAAGTACGCGATGTCCTTGTTCGGAATCACGCCGCCCCGGGGCGGCAAATTAAACGTCACCAAATCCGTGCCGGGCGCACCGGGAAAGCTCGGTGTAACCGTATAATCGAAATTGTCGATCAGCAGCGAATTCGCGCTGGCCGTTGCGGACATCCCCAACACTGCCGCGCCAACCGCCATCCAAAGAGTTTTCATCGTGTCTAACCCCTCAAAGTCCGTTCCGTCGGTTCAACCGCTCGTGCGCATCGCGTTACAACAAGCGAACCAGTTATTTTCATCGCCCGGCTGAGCCCCAACGAGCCCGTCGCACCGGATCATGGCCTGTTACGCTCACACGGAAGTCGGTCTGGCGTGCGTCCCACGAGTCCGCAATTGATGCCCGAACTCCCTCGCTACCCTCTTCGTGCAAAGCTCATGCCACGCCAATCGGCGCTTGTATTTCAATGGATTGATCGGATCAGTTTAAGAAGCGGGCGGGCACATATGTAAAAATTCTTTACAAACAGAGCTGTGCAGGGCTTAGGAGAACCGCCCTCACCCTGAGCATACGGCTTGCTTTTCAGAGAGTTAAGGCTCGGAAACGGCCACCGAGCAGGTGTAAAGTTCCGCGACACTTGGCTTCGCCGGGTGAAACCGAGCCGCTATGACGGTCCCCAGACCGATTACGGCGGTCGTTCGATAACGATGCGTGCCAGGGCCCCGACTTTAACTTCAGTAGGAACGACGCAAGAGGACTCATGGCCAACCCACTGTTGCTGATCGTCGCCCACGCACCGTCACCCAACACACGACGCTTGCTCAGCGCCATCGTAAGCGGGACGCGCGATCCTCAAATCGACGCCGTAGACGTCACCGTTCGCGCCCCGCTGAAAACGTCACCCGCCGACGTCCTAGCCGCCCGCGGCTTGATCCTTGGCACGACCGAGAACCTGGGCACCATGAGCGGCGCACTCAAGGACTTCTTCGATCGCTGCTACTACCCGTGCCTGGAGCATACCCAAGGCTTGCCCTACGCCCTCTACGTGCGCGCAGGGCATGACGGAACAGGAACCCGGCGCGCTGTGGCGATGGTCGCAACCGGGCTTCGCTGGCGGGCCGTGCAAGATCCGCTGATCTGTCGTGGCGAATGGCAGGAAGCCTTTGTGGATCAATGCCGCGATCTCGGAACACTGATGGCGGCGGGATTAGAGGCTGGCGTGTTCTAGCCGGAAGCGCCTGCGCCCGGACCCATTGCCACGAGGAGCGGCCGGAAATGATCGAGTTCCGGCGTGGCGAGCCCGAGCACCTTGGCTTGGTCATCCCAGCGGCGGAGGCGAATAGCCGCATTTGCGTACGGATCGGCCAGGAACTGCACCGCCTCGGCGTCGGTCAGTGCGCCTCCTTGCAGCGCCAGTGAGTGCTGGGAGGCCCGTGACAATGACGACTCGTAACCGGTTTCGGCGACGCACAGGTAGCGCTTGGCGATGACGTGAAGGGCAATGGGCCGACAGACGGAATCGTCGAACAGGGACGCTAATGCGGCGGCGCCGCGCTGCTCATGATATTGGTCACGGTCCAGATCACCGCTCATCGCGCCGGAGGCCGGGCTTAGTAAGTGGCCGATGTCGTGCAGGAGCGCAGCGACAACCAACGCAGGTGACGCGGCCTCCGCCTCCGCCAGAACGGCTGCCTGCAGCGCGTGCTCCAGCTGCGAGACGTCCTCTCCCTCGTAGCGGGAGTGACCCTGCGTCGACAACACGTCCAGCACGGTCTCGATGTCCATGGCACCTCTCTCAATCTCATAGGTTCGCGGCCCAACGAGAGCGGCGCGCGGGTGGGCGGCCCGGCGCCGGCTGCTGGCAGTCAACCGATGCGCCGGCCCTCACGCCACACGCCAAGAATGATCGGAGTGCCTGCAGATACCTCGCGAACGCGGACCAGATCGGCGCGCCTGCCAACGGCGATCTCACCACGATCGACGAAGCCGACTTGCGCCGCTGGCGTTGCACTGACCATGCGGATCGCATCGGGCAACGGCAAGCCAGGCGCTTGGCAATGAAGCAAGAACGCGCCGAGCAGCAGGCTGTTGGGAACGTAATCGGACGACAGGACGTCGAGCAATCCGGCGGCGGCTAGCTCGGCGGCCGAGACGTTGCCGGAGTGCGATCCGCCTAGGACGAGGTTCGGCGCCCCCATTAGAACGGTCAAGTTCCGTTCGCGCGCCCGCGCCGCGGCGGCCCGGGTTGTCGGAAACTCGGCTAGCACCATACCTTCGGCAACGGCCTGATCGATATGACCGGGCTCGGCGTCGTCGTGACTTGCCATGGCGAGGCCCCGATGCCGACAGGCCTCCACGATGACTTGGCGATGGCATGCCGACAGAGTGAGATGGTTGTTCCATTGGTGCTCAATCATGCGATCGATCGTCGCATCATCGAGCCCGTACTTTCCCTGATAATACGTGCGATAGACAGCGACGTCGGCATACTGTCGCTGTCCGGGCGTGTGATCCATGGTCGAGACGAGACGCACGCGTTCGTCATCCACATAAAGCGAGAACAAGTCCAACACACGTTCGTGGCTGAGTTCGCACCGGATGTGGAGATGGTGATCGGCGTTGAGCATTCGGTGGGCGTCCGCGTAGGCCAGCGAGTCGATCATTTCGCGAAAGTACAAGACGCGGGCGCTGCCTTCGTGAATGTCCCCTGCCGCCATTGCATCCAGAACCGTGGTAATGCCGCTGGCCACCAACTGGCGGTCATGGGCGGTTACAGCAGAGAGTGGTGGCCAGTGCACCCCCGGCCGTGGCCGGATGTGCTTTTCCAGATTATCCGTATGAAGCTCGACCATGCCGGGAATGAGATAATCGTTCTCCACGTCTAGCGCCGACAAAGGTTCACAGCCGCCCACATCAATAGCATCGATCAGCCCTGCGCGCACAGATAGGCTGCCCGACACTATCTGGTCGGCAAGCACGATCCGTGCATTTCTAAAACAACAGGTTGCGGACGTCGCAGATGCCATGGCGGACTGCAGGGAGCCGAGAAGTGGTCTCAGTGACCGCGTCGCGGTGTATTGACGCGGAAGCTGAGCTCAAAACAACATCGTTGCTCGGAAGGCTGTTGGCTACGACAACGGGACCAGAAACTTCACCCCGTGTACTTTACGCCTCCAAAGTGAACTGAACCCAATCCGAGTTAAAGCTCGTCGCCACGAACTCGATAGGCACACCGTCGACATCCACATTAACCGCTTCACTAACCAAAACCGGTCGATTGCGCGGCTGGTGCAAGTGCTCGGCTTCGCGACCCGTCGGCATCCGCGCTAGGATCCGGGTCGAGGATCGCAAGTAGTCGTCGATTCCAAAGGCCCGGAAAGCAACAGTCAGCGATCCCTGTCGTTCGTATTCGTTTGCGATGCCGTCGAAACGCGGTAGCGGCAGGTAGTGCGAGGACACACTGACACGCCGTCCCTCAGCTTCGCCCGCCGTTTCCATCTTTAGAACGAGGGCGTTGTCGTGGGCGTTGAGGGCTGACGCGATGGTTCGCTCGGCCGGCATGGTCGCAGCGCTTATCAGGACTCCCCGCGCCGTGCGGTTCTGCCGAGCCAGGTTCTCCGCGAATCGCGTTCGTCGACCCATTGGATAATCGATGACGTGCTCACGAACGAAGGTGCCTCGACCTTGTTCAACGCGTAAAAGACCTGTCCCCTCCAACTCGGAGAGCGCGCGTCGAACTGTGTGCCGATTAACTCCGAACGTTGCTGCCAGTTCGAATTCGGTTGGGAGCTGTTCGCCAGGGCGAAACACCTCATTGGTGATGTCGTTTTGGATGGATTCCTGGATTTGACGCCAAAGCGCCATTCCAATCCCGCGAGAGAGCGCCATTTCGTTTTTTGCAACCAATTGTTCACGTACCTGCAGTGCTTCTGACTATTAATGCGTATAACCTTTGTGGCCTTTCGTTGTCCACAATGGTGTCTTCCGTAGATCGCGATGATGGGATTTTTGCCGCCGGCCATCGACGAACGTCGGAATTGGCTATCTATTCTAGCCCTTGCCGAGACCGAACAGCTGGAATCCGCCTGGAACGCCCTTGACCACCGGCCGCCTTACAACCTCGTACGAAAGCCCGAAATTGGGCTCGTCATGGTTCGTGGCTGCGCCGATGGCAGCGGCGCCGCGTTCAACCTTGGCGAGATGACTGTCACACGCTGTGCAGCACAGATCGAGGATGGTTCATGCGGCATCGGCTATGTGAGCGGTCGCCGTCCCCGTCATGCCGAGTTGGTCGCCGTCTTCGATGCGCTGTTTCAGAACACCGAGTGGCGCCACAGCTTTGGCACGGCCGTCCTCACACCGCTTGCTGAAGCCCAAAGTCGTCGTCGAGAACAGCGTCAGGAGCGTGCAAACAGATCCCGTGTTGACTTTTTCACCATGGCACGCGGCGATAGCGAATCATGAGGGACGCCCTAGCGACAATGACCGACGACAGCGGATCGCGACCCTCCAGCGGGCACAGGCCAGTTCCGGGTCTGCCAAATCCAACACTCGACTCGCAGCGCACATTCCGGTGCCTGCTTGACGCCCTCGCTCATCCCGGCGAAGCGCAACGGCTACCCGTGCTCCCCATGGCTCCGGCGCCCTTGTCACCGTCTGCTGCCGCCATTTGCTTGACACTCCTAGACGCCGACACCGCACTTTGGATCGATCCGCCGGCGCGCACGGTCAGCGAAATTGGACGTTACCTCGCCTTCCGTTGCGGTTGCCCGGTCGTGGATCACCCGCCCGACGCACATTTTGCCGTGGTTACAAAGCCCGGCCCCGGGATTGATCTGGCGGCCTTTAATGCTGGCACACTGGCCTTTCCCGACCGATCAACAACGATCATCGTCCAGGCGCAGCAGCTCGACAATACCACTGGTGTACGACTGACGGGTCCAGGCATCAGCGGTGTTCGAACGCTGTCTGTTGGCGGGGTCGCTGTCGATTTTTGGACCGGCATTCGCCAGAACCATAGCCGGTTCCCCCGCGGCATCGATTTGTTTTGTGTGGACAGCACCCATGTGGTGGGGCTGCCGCGGACGGCAAAGCCGGAGATTTGACGGATGTACGTGGCGGCCAAAGGCGGCGAGCGTGCCATTACCGAAGCACATCGGCAGCTTGCCGAGCAACGTCGCGGCGACCCGTCGGTGCCCGAGGTATCGCCGGCGCAGATCAGCGAGCAACTGGGCCGGGCAGTCGACCGGGTGATGATGGAGGGCGGGTTGTTCGACCGAGAACTTGCCGCGCTCGCGATCAAGCAGGCTCAAGGCGATTTGGTGGAGGCCATCTTCCTAGTGCGGGCCTACCGCAATACCCTGCCGCGCTTCGGTTATACGAACGCTCTTGACGGCAACCGGATGATCGCCAACCGGCGTATCTCATCCGCATTCAAGGACATTCCGGGAGGTCAGATCCTCGGACCCACAACAGATTACAGCCTGCGGCTGCTCGATGGCACGCTTGCGCGTATAGGTGCGGACGACGTTAGCCCGCCGCCCGGTAGCGACACCGAGGAACGCAGCCAAACCGACCAGGCGTCGGTGCCGAACGGCGCGGAGCCTCTACCCCGTGTGCTGAGTCTGCTGGCCGACGAGGGGTTGATGGAGCCGGCCGAGCCTGCAACCGGTGCACCGGTATGCGATGTGACGCGAGATCCGGTGCGCTACCCCGCGACCCGTGACGCACGGCTGCAAAGCCTTGCACGCGGCGATGAGGGCTTTCTGCTCGCCCTCGCCTACTCGACTCAGCGCGGCTATGGCGCGACACACCCCTTCGCCGGCGAGTTTCGGCAGGGGACAGTGGTAGTTTCCTTCACGCCGCCGGAGTTGGGCTTCGCCATCGATATCGGTGAACTCGCCGTCACTGAATGCACGATGATCAATCAGTTTTGCGGAAACCGAGGCAATCCCACGTTTACACGAGGCTATGGCCTGACTGTGGGCAACAACGAACGCAAAGCAATTGCGACAGCGCTGCTCGACCGTGCCCTCCGCAGCCGCGAATTGGGCGAGGAGGCAACCGCGCCAGCCCAGAATCAGGAATTCGTGCTGTCCCACGCCGATAATGTCGAAGCATCCGGATTCGTACAGCACTTGAAGCTACCGCATTATGTCGACTTCCAAGCTGAGTTGGATCTACTGCGAAGTCTGCGCCGCGGCACCGAGACCGACAGCAATGCCGCGGATCGCTCTGATGCAGACGAACGAATCCGGCCATCATGACCAAGCGCATTGGTTCTTCACCCGGCCTCTCTGTCGACCTGCACTACAACTACGCTTATTTGGACGAGCAGACTAAGCGCATGATCCGACGCGCCGTGCTAAAAGCGGTAGCGGTGCCTGGATACCAAGTTCCCTTCGCGAGCCGGGAGATGCCCGTACCTTACGGCTGGGGAACCGGCGGTCTTCAGCTCACGGCAAGCCTGCTCGGACCGCCGGACGTCTTGAAGGTCATCGACCAGGGCGCGGACGACACTACCAGTGCGATCAGCATACGTAGTTTCTTCAGTCTGACGGCCGGGGTGCGCACGACGACGCGCACCGACGAAGCCACGTTGATCCAAACTCGGCATCGCATCCCCGAACACCCGCTCCGGTCCGGCCAGATCATCGTCTATCAAGTTCCGAAGCCGGATCCTCTGCGCTGGCTGGAGCCACGCGAAGAAGAAAGTCGAACTATGCATGCGCTCCAGGAGTATGGGCCGATGTATGTTCGGTTGTATGAAGAGACGGCCAAGTCCGGTGCACTAAGGACCAGCTACGATCATCCCGTTCTCGTCAACGGCCACTATATCATGTCGCCGTCCCCAATTCCCCGCTTCGACAATTCGAAGCTACACATGAGCCCCGCAGTGCAGCTCTTTGGCGCCGGTCGGGAAAAGCGCATCTACGCGGTGCCACCCTACACCTCCGTAGAGAGCTTGAGCTTCGAAGACCGCCCCCTGGACAATCAGACCTGGGAGCGGGGCTGCGACATTTGCGGCGCCACCGACAGCTACCTGGACGAGATCATCACCGACGACCGTGGTGGGCGGATGCTTGCCTGCTCGGACACCGACCACTGCGCAGGTCGACGTCACCGCCGCAGCCGCCAAAGTGCCGCTGAATGAGCGAGGCCATCCTCGCCGCAGACACGGACATTGTTGCGGGCCGCGCTCGCGAGATGCCGTTGCTGCGTGTTCGCGAATTGACCAAAGCCTTCGGACGAATCGTTGCTTGTCGCGACATCAGTCTTGATGTTTGGCCCAGCGAGGTCATCGCCGTGGTCGGTGAGTCCGGCTCCGGAAAAACCACGCTTCTCAACTGCCTGTCCGGCCGACTCCGGCCCGATGCCGGCAGCGTCGGTTACCGGGCCCTCGGAGCGCGCACTGTCGTTGACGTTCTTCACCTGGACGAGGCTAAGCGACGATCGCTGGCGCGCACCGAATGGGGATTTGTTCACCAGAATGCGCGAGACGGCTTGCGGATGACCGTTACCGCCGGCGGCAACATTGGCGAACGGATGCTGGCGTGCGGCGTCCGGCATTATGGCCGGATCCGCGCCGCCGCTTTGGAATGGCTGGACCGCGTCGAGATCGACCGACGGCGGATTGACGAGTTGCCGGTCACGTTTTCGGGTGGCATGCAGCAGCGTCTCCAGGTTGCTCGCACATTGGTGTCAAAGCCTCGGCTCGTCTTCCTGGACGAGCCCACGGGTGGCCTGGATGTTTCCGTTCAGGCCAGATTGTTGGACCTGCTTCGCCGCCTCGTTCAGGACATCGCCCTGTCGGCCGTCGTTGTTACCCACGATCTGGCGGTCGCTCGTCTGCTCGCAAACCGCATCATCGTGATGCAAGGCGGAAAGGTCGTGGAGACAGGCCTGACCGATCAGGTGCTGGACGATCCACAGGATCCGTACACACAATTAATGGTGTCCTCCGTTCTGCAAATCTGATGCCTCCAACTGCTTATGAGCGCTCGATTTCATGATGCCAAGCCCGTGCCGGCCGTGATCCAAACCCACGATTTGCGCAAGTGCTTTGTCCTGCATATCCAGGGGGGCGTGCGCCTGCCCGTTCTCCAAGGTATCGATTTGACCGTTTCGGCCGGAGAATGCGTGGCGTTGCAAGGGCCGTCCGGCTGCGGCAAATCGACGCTAATGCGCTGCCTATATGCCAACTACAAAGCCACATCTGGGCGCATTCTGATCCATCACTACGGCCGCTGGGTCGACATGGCCGTGGCTCGCCCGCGAGAGATCCTGGAAGTGCGCCGCCACACGATGGGCTATGTCGGCCAGAGCTTGCGTGTGGTCCCGCGCGTCGCGACCATCGACGTGGTGGCTGAGCCATTGGTGTTCAGCGGCGCCTGGCCCCAGGAAGGGCGGAGGCGTGCAGCGGCGTTGCTCGCACGGTTGCGCATTCCCGAACGTCTTTGGTCCGTGCCGCCAGCCACGTTCTCGGGCGGCGAGCAGCAGCGCGTCAACATTGCTCGCGGCCTTATTGCAGAGAACCCGATCCTGCTTCTGGACGAGCCAACGGCGAGCCTGGACGCCGCCAACGCGGAAACGGTGGGCGAATTGATCACCGAAGCCAAACGTCGGGGCGCGGCGATTGTTATGATCTGCCATGATCCGATCGTCCGCCAGCTAACGGCCGATCGGCTCTTCGACATGCCGGCAACTCACATGGCGGCATAGAACAACTGGGCATCGGATTTGACCGGCGGTGGCGAGACCGCTACCGTCCGACCGGTTCCGATGACTTGGAAGCATTCGAGTTCAGCATGAAATCCCATGCGGACGCTGCCGGCCAGATTGATCTTCGCGATGCGGCAGAGACCAGCAACGCTTGGCCGTTCGTGGAAGCACGAGCGTTGCGCGACCGGTTTGCCATGGGCTTACCCGAGAAGGGCTACATACTGTTCGAGACGGGCTATGGACCGTCAGGCCTGCCGCATATCGGCACGTTTGGCGAAGTGGCCCGCACAACTTTCGTCCGTCACGCCTTTGAAGCGCTAACGGGCGGTTGGCCGACGAAACTGTGTGCCTTTTCCGATGATATGGATGCGCTTCGCAAGGTGCCCGGCAACGTCCCCAACCCGGACATGCTGGAGGCCCACCTCGGCCAGCCGCTGACTGCCATTCCCGATCCATTCGGCACCCATGAGAGCTTCGGCCACCACAACAACGCGCGCCTGCGAGGTTTTCTCGATACTTTCGGGTTCGATTACACTTTTCTGAGCGCGACTGAGTGCTACAAGAGCGGCCGGTTCGATGACACTGCGCTCGCCATCCTTCGCCACTACGACTCCATTACCAAAGTGATCCTGCCGACGCTTGGACCGGAGCGGCGAGCCACGTACAGTCCGTTCCTGCCCGTCTGCACCAAGACCGGCCAAGTCCTCCAGGCCCCCGTCGTCCAACTCGACCCGGACGCAGGCACGATCGTTTATGAGGCTGAGAGCGGCAGCCACGTCGAAACGCCCGTCACCGGTGGACGGTGTAAGCTGCAGTGGAAGGTCGATTGGGCTATGCGCTGGGTCGCGCTTGGCGTCGACTACGAAATGTACGGCAAGGACTTGATTGATTCCGCCAAGCTGTCGGAACGGATTTGCCGGATCTTGAAAGGCAAAGGCCCGCTCGGCTTCGCTTATGAGTTGTTCTTAGACGAACGGGGCGAAAAAATCTCGAAGTCCAAGGGCAACGGTCTCGCCGTTGAGGACTGGCTCCATTACGCGCCGCCGGAAACGCTGGCGCTCTTCATGTACCAGCGGCCCAAGTCTGCCAAGCGGCTCCATTTCGACGTGATCCCCCGCACCGTAGACGATTATCTCGCGTTTCTGACAAAAATCCCAGAGCAAGACGTTGGCGGACGGCTGGACAACCCGGCATGGCACATCCACAACGGGCATCCGCCGGAGGCCGGCGAACTACTGACCTTCAACGTGCTCCTAAACTTGGCGAGTGTGTGCCATACGGAGGACAGATGCGTGTTGTGGAGCTACATCACGCGCTACAATCCACACGCAACGCCCGAGACATCTCCAGTCCTGAACCAGTTGGTGGACTTTGCCATCACTTACTATCGGGACTTCGTCAAGCCGGCCAAGCGATATCGCCTGGCCACGGGCGTGGAGCGTTCGGCACTGATCGAACTGGCCACAGTGCTGGAAAGCCTGCCGGCAGATGCGACGGGCGAAACGATCCAGACCGAAGTTTACGAGGTTGGCAAGCGCGGAGACCGGTTCCCGTCCCTTAAGGCCTGGTTTCAGGCGCTGTATCAGATCCTGCTAGGCCAGGATGACGGTCCGCGCATGGGCTCGTTCATCGCTCTTTACGGCCGGGACGAAACCGTTTCGTTGATCCGGGACGCCCTCGCCCGCGAGTCCAGCGCACCTGCGGACACGACTGCCGACTAAACCTCCATTCCGGCGGACCGCAGGGCCGCTCCCACCTCCGCTCGCCCCGCTTCCGACAGCCGCGCTTGCGGCGGCAGCGGATCGCCCACCGGAAAGCCGAGCAGCTCCAGCCCGCCTTTGACGCATGCCGCCAAGTGATACTTCGCGAAGACCTGATGGACGGGCCAAAGACGACGTTGCAGGTCCATGGCCTCCGCCCAGTGGCCTGCCTTGGCGAGGGTATAGAGCCGAACGCTCGCTTCCGGCACTAGGCAGGCGGGACCGGCCATCCAACCGAGCCCACCGATCAGCATCACCGCTGCCGGAATGTGCGACGAGGCCGCGAACACACCAATGCGCTCTTGCGTCGCCTGCAAAATCGAGAGCAACCGGCCGGTATTGGTGGAGGCATCCTTGATGTAGCGGATGTTCTCGACCTGCGAGAGCCGCACGATGGCCGGCACCGTTAGGTCGGCGCGTTGAAAATTGGGGTTCGTGTAGATCACAACAGGTAGACCGACGGCCTGGGCGACGGCCTGAAAGTGGGCGACAATGCCGTCCTCACTGACGGGAAAGTAGGCTTCCAGAGTTGCAATGATGCCGTCAACGCCAATGTGGGCGAAGCGCTCCGCCTGGTGGACCGCGTCGACCGTGGTTGTCGCGGCTACGCCGGCGATTACCGGAACTCGGCCGCCGACGGTGTCCACAACACATTCGACGACGGCTTGTTTTTGTGCCCAATCCAGATAGGCGAACTCGCCCGTACTGCCGAGGGGTGCGACACCGTGAACTCCAGCGGCAATGACATGGTTGACGAGCCGGCTCAGGACATCGGCATTGACCCGGCCATCTGCCTCCAGCGGCGAGACGAGATAGGGAAAAACACCCTGAAAACCACCAGCGCTCATGTCGGATCTCGCTTGTCCGCGGGTACGTGGCAACCCGGCTCGGTTTACCACGGGACCTCCCGGCCATCGTAATTGAAGAACCGACCACTATCGTCGAGGTTAAGGCTAGCGATCACCCGCCGCATGCCGGTCACGCTCTCGGTCGTATCGATCAGGGCACTTGGTCCGCCCATGTCCGTGCGCACCCAGCCGGGATGGAAGACCGCCACTGTGATGCCCTGGGGGCGCAAGTCGTGGGACAGACTCTTCATAACCGAATTCAGGGCCGCCTTTGTCGAGCGATAGATGTAGGCGCCGCCGGAGGTGTTGTCCGCGATGCTGCCCATTTTGCTTGTGAGCGTCACCATCCGCTTGTGGTCACTGCGAGCCACGGCGCCGGCCAACGTTGCACAGACGCGAAGCGGTGCAATCGTGTTGACCGTGAAGACGTCCTGCCAGATGCGTTCGTCGGCGCCGTCATGAGCAACGTTCCTGGGACCGTAGAGGCCAGCGTTGTTGATGAGAAGGTCGACGCTCCTCCCGGCAAGGCTATCGCCAAAGCCTGAAACCGCGTCAAAATCAGCCACATCCAACGTTCTTATTGTGATGTCGCCGACTAGGGCGGCCAATTTCGGAGCATTGGACGGATTCCGACAGGTGGCAATCACGCTCCAGCCATCGGACGCATATTGGCGAACGAACTCCAACCCTAATCCTCGACTGCAACCGGTGATAACACAAGTGGGCATCGTCTTTCGATCCTTTCCGGAAGCGCTGGTTCAGGACCGCAAGGGTCGTGCTGTCGAAGAAGCCAACGCTGGACCGCAGCGATCACTGGACAGTAGCAATCTGGGTCCGTCGTGCAATGGTGAACCTAGTCAGGAGCAAAAACGGCCCGCTTTACCTCCGCTTAACGGCCAACGGCCTAGGATTTGACAGCACTGCGCGGACAATCTGGCCGCGTGCGTCAACGGCGCAGCATGCGGCTGATGGGCCGGCCTGCCAGAACGGACAACGGACCATGGCGAGCACTCCAGACGAGCGTCCGACGGGCCTTGGGACGTTGGCCGCGCCTCCTTCCCTGGCACCGCTGCGCGAGCCCGTGGACGGACCCAAATCGCTGCCGAGGGCCAAGCGACTGGTGCAAACCGCCCGCAGCCGCGCAAACCGTGAAGCGCTGATCCCGCTGTTCGTGGGCATCCTGGTGGGTGCTGGCGTCGCCGGTCTCGTCCACCTTCTTCAGAACGGCGCATTGGACGAAAGCGCAATCCTGACAATTGAAATGTCCGCGGTCATCGTCGGGTTGTTGGTGGCCACACTCGCCATGGTCAGCCGTCTTCGTCGCCAAAAGCATCCTTCGGCCGCTGATTGCGACCGCGAGGCGAAGCACCGCCAAGACGCCGAGATCCAAGCCCGCTCGTTCTTCGACACGGCGTTGGACGGCATCTTCATTCTGGACGGCGCTGGGCGCATCATCAACTTGAACGTGGCGGCCGAGCGCTTATTCGGTTTCACCCGTACCGAGCTGATCGGACGCAACATCCACGTTCTCATCCCCGCCGCGGATCACGACATTGCAGCCATAGACGGCGTCACCCTCCTGCCTGAAGAGGATGTACGCGGCAGCCGGGTTCATGCGGTGCTGGGCCGGCATCGAAATGGCTCGACCTTTCCCATGGAACTGTCCATCGGCATCTCGGACACCGGTGACGGCCGAAGCTTCACCGGGATCGTGCGCGACGTGTCCGAGCGCAAGCAGGCCGAGGAGCAGCTCCGCCATAGCTTCGAGAAGCAGAGGATCTTTAACGAAGTTCTCCAGCTAGGCTCCTCCACCCTGGATCTGGACGCGATGATGGACCGGGCGTTGGAGATTATCCTCTCAATCGATTGGCTGCGCCGCCGAGGCAGTGGTGCGGTGGTTCTCAAGGCCGCAGCGGAAGAGAACGGCACCCGGATTGCGGCCGTTCGCGGTGCGCTTGGTGAAACCATCGCTTTCGACACGGACCTGGGCGCCGCGGCCAGGTTTCATCGCCTGCACCGATATGTCGTGCCGGTTTGTGATGGCGCGGACCGGCTTGGCGACCTGATCATCTGCGGCCCGGAGGGCGCACAACGCGATGAGCGGGAAATGGCATTCCTGGATCGTGTTGCCGGCACCCTCGCCCTGTTGATGCGGCGGCGGACGGCGGAGGATGAACTCCGGGTCGCCAACCAGCACATGCAGGCCATCCTTGACACGATCGACTACGGCATCCTGTTTCTCAGCCCCGACCTTAGGCTGCAGTTCTGCAATCGCGCTTTCCAGGAAACCTGGCAGGTCACCGACGACCTCATCGAGCGGCGGCCGCCGATCCGCGATCTCCTAGATGCCACGTGGACGAACGGATTTCGGCAAGAAAGCGAAAGCGATTGGCCGCGGTGCGCAGACCGGCATGTCACGGAGATTCGCGAAGGAACCGTGGCCAGCACCGAAATCGAGCAAACCAACGGTCACACCTTGCTCTATCAGTGCCTGGCACTGCCGGACGGCGGCCGAATGCTGACCTACTTCGACATCACGGATCGCAAGCGGTATGAGACGCGGCTCCGCCAAAATATCGTCGAGCTGGAGGACATTCGGGCTCGTTTAGAGGAGCAGGCTCGCGAGCAAGCGGCCTTGACTCGCGAACTGGCAGAAGCACGGGATGCCGCCGAAGCTGCCAATCGGGCCAAATCGGAGTTTCTGGCGACAATGAGCCACGAAATCCGCACACCCATGAACGGTGTTCTCGGCATGCTCGACCTGCTGTTGTCGGGTGAGCTGCCGTCAGAACAGAACGGCCTCGCCCAGACGGCGAAGAACTCGGCCGCGAGCCTGCTGCGGATCATCAACGACATTCTGGATTACTCGAGGCTCGAAGAAAGCCGCATCGAGTTGGAGACTATAGATTTCAGCCTCGCGTCGGTCATTGATGCCGTGTGCTCCGTACTGCAGGTCAGCGCGGACGAAAAGGGTCTCGAGCTTCGAACCGAGATTGGCAAAGCCGTACCTCCCTGGCTGACGGGCGATCCCACGCGCCTTCGCCAGATCCTGTTCAACCTCGTAGGCAACGCCATCAAGTTCACCGAGGCTGGAGGTGTGACCATCCGCGTCCGGCTTGACCGGAATGTGGTCGATGGCATCGTGCTTCACATTGCCGTAAGCGACACGGGCATCGGGATCCCGACCCATGTAATCCCTCGCCTGTTTTCGAGGTTCACACAGGCCGACGGCTCCACCACGCGCCGATTCGGTGGCAGCGGCCTCGGGCTAGCGATAACCAAGCAGTTGGTAGATCTGATGAACGGAAACGTCGGGGTCGAGAGCGAACCAGGGCGTGGCAGCACGTTCTGGTTCACCTTGCCGTGCGGCGTGGGCACGCCCGTGGCCGTGACGGATGACCCCAACGACCCGGCCGCGCCCGTGGCAACGCCGTCCTTGCGGATCTTGGTGGCTGAGGACAACCGCGTGAACCAAACGTTGATTCGAACGCTACTGGAGAGAGCCGGCCACTACCCGACGATCGTGGTGAATGGCCGGCTTGCCGTCGAAGCCGTTGCAGCCGACCCCACGTTCGATCTGGTTTTGATGGACATTCAAATGCCGGAGATGGATGGCCCGGCGGCAACGCGCGCCATTCGTGCTCTCCCTCACCGTGCGGGCCGAGTCCCGATCATTGCGTTGACGGCCAACGACATGCCGGGCGACCGCCAATCGTACTTAGCCGCGGGCATGCAGGAGCACGTTTCCAAGCCGATCAATAGGGAACAGTTGTTCGCCGTGATCCAGGGCGTTCATGCCAATGAGCACAACGGAATAGAGGCGAACGGGCAGCAGGGCACGCCGATCGTATCCCAACCGCCACTCCGCGCCATCGCGGACGGAAGCACGGCGGAACGCGCGGCCGATCGTACCTCGGCGACTCCGGTTCCTTTATTTGACACACAAAAGCTCCGGGATTTGCGAAGTGCCCTCGATGACGACGCCTTCCGCGAAGCCCTGTCCACGATCCCAGAGGAAGCGGATCGCGCCTTGGCAGACATTCGGAGCGGGCTGGACTCTGGTGATCTCGATCGGGTGCGGCGCGCAGCCCACGGCATCAAGGGTATGGCCAGCAATTTTGCCGCTGCCCGCCTGGCAGCAGTGTCGCGAGAGATCGAACTGGGTGCCACAGCCGGAACACCCGTCCGCAGTCAACTCGCTACGCTAGAGGAAACGCTTGCAGAAACGGCGGCCTATATCGCCGATTTCCGTTAGCTGGCGATCACAGCCAGTAAGGAGTTCATGGTTGCCATGACACGAGTTGCTATCATTGACGATCAGCTTCCCAACGCGCTGCTGCTTAAAGGTTATGCGCGCCGCCTCGAAGAAACCGATGTGACCACCTTCACGGACCCGAACGCAGCACTCGAGTGGTGCATCGGCAACACACCTGATCTTGTGATGCTGGACTACATCATGCCAGGCATGGATGGTGGAGAGTTCCTGCGCCGCTTTCGTACCATTGAGCCGCTTCGCGATGTGCCCGTCGTTGTCATCACGGCGGAAGAGAGCAAAGAAACACTCTACGAGATGTTAAAACTGGGCGCCAATGATTTCTTGCGCAAACCTGTCGATGACGTGGAACTTCTTGCCCGGGCCCGTAACATGCTTCAACTGAGGGCACGGCAATTGGAATTGGCCGCTGCCAATGAGCGGCTTTATGTGTTGGCAACAACTGATGCGCTCACCGGCCTCGCAAACCGTCGTCACTTCCTGGAACGTGTCAGCATGGAGTTGGATCGGACCCACCGCTATGGCCGCCCGTTGTGCCTCGCCATGATCGACGTGGACCACTTCAAGATGATTAACGACACCTACGGTCATGATGCGGGCGACGAAGTTTTGCGCCACTTAGCGCGAATCATTCAGGCCAACATCCGCCGCGGCGACGTCGCTGGGCGGGTCGGCGGAGAGGAGTACGCCATGCTGCTCTTGGAAACATCGCTCAAGGGGGCCGAGCAGGCGTGCCGAAGGCTGCTGGAGGACGTCGCCCGATCGGTGACAGCCGTTGGAGGCAACAGCATCCACGCCACGGTGAGCATCGGCATTACCGAGGCCGGAGACCGGACCGACACCGTCAGCTCTGTGCTAAAACGTGCAGACGTGGGGTTGTATGCGGCAAAGCGTGCAGGCCGCAACCGGATCGAAACCATCACTGGGCCGCTTGACGATGCGGACTTGCAATCCTTGCCCGCGCGTCAAACAGCACCGGCAAGCGGCGACGAAGCTGCGGCCGGTGTGGTGGTCAGCGTCGAGGAACAACGCTATCAGTAGCCAGCGCTCCCCTCACGAGTGGGGAAGCAACAGATCTCGGGTCAAAACACCGACAGGCCGCGTCAGAAACCGAGGAGGATGCCGCGACCGCCCTTGCCAATACCAACAGCGATCTGCATCAACTCCAGCCTGTGCTATGGGCTGGCCACAGCTGACGTGGGTGTCAATGGACGGGCGCGCTCATCTAATAACTCAGCGCACCGACCTTCCAATTCGTGTAATTCATCAAGCAGTGATGCTATATCTTTTTGCTGCTGTAATAACGAACCGCGACGTTCTTTAATTTTCAACAAAACAAGTTGTAATTGTGCAATTTCACTACGATCGACATCGTAAATATCGATCATTTCGCGAATTTCCTGCAGCGAAAAACCGAGACGCTTGCCACGTAGGATTAACTTCAATCTAACCCGATCTCGCGAGCGATAGACTCGACGGGTCCCATCGCGCTGCGGTGTCAACAGGCCTTCGTCTTCATAGAACCGAATGGCCCGGGGGGTGACGCCGAACTCCTCTGAGAGCTCAGTGATACGATAGGTCCTTGGCATATGGACACGATACTTGCCGTTTACGTAAAGGTAAACGTAAATCCGCGGCGGCAGACCAAGCAGTCCTCCCTTTTTTCGTTTAGATTACATGAGAATCAGGGCTGCCAGGCCGAGGAAGGAAACGAAGCCGGCAACGTCGGTCACGGTTGTAACGAACACGCTAGACGCAATGGCGGGATCAATCCCGAACCGTTCAAGCAGCAGCGGCAGTGTCGCGCCCGCGAGCGCGGCAACGACCAAGTTGAAGATCATCGCGAGACCGATGATCGCCGCCAAACCCGCGTCACCGAACCAAATCCAGGTGACGGCCCCTGTGATAACGGCGAACAAGGCGCCATTGACGAGGCCCACCAGCAGCTCCTTAACGATCACGCGACCGGCATTGGTGGCGCTCAATTCCCGCGTAGCAATGGCTCTGACAGTGACGGTTAGAGTCTGCGTTCCGGCGTTTCCGCCCATGGACGCCACAATGGGCATGAGAACAGCAAGGCCCACCATCTGGGATATCGTTCCTTCAAACAGCCCGATGACCAGGGATGCCAGTACGGCAGTCCCCAAATTAACCAGCAGCCAAGAGAACCGCGCGCGGCACGTGGCCAGTGCCGCACTGTAAAAATCGTCCTCGCCGAGACCGCCGAGGCGCATGATGTCGTCCTCGTGCTCTTCGTCGATGACGTCGACGATGTCGTCGATGGTGATCACGCCCATGAGCCGGCCGTCATCATCAGTCACCGGCGCGGAGGTCAAGTCACGTTGGCGAAACTGGAACGCGACGTCTTCCTGGTCTGCGGCCGTGTGGAACACCAGCACGTCCGTTACCATAATGTCCGAAACCGGTACCGGCCGGCGGTTTCTCAGCAACCGGCTCAGGGTCAGCATGCCTACGAGCTTATTCGCTGATTCCACAACGAAAATGTCATGGAACTCCTCCGGCAACGTGTTCTCCGTGTTATCGGCTGCCGCCCGGAGATGATCGATGACCTCGCCGACCGTCCAATCCTGCGGGATCGCCACCATGTTCCGCCGCATCAATCGGCCAGCGCTGAACTCCGGATAGGCGAGCCCCTCCTCAATGAGGGCGCGGTCGGCGGATGGAATCGCCTCCAGCACCTGCTGCTGTTCAGCCTCGTCGAGATCCGCCAGCACGAGAACGGCATCGTCGATCTCCATTTCGGCGACGACATGGGCGGTGTCGATGGGACCGAGGACCTCAATGACCTCATCGCGGACGTGCTCATCCAATTCCGCCAATACCGCTGGCTGCAGGGCGCCGCCGACGATGCGCACAAAGTTGCGTCGGTCATCTCCGCCCAAGCGTTCGACGACGTCTGCCACGTCGGCATCATGGAGTGGGGCGAGAATTTCGGAGATCTGGTCCGCGTCTTCCGCTTCGACGGCGTGCCGAATTTGGTCAGTGACTTCCGAGATCACGTCCACATCGTTGGCCGTCGTGGGACCTACGTCCGCTGCGTCGCCTCTAAGATCGGGATCGATCACCGTCATCCCTTCTCATCTTATGCGCGAAAGCATGGTCACCGCGTCCTGAACACGGTCACCCGCAGAGCCATGGCCGAATCAATGGGTGGCTGCAAACTGCAACAAAAAGAACCAAAGAGGCGGCGCCAGTTCGGCGCGGTCCTGTACCCTTGGTGCGGTCGAGAAGACTCGAACTTCCACGGGGTCTCCCCCACAACGCCCTCAACGTTGCGCGTCTACCAATTCCGCCACGACCGCATCGGGGGTTGTCGCAGGATATCTTCCTGCGCATTGATACCGGTCGAATACCAAATCCTAGCAGAGCGATCAATAGCCGCCCGTTGTCGCCGCTGCTCGCTTCGAGGAGGCCACCCATGCGCGGGCTCAATGACCACGCCGCGGCCACCGACGCCAGTTGGCCCGAGTTGGCCATACAACGCTCGCTGCAGACCGCTGACGGTCGACAGATCGATTGGCTAGTCAGCGACGCTCCCGTTGACCACGAGGCCGCGGTCGCTGCCATGGATCGCCGCGTCTCTCTCATTCGCCAGGGAGAAGCGCCGGAAGCAGTTTGGCTCCTCGAGCACCGGCCGGTCTACACCGCCGGCACGGCGGCACGGGAAGAAGATCTGCTGGAGCCGCAACGGTTTCCGGTAATCCGGACGGGCCGCGGAGGTCAATACACCTACCATGGGCCGGGACAACGGGTCGTCTACGTCATGGTCGATTTGCAGGCGCGCGGCGGTGATGTGCGGACCTACGTTGGTGTGCTGGAAGCTTGGATCATAGCCGCCCTGTTCCAGTTCGGCATCGTGGGCGAGCGGCGATCGGGGCGTACCGGCGTGTGGGTTACCCTCGGTGCCGGAACAGATGCAAAAATCGCGGCTATTGGCGTGCGAATCCGACGTTGGGTCACGCTCCATGGCCTGTCCATCAATGTCTACCCAAATCTGGACCATTATTCAGGTATCGTGCCATGTGGCCTGGCCGGGTATACAGTAACATCGCTGCGCGATTTGGGCGTTGATGCTGATCTGCCAGCTATTGACGACGCGTTATCGGCAACAATGACAGAGACGCTGGGGTGTCTTGGCCAAACGGCAATTGAGAAGCCGCACCGCGGATCCTAGCGTTAAGGCGCGGAACGGGCCAAATGTTCGGCCGCTGAGTGAGGCTGGGAGCACGCCATTACCGTTATGATGCAAGTGTGATGTTCGTCACTTTCGACAAAAGTGCGTTTGAGCTAAATGAAGGGCTATCACCTAAATGAGGTTCATCCCCTGATGGGGATCGTTGAGCGACGTAGCACTAACACTGCCCGGTCCGACCGAGCGCAACAACGCTGACGAGGTTCCATTGGACGGACGACCGAACGTTGCCATCTTGGACCAGCCCGTGCCTGCTGATGCGTTAGGTACATGCAACGTTTCGGTCACGATAACGGGCATTTTGAATCGGTTGGAGCAACTGGTTGCCGACCATGGTGATTGGTTGAAGGAACTTCACCTCAAAGTATTGTGTCGGACACCAGCCGGCTCCAACGACCTGGACCTGGATGCCCTGTTGCATCCCGCTGCATGGCACGATCTGCTCGCATCCCCCGTGTTCGATCAGTGCCAGGCGCGCGGCGATGTTCTGGTCCAACTGGCGAGCATGGCGGAGCGCGCACGTATAACGATGGCGGCGGCCAAAGCCGATGACCCAGCGTTTGCCGAGCAGTATGACCAGTTCATGAGTGCGGTGCTGACGTTCCTGTCAGCTGTCCGCCGGCTCCAGTCCGAGACCTGGAACCTGCTTGCCAATGTCGACGCGCTGACAGGTCTCGGCAATCGCCAAGCGATGATTAGACGGCTCAGCGTCGAGTGTGAACGCCACGCCCGTGGTCGCCAGCCATGCTCCATCGCGATGATCGACTTGGACCGTTTCAAGCCCATAAACGATCGGTATGGCCATGCCGTCGGCGATGTCGTGTTGAGCCAGGTGGCAGGTGCACTGGCCGACAGCATTCGCCCCTATGACGCTGTGTTTCGCTATGGCGGGGATGAGTTTTCGCTGTGCCTTCCCAGCACGGACACCCGTAGTGCCTGGGCCATTGTCGAACGCCTACGCCTCAAGATAGCTGCCATGCCAATCGTCATTCGAGATGGTGATGTGGTACGAACCAGCTTGTCCGTCGGCATCGCGCCGTTAACATGCGAAACGGGGGTTAAAGTAGCGCTCGAAACTGCCGATCTGGCCCTGTACCGCGCAAAGAACAACGGGCGAAACGGCATTTTCGTGGCCACCACGTCCTTCGCCTCCTGATGACAACGGTTACAGTGTGGGCAGCATGCGGAAACCGGAAGTTTCCGGCGGCTCACTTGGTTGCGCGCGCACAGCGGTGACCCGAGCGAGGGTTGGACCGGTCCAACAGTCTCGGATCAGAGCATGGACGGCGGTTTCCGGGCCGCTGACCGTGGCTTCGACGCTGCCGTCGCGGCGATTGCGCACCCACCCGCTGAGGCTGAGCTTGGTGGCCTCCATCTCCGTCCACGCTCGATAGCCCACGCCCTGCACCCGGCCTTCGATGACGAGGTGCATGCTCACGATCCGATCACGGGTCATTGCGCTGCGCCATTATCCTTATGGTCCTGGCCGCGAGGCCTTCCCCGAGACTCGGTGCGTCCGAGGAGCGCCAGGAAGCGTGCCGCGCAGCTCAAATCGTCACGCAGCCGCCGCCGGCGTTCTGTGGCTTCTGCATCTTCCCCCCAACGTTCGATCTGATAGCTCGCATCCAGTTCTGCGGCTCGGAATGCGGAGGCGGCGTCGAGCTGTCCATTGGCGAGCGCAAGTCCGAGGACGGCCGAACCGCTGGTTTGAACGGCCAACGCTACGGCGGACAACGCCAGGCCCGAATGCCCGTCGAACGCCTGACGGAGCGCAAGCAAGGCATCCTCGGACTGCTCAATCGGCATGATACCGGCCGTCACCGCCAATCTGACGCCGTACGCTGCCTCAATCCAATCCACGAGTGGCTTCCAGCATTGGTGCTGACGCAGGACCAAGTCCGCAGGGGCCTCGGCCCGATAACAGACGAGATCGGACCCGCCATAGCGGACCAAATCATCGATAACCGCCGCCCGGGCCACGGCAACGCGATCGATCGCTGTTGCAGCTAGTCGTGTTAAGGGCATGGTCTGCGGTCGGATTGCGTCCGTTTGCGCTGACCACTCCTCCGCGATCGCTACGGCCAGCGCCGATGCGGGTAAGCAGAGATGGGAGCCAGCGGGGGTACGAACCGGCCGACCATCAAGCAAGATCAAGAACCCACCTTGGTCCAACGTGGTGGATGCGGACGAGTAGAAGCGTTTTGCCACCCACTCCATGGGCGGCTACCCGGAAGCCTTCGCAGGCGACGCGACCAGCCGTTCGGCCAGAGGCAGGAGGTCGGCGAACGATGCGGCCAGCGCATGGGCACCAGTGGCGAGCAACTCGTCGGTGCCGTGGTAGCCCCAACCAACGCCGATGGCGCGCACGCCTGCATTGCGGGCCATCTCCATGTCGTAGGTCGTGTCACCCACAACAACCGTCGCGTCAACTGTTGCGCCGGTCTCAGCCATGGCCCGCAGGACCATATCCGGCGCCGGCTTGGCAGCGGCCACATCGGGAGTTTGCAACGTGGCGAACCGCTCTTCGATCCCATGATTCGTCAGCGTCGCCCGGGCGCCGGCGTGGGACTTGCCCGTGGCGATCCCCAGCAACCATTCGGCATCCTCCAACTCAATCAGGCAATCGATGACGCCAGGATAAAGCTCATCCGGCCTAACTGACCCTCGGTGGCGTGAGATGGATGCCGAGATGAACGCCTCCGAAAGCCGCGCCACATCGGTTGCGGTCCGGTTTGGTGCGAGGCGCGCAATGGCATCCTCTACGGACAGACCCACAATTCGCCGCACGGCGTCGTGCGCCGGTGCCGGCAGCGCAAGCGACACAAACGCCTCCACCAGACAAGCGTGAATCCCGTGCAATCCGTCCACGAGCGTGCCGTCGCAATCGAACAAACAGAGCTTGATCATTGTCCTGGTCGATCCGGTTCCCGGCCATCGTGAGGTTGGAGAGTGGTTCGATGCACTGCACCGAGAGCACCGTTCATCGCCGCGTCGCCTGTAGCTGTCAAGCAATCAAGCCGTAAATGGCGCCGAATAGAAAGGCCCCAACGAGCGCCACGACGAGATAGGACGTGAACACGGGCAAGCGGACAAGCGCATAAACGGCAAGCATTGCTGGAATGCAAGTAACGCCGCCAGCGATCATGAAGGCCATGCCAGCACCAGCAGACATCCCTTGCTCAAACAGCCCGCCCACCAACGGCAATGCCGCATAACCATTCAGATAGGCCGGGATGCCGACCAGGGTTGCACCGATAACCGGAAACCAGCCATCACCACCGACCAGTTCGGCGACGCGCTCCGCCGGGATCCATGCCAGCATCAAGCTCTCGATCAGGTAGGCCAGGGTCAGCCATTTCCCAAGGAACAATGTTGAGGACAAAAACGTCCTTGCGAAGGTCTGTCGGCGCTGATCTTCCGCCCAAACGCGCCACACGACGGCTTTCGGGTCCCGAATACGACTGGCAGCGCAACCGCCGTCGCCAACACCGGGGCGAAGCGGGTTGGCGAAGAGGCCAACTCCCATCAGGGCCGCCGTCCCAAAACCACCAATTAGACCGATGGCAATGGCAGCCACCGTCTTGAACACCGCGAACTCGGTTCCGAGCGTGCCGGCGGTGAGCACAAACATCGACGGGTCCATGATCGGCGACGACAACCAAAACGCCATCACCGGCGGTAACGGAACACCCGCTGCTAGCAACGCGGCAATCAGCGGAATGACCCCGCAGGAGCAAAATGGCGACACGGCGCCTATAATCGCAGCCAAGGCGATCATGATTGGTATCCGCCCGGCGAAGGCGCGCGCTATCAAGTTGTCGGCGCCTGATGCCTGTGCCGCCGCCGCGATCAGCACAGATGCAAGTAGGAACGGTGCCACCTCCAACAGGTTCGCTGCGAGCGCGCTCAAGCTTGCCGTCGCTTGGCCCGGCGCAAACACACCAAGCACGATCAGGATGGCCAGAATCACCAGCAGCACGCGATCGATACGCGAAACCGAGCGACCGATGCGCAGGGTCATCACCGTCATTGCGGCCCTCTCCCCAATGGTGGTTGCGCGCCGAGCGCCCCCAGCACGACGCGTTTACGCAACATCGCTTGGACTGGCATCGGCGCAGCACTCGGCCAACAGAAAGCCGAGCGCCTCATTCATCGCATCTGCGTCATTTCGGCAAATCAACGTGGTGCCTTGCCGTTGCTGAGTCACGAGTCCGACGCTGATCAGACGATGAAGATGGTGGGATAGGGTGGAGCGTGGCAAACCCGCCCGGACCTGTATCTCGCCCACGGACAACCCTTCCGGCCCCGCCCGAACGAGCATTCGATAAATGCCAAGGCGGCTCGCATTGCCCAGCGCTTCCAGACGCGCAGCTGTCTGCTCAATATCCATAGAGCGACTATGGACCGATGCGAACGACACAGCAACCATATTCCTAGTTTTTTCGTTATAAATTAACTGAGCGCGTCAATCCGGCTCCCGTCGGCTTGGCCTCGGACGCGGTTCCGCAAAGTTTAGTCGGCCGAATGTCGCTCGCATGTGATCCGGCAGGGCCGCTTCGACAACGAGCAAACCACGCTTCGGGTGTGGGATGCGAAGGCCGCGGGCATGGAGATGGACGCGGTCAACAACCGGCACCACCGAGACATGAGCGGCGGCACCACCGTACTTGCCGTCCCCCAGAATCGGCGCGCCGATGGCCGCGCAATGCGCACGAAGTTGGTGGGTCCGCCCAGTGACAGGGTGCAGAGCCAGCCAAGCAATGTCCTCCCCTACCCGCTCAATGACGGAAAACTCGGTCACGGCGGGCAATCCATGGCCTGGTGCCGGCACGACTCGCTCCCCGCCACCGCCCCATCGCTTGGTGAGCGGCAGATCGATACGCCCCTCCCGAAGTTCCGGCACGCCGACGGTAATCGCCCAATAGATCTTTTCGACCTCTCGCGCCCGAAACGATCGGGCCAAGGCCGCAGCCGCGGCAGCTGACCGCGCCAGCACGAGCACGCCTGAAGTGTCCTTATCCAGCCGATGGACCAAGCGCGGGCGTGCTCCGGAAAAACACAGCGTGTCCAGAAGGGCATCCAGATGGACCCGCGTGTTGCTACCGCCCTGCACGGCCAGACCAGGCGGCTTGTTCAAGATCAACACATCGTCGTCGCGATAGATCACACGCTCGAGCAAATCCGCGAGGTCGCGGTCTTTGACGGGCACCCGATCGGCAAGTCGGCCCGGTTTCGCTCTGTCCGTTTCGGCGACGAGCAGTGCCGGCGGTACCCGAATCCGCTGACCCACGATGACCCGCTGACCGGCTTGAACGCGGCCGCCGTCCAGACGGATTTGGCCCGTCCGAAGGAACTTCTGGACCAGTCCGTGTCCAACATCGGGGAAATGCCGGCGCAACCAGCGATCGAGCCGGATGCCGTCATCATCATCGGAAACCTCGATGCTTGCCGAGCGGCTCCGGTTCGCACCGGCGCGCGGCTCGGTCACAGCCCGTCGCCAATCGGACCCGCCGCTGGCCATGGCGGTGCCGCGGCGCTCAACCGAGTTCCAGTTCGCTCAAATCGCATACCACGAGATGAGCACCGTGCCACAGCAGGGCCCGCGCCTCTGCTCCGCGATCAACACCGATAATGAGCCCCGCGTTGGCCGCGCGCGCCGCCTGAATACCGCTAATGCTGTCCTCAATTACCACCGTTTCTTCCACCGGTATCGACAGCAAGTGCGCCGCATGTACGTAAGTATCCGGTGCCGGCTTGCCGGCTAGGCTTAACTCGGCCGCTTCCCGGCCGCTGACGATGACGTCGAACATCGCTGCTAAGCCCGCCTGGCACAGCACCGTCTCCGCGTTCTTGCTTGCCGAGACAACCGCGATCCGGAGTTGACGCTCGCGGAGCTGGCGGATCATTTCTACGGTGGAGTCGTACACCTCGACGCCGACACGATTGAGGTGGTCCAGAAACAGGCGGTTCTTGCGATTGCCGAGCCCGCAACAGGTTTCTGTCGCCTCATCGTCCGTCGGCTCGCCGAAGGGGATCATCATGCCCCGCGACGCCAGGAAGCTCGCAACCCCATCGTAGCGCGGCTTGCCGTCCACGTGATCATGGTAGTCGATTCGAGCATCAAATGGCCGGAACGGCAAGTTGCGACGTTCACAGAAATCGCGCAGAAAATCGTCCAGAACGACCTTCCAGAGATCGCCATGGCAGTCGGCCGAACGTGTGATGACCCCATCCATGTCGAACATGATCGCTGGAAAGCGGCCAACGTCGAGTGTCGGCTTGGGTGGCGCCCCGCCCACGCTTAACGCTTTCGCCCGGCGGTTGCGCCGGGAGCCTTTGCCGTGCGCACCGTGGCGGCGATGAACCGGCCCGCGCGTGACAGCCGCCTTCGTTACCAAACGCCCCGTCCTTGCCTAAATACGCTTCAAACCCGGGATACGGCGATCCCAACGAGCACCGTCCAATGCCCCCCGATAGTCGCGTTACCTAGGCGACCGAATGTGCGAATTAAAGGTGTTTTTTTACGTGTCGCCGTCGGCATCGTCGATTTCGGTCTCCGGCTGAGCCTGACGCCGGGCGCGAAGCCGGTGCCAGCGCTCCAACCGTTGCGCCACCTCCCGCTCGTACCCACAGTCACGGGGCCAATAGAAACGATGGTGCGCCATGCTATCCGGAAAGTAGCTTTGGCCGGAAAAGATGTCGACTTCGTTGTGATCGTAGCGGTAGCCGTCGCCATAGCCCAAAGTCTTCATCAACCGGGTCGGCGCGTTCAGAATATGCTTCGGCGGCGACAATGATCCGGTTGCAGCGGCTTCGGCGCGTGCCGCTTTCTCTGCCAAGTAGGCAGCATTCGATTTCGGCGCCGAGCCCAAATAGAGGATAGCCTGGACCACGGCCAGTTCCCCTTCGGGCGAACCCAGGCGTTCGTACGCGTCCCAAGCTGCCAGCGCCTGAACGAGCGCGTTCGGATCTGCTAGGCCCACATCTTCCGAGGCGAAACGAACGAGCCGGCGTGCCACATAGCGCGGATCCTCACCACCGGCCATCATCCGCGCGAACCAGTACAACGCCGCATCTGGGTCGGAGCCACGCAAGGACTTATGAAGTGCACTGATCAGGTTGTAATGGCCATCGCGATCCTTGTCATAGACGGGACGGCGACGCTGCACCGCCGCCGCAACGCCAGCACCATTCAGCACAGGCTCCGACGGCCGATCCAACAAAGCCTCTGCGAGATTGAGCAGATAGCGGCCGTCACCATCGGCAAGCGCACACAACGTAGCCCGTCCCTCGCGGTCGACGGGAAGCGACCGCTCCGAAACACGGGACGCCCGATCCAGCAAGGCTTCAAGGGCGACTGTGTCGAGGCGATTAAGGACCAGCACACGGCACCGCGATAGCAGTGGCGCGTTCAACTCAAAGGACGGATTTTCGGTGGTGGCACCGACCAGCGTGACCGTTCCGTCCTCAACGGCTGGCAAAAACCCATCTTGCTGTGCGCGGTTGAAACGGTGGATTTCATCCACAAAGAGGAGGGTGGCGCGACCGTCCTGACGCCTGGCCCGAGCGGCCTCGATCACGCGGCGAAGATCCGCAACACCGGAAAACACGGCCGACAGAGGCTCGAAATGGGCATCCGTTTCGGCCGCCAGCAGCCGGGCGATGGTCGTTTTGCCTGTCCCGGGTGGCCCCCATAGGATCATGGACGTGATCACGCGCGAGGCGATCATTCGGCCAAGCGGACCATCGGGGCCCAGGAGGTGGTCCTGCCCAACCACCTCGTCCAGCCGCTTCGGGCGCAGACGATCCGCCAGCGGCTGCGGTACCTGTGACTCGAACAGCGATGTCACCCGCGAAACAGCCATTCCAAGGTCTCGGCGCCGCGCGCGAGACGGATGCTCCAGCGCCGCGCGCGTTGGCTGACCAAACGACCCAAGGCGCGAACGTCGCCCATCCTTGCACCATTAATCTCAAGGATCCGGTCGCCCCGGCGAAACCCTGCACGAGCGGCAACACTAACGCGTTCCACCTCCACAACCACGACACCCGGCCTAACCCGCCTCAAGCCCATTTCCACCGCCAACGCCGGTGACATGTTCGCAACGACAGCGCCGGCAAGTGGGTGCGCGCCGGTCAACCGCGTAGTCTCGCGCGGTGGATCCTCCGGTGCAGGCAGTGCCTCGAGAAACAGCCGTTGGCGGTCGCCCCCGCGCCGCAGGACTTCCAGGGTGACCTTGTCCGAGGCAACGCGGGTCACGAGGCGATAGCGCAGCGCCTGTGGCGTGTCGACGGCATGATCATCCACGGCAAGAATGATATCTCCAGGCCGTAAACCAGCGCGGTCGGCGGGCCCGTTTTGATAGACTTCCTCCACGAGGATACCCGCGGGTCGGTCAAGATCGAGCGCCTCGGCAATATCTGCCGTGACCTCGCGGCCCCAGGCGCCAAGCCAAGGACGGATTCCATCATCATCCCCCCGCAACTCGCTGACAACCGCGCGAACGAGATTGGATGGAATCGCGAAACCGATGCCAAGCGAACCGCCGCTCTTGGAGTAAATGGCGGTGTTGATACCGATGAGCTCACCCGAGCCATCGACCAATGCACCACCCGAGTTGCCCGGATTGATGGCCGCATCGGTCTGGATGAAGAAATCCAATTGACCGATTCCCACCCGACTTCTGGCAAGTGCCGAGACGATGCCGCTCGTCACCGTCTGGCCGACCCCAAAGGGGTTGCCGATAGCGAGCACCAGATCGCCGACCTCCACCTCATCGGAATCCCGAAGCGGCAAGGCTTCAAGAGGGTCGCCCTCTGGCTCAATCTGCAATACGGCTAAGTCTGTACGATCATCCTCACCCAACAACACGGCTGCAAACTCCCGCCGATCGGCGAGAACAACGGTAATGTCCTGGGCTCCCGAGATGACGTGACGGTTGGTAACGATGACCCCGTCGGAATCAACGATCACGCCCGAGCCGAGCGAGTTCTCGATGCGTTGGCGTGGCACTCCCCCGCCGAAGCGGTCGCCGAAGAAACGACGAAGAAAGGGATCATCGAAAAAGGGCGCGACGGGGCGGGACTGGACGACCTTACGGCTGTAGATATTGACTACAGCCGGTGCTGCGCGGCGCACCACCGGAGCGAATGAGAGCCGAACCTGCTCTGCCGACGACGGGACCACTCGGTCGACCGTCTCAGTCCGAGGAGAACCCGACCAAGCGGCAACAACGGCGAGCCCCGTCAACAGCACTGCCGTAGCGAACCGCCCGGCCATGGCCGCGATAGCGGTGCTATTTCTCCGCTGCCTCGGCTGCCTCGGCCTCGGCTTCGAGCCTAGCGCGATCAACTGCACCCTTGGCCTCAGGATCGCGATCCACCAATTCGATAACGGCGATTGGCGCATTGTCACCCCGGCGGTACCCTGCTTTGAGAACGCGAGTATAGCCACCCGGCCTGGTTCGGTATCGATCCGCGAGCGTGTTAAACAGCTTCCGGACAATCACGTCGTCGCGCAGAAACGCATGAGCCTGTCGACGGGCATGCAGATCGCCGCGCTTGCCAAGGGTGATCATGCGGTCGGCAAAACGCCGCAGCTCCTTTGCCTTCGGCAAGGTCGTGATAATCTGCTCATGCAACAGCAACGATGTTGCCATGTTGGAGAACATGGCCTTGCGATGGGAGCTGGTGCGGTTCAGTTTGCGACCGCTCACGCGGTGACGCATGGTCCCTCTCCTTGCGACGTCCCGGTCAGCACCTGGGATCGAGAATGCCCGGCCGAGCCGGAAGCCACACTGCCCTTAAAAGGGATCTTCAAGCTTGCGTGCAAGCTCCTCGATATTCTCAGGCGGCCAGTTTGTGATTTCCATGCCGAGATGAAGACCCATGGTGGACAGGACTTCCTTAATCTCGTTCAAGGATTTCCGGCCAAAATTGGGTGTCCGCAGCATATCGGCCTCGGATTTCTGAACGAGGTCGCCGATATAGATGATATTATCGTTCTTGAGGCAGTTGGCCGACCGCACAGACAACTCAAGTTCGTCCACCTTCCGGAGAAGGTTGCGATTGAACGGCAGGTCGTCGCGCCGTTCCTCTTCTATGGCCGCGTGCGGTTCTTCGAAATTGATGAACAGCTTCAGCTGATCCTGAAGAATGCGTGCCGCTAGGGCCACGGAATCCTCAGGCGTCACGGTGCCGTTGGTGGTGACCTCCAAGGACAGCTTATCATGGTCCGTCACTTGGCCAACGCGGGTGTTCTCCACTTTGTAGGCAACCTTGCGGACAGGCGAGAAAATCGCGTCAATGGGGATAAGGCCGATGGGCGTTTCTTCGCTTCGTCCAGCCGACGCAGGAACGTAACCCTTGCCCGTGTCGACGGTGAGCTCCATCGACAACCGCGCGCCATCATCCAGCGTGCAAATAACCAGCTCCGGATTGGTGATGTCGATGTCGTGGCCGGTTTCGATCATGCCCGCCGTGACCTCGCAGGGTCCTTGAGCGCGGAGGTACATACGCCGGGGACCATCGCCGCCCATGCGGAGGGACAGAGTCTTGATATTGAGAATGATGTCAGTAGCATCTTCGCGCACACCTGGCACGGTTGAAAACTCATGCAAAACGCCGTCGATCTGGATCGCGGTGACGGCGGCACCCTGCAAAGACGACAGTAAAACCCGCCGGAGCGCATTGCCGAGGGTGAGGCCGAAGCCACGTTCCAACGGCTCGGCAATGATTGTTGCCCGACACCGGGGATCAGCGCCCGGCATGATGTCGAGCTTGGAGGGCTTGATCAACGCCTGCCAGTTTTTCTGAATCACGACCTTAACCTCATCTTGTGGCCGGCCTGCCACCTACACCGGCGGTGCCGCAGACGAAGTAGAAAGCTGCAACAGCCTGCCCCCACGCCTGATTGGGGCGGCTCGCAACTGTTCCTACTAGTTAAACGCGACGGCGCTTGCGCGGACGGCAGCCGTTGTGGGGAATGGGGGTCACATCTCGAATCGAGCTGATAGTAAAGCCCGACGACTGAAGGGCGCGGAGCGCTGACTCCCGCCCCGACCCGGGCCCCTTGACTTCAACCTCAAGCGTTTTCATGCCGTGTTCTATGGCCTTGCGCGCAGCATCTTCGGCAGCGACTTGGGCGGCGTAGGGCGTCGACTTGCGTGAGCCCTTGAACCCCTGAGAACCCGCCGACGACCACGAGATTGCGTTGCCTTGAGCGTCAGTAATCGTGATCAGCGTGTTGTTGAAGGTCGCATTGATATGCGCCACACCGGAAGAAATGTTCTTCCGTTCCCGACGCTTGGGCCGTTGCGGTGCTCTCGCCATGCCTAATCCAGTGCCGCCTACTTACCGACTTTTTTCTTGCCGGCAATCGGTTTCGCCTTGCCCTTACGCGTACGGGCGTTGGTGTGCGTCCGCTGTCCACGAACGGGAAGGCCGCGCCGGTGGCGAAGACCGCGATAACACCCCAGGTCCATCAGACGCTTAATGTTCATAGCGACCTCTCGGCGCAGGTCGCCTTCCACAGTGTAGTCGCTGTCGATGACCTCGCGTAGCTGCAACACCTCGGCGTCACTCAAATCGAACACACGCCGTTCTGGAGCGATGCCCATCCGAGCGCAGATCTCCCTGGCTCTAGTGCGGCCGACACCGTGAACATAAGTCAGCGCGATTTCAACACGCTTACCAGACGGAATATTAACCCCAGCGATACGCGCCACCGTGGGCTCTCCTTAACATGACAGTGCGGGAAAGGGCAGACCCGAAATACAAGGCCACGCAGTATACGCGATAGCCGGAACTAGTCAACCTTTGCCACCACGATTTCGATTTGTCGCGCTACCTCATCGATTTCCGCCATGCCGTCAATGTCGCGGATCAAACTCTGGCCGTGATAGTGGGCGATGAGCGGTTCGGTCTGATCGTGGTACTCGGCCAGCCGCGCCCGAACGGTTTCAGCATTGTCGTCGGCTCGGCGCGAAAAGGACGTGCCGCCGCAAGCATCGCAGACGCCATCCTTGGACGGCTTTTGGAACACCTCGTGGTAACCGGCGCCACAGTCATCACAAGTAAACCGGCCGGTAATTCGCTCGACCATGGCGTCATCGTCAACTCGGATGCAGATCACGTGGTCGATCCGGATGCCTTTGGCCTCCAACAGCGTGTCGAGCGCCTTGGCCTGACCGACAGTGCGCGGAAAGCCATCGAGAATGAAACCGGACTTGCAGTCTTCCTGATCGAGGCGGCGGCCGATCATTTCGATGATCACCTCGTCAGGCACAAGGTGACCTTCCTTCATCAAAGCGCCTGCCTGGCGCCCAAGTTGGCTGCCGGCGGCAACTTCAGAACGAAGCATATCGCCTGTCGAAAGCTGAACCAAGCCTTGTCGATCTTCCAATCGCTTTGCCTGTGTTCCCTTTCCCGCCCCTGGTGGACCAAACAAAACCAAGTTCATCCACGTTTCCCCCGAAGCTTGGCCTTTTTAATCAGGCCTTCGTACTGGTGAGCCAGCAAGTGGGATTGGACCTGGCTAACCGTATCTAGCGTCACCGTGACAACGATCAGCAAACTGGTCCCACCGAAGTAGAAGGGAACAGCAAGGCGGGAAATCAAGATCTCCGGTAACAGGCACACGATCGAGAGGTAAGCTGCACCGACGACGGTTAGACGTGTGAGGACTTTATCGATGTACTCGGCGGTGTTTTTGCCCGGACGAATGCCCGGTATGAATCCGCCATATTTTTTGAGATTATCCGCCGTGTCCGCCGGATTAAACACAACAGATGTGTAGAAAAAGGCAAAGAACACGATTAAGCTGACGTACAATAAGAGGTAAAGCGGCTGCCCGCGGCCCAGATAGGCCGCGATCGCGGACATCCATTCCGAACCACCGCCACCAACGCCTCCGGCTGAAAATTCGATCACGGTGATGGGCATTAGCAGGATGGAGCTGGCGAAAATGGGCGGAATCACACCTGCCGTGTTCAGCTTCAAAGGAAGGTGCGAGCTTTCACCCGCCGTCGCCCGGTTCCCCTGAACTCGCTTGGGATACTGGATAATGATCCGCCGCTGCGCACGCTCAACGAAAACGACGAAGAACACAACGGCGACTGCCATAACCAGCAGCGCGATGATGAAGCCGGCCGACAGTGCTCCAGTTCGCCCCAGTTCCAGGGTGCCGGCGAGTGCACCCGGGAGTTCCGCAACAATCCCGGCGAAGATAATAAGCGAAATACCGTTGCCGACGCCGCGGGCGGTAATCTGCTCACCCAACCACATCAGGAACATCGTACCGCCCACGAGCGTGACTACGGTCGTAAACCGGAAAAACCAGCCGGGATCCATCACCGCTGATCCCGCAGACGATTGCATTCCCTCCAGGCCCAGGGCCAACGCGTAAGCCTGGACTATGGTAATCGCGACCGTGAGATAGCGCGTGTACTGATTGATCCGTTTCCGCCCACTTTCGCCCTCTTTTTTCATGGCCTCCAACGACGGCACAACCGCAGTCATCAACTGCATAATGATGGATGCCGAGATGTAGGGCATGATGTTGAGAGCAAAGATGGTCATGCGACCGAGGGCGCCGCCGGCAAACATATTGACCATGCCGAGGATGCCGCCGGCTTGGCGCTCAAAAAAATCAGCAACGGCCATCGGATCGATACCGGGCAACGGAATGTATGTGCCCACTCGGTACACAACCAACGCCAACAAGGTAAACAGCAGACGCTTCTTGAGTTCGGTCGCCTTGGCAAAGGCGCCCAAACTCAGGTTTGCTGCAAACTGCTCGGCGGCTGAGGCCATCGCTTTAGGTGCCTTATGTGTCCGGTGAGGCGTCGAGTGAGGTGTCCGATGCGGTGCCAGGAGCCGCGGTCGGTGCTTCCGCGACGTCAGCCACGCTCTGATCCTGGCCGATCACTGGCGCTTTTCCTGGCGTCAACGTCACGGAGCCACCGGCAGCCTCAATACGCTCCACCGCAGACCGCGACGCTGCCGTGACGGTCAGAGAAACAGCCGTGGTAATAGGCCCATGCGCCAGCACGCGCACGCCATCCCGCTTGCGCTTGAACAGTCCAGCGGCCTGCAGCGACGCCTCGGTAACGGCCGTCGGGTCAAGCTTGCCCGCGTCGAGCGCTTTCTGGAGCCGACCAAGATTGACGACGACAAACTCCTTGCGGAACGGATTCTTGAAGCCGCGTTTGGGCGTGCGACGATAGAGCGGCATCTGCCCGCCCTCGAAACCCGCCGGCATCCCTTTGCCCGCTCGAGCCTTTTGGCCCTTGTGGCCCTTGCCGCTGGTCTTGCCCGTTCCAGATCCAATCCCTCGGCCGATCCGCTTGCGCGCCCTGGTGGCCCCAGGATTGTCTCTTAGCTCATTCAGTCGCATCGTATTCTCGCTTCCGTCGATCGGGCTAATCGTCAATCCACACTGTCTACCCGGACAAGGTGGCTCACCTTGGAAATCATGCCCCGCACCGCGGGCGTGTCTTCGAGCTCTCGGCTCCGGTTAACTTTGTCGAGGCCAAGACCACGAAGGGTCGCGCGTTGATCACGAGGCCGGCCAATGCCGCTGTTTACTTGCGTGACCCGCAAGGTCGGCCCATCGCTTGGGTCCGTTGATTTCGCCTTTTTCACCACCGCGATCTCTCCATCAGCGGCCGCGGCCGAAGCCGGTGCCGTCACCCCGGCGGGCAACCAGATCACCGATCTTGCGGCCACGCCGAGCGGCCACTGATCGCGGCGAGTTGCAGTTCCGGAGCGCTTCGAACGTGGCCCGGATCATGTTGTGCGGGTTGGCCGTTCCTGTGGACTTGGCCACCACGTCCTGGACACCCATCGTCTCGAAAACGGCCCGCATGGGACCACCGGCGATCACGCCGGTTCCCGGCGGTGCCGCCCGCAGGACGACCTGGCCGGCGCCGTAGTGACCTCGAACGTCGTGGTGGAGGGTTCGGCCATCACGCAGAGGCACCCGCATCATGGTGTACTTGGCGCGATCCGTTGCTTTGCGGATAGCCTCGGGAACTTCTCGCGCCTTTCCGGTGCCGAAGCCGACGCGACCGCGACCGTCACCCACAACAACGAGAGCAGCGAACGAAAAGCGCCGGCCACCTTTGACGACCTTGGCCACACGGTTGATGTGGACCAGCTTGTCACTGAGTTCGGTCTCTTCCGCGGACTGAGATGCGCCTTCGCCCCGCCGGCCCTGTGGTTTGCGTGCCATAATTGTCCGTTCCTCAGAATTTCAAGCCGCCCTCACGGGCGGAATCCGCGAGCGCCTGCACGCGACCGTGATAGCGATACCCACCGCGATCAAACATCACCTCGGTAATACCAGCGGCGAGCGCGCGCTCTGCGATCAACTGACCCACCGCCTTGGCCGCGTCGCGATCGCAGCCCTTGGCCAGCGTTTCCTTCAAGGCCTTGTCTCGGCTTGATGCTGCAGCCAAGGTGCGGCCAGCCACATCGTCAATCACCTGGACATAGATGTGCTTGCTGGACCGAAACACGGACATCCGATGACGTCCCCGGGACCGCTGGCGCAACCGATACCGGGTCCGCTGCCTGCGCCGGTTAAACAGCTCCAGATCGTTGGCCATGGCCTACTTCTTCTTACCTTCCTTGCGCAGAACAAATTCACCCTCGTAGCGGAGGCCCTTACCCTTGTAGGGCTCCACCGGGCGATAGGACCTAAGCTCAGCCGCCACCTGGCCGACGCGCTGCTTGTCTGCACCGCTGACGGTGATGTGGGTCTGATCCGGGCACTCAATCTTGATGCCGTCGGGGATCGGGTAACGGATCTCGTGACTATAGCCCAACTGCAGCACGATATCACGACCCTGAATTTGAGCGCGGTATCCCACGCCCTGGATTTCCAGTTTTTTGACAAACCCTTCATGGACGCCTTGGACAATGTTTTGCACGACGCTACGCGCCGTGCCCCACATCATGCGGTGACGACGGGACGAGATCTGACGCGGGTTGATACGGAGCTCCGCTCCCTCCTGGACGACGTCCACTTCATCCATAAGCGTGGTCTTCATCTCGCCTAGCTTGCCCTTGGCGGCGATGGTTTGGCCGGCGATGGTCACGGTGACACCGCTCGGAACCTGCACGGGATACTTGCCAACGCGGGACATGGTCAGACGTTCCTCCCCATTCGCGGCGCGACGCCGGGGATGCTCAAGGTGCTCACATCAAAAGACATGGCACAACACCTCCCCACCCACGTTCTTTTCCCGTGCCTCCGCATCGGACAGAACGCCGCGTGGCGTTGACAATATTGAAATTCCAAGACCATTATACACTCTCGGCAAATCGTCGATCTTGGAATAGACGCGGCGCCCGGGCTTCGACACCCGCTTTATCTCTTTAATGACCGGCTGGCCTTCGTGATACTTCAACTCGATGCGTATTTCACTCACGCCTGGCCGACACTCATACATTTCGTAGCCGCGGATATAGCCCTCCCGTTCCAGCACCGCCAGAACGTTGCTGCGAAAACGCGACGCGGGTGCACTGATGGCTGGCTTTCGCGCCCGCTGACCATTTCGGATCCGGGTTAGCATATCACCAAGGGGGTCGGTCATCGCCATCGCGGTTGTGTCCTCAAACCTTACCTTACCAGCTGGACTTGACCATGCCGGGAATCTGCCCGTTCGAGGCCAAATCACGGAGCGCAACCCGACAGAGCTTGAACTTGCGGTAGTTGCCGCGCGGGCGGCCGGTCAACTCGCAGCGCAGCCGCACTCGGCTCTTGGCGCCGTTGCGCGGAAGCTGCGCCAACTTCACGCGGGCTCCAAAGCGATCCTCTGGCGCCAGCGACTCATCCTTCGCCATGAATTTCAGCCGCTCTCGGCGCGCGGCAAACTGCTTCGCCATCCGATCGCGCTTGCGATTGCGTTCAACCATCGCCTTCTTTGCCATCGTTCTTGTCTCCGCCCCCAGTTAGTTCGCAAACGGCATGTCGAACGCCTTCAGCAAAGCGACACCCTCGGCGTTCGTCGCGGCCGTCGTACAGATCACAATATCGAGCCCTCGGATATCATCGACCTTGTCATAGTCGATTTCCGCAAACACGATCTGCTCCTTCAAGCCCATAGAGAAGTTACCATTGCCATCGAAGCTCTTTCGCGAGACGCCGCGAAAGTCGCGCAAGCGCGGCAAGGCAATCGTGATAAGGCGATCCAAAAACTCATACATATGATCGCGCCGTAGTGTTACTTTGCAGCCGATGGCCATGCCTTCTCGCAGCTTGAAAGATGCCACAGATTTTCGCGCCTTTGTCACCACAGGTCTCTGGCCTGAAATCAACGTTAGCTCGTTGACTGCAGAGTCAACCTTTTTGCGATCGGCCACGCCCTCGCCGACGCCCATGTTTAGCACAATCTTCTCAAGCTTCGGCACCTGCATCGGATTTTTGTATTCGAACTCCTCCATCATCTTTGGTCGAACGATGGTCCGATAGTGCTCCTTAAGGCGGGTTATCTCTGCCATGGCTTTACCTGTCGATTATCTCGCCGGACCGCTTCGCAAAGCGGACTTTGCGACCGTCCTCCAGAAACTTGAAACCAATCCGCGTCGCTTCGCCGGTCTTTGGATCCACATGGGCCAAGTTGGAGATGTGAATCGGTGACTCCTTGTCGAGAATACCGCCGCTGGTGGCTTGGCTCGGCCGCGTGTGACGCTTAACCATGTTAACGCCCTGCACAATCGCGCGGCTCTCCTTGGTCAACACCCGTAGAACTTCCCCGGTCTGCCCTCGGCTCCGACCGGTGAGCACGACGACGCGATCACCCTTCTTGATGCGCTGCATCTCAAAGCACCTCCGGAGCCAACGAGATAATCTTCATGTACCCTCGACCGCGCAGCTCTCGGGTCACAGGACCAAAAATGCGCGTGCCGATGGGCTCGCCCTGTTTGTTGATCAGCACCGCCGCGTTGCGATCGAAACGGATCGACGAGCCGTCCTGACGCCGAACGTCCTTCGCCGTCCGCACCACGACCGCGCGCAACACGTCGCCCTTTTTCACGCGACCGCGCGGGATCGCCTCCTTCACGGACACAACAATGATATCGCCAACGCTTGCGAACCGCCGCTGTGAGCCGCCCAGGACGCGGATGCATCGGACCCGGCGCGCACCAGAATTGTCGGCCACGTCCAAATCCGTCTCTTCCTGAATCATCTCCGCGCTTCCTTAGTCGTCTTCTCAGGCTCCGCGCCAAGGGCACCAAGCCGTCAAATCAGCCTTCACGCCACTGCTTAATCCACGGCAGAGGCAGCTTCCGCCTCGCCGTTCGCGACTGCCGTGGGCACATCGGCGTCAAGCAGGACTTCCCAACACTTGCGCCGCGACAAGGGCCGACACTCACGAATGCGTACAACGTCGCCAACCCGAACCTCGTTGCTCTCATCGTGGGCAAGATAGCGCTTGGACTGGCGAACATACTTTTTGTAGATCGGGTTCATGACGCGTCGTTCGATCTTGACGACGACGGTCTTGTCCATCTTGTCACTGACGACAACGCCCTGCATGACACGACGCGGCATGGCTACGGCTCTCCTTACGACGCCGCGACAGCATCACGCCGCTTCGCACCCAGGATCGTCTTGACCCGTGCGATGTCGCGGCGCACCTGCTGGCGACGTGCGGTGTTCTCCAGCTGACCGCTGGCGGCTTGAAACCTAAGATTGAAGGATTCTTTCCGCAGTTGGACAAGCTGATCCCTAAGTTCGTCAACGGATCGCGTCCGCAACTCCTCGGCTTTCATGACGTCAATCCTCCACGCCCGTGCGGCTGACAAAGCGGGTCCGCAGCGGCAACTTGGCCGCAGCCAGACGAAACGCCTCCCGCGCCACCACCGAAGAAACACCGTCGATCTCAAACATGATCCGTCCCGGCTTCACCTTGGCGACCCAGAACTCGACCGAGCCCTTACCACTGCCCATGCGCACTTCCGCCGGCTTACTGGTGACCGGCACATCCGGAAAGATTCGGATCCACACCCGGCCGGTGCGTCGCATGTAACGAGTCATGGCACGCCGTGCCGCCTCGATCTGGCGCGCGGTCACGCGCTCCGGCGTGGTCGCCTTCAAACCGAAGGATCCAAACGCAAGCTGACCGCCGCCCTTGGTCATGCCCTTGATGCGGCCCTTGTGCTGCTTGCGGTACTTTGTGCGCTTTGGTGACAACATAGTTTCAGTCCGGCGTTCCTAACGCTGCTCCTGTCTGGGTTCAGCGGTTGGGCTGTTGTTCAAGAGCGCGTTTGTCTACGGCCATGGGATCGTGGGCCATAATGTCGCCCCGATAGACCCAGACTTTGACCCCGCAAACCCCATAAGTGGTGCGTGCCTCGGCGAACCCGTAATCCACATGAGCGCGAAGGGTGTGCAGCGGCACCCGCCCCTCGCGGTACCAAACGGAACGCGCGATCTCAGCACCGCCCAAACGACCGGCACAGTTGATCCGAATCCCCTGCGCACCGAGCCGCATGGCTGATTGCACGACCCGCTTCATGGCCCGACGCGAGGACACCCGCCGCTCGAGCTGTTGGGCCACATTCTCGGCAACAAGCTGGGCGTCCACCTCGGGCTTGCGGATCTCGACGATGTTAAGATGTACGTCCGCACCGGCGATCTTTGTCAGCTCCCGGCGGAGCTTCTCGATATCGGCGCCCTTCTTGCCGATGACAACGCCGGGCCTGGCCGTGTGAATCGTGATGCGCGCACGCTTGGCCGGTCGCTCGATGACAATGCGCGACACACCCGCCTGGGCCAGCTTACCGCGCAGCTTCTCACGAATGCGCAAGTCCTCATGGAGCAAGCCTGCGTAGGTGTCGTCAGCATACCAGCGCGAGTCCCAGGTACGATGAATGCCGAGGCGAAGCCCAATTGGATTGACTTTTTGACCCATTATTGGAACGCCTCCTCTTCGCGCTCGCGCACGACGACGCGCAAATTGCTGAACGGCTTTTCGATCCGCCCGGCCCGCCCACGGGCACGGGCATGGAACCGCTTCATGACGAGGGCCTTGCCGACCACAGCTTCGGCCACATAAAGTCGATCTACGTCCAACTGATGGTTGTTCTCCGCATTGGCGATAGCCGACTGCAGCACTTTGCGCACGTCGCTGGCAATGCGCCGACGGCTGAATTGCAGATCGGCCAACGCCCGATCGCAGCTCTTTCCGCGGATCAGTTGCGCCACCAAGTTAAGCTTTCGCGGGCTAGTGCGCAGATTGCGGACGAGCGCCATGGCCTCGTTATCGGCGACGCGCCGAGGAGCGGATGGCTTGCCCATCGCTACTTCCTTTTTGACTTCTTATCGGCCGCGTGACCCTGGTAGGTGCGCGTCGGCGAAAACTCGCCAAACTTGTGGCCGATCATGTTTTCCGTGACGAGCACGGGAACGAACTTCTTGCCGTTGTGAACGCCAAAGGTCAGGCCAACAAACTGCGGCAGGATGGTCGAACGACGCGACCATGTGCGGATGATCTCCTTCCGACCGGACGAGCGGGCCTTCTCCGCCTTACTCAGAAGGTAGCCATCAACAAACGGGCCTTTCCAAACCGAACGCGGCATCGCTGATCAGAACCTTATTTCTTGACGTGACGGCGACGGATGATGAGCCGGTCCGTCTTCTTGTTGTTGCGGGTGCGCATACCTTTGGTGGGCTTACCCCACGGCGTGACCGGATGGCGCCCGCCCGAGGTTCGGCCTTCACCGCCACCGTGGGGATGGTCCACGGGGTTCATGACCACGCCACGCACCGACGGCCGCTGACCAAGCCAGCGTGAACGACCCGCCTTACCAAGTTTGACGTTTTGCTGATCGGGATTGGAGACAGCACCGATGGTGGCCATGCACTCCGCCCGGATCATCCGCAGCTCACCGGAACTCAAGCGGACCTGAGCATAGCCCTGGTCCTTACCGACGAGTTGAACATAAGTTCCTGCCGACCGGGCGATCTGTCCACCCTTTCCCGGCTTCATCTCCACGTTATGGATGATGGTGCCGACAGGAATATTCTGCATGGGCATGGCGTTGCCCGGCTTGATGTCCACCTGCCGACCGGCGACCAAACGGTCACCAACGGCGACACGCTGTGGCGCCAGGATGTACGCCACCTCGCCATCCTCATAGCGGATCAACGCAATGAAGGCGGTGCGATTGGGGTCATACTCCAGGCGCTCAACCGTTGCGGCTACGTCGAACTTGCGTCGCTTGAAGTCGATGACACGGTAGCGCCGCTTGTGACCGCCGCCGCGCCGTCGGGCCGTGATCCGGCCACGGTTGTTGCGACCACCATGCTTGCGCAGCCCCTCAGTGAGTGATTTCTCGGGCTTCCCCTTCCAGAGGGAGCCCCGGGCCACGAGGACCAGGCCGCGGCGACCGGGTGTTGTCGGATTGTGCTGCTTCAGTGCCATCGCTGTACGCCCTTACAAACCGGTCGTGACGTCAATGGAGTGGCCCTCGGCGAGCGTGACGATGGCCTTCTTGACATCCGAGCGGACCCCCAACTGGCGGCGAAAGCGCTTTACCTTGCCCTTGCGTCGCAGCGTGTTCACGGCCGTAACATCGACCTTGAACAGCGTTTCGACGGCAGCCTTGATCTCGCGTTTGTCGGCATCGAGAGCAACTTCGAACGTAACCTGGTTATACTCCGACAACATGGTCGACTTTTCCGTGATCACCGGCCGGCGGATCACTTCGTACATGCGCTCCTGGCTCACGGTGATCGGCTTCGGTCTGTAGGCTCTGCTCATCGCAACCGCTCCGTCAGGGCATCGATGCCATCGCGCGTCAACACCAGCGTTGTGCGTCGCAGAATGTCATAGACATTGGCACCACGGCTCGGCAGAACGTCGATCCCCACAATGTTCTTGGCCGCACGGGCAAAGCCGGCATCAATCTCGTTGCCGTCGATAACGAGGGCGGAAGACCAGCCCAATCGCTCCGCATGGGCGGCCAGCACCCTGGTTTTCGGTTCCGATAACGCTGCGCGATCGATTACCACGACTTCGCCGGCTGCGTACTTAGCCGACAGCGCGACTTTCAAAGCAAGCCGGCGCACCTTCTTCGGTAAATCGATGGCGTGACTGCGCACCTGCGGGCCATGGGCGATGCCGCCACCACGGAACTGATTGCCCTTCAACGAGCCCTGACGCGCTCGGCCGGTGCCCTTTTGGCGATAGGGCTTTGCCGATGTCTTGGAGACCTCGTTGCGGCTCTTGACCCTATGGGTCCCGGCCCGCCGGCGGGCCAGTTGCCAATTGACCGTGCGGGCCAGCAGATCACGGCGCATTTCCACGCCGAAAATGCTGTCATCCAATTCGATGGTCCCAACGGGCTCGTTATCGAGATTCACAACCGAACATTCCATGGTGGACTAACCCTTATGGGGGGGCTGATCGCCACCGACTTCGAGGGGTTCCGTATCGGGAGCGCCTGAATCCGCCTTACCGCTCGCGCCGGCCGTCCGGATCGCCGCCGGAAACGGGAGGTCTGCCGGCTTGGGCCGCTTAACAGCATCCCTGATGAGGACGTAGCCGCCCTTCGGTCCCGGTACAGCGCCGCGCACAAGAACGAGACCGGCCTCGACGTCGCAATCAACGATCTTCAAGTTCTGCACCGTGACGCGCCGGTTGCCCATGTGACCGGCCATCTTCTTGCCCTTGAAGATGCGACCAGGGTCCTGGCACTGACCGGTAGAGCCATGGCTGCGGTGGCTGATGGAAACCCCGTGGGTCGCTTCCAAGCCGCTGAAGTTGTGGCGCTTCATACCGCCTGCAAAGCCTTTGCCGTGGCTTGTTGCAGTGACATCCACGTGCTGGCCAGCGACGAAATGGTCGGCTGTGATTTCAGCACCGACATCGACAAGCCCATCCTCGTCCACGCGAAACTCAGCCACCTTGCGCTTCGGCTCCACCTTAGCCTTCGCGAAATGACCACGGAGCGGCTTGCTGACGCGCTTGACTTTGGCCGTGCCCACGCCGAGCTGTACAGCCGTGTAGCCGTCCTGCTCCACGGTTTTCTGGGCCAAGACTTGGCAGGATTCGACGGCAAGTACTGTCACAGGCACGTGCATGCCGCCGTCGGCGAAGACGCGGGTCATTCCGAGTTTCTTAGCGATCAATCCGGTGCGCATGGCTCGCATCTGCTGCTTAAAGCTTGATTTCAACATCGACGCCGGCGGCCAAATCGAGCTTCATGAGAGCGTCAACGGTTTGCGGCGTCGGATCGATGATGTCGAGTACCCGCTTGTGGGTTCGGATTTCGAACTGTTCGCGGGACTTCTTGTCGATGTGGGGCGAACGGAGGACCGTAAACCGCTCGATGCGGGTCGGCAGTGGAATTGGCCCCTTGACCTGTGCGCCCGTGCGCTTGGCCGTATTCACGATCTCGCGGGCTGATTGGTCCAGCACGCGATGATCGAAGGCCTTGAGGCCGATGCGGATGTTTTGATTATCCATTGCTTAATCGAAATCCTGACGGTTCCGCCCCTGCTGCGTTCTACCAATCCGCCCACTTACTCGATGATTTTGGAGACGACGCCGGCGCCTACGGTTCGGCCGCCTT
>CAZUDB010000002.1:0-125235 GCA_964619055.1 uncultured Rhodospirillaceae bacterium
GTTTTAATACCGTAGTGGCCGAATGGGTATTAAAAACCCTCAAGGAATCAGGCCCTTTTGGGGTCTATTAGACCGATTCTAAAGTGTTTCACGTGAAACACTTTGGAATGAGACTAAGTCGCGGCGCAGGCGCTTGAAAACAGGGCCTATTTTCCCACCAGGATGATGTGAAGGGACCTCGGACCGTGCGCGCCGAGCAGCAGCGTCTGCTCGATGTCGGCGGTGCGGGACGGTCCCGTGATCCAGTTGACGCAGCGGGGCAGGGTGCCCGGCTCCTCCTCGGCGCGCAGCCGCGCCCACAGCTCCTCATAGCTGCCGACCACGTCGTCCTCGCGCAGGACCACCACATGCTGCGTCGGCAGGAAGGAGAGCAGCACCGGGCTGGTGGTGGAGGAAACCATCACCGCCGTACCCGTCTCGGCGATGCCGGCCGAGGCCAGCGTCACCGTCACCTTGTCCTGCTCATCGGCGGGACCGGCGGTGACGGTCAGGGCCGGTTCCCGGTCCCAGCCGACGGCGTCCAGGGCCGGATCGGGGGCGCATTTGACGACCATCGGCAGGTTGCGCCCGCGCAGCAGGGAGGCCACCTCCCCCGCCACATCGGCCATGGTGGCGACGCGGGCGGTGGTGGCGTTGACCCGTTCGGCCTCGGCCCGGAACAGCGCGATCCGCCCCTCCCGATCGAGCCGCCCGCGCCGCGGCACCACGTTGGCGGTGGGGTTGTCGAGGCGCCGGTCCAGTGCCGCGCGCGTGTCCTCCGGCAATGCATCGCGGCCCAAGGCCCCGCGCACGGCCGCCAGCATGCCGTCCCGCGCCGATGTCACGACCGGGCTCCGCCCTGGCGCGACCACTGGGCCTGGAAGGTGGCCCCCTGCGGTGCGGGCAGGTCCCGCGCACCGGTCCAGCCACCGGCCAGCGGCAGGGAGCGGAACCGCCCCTTGCGGCGGCCCATCCGACCCATGACGCCGACGCCGAGCCGGGTCGCGAACTGGTAGAGCTTCGGCCGGCGCGCCAGGGCCGCCCACAGGCCGAGCCCCCGGCGCAGGGTTGCGGGCGATTTCTTGGCCTCGAACTGGCGCGCGCGCAGTTGACGGAGCATCCGCGGCAGCGGAATCCGCATCGGGCAGACGTCCTGGCACTGACCGCATAGCGTCGAGGCGTTGGGGAGGTGGCCCGCCTCGTCGATCCCGATCAGGTTGGGGATCAGCACTGCCCCCATGGGCCCGGAGTAGACCCAGCCATAGGCGTGGCCGCCGATGGCGGTGTAGACCGGGCAGTGGTTGATGCACGCACCGCAGCGGATGCAGTGCAGCATCTCCCGAAACTCGCTGCCGAGCATGTTGGTGCGGCCGTTATCCAACAGCAGGACGTGGAATTCCTCCGGCCCGTCCAAGTCGTCCGCGCGCTTTGGCCCGGTGGTGAACGTGGTGTAGACGCTCAACTCCTGGCCGGTGGCGGAGCGCGCCAGCACGCGGAGGATGGTGGTGGCGTCCTCCAGGGTGGGCACCACCTTTTCCAGGCTCGCGATCACGATCTGCACGCGCGGAACGCTCTGGGTCAGGTCCGCGTTGCCCTCGTTGGTGACCAGCACGGTGGAGCCCGTTTCGGCGATCAGCATGTTGGCGCCGGTGATGCCCACGTCGGCGGCCAGGAACTGCTTGCGGAGGATCGTTCGCGCCTCGTCCAGCATCTCTTCCGGTTGTTCGAGCGGGCGATCGGCGGGGAGGTGGGTGTGGGTTTCCCGGAAAGACTCCGCCACCTGCTCCTTGGAGAGGTGGATGGCCGGCGCGATGATGTGAGACGGCGGCTCGTGGCGGATCTGGATGATGTACTCGCCGAGATCGGTCTCCACCGGCGTGAAGCCCGCCGCCTCCAGGGCGTCGTTGATGCCGATCTCCTCCCCGATCATGGACTTGGCTTTGGTGATGATCTTGGCGTCGGCCTCCCGGCACAGGCGCAGCACGGTTTCGCGCGCGGCTTCCGCGTCCGCGCACCAGTGGACCTGGCCGCCGGCCGCCGTCACCTTGGCTTCAAAGCGCTCCAGATAGTGGTCAAGGTGGCCGAGCACGTGGGTCTTGATGTCCCGGGCGGCATCGCGCAGCGCCTCGAACTCCGGCAGGCGCGCCACGGCGGCCCGGCGCTTGACCGGAAAGCCGTCCGGAAACAGTTTCAGCGATGTCTGCAAGTGGTCGTCGTGGACGGCGTTGTGCACGTTGCTTTTGAAGGCATGGGCCGTGGATCGCATGAAACCCTCCTGCCAGCGCGCGGTTGCGCGCCATGTCGTTTGCTTTTTTTACGGTTTGGCCTTGGCCTCGCCGATTGGGGCGGCGTCTTCCGTGGTGCCCGCCAGCACTTCCGCCACATGGCGGACCTGAATATCAAGCCCACGCCGTTGCAGCCGACCGGCAATGTTCATCAGGCAGCCAAGGTCGCCACCCAGCACCAGATCCGCCTCGGTGCCGGCGACGTCGTCCACTTTGGCGTCGACCATTTTTTCCGAGATCTTAGGATACTTCACGCAGAACAGACCGCCGAAACCGCAACAGGTGTCGCGATAGCCGAGTTCCTTCAAGGACAGGCCTTCGATGCCGGAAAGCAGTCGGCGAGGTTGCTCGCGAATGCCAAGCTCGCGCAGGCCTGAGCAGGAGTCGTGATAGGTGGCTACGGCCGCCAACTGGCCGGACACGGTCGATACACGCATCACGTCGGTGAGGAACGACGTCAGTTCCCATGTCCGGTCGGCCAGGTCCTGGGCTCGCGGCAACCAGTCCGGATCGTCGGCAAACAACTCCGGGTAATGGGTCTTGATCGTGCCGCCGCACGAGCCCGACGGAACTACCACGTGGTCGAAGCCCGCAAATGCCTCGATCACTCCCTTGGCGATGGTCTTGGCATCGGCATTGTCACCGGAGTTAAAGGCGGGTTGACCGCAGCAGGTCTGTGCGGCGGGCACAACGACGTGGCATCCTGCCTGTTTCAGGAGCTTGACGGCCGCAAATCCAACCGATGGCCGAATCAGGTCCACAAGACACGTTACAAACAGGGCCACTTTTGGCGTTTCGTCTCCCATAGCATCAGAATGGCGGTCCCGGTCCGCCATGACAAGTCACGACGGAGGCCGGGGGCAATGACGGCCAGAGGGGCGCCTTGGATTAAGAGAGGCCGATGCGCTCGACGACCGCCTTCGGAACCAGCAGCCAATATCGCCCCTTCTGCTTCATGGCGCCGGCAGCAAGTCCAGCGGTGTCACCCGAGCCCCAGAACACGTCACCGCGAACGACGCCCTTGATGGCGCCGCCGGTGTCCTGGGCCACCATCAGCCGGCGAAACGGCTCCGACGGCCGCAACGGATGGGTTGTGTCCAGCCAGACGGGAATGCCGAGGGGAACATAGCGGGGATCCACAGCCAAGCTGTGCTCGGCCGTGAGAGCCACGCCTTGGGCGCCGACCGGGCCAGGTCCGTCCAATTCGCGAAAGAACACATAGGATTCGTTGAGATGGAGGATTTCGTCCTGCGTTTGCGGGTTCGCTTCCAGCCAGCGGCGGATGCCCTGCATGGTCGCCTCGCCCCGCGGGATCACACCACGGCTCAAGAGCTCCCGGCCGATGGCCAGATAGCGCCGGCCGTTGCCGGCGGCATAACCGATCCGGATCGTTTCACCCGTATCCAGGCGCACCCGGCCTGAGCCCTGAATGTGGAGGAAGAACGAGTCTAGCGGATCATCGAGCCAGAGGATCTCGAGGCCGCGTCCGGCGAGCGCGCCACCATCGATTTCGGCCCGGGCGTGGTAGGGCACCAGTTGCCCACCGACCCGTCGCCCCACCTTGCGGCCATCGCCGCGGCCCTCCGTCACAAGGTCGGGCGGTCGCTTGTAGAGGGGATGTTGATAGGGTCCCTGGCGCCGGCGAGAGCCCCGCAGGTCGGGCTCGAAGTAGCCGGTGAACAGGCCATCGGCGCCGTCGCCGGCGGCCACGGCAATGGGGAGGAAACGGGTTTCGAACCAGGTTCGCAGATTGGCGTGGCTCACTTCCAGGGCGTCATCGCACACCGCGCGCCAGTCGCCAATGGTGCCTGCAATGCCATCGGCGCCGAGAACCCGGCTCCGCGGCTGCCGGCTGAACGACGCGCACGATCGATAGATGGCCTGTAAGGCGCCGTTGTCGGCGCCGTCTTCAGTCTCGTCCCAGCCGGGCAGGTCGGCAAACTCAACGACGGTGTAACGCTGAGGCGGGAGTTCGGGACTGTCCTGGCAGCCCGCGAGCAAGAGCGTGAAGCCGGCAAGCGCGACGGCAAACCAGCGCGTGCACGGCGGCCGGTTTGCGACCTGCCGTCGAGCCGCCACGACCCAGCCCGTCACTCCATGCTGCCAGTGGCGACCAAGGACCAGTTGGGATCTTTGGACCGGGTATCCCGGGCGAATGTCCAGAAGTCCACCACTTCGGTCACGCGCTCCGGATCGCCCTCGATCACGTCATTGTGCTCGTCGCGGATGACGGAGATCTGCTCGCTCGTGAACTTGACGGTGATATGGGCGGTGCGACCGGTCAGGTAGGCCTCGACGATCTCCGCGTTCTGGATGCCGGCCAGGTTGAGATCCATCACCTCCCCAGCCTGCGTGCGATCGCGGATGGATTGATCAAAGTTATTGAACACTTCCGGGCTCAACATCGGTTTCAGCGAAGCAGAGTCGCCGGCGGCAAAGGCTGTCAGGATCATCTCGAACGCAATCCGACTGCCGGAGAGAAACTCATCCACATCGAAGGAACGATCGGCGCGCTTGATCTGTCTCAAGCCGGCCTCGACCCCCGTCGGTGCGGGGCGCTCGTCATCGTCCTCGAACACGTCCTCATCGTCGGCGGAGACGTCCGTCGCACGATCGGGTAAGCGGATCACCTTGTCTTCCGAGTCCCCTTCGTCGCGATTGGCTGCCTTAAAGGGGTCCGGTGTCCGCACTTCATGGCCGTCGCGTCGCCCCAGTACACTGCGCAATCGCAGAATCAGGAACCCGGCGATCACCGCGAGCAGGATAATGTCGAGAACTTGAAAATCGCCACCCATGGCTCTTCGATCAATGGCGCGCGGCTGCGTGTCGGATCACAACCAAGCGTGCTCTGCTGGACCACGAGGTCCGGCTCGGTTAGACACATGCTTCAAGGCACGTTAGCGGCTTGCAGGTACGAGGTCCAGCCGACAATCGGCCACTTCTGCCCAAGCTCTTGAGACATAATCGTCGCTCGGTCGCAGGGCAACCATGGGTCTTCTGCTTTTCCTCGCGTTCATTGTCATACCGATCCTGGAGATCGCCGTATTTATCCAGGTTGGCGGCTTGATCGGTCTGGTGCCGACGCTGGTGTGCATCTTTGCCACCGCCATCATCGGCGTCGCGCTCCTGCGTCATCAAGGCTTTGCCGTGATCCGGCGGGCTAACGAGGCCGCGCAGGCGGGACGCGTTCCGGTCGCCGAAGTGTTTGACGGTTTTTGCTTGGTCGTGGCCGGCGTATTTCTGCTGACCCCGGGATTTGTTACGGATGCGCTCGGGTTCGTGTTGCTGATCCCGGCCGTGCGGACTTGGTTGAGGCTCACCTTCGGTGCGCGCCTGGCTCAGAGCGCGACCGTGACGGTCGGTGGCATGGGGCCTGGGCAACCTGGCCATGGACAGTCTGGCCCTGGCCAGACAGGCCCGGGCCAAGCCGGCTCCGGCTCCGCGCCCGGCCGCGACAAATCGGGATCGACCGTTATCGACGCCGACTACGAAGACCTGACGGACCAGGACACGACACCGGAGGACCGCCCCGGCGCGCCCCGTCTGCCGGCCACACGGGACGATAGTCCCTGGAAACCATAGCAGCAGACACCGTTGGTGCGAGCCCATGTTCAAAGCAGGTTTGCGGACTACGCTACCGACGAATCGGGTGCTCCGTGCTGTCCGTGACTTTCTTGAATCCGGTCACGTTGTGTCCCGCATTTTTGGAAATACAAATAATATTGACTGAGACAATGTTCTCATAATGATCGTTATCGTTTTCAAAAAAATTATTTTTGCTGTAGAGTTTCGGCAAGTGCCACCAAGCATCGTATCCAAGATTCCAAACATATTCAATTAGTGATTGTGATTTTGAAACTCGATCGTTTTCGAGATATAATACCGGGTTGTATTTTTCGATAAGTCTTGCTGCTCCGGCCAAAACGTCCTGTTCCATGCCTTCGACATCGACTTTCAAGAGCGTGACAGTGCGCGATGGTAAGAGTGAGTCCAATGGACGGACATCCACAGAAAAACCGGTTTCCGATTTTCCCAAAGAAACACCACCGAAGTTACCCTCTACCGTATAGTCAATGATCGGTATGGTCATTTGCTCCGATGCGGCCCCACAACCGCACTGATAGGTCAAAACGTTTGTGAGACTGTTCAAAGCAATGTTGGCGCAGAGATTTTGATGCAAAAATGGCTGTGGCTCGATGGCGATTACCTGCCCTGCAGGTCCCACCGCCTTGGCGAACGGCACAGTATGGGTACCGACGTTGGCGCCAACCTCAATTACGAACCCGCCGACTGGACAAAGCTGGGCCAGGACGTCCCATTCGTCCTTACTGTATTCGCCGTATTCGATCAGCGCCCGGCCGACAAAGCTGTCATGGTGATTGGCCAAGAACAGCCCGTGCCGCCCCTCCACAAGCGAATAGATTTCGGATAGCCGTTTGACCCGCGTCATGAGCGCGTGGATATCAGACAAATCAATCGTTAAAAAGCACCAATACCGCGAAGGTCGAAGACCCTTTCGAGTGCATACTTTCCCCAGTGCTGAGTGTTGCTCTCCCCCGTTATGGTTTTCGGGCGCCGACGGCAGTCCTCAAATCCCGCCGCCGGCCTCCAGCCGGCCGGTTCGTGCCCAGACCCGCTCCATGACGGCGTGCACGTCCGGGTCCACGAAGCCGGCGCGCTCCAATTGGCGCACCGTATTGATCAGGTAGTCGCGGTTCAGGCCCGCCTGGCCAACGGCGTCGACGATGATGTCGGCGGCGCGGTCGGGCTCTACCGGACCAGCATACTGTTCGTGGCCCGGATCGGCCACATAGACCAGAGCCTTAATCGACGCAGCCGTGGTTTCGACCTCCAGGATCTTCGGCTCGTAAGCGTACGAGACCAACTCCCGCTCATCCAGATAAGCGCGCACGGCACCGGCGCGACAGGGTGACACGAGATACGCGATGCCTTGGCAGGAGCCGCCGCGATCGAGGCCCAGGACCAAGCCCGGCCGTTGCGGCGTGCCGCGATAGTGGACCGAGTAGACGCAGAAGGCGCGATGATAGCCGTAGAGCACGGCGGCCCGGCGATCCTCGAACTCGAAGCCCGGGTTCCACATCAGCGAGCCGTACGCGAACACCCAAAAACCGGCGGCCGGTAGTGAATCCTCGGCACTCATTTCCCCCGTCCGGCCGTCGCGTCGGCAGCGGTGGTCTCGGCGTTCCCTGCGTCGCTGTCATCGGACGGTTTGTCGGTCTCTTTGTGCCACAGGTCCAAAATGGCGCCGGCTAGCTTGAGGCCTGTGTCCGTGGCTTCCTGCCCCACCGGCGTCATGCCGGCATGGCGCAGCACCATGATCGCCTGCTCGCTGCCACCCCGGACGAGCATGTCCAGATCAGGAAACTCATGCCGACGCACGGCGGCCAAACCTTCGGCAACGCCTGGCGTTCCGGTCGTGTCGACCAGGGCCAGGGCCTCCGACGCACGAACCCCGTTTAGAATATCCGCACGCGTGGCATCGCCGAAATAGACGGGCTCGCCCTGCAGGCGCCCATCGCGGACGCGCTCCGGGCTCAGGTCGAGCACCACATAGGGAACCCGGTAAGCCCGCAGCATCCGCGCGACGATGGCCCCCACTTCGCCGAACCCCACAATGATCACGTGCCGACTGACGTCGAGGCGGTCGCCAATGATGCTGTCAGCCCTGCCGCGGCGCCGGTCCAAGCGCTCGGCGAGCCAGCCACCGCCGACCAGCACGATGGGTGTCAGGATCATTGTTAGGGTCACGACGGCGAACAGCATCTGCAAGTCCGCAAACGTGAGCAGGCCCGCGATGGTGGCGGCGGTGAACGAAACAAAGGCGAACTCGCCACCTTGGGCGAGTAGCCCGCCGATACGAAACGCCCGGGCGCGCCCGAACCGGAAGGCGCCGGCGAGGGCGGCCGTGATCACGAACTTGCCAAGCATCAGAGCCACGGCCAAGCCCACGACGATGGCCAGGTTGTCGGCCAGGAACGACAGATTGACGGCCATGCCGACGGTCAAGAAGAACAGGCCCAAAAGCAGCCCGCGAAACGGCTGAACGTCGGCCTCGACTTGGTGGCGAAACTCCGTTTCCGCCAGCAACAGCCCGGCCAGGAAGCCGCCGAAGGCCATCGACAGGCCGGCGAGGTGCGTGGCCCAGGCCGTCCCCAATGCCACAAGCAGGACCATGCCGACGAACACTTCCGGGCTTTTGGCCCGCGCAACGATCCGAAACGCAGGCCGCAGCACGAGGCGTCCCACGACCAGAATAACGGCGATAGCGATCGCGGCCTTGACGATTGCCAATCCAAGTTCGTGCAGAAAGTGGCCGGCATCGGCGCTGAGGGCTTCGATCAGAACCAGGATCGGGCCCACGGCCAGGTCCTGCAACAGCAGGACGGCCACCGTGGTCCGCCCGCTGGTTGTATTCATTTTGCCGAGATCGTTCAGCACGGGCAGGACGACGGCGGTAGACGAAAGCGCCAACGCACCACCAATGATCACGGCCGGTCCCCAATCGAGGCCGAGAACGTTGGCAATGCCGGCAATCGCCGCAGCGGTGAGGACGATCTGCAGCGCGCCCAGCGCGTAGACCCGGGAACTGACCAGGCGGAGCTGCTCGCGGGTAAACTCCAGGCCGATGGTGAAGAGCAAAAAGACAACGCCAAGCTCCGCCACCTCCTGCATGTCGGCGATGTCGCTGACGATGGCGAACCCGCCGGGGCCGATCACGATTCCGGCGATCAGATAGCCGATAACGGAACCGACGCGCAGACGCTCGAACAGGGATACACCGGCTACAGCCGCAATGAGCAAGACCAGGATCTGGGGCAGAAACGACTCATGCGGCATGGCGGCGAAACGATCCTTAATGGCGTGGTCGTGAGGCGCGCCGTTTGTTACTCCCGCACCACCATCACCGAGCACTTGGCATGGCGGACGACGCGCGCCGCTTCCGGGCCGAGTAGGTAGTCCCTAAACTCGGGACGATGGGCCGCCATTACTATGAGGTCGCAGTGCTCCTCCCGGCCCGCCTTGACGATCTCCTCGTTGACGGCACCGGCAACAACCCGGCGTCGAACGTCGATCGCCTCCGGGACGAACTCTGCCACAAACTCCGTCAACTCCGCCATGCGCCGCGACATCTGTGTTTGGGCATAGTCTTGCGGCAGATACTCGCTGGCCATGCCCGACGCGATCGGCGGAACAACGGAGAGCACATGCAGGCAGCCGTCGCCGGCGCGGCACAACTCGATAGCCACCGGAAGGGCTTTGCGCCATGAGCCGGCGTCGTCGAGATCGATGGGAACAAGGATAGTCTTGAACACGCGTCACCCCAGTTGGCGATCGGCCGCAATTACAGGGCGTCCGTTTACCCGGTGCCGGGACCGCCCGCTCCCGCAGGCCCTATAGCGCAGGGCCTTTAGCGCAGGCCGGCCTCGGAGAAAAAACGCGCCGCACCCTCATGAGGCGGTGCCGTCAAGCCGCGCGACACCATATCCGCGGGCTTCAACTCCAAGAACACCGGATGCAGACGCCGGAACTCCTCCAACTGCTCGAACACCGCTTTGGTAATGGCGTAGGTTGTGTCTGCGCTCGTGGCGTCGGAGGTGACCACCGTCGCGGTGAGCGCGAACGTCGGGACGTCTTCGCCGTTTCCTCGATACAAGCCGCCGGGCACGACGGTCTTCGAGAAAAAGCGATTTTCCGAGACGATGCCGTCGATCTCTGGGCCTTCCACCGCGACGATCACGGAGTCGCAGCCTGTGGTTGCCTCCTTGATGGACGCGCTGGGGTGGCCCACGGTGAAGACAAACGCGTCAATCTCACCGTCACAAAGAGCTTGCGAATGATCCGATGCCGGCAACTCGGTCACTTCCGCAAAGGTTTCGGGTGTCCATCCGAAGGCCTCCATCACGACCTCCATGGTTTGGCGCTGGCCCGAACCCGGATTGCCGATGTTAACCCGTTTTCCGGGCAGGTCCGCGATGGACCGGATGTTACTGGCCTTGCTAGCAACCACCGTGAACGGCTCGGCATGGACGGAAAACAGCGAACGCAAGTCCTCGTACTTGCCAGCGTCGGCAAATGGGCCGGTGCCCTCGACAGCATGAAATTGAACATCGGACTGGACCACGCCCAAGTCCAATTCGCCGGCACGAAGACCTTTCACGTTGGTGATCGAGCCGCCCGTGCTCTCCACCGCACACCGCACGCCCGTTTCTTTGCGGACTTTGTTAACCAAGCGGCAAATGGCGCCGCCGAGCGGATAATAAATGCCGGTGACTCCGCCCGTGCCGACGGTCACGAACGTCTGCGTTTTTGCCTGGGCCGCGACCATGGCGGGCACCGACAGCATGACCAGCGCCAGGACCATGGCCAGTGCGCCTGCGAGCCAACGTGAGATGTGCGTATACACCATGCGCCCTCTCCTCCTTGTCCGGAGCCGGCGCTCGTACCGCCAGCACCTTCCTACCGTGCATCCGTCCCGGCGCACCGTCGTCACGGCGTCCCGCACCGCGAGATGCCGGCATGCGAGCAACCCCGGGGAGCAGCTTAGCGGTCGCCGCCCTGCCATGGCAATGCGACACTGGCCGCGCTTCCGCTTCCCTGGGAGGGCGTTTGGGCCCCATCGGACATGGACGGCCATGAGCACGAGCGATACCATGACCTCACGGACACGGCGGACCGATTCCGTGTTGTCTTGCGGTGCTCTTATCCCTCACGTGCCGTTGCCGCGAGGCGCCATCCTGACACCTGATTGCGTGTCTTCAACGATAGAGCTCCCGTGCGTGGCCAACGCCGGGAGTTAGATAGGGTTGCGTACCATGGACATCCGCGATCACATCCGAGCCATTCCGGACTTTCCGAAACCCGGCATCCTTTTTTATGACATTTCCACGCTGCTTGCCCATCCCGATGCTTGGTCGGTTGCCATGGGGCGGATGGCCAAAGCCGTTAGCCGTCAAGCGCCGGATCTCCTGGCCGGGATTGAGTCGCGGGGGTTTCTGGTGGCCGCTCCGCTTGCCCTGAAGCTGGGGCTCGGGTTCGTCATGGTGCGCAAGCGCGGCAAGCTGCCGGGCCGGACGATCCCGCACGAGTACGCCCTGGAGTATGGCAACGACGTCATCGAAATCCAGGACGACGCGATCACGCCCGGTCAGCGCATCGTCGTTCTGGACGACCTGCTCGCCACCGGCGGGACGATGGTTGCGGCAACCGAGTTGTTGCGCCGGGCGGGGGCTGATGTCGTGGGCTCGGCCTGCATCATCGAGCTTAAGTTCCTGGATGGGCGGGCCAAAATCGACGTTCCGTTTACGTCGCTGGTCAGCTACGAAGTGGGTTAGGGGAAAACCCTCTCCAGACGCCCGATCAAGGGCGCGTCGATCCGCGTGGTCGCAACCGGGGCGGCCGCGGCGGACGCACATTTGCTTTTGGGGCAACTCCGATGATCGAGCGCCACTTCAAGCTGGCCGAGCACGGAACAACGATTCCGAAAGAGGTCCTCGCCGGCGTCACCACCTTCCTGACCATGGCCTACATCATTTTCGTCAACCCGGCGATCCTGGCCGAGGCCGGGATGGACCGGGGGGCCGTGTTCGTCGCAACCTGCGTCGCGGCCGCTTTCGGCACCTTTGTGATGGGTGTCTACGCCAACTATCCCATCGCTCTCGCGCCTGGCATGGGGCTGAATGCCTTTTTTGCTTTCACGGTCGTGCTGACCCAGGGGTTTACCTGGCAACAGGCGTTGACGGCCGTCCTCCTCTCCGGGCTGCTGTTCGTTGGGCTGTCGCTGTTCCGCGTCCGCGAATATGTGATCGACGCCGTGCCGAGGGGTCTGAAGCTGGCCGTTTCCGCCGGTATCGGGTTATTCCTCGGCATTATTGCCTTGCAAAACGCTGGGATCATCGTTGATCACCCGGCAACGCTGGTCACCCTTGGCGATGTCACTCAGTGGCCGGCGATCCTGTTCCTTGTCGGCTTCGTGCTGATCGTTGTCCTGAACCAGATCGGCATCATCGGCGGCACCATCCTCGGCATCCTCGGCGTCGCGCTCCTCGGGTTGCCGCTCGGGTTGACGGAGTACACGGGGGTCCTGGCGATGCCGCCGGACCCAACACCGACGCTGTTCGCGTTCGATTTCTCAAGAACGTTCGAACTGGCGTTCCTCATCATCGTGTTCAGCCTGCTGTTTGTGGATCTTTTCGACACGGCCGGCACCCTCATCGGCGTTGCCCATCGCGGCGGGCTGTTGGATGCGAACGGCAAATTGCCGCGCATTAAGCGCGCGCTGTTGGCCGACAGTTCGGCCACGGTCGTGGGCTCGGCGCTTGGCACCTCCAACACCACCAGCTACATCGAAAGCGCCGCGGGCGTCGCCGTTGGTGGACGCACCGGGCTCGCCTCCGTCGTTACCGCGCTGCTGTTGCTGGCCGCCCTGTTCTTTTCGCCGCTGGCCGGGATGATCCCCAAATACGCGACCGCGGCGGCGCTCCTTTACGTAGCATGTCTTATGACCCGCGGGCTCGCCGAGGTGGATTGGTCGGACGCGACCGAGTATGCCCCCGCCGTGGTGACGGCGATCGCCATGCCGTTGACGTACTCCATCGCCACGGGCATCGGTTTCGGCTTCATCACCTACGCACTCATGAAACTGCTCAGCGGACGGTTCAAGGAAGCCTCGCCGGCCGTGATCGGCCTGGCGCTGATCTTCTGCCTGAAGTTCGCGCTGGTGGGATCGTAGCACCGGCATGCCGTTGGTGGCGATCGGAGCTAAGGATCGGGTTAAGCCGCGCCGCCGGTGTGGCCGCGCCCGATTCGCACCACCTTTTTCATGACCGTCGGCAGTGCCTGCTCGCCCAAGCGAGCCACCGGCCACCACAGGCCATCAGTGGTCGCACCTTCCCGGATTTGAGCGGCCAGCACATCCAAGCTCAGATGGAAATGGGTGAAGGTGTGGCCCACCGTCTCCGGCAGCCGTTGCCAGCGCGCAGGGCAAGGGGCAGCCGCACGCACCGCCTTGGCGACGGTCCAAGTCTCCGCCTGCCACGGAGTGGTTGGCACCTCCATCATGCCGCCGAGCAGGCCGTGCTCCGGGCGGCGGCGCAGCAGAACCGTGCCATCTGGGCGAGTGAGCCAGAAGGCGACCCCGTGACGCCTGGGCTTCTCCGGTTTTTCGGGCTTCACCGGGAACCGCTCCGGCTCACCCGTCGCGCGGGCGCGGCAGGGACCGTGCCAGGGGCAGGTCAGGCACTTTGGTCGGCGCGGTGTGCAAACGGTGGCGCCCAAATCCATCAGCGCTTGCGCGAGGTCGCCGGGCCGTCCGCGTTCTGGCTCATGATCAGCGAAGGCGGACGACAGGCGTGCCACCGGGTCCCGAGCCGCCGGCAGGGGCGTCTCGATGGCGGTGAGCCGCGTCGTGACCCGCACCACGTTGCCGTCCACAGGTACGGTGGGCCGGTTGAAGGCGATCGCGGCAATCGCAGCGGCCGTGTATTCCCCCACGCCCGGCAGCGCGCGCAGGCCAACCTCCGTTGCCGGGAACCGCCCGCCGTGGTCCCGCACCACGGCCTTGGCGCAGGCGTGCAGGTTGCGTGCCCGAGCGTAGTAGCCGAGGCCCTGCCACATCACTAGGATCTGGTCCAGATCCGCCGCGGCTAGAGCCTCCACGTTTGGCCAGCGGGCGACAAAGGCACAGAAGTAATTGATGGCGGCCGCGACGGTCGTTTGCTGCAGCATGATTTCGCTGAGCCATACGCGGTACGGGTCCGACACCTCGCCCGGTGGTGCCCGCCACGGCAGGCTGCGGCGATGGCGGTCGTACCATCGCAGCAGATCGTGCCGAAGGTCTCCTGGAGGGGCGGGTAGGCAGAGCTGCGTTGCGTTCATCCTCCGGAGCTTATAGCGTTTACAGGGAAGCGGCGACGATTCCGGAGGCCGACGTGACGATACCGGGTCAGGATCAGTCCGAGGGGGCACCCGATCAAGCCGAACGCCGCTGTGTCCGGTCCGGGCCGCGGGCGCTGGCCGAACCGCTTTGCCGCTTGACCACACCGTTGTTCCGCAAGCGCGGGTTCGCCGACAGCGCCCTTGTTGACGAGTGGGCCACGATCGTTGGCCCGCGACTGGCGGCTGCAAGCCTGCCTGAGCGGATCAGCTTCCCGCCACGGCAGCGCCGTGAGGGGACGCTTCATTTGCGGGTGGTCCACGGCAGCTTGGCTCTGGAACTGCAACACTTACAGCCTCTGCTCATCGAAAAGGTCAATGCCCATCTCGGCTATCCCGCGGTATCGCAGGTGCGGTTCATGCAAGGGCCGGTGCCCGCGGCGGCTGTACCGTCGACGCCAGAGCTTCAGCCGACAATGGAGGCGACCGATCGGCAGCGCCTCACCGATTCGATTGCCGATGTCGCCGATCCCGGCCTCCGGGCGGCTCTGGAGGACCTGGGACGGGCAGTATTTAGCCGAAAACGCCCCACATAACGGGGGTTCCGTTCAGGGCCGCTGCGGCCGCCTTGACGGCAATCGCGTAACCAGCCTACCAACAACATATTGTGTATAAGGTGTTCACATGCCGCGAACTCTGCGACTCCTCAGCATGAGCTTGGTGTTGACCGCGTTGGCAGCACCACTCAATCAGCCCCACGCTGGCGATCCTGCGGCCACCGCCGCACAGGCCAAGCCGGCCGAAACGGCGCCCGCCGAGGCCCAGGCATCGGAGCCAACCGATGTGGACGCCATGCTGGCCGAGCGGACCCTGGGTAACCCCGATGCGCCCGTTACGCTCGTTGAGTACTCGTCGCTGACCTGCCCGCATTGCGCTAGCTTCCACCGCGCCACCTTGCCGCAGATCAAGCAGCGATATGTCGACACCGATCAGGTGCGGATCGTGTACCACGATTTTCCCCTGGACCCGTTCGCCTTGGCCGGTGCGATGATCGCGCGCTGCGTCAGCTCCGAGGACGGGCCGTACTTCGACTTCCTGGAAACCCTGTTTGCCGAGCAGGACGAGTGGGCCCGCGCAGAGCAGCCGCGGGACGCCTTGCAAGCGTTGGCGGCCGATGCCGGGTTGGACGAGCCGGCGTTCAATGCCTGCCTGGCCAATGGCCCGCTGCTTGCCGGTATCCGGTCGCGCACGCTGGAGGCAGCGGAGTCGCTGAACATTCAGTCCACGCCAACGTTCTTCGTGAACGGCGAGCGGGTCTCCGGGGCGCGCCCGTTTTCCGATTTCCAGACCATCATCGAGCGCAAGTTGAAAGAAGCCGAGCAAGCATCCGCTGTCGATGCGCCGGCCACGGTGGCTTCGGCCCGCGCTGTCGTCCCCGCCGACTAACCGGAGGTTCTTCCGCCCAGTGGTCCACTTCGTCGCTCTTCGCCTCGCTGCTTTCAAGTCGTTCGTGGACCCAACGGAACTGCGCATCGAGCCTGGGCTCACCGGTGTTGTCGGACCCAACGGCTGCGGCAAATCCAATCTGGTTGAAGCGCTGCGCTGGGTCATGGGCGAAGGCTCCGCCAAGGCCATGCGTGGCGGTGAAATGGAGGACGTCATCTTCAGCGGCACGGCCAACCGGAGCGCCCGCGCCGCTGCCGAAGTGACGGTGGAATTGGCGACAGGCGGGGCGAGCCTGCCGATGCCGTGGCAGACCCTCGACCAGCTCGATGTCAGCCGGCGGATCGAGCGGGCCAAAGGGTCCACTTATCGCGTCAACGGCCGCGAGGTGCGTGCCCGAGACGTGCACTTGCTGTTCGCGGACGCGGCGACCGGTGCCAAGTCCACGGCCATCGTCAGCCAAGGCCAGATCGGTGCGCTGATTGCGGCTCGGCCGCGGGAGCGCCGCATGATCCTGGAGGAGGCAGCGGGGATCACGGGCCTGTACGCGCGCCGGCATGAAGCGGAGTTGCGGCTCAACAGCGCTGCCACCAACCTAGAGCGCGTCGATGATCTATTGCTGACCGTGGAGGCTCAGCTCAAGAACCTGCGCCGTCAATCCCGGCAGGCGGAGCGGTTTCGCACCCTGTCCGACGATATTCAGACCACCGAGACCATCCTACTGCTTCGGCTTTGGCGCGAGGCCCGGGCACGACTGGCGGCCTTCAAGGTCGATGTAGCGACCCGGCGGACAGAGCTTTCCCAGCGAACCGACGCGGCGATGACGGAGGACGAGCACCTTCAAGCGTGCGCCGCTTGCCTGCCCGAGCTGAGGGAGGCTCACGGTGCTGCCGCGGCGGAGGTCCAGCGGCTGTCGCTTGCGCTCGCGGCCAGCGAAGCGGAGGAACGCCGTGCAATCGCCGACCGGGATGCGGCCCGGGCCCGTGTCGACCAGGTCGCCAGCGACCTTCCCCGCGAGGCGGCTTTGTTCGAAGAAGCGAAACAGTCCCTGGAACGGCTTGGCGCCGAGGAAACGCGTGTGCGGGCTCGCGCGGAAGGCGAGGGCGAGGCACGCCAGGCCGCCGAGGCCGCCTTGACCGAGGCAAGCGCGGCCGTGGACACTGCGGACGCTGAGCTTGCGGCGCTGACGGCCATGGCGGCGGCGGCTGAGACCGAGCGGCGGGCACTGGTGAGCAAACGTGAGGAGATAGAAGGACGGCGCGTGCGCCTTCGCCAGCGCCTGAGCGAAGTGGAGCGCCAGCGGACCGAACTGGCAAAGCAGGCCATTTCGGAGGCCGAGCTGGCGCAAGCCGTGGCGGCGGCGGCCACCGCCGACACCGAGGCTGAACAGGCGCGCTCCGCGGCCGATCGCGCGGACGCCGCGCTTCGCAAGTTCAACGACGTCGCCAACACAGCGCACGCCGACCACCAGGCGCTGGCGGCGGACTTGGCGCGTTGTTCAGCCGAAGCCGATGCCCTCGACCAACTGCTGCGGGAACCCGCCGAGCGGGGAGCTGGCGGCAACGGATGCCCGCCACTGGCCGATGCCGTGACGTCTGAGCCCGGATGGGAGGCGGCGTTGGCGGCGGCGCTGGGTGATGATTTGCTCGCCGCCGTCGAAGATGCCGCTGATGCCCATGCCGGCGATGGCAATGCCGACCCGCGCTGGCGAACCGTGCCGACCGGTGACACGGAGCCGGCGCTGCCCTCGACCGTGAAGCCCATGGCAAGCGTGGTTTCGGGTCCGCCGGCATTCGCTCGGCGACTTGCCCAGGTCGGCATCCTGGAGACGCCCGAGGCGGCGGCGCAGGTGCAGGAGATGCTTCGCCCCGGCCAGCGCATCGTCACCGCCGACGGTGGCCTGTGGCGATGGGATGGCTTCGTCGCCACCGCGTCGTCCAGTGGCGCCGCGGCGGCCGCCCGCCTGCGCCAGCGCAATCGCCTGACGGCGCTCATCATCGAGCGGCAGCACCTGGAAGCGAAAGCGAGCGCCGCCGCATCCCGGAATGAGGAAGCCTCAGCCGCCGCCGAGACCGCCCGCCACGCCGAACGCGCCGCACGCGAGGTCGTGAAAGCCGCGGACACGGTCGCCAGAACGGCGGCGGGCGCTGCCCGGGATGCGGAGACCCGGTTCGCTAGCCTCACCATGCGCCGGGAGCAGCTCGTGCAATCCGCCGACACCCTGGCCCAGGACCTGGCCGAAGCGGACGACGCGTGGGCCGCGGTCTCAGCGCAGTTGGGGGCCGCGCCCGATCCGCAAGCCAACAGTCAAGCCCTTGAAGCCCTGCGGACCACGCTGGCCAATCGACGCCAGGACCAGGCGGAACGACGGCGCCACCTTGAGACGCTAGACCGGGAGGCATCGGGCAGGGCCGCACGCCTGCGCACCATTCAGGCTGACTTGCGCTCCTGGCGGGAGCGTCGGGCCAAGGCTCAAACCCGCCGGGACAGTCTCAACCAGCGCTTGCGCGATTGCGAGGCGGAGAAGACGGTGTTGGAGGACCGGCCCGGCCAGGTCGCAGCGGAACGCCACAACCTGCAAACCACTCTGGCTGCGGCTGAAGCCAACCTTGGAGCCGCAGAGGAAAGGCTTCAGCACGCTGAAGCGGCCCGAGACGACGCGGAACGTCAAGCGAAGGCGGCGGAGCGCTCGTTGGCCGACGCACGGGAAGCCGCAGCGCGCGCCGAAGCCGGCCGCGACCAAGCGATGGCCGCTTTGACCGCGGCCGAGCAGCGCATTCGCAGCGCGCTCACCGTTCCGGCGGAGGCGTTGGAGGCGGAGATGGCGGACCGTCTGGACCAGATGACGGACACGCCCGAGGCTCTAGAGCAACGTCTGGAGAAGCTCCGCCGAGACCGTGACATGCTCGGTCCCGTCAACCTGTGCGCGGATGCGGAAGCCGCCGAGATGGCGGCGCACATCGATATGCTTAAGCGTGAGCGGGGCGATCTGGACCAAGCCATCGTCAAGCTGCGACAGGGCATCGCTGAACTCAATCGGGAGGGGCGCGAGCGGCTGCGCCAGTCCTTTGATGCTGTGGACCAGCACTTTCAGACCCTGTTTCGCCGCCTTTTCGACGGCGGTCGAGCGCATCTGGCGCTCACCGATGCCGACGATCCCCTTGAGGCTGGCCTGGAGATCATGGCGAGCCCGCCCGGAAAGCGGACGCAGGCGCTCTCGCTGCTGTCGGGCGGCGAGCAGGCCCTTGCTACGCTCGCGCTGATCTTTGCCGTGTTTCTGGCCAACCCGGCGCCGGTTTGCGTTCTAGACGAGGTCGATGCACCACTCGATGACGCGAATGTGGACCGCTTTTGCAGCCTCTTGGAGGATATGGCAGCCTCCAGCGGGACCAGGTTCCTGGTCATCACCCATCATCGTATGACGATGGCGCGTATGGACCGGTTGTTCGGCGTCACCATGGCCGAACGCGGTGTCTCTAGCTTGGTTTCCGTGGACCTCCGGCACGCCGAGGCGTTGCGTAACACCGCTTAGGCCTGGTTGTGACGACGGTCGTCTAGTTATGTCCGGTCCAACCGCATCGATTACAGCTAAAAAAATGCCGGTTTTGGCGAACCTTGACAGTGTTTCGGGGCGCATCTAAGGTCCGACCGAGTTGGTTTCGGGACGTCACTCTGGTCCGGTTTTGGAAGGCTGCAAGCGAGGATTTTGGCGTGCCGGAGAGGGGTGAAGAGGAGTCTTCGCGCTCTCTTCGCGAGTTGGATGCGCGGCTCAAGCGCCTGAAGGCGGAGGTTGCGCCGCTCGGCCAAGATGCCGCTGCCGACCAACCGCCAAGCGGTCTCGGGATGGCTTTTGGGATGGCGGGCCATCTGGTCGCCGGGATTGCGGTGGGGGCCGGGCTCGGCTGGTTCCTCGACCGATGGCTGGGTACGGCGCCCGGGCTGTTCATCGTGTTTCTGTTCCTCGGAGCAGCGAGCGGTATGTTGAACGTGTATCGGACCGCCACGCGACAAGGCATGGCGATCGGGTATCGGCCGGCCCCAGGCAAGTTGGACGAGGGCAAAGGCGGTCCGACTGTCGATGCTGTCGGTCCTGACAGAGGCGACAAGACCGCGGTTCGCACCCCTGATGACTGTGCGGATCGGGCAAAAGACAACAGTTAAGGACGGGGACGAGCGTGGCCCAGCCGCTGCATCAGTTCGAAATCAAGACGATCGTTCCAATCAACATCGGAACGATCGACGCTTCGTTTACGAATTCCAGCTTGTTCATGTTGCTGGCCGTGGGCATTTCCGCTGCGCTCCTGATCTACGGCATGCGCGGGCGGGCGTTGGTTCCGAACCGCATACAGTCCATTGCCGAGTTGGCCTACGAGTTCGTTGCCAACATGATCCGATCGAACGTGGGACCCGAGGGGCGGCGCTATTTTCCCGCCGTGTTCTCGCTGTTCATGTTCATCCTGCTCGGCAACATGCTGGGGATGATTCCCTTCAGCTTCACGTTCACGAGCCATATCGCGGTGACCTTTACGATGGCGATCGCCGTCTTCATCGGCACGACCGCGCTGGCCTTTTACAAGCACGGGATCAAGTTTTTCGGTTTTTTCCTGCCCCATGGAACACCGTGGTACGTGGCGCCGATTCTGGTTCCGATCGAGATTATCTCCTACTTCACGCGACCGATAAGCCTGTCGCTTCGGCTGTTCGCCAACATGACCGCGGGCCATACCTTGCTGAAGGTGTTTGCCGGCTTCGTCGCCCCGGTGACGGCGGCCACGATCGTGGGCGGCGTTTTGCCCTTGGCGGCAAGCGTGGCGCTGACCGGCCTTGAGTTCCTGCTCGCCTTTCTACAGGCTTACGTCTTCACCGTACTTACCTGCATTTACCTGAATGATGCTCTGCACATGCACTAGGCCCCCAGCGGGCGGTGTGCCGACAGCGGCACGGGCCGGCATGCCGGCGGCGCGGACTCGCGCCGAGGGTGCGGGTCGTTCGATCGTTCTTCCACCCCTGCCACTTGCAAGAAGAGGACACTCATCATGGATGCGGAAGCGGCAAAGCTGATTGGTGCGGGCATCGCGGTCGTCGGTCTCGGCGGTGTTGGCGCCGGTATCGGTAACATCTTCTCCACGACGATCGCCTCCCTGGCGCGCAATCCTTCGGCACAGCCCTTGATCCAGCTGCCGATGTGGGTCGGCTTCGCGCTCGTGGAAGCGGTCGCCCTTTATGCGCTGGTCGTCGCACTCATGCTGATGTTCGCCGTCTAACGGCGGCGCGCCTCACCGGATACGCTTCCCTCGACCACGGTTACGAGGTCGCCCGGCCATGCCCCAGTTCAATCCCGACATCCTGGAGCCGCAGATCTTCTGGCTGATTGTCAGCTTTGCGCTGCTGTACTGGCTCCTGAAAACCCATGCGATCCCCAGGATCAGCGAGGTCCTGGAGGAACGCGAGCACAAGATCAACGACAGCCTGCGCAAAGCTGACCTGCTCCGTGACGACGCCGAGGCCAAAATGGCCGAGTACGAACGGACCATGGCGGAGGCAAGGGTCCACGCCCAGGACACCGTTCGCGCTGTGCGGGAGCGGATTGCCCAGGAAGCGGCGGAGCAGAACGCCGAGCTGAGCGCTCGGTTACAATTGGAGGTCAGTGCCGCCGAGGCCCGGATCGGCAAGGCCCGCGAGGAGGCCATGGCCAACATGCGGACCATGTCCATCGATATCTCCCAGGCGGCCGCAGAACGCTTGGTGGGCAGCAAGGTTACCAAGACGTCGGTGACCGCCGCCGTGGATCATGTTCTCAAGGCTGCGCCATAATGGTGGCGATCGCTTCCGAAGCGACCAGCCAAGCGGCAACGGCGGTCGAGCTTGGCGCGAGCCACGCAGCGGACGTGGCCCATGCGGTCGAGCCCTGGTACATGAGCCCCGATGTTTGGGTTCTGGTGGCCTTTATCCTTTTCTTTGCGGTCATCGGCCGGACCGCGTACCGCTTCGTTACGACGGCGCTGGATGATCGCGCGGACCGCATCCGCAATCAGATCGACGAGGCGACCCGGCTCGCGGCCGAAGCTCAGGATCTACTCGCCTCCTACGAGCGCAAGCAGAGGGAGGCCGCCCAGGAGGCTGAGGCCATCCAGGATGCCGCTCGCCGGGAAGCGGAACGGCTTGCCGAACAGGCATCGAAGGACCTGAGGGCGGCGCTCGAGCGCCGGGAGCAACTGGCCATGGAGCGCATTGCTCAGGCCGAGCAGACGGCCGCCGCTGAGGTCCGGGCCATGGCCATTGACCTCGCCATGACGGCGACAGAGCGGGTTTTGTCCGGTACCGTCGGGGCCAAGCATGCCGATGCGTTGGTCGATGCCGCCATTGCCGATATTCCGGACAAGCTCCGGATCAACTGACCGCATGCGCCGACCGGATCGGTCTCAGCCTTACCGTCAGTCGTCACGCGCAAATCGCCCCCGTGAGTGACCTCGCGGGGGCGATCGCATGGATGTGTGTTTGATCGTTAAAGATCGTGTGAGCTCACGGATACCGGCTGGTGCCGGACCAGATGCTCAGGCAACGTTACTCGGCGGCGGCCCGAAACGTTGCGGCTTCGATGGGTCTGTAGTTCGCTTCGGGACCGCGTGAGCCGAGCGGTTGAGCAGGAGCATTGAGCTCCGTTGCGTCGGCGGTCTCGAAGAGAAGATCGTCCTCGATATCAATCGTGGTTCCGTAGGCCATAACTGGTTCTCCGGCAATATGTTAGCGTTTCGCGCGTTTTGATACGGCGGTCACCGTATCGTGGATGCACAGCTACATGTTAACTGTTGACCCACGTCCGACGACTGGGCCTGTGAATGGAATTGTACTCTCTGTCACGCCGCTGGGTGTGGAGCCCAGCGGTTCGTCCAGTGACCGCGCCTCTGCGGCTTGGTCGTCGTGGTGGAAAACGGCGACCGTTCTGGCGGCCGCCTTTCTTCTCCCTGCTTAACCGGCTGGCGGGATTACCCCCACGCCAGCTGGGCCTTAGATAACCCTTATTGCACCGGGGAGATCAAGGATAAAATCGGCATCGCCGATCGCGCTTCGGTGAATTTTTCGTAACGAAACCGAGCCGGCGCCGTACTGGTCTGGTTGCAGCAGGCGCCGGCGGGACGATCAGCCCTGGTCGCTCAATTGCGACCATTCCGTCTCGCTCAGGGTTTGAACCCCCAATTCGGCAGCCTTCTTCGCCTTGGACCCGGAGTCCGCGCCAATCACGACGAAGTCCGTCTTGTTGGACACGCTGCCGGCGACCTTCGCGCCGAGCGCTTCGGCCCGTGCCTTTGCTTCGCTCCGGCTCATGGCGGTGAGGCTGCCCGTAAAGACGATGGTTTTGCCGGCCAGTGGCGAGTCACCCGCTGTCGGCTCCTGTACGGGCTCGATGGTCAGCAGCGCGGCCAAATCGTCCAAAACTTCCTGGTTGTGGGGTTCGGCCACGAAGGCGGTGAGATCGTCGGACATCGCGGGGCCAACCCCGTCGATAGCCATGAGATCCGTCGCTGCTTCCGATCCTGCAGCGCCGGCGGCGAGCATGGCCAAGCGCCAAGTCTCGAATGAGCCATAAGCGCGGGCGAGAAGCTTGGCCGTCGCCTGGCCTACCTGGCGAATGCCGAGTGCGTAGATGAAGCGGTCCAACGCCACGGTTCGCCGTGCATCCAGTGCGGCGAGCAGGTTCTCGACCGATTTATCACCCCAGCCTTCGCGACGACGGATGTTGTCGGCGTGCTCTGTCAGGCGGAAGATATCTCCGGGCGTGCGAATCAAACCATCGGACCAGAACGCCTCGATATGTTTGCCGCCGAGGCCATCGATGTCGAAGGCATCGCGGGAGACGAAGTGTTTTAGGCGTTCCACGGCCTGGGCCGGGCAGATCAGGCCGCCGGTGCAACGGCGAACGGCTTCGCCGGCCTCGCGCACGGCGTGGCTTTGGCATTCGGGGCACGTCTCCGGGAAGTCGAAGGGCCGCGAGCCGCGCGGCCGCTCGCTCAACACGACCTCCACCACTTGCGGGATCACGTCGCCGGCGCGTTGGATCACCACCGTGTCGCCGATCCGAATATCCTTGCGGGCGACCTCATCCTCGTTGTGGAGGGTAGCCCGGGACACGACCACGCCTCCAACCGTCACCGGTTCCAGGATCGCGACCGGGGTGAGGGCACCAGTACGTCCGACCTGGATCCGAATGTCGCTGAGCCGGGTTTGGGCCCGCTCGGCAAGGAACTTGCGGGCGATGGCCCAGCGCGGCGCCCTGGCCACGAAGCCAAGACGCTGCTGCAGATCAAAGCGGTTGATCTTGTAGACGATGCCGTCGATTTCGTAATCCAGCTCTGGCCGCTCGGTCTCGATTCGGCGGAAGAAGTCTTCCATCTCGTTCAGACCGTGGCACAGATGAAAATGCGGGTTGACGTGGAAGCCCCACGCCGAAAGGCAGTCGAGCAGACCATGATGGGTGTCCGCCGGTTGGGCTGAGACTTGGCCAAGTGCGTAGGCGAAAAAGCGAAGCGGTCGGCTCGCCGTCACATTCCAATCCAACTGGCGAAGCGAGCCGGCGGCGGCATTGCGCGGGTTGGCGAATGGTTTGGCACCGGTCTCGGCCTGGCGTTGGTTTAGTGCCGCAAAATCCGAGCGCGACATATAGACCTCGCCGCGGACCTCCAACACCTCTGGTGCGTCGCGAATGGTATCGGGCACGTCTTCGAGGGTGCGCAGATTGGCCGTCACGTCCTCGCCTGTGGTGCCGTCGCCGCGGGTCGCGCCCTGCACGAACCGTCCCCGTTCGTAGCGAAGCGAGATGGAGAGGCCATCGATCTTCGGCTCGGCCGCAACCGTTGGGGCTACGCTGCCTTCATCCAGGCCCAAGAAGCGGCGGACGCGAGCGAGGAACTCCGCCATGTCGTCGGCATTGAACGCGTTGGCCAGTGACAGCATGGGCGTGGCGTGGCGCACTTTGGCGAAGCCGGAGGCCGGGGCTGCGCCCACACGCAGACTTGGCGTATCTGCGCGGATGAGATCGGGAAAGGCGGCCTCGATGGCGTCGTTGCGGCCGCGCAGCGCATCGTATTCCGCATCACTGATCAGGGGGGCGTCGTCGCGGTGGTAGGCTTGGTCGTGGACGGCGATTTCGTCGGCGAGGGCAGCCAACTCAGCGACGGCCTGTTCGGCGGTCAGGTCGGCCACAGCGATGCGGCGCAAGTCGACGCCCATGTTGGCCGGTTCGTCCTTCAACCGTGGCCCTCGACCGGTTCGCAGCGCAGCAGGCTCTCGGCAGCGGCGCGGGCTTCGTCAGTGATGGTGGCGCCGGCCAGCATGCGGGCAATTTCCTCCCGGCGGGTGGCCGTGTCCAGGATATCGACCGACGTGCGCGCGCCGGCAACACCGACGGATTTGCTGATCCGCCAGTGGACGCCGCCGCGGGCCGCCACCTGCGGGGAGTGCGTGACGACCAGGACCTGGACATCTTGAGCAAGACGCGCGAGACGCTCTCCAACGGCAGCGGCGACGGCACCACCGATGCCTGAATCGACTTCATCGAAGATCAGCGTCGGGACCGGATCGGCGCGCACGAGCACAACTTTCAGGGCCAGCATGAATCGGGACAACTCGCCACCGGACGCAATGCGATCCAGCGGTCCCGGTGGCGTTCCCGGATTGGTCGCCACCTCGAAAGCCACTCGATCCCAACCGCCCTCGCCCCAGTCGCGCTCTGAGTCCGCAAAGGCCTCGACGCGTGTGCGAAAGGCGGCTTTTCCTAACCGCAGCGGTCCCAACTCCGTCAAAACGGCTGTGTCGAGTCGTCCCGCGGCTTCCCGCCTGGCTTGGCTCAGGGCATCAGCGGCCCGCCGATACAGGTCCTTGGCCTCCGCCTCCGCCGCCGTCAGCAGGGACAAGTTGGCACCGCCGTGATCGATGGCGGCGAGGCGCGCCGATAACTCTGCCTGCAGCGTAACCAGGTCATCGACGGCGCAGTCGTGCTTGCGGGCGAGGGCGCGCAGGCGAAACAGCCGCTCCTCCACCTGCTCCAGCCCATGGGGGTCCAGATCAAGGTCGCGCAGCGTACGATCAAGAAGGCTCTCGACGTTCGCAACCTCTGTGGCGGCGCTGTCGAGTGCCCCGAGAGCCGCATCCAGCGATCCGTCCGCAATCGGGGCAACCCGCTCCAGGGCGCGCATGGCGCCTCTTAGGGCCGCTTCCATGCCGTCGCCACCGCGCCGCGGGCGCCCGAACCCGGAACCGCCGGTGGCGTCGGCGCCACCCAGCGATTGGATGGCTTCGGTGATCGCCTCAACGAGCTTCTCGCCGCTTTGCAGCTGGGTGCGTCGGGCCGCGAGAGCTTCCTCCTCCTCCGGCTCCGGGGCAGCTTCCTCCAGCTCTGCGGCCGCGTGGCGGAGGTAGTCCTCATCGCGCTGGGCTTGCGTGAAGGCTGCTTCGGCTTCGCTGCGGGCGTCGCTGGCCTGCCGCCACGCCCGGCGCAGTTCGCGGGTCTGGGCCAGCAACGGCGTGAGCCCACCGTAGGCATCCAGGAGGGCCCGATGATTGACGGGGTCCATGAGGCGGTGGGTGTCGAACTGGCCGTGGATTTCCACCAAAGCCTGACCTAGCTGGCGCAGCAGGCCGGCGCTCACGGCCTGGTCGTTGACGAACGCCCGAGACCGACCGTCGCTGGCAACGGTACGGCGCAGAACGAGACCCTCATCGGTCGTAGGCAGGCCGTGGTCGGCAATAAGGACATGCACGGGGTGATCGGCCGGCGGCTCAAAGGTGGCGGTGACCAAGGCCTGGTCGGCTCCATGGCGAATCAAACGGGAGTCGGCGCGGGCACCGAGCGCCAAGCCCAAGGCATCGAGAAGGATCGATTTGCCGGCACCGGTTTCGCCCGTGAGCGTAGCGAGGCCCGATTGAAACGCGAGCTCGAGCCGATCGATCAGGACGACGTCACGGATGGACAGGGTAACCAGCATGGCCCCTTTTACCAGAACTGGTACCAGTTCTCCGCGCGTTTGGGGCCCGGGGCCGTTTGCAGGATTTCGTAGCTGTCCGAATACCACTCGCTGCCCGGGAAATTGTAGCCCAACACCGCGGCGGTTTTCTGGGCCTCGTCCACGAGCCCGAGTGCCGTGTAAGACTCCACCAGGCGGTGCAAGGCTTCGGGCGTGTGTGTGGTGGTCTGGAACGATTCGACAACGATGAGGAATCGGTTGATGGCAGCTAGGTGGTGGCCCGTGCGCTGATAAAAGCGACCGACCTCCATTTCTTTCCCGGCCAAGTGGTCGTTGATCAGGTCGATCTTCAAGCGGGCATCTCGAGCGTAGGGGCTCGCCGGATACCGCTTAACGAGCGCTTGGAAATCGGCCAGGGCATCCCGCGACATGCGCTGGTCACGGGTCACGTCCGAAATCTGTTCGTAAGAGCAGAGGCCTTTCAGGTAGAGGGCGTAAGGAACATCCGGATTGGCAGGGTGCAGCCGCACAAACCGATCGAGCGCGGCGGTGGCATCCTCATATTCGTTCGCTTCATAATAGGCATAAGCCGCCATGAGCTGAGATTTAGTGGCCCACGGCGAATACGGGTGCTGGCGCTCGACCTCCTCGAACAACCCGGCAGCCTTTTTCTGATCACCGTCCTCCAGGGCGTCCATGGCCTCATTGTAGAGTTCGCCAACGGGACGTTCCACGTAAGCCGGCGCCTCATCCGCCGTTTCACAGCCGGCGGCGACCAGGGCCACCAAGCCAGCAGCCAGCGCGCGGCGCGAGAAACGACCAAACAAGACCATGCCAAACTGGCATAGGCCCTTGAGAACGGCGCGTCGGGGATCAGAACGCTGCTCGACAGTCATGGCTTGAGTATATCACGGTGCTACACCCCGGGGAAAAGATGCACGACGGCAAATGGCCACAACGTGATCGTACCTATTGTGCAGACGATCAGGTGTTAAGGTGATAATCAAATCTCACGGCCAATGCGAGACCCATCGGCCGGGCGTGGCAGCGATCAGGCGCTACGGGCCAGGGCCGCCAGTCGTGTGCTCGGGTCAAACACGGAGAACCAGCGGTCAGTGGGTCGCAGAATATCCCACGACCACGCGTGTTCATTGGCAAACAAAGCCGAAACGAGCTGGTTGTTGGCTGCATGTCCGGTGCAGGTGCCCTGGAACCGGCCGATGATCGGTGCGCCGGCCAAGAATAGATCTCCGACAGCGTCGAGTGCTTTATGCCGAACGAATTCGTCGGCGAACCGCAGCCCCTCCTCGTTGATCACCTTGCCGCCGTCCACGACAATGGCGTTATCGAGAGAGCCACCCCGGGCTAGGCCCGCCGCGCGCATCTGTTCCACTTCTTTCAAAAACCCGAAAGTCCGCGCTGCGGCAAGCTCCTCCTTGAAGGTGTCGTCACCAAAGGCCAGCTGCAAGCATTGGCGTGGAATGGCGCGGCTGTCGAACTCGATCTCCAGATGCAGCTCGAAGGACGACGCCGGCAGAAGCGAGGCCTGCCAAGTGTCGCCGCCGACCGTGACGGGCGACAAAATTCGGATCGCGCGACGTGGCCGCGCTTGTTCGATCGTTCCGGCGCAATCGATCAGGAAAACGAAGGGCTCAGAACTGCCATCCATGATCGGAAGTTCGGGCCCGTCCACCTCAACGACCGCGTTGTCGATGCCGAGACCGGCGAACGCCGCCATCAAATGTTCGACGGTCCCGACCAGATCATGGTCCTGATTCGCAAGCACCGTACACAAGCGCGTATCAGCAACGTAATCCCAACGGGCGGGGATCGGTTTGAAACCACGAATATCGGTGCGAACAATCGTGATACCGGTATCCGGATCGGCGGGTTGCAGCGCCACTTTGACTTTGCGCCCAGAGTGCAGACCGATTCCGGCACAATGAATTGGAGCCTTCAGCGTTCGCTGCGGGATGAACTCCCAAGCGTTAACGCTTTTTGGCCTTTGTTCGCTCAGTTTCGGTGTCAACATCAGGTCTGCCCGATCCGGTCTTGATGCACTCCGGGAACCGGACATTGTCCGGCCAGCTCCCGCGCAGGCGGCTAACAGTCACCGTTGCCACGATATCTCAATCGCGTCTTGGCACCGGGCCACCTGCACTTTAGAGCTAACCGCATCCATCCGGGTGCTCAAATCACTCTTTGTTACGCATTGTTTCTCCCTTTGAACCACCTCCGGTTAGTTCGCTTGGCGGCGTAAGAATGCTGGGATGTCCAGTAGATCGTCCGCCGGTTGTGAGACCTGCAGCCGATCTTCCGGGCTCAACGCACCGAAACGACGTTGCCGGTCCGATCCCGCGGCCCGTGACGATTCGGCGGGCTGAGCGACGGGGGCGCTTTGCTCCTGTGGGCGAGGGGCGGTACGGGCCGCGCCTGTCATTCGTGCAATCAGATTGGAGACACGGGGCTTGGCTGCCCTGGGCTCCTCACTGTGACCGTCAGCGTGATTCGGCACGGCAACGGGACCAGTTGCGCCATGGCCAGCCATAGCGGCAGCGGGTCGCGCGCCAGGGCGGCTGATCGGTGCCGGCGGGATGAAGACATCGGCGTCCTCGCTGGCATCGGACCGGTCGTCGAGCTCCGCGACTTCAGCAGCGGGCCCGTGATCAGCCGGCGTCGCGCCGATATCGCCGGCCGGCATCGATCCCGCTTGCGCCGTTGAGGCTGCTGGCTGGTCTACGGTTCCGAAGGCAGCGTGCAGGGGCTCAGGTGCGGGTGTCGGCGCGGCGGCGTCAGGCAGGGCCAACAGTGTCGGGACAGGCCGTTCGGCAGCCGCCGAATCCATACCCGTGGCCACAACCGAGACCCGCATTTTGCCATCGATCGTGCCGTCGAAGGTGGAGCCGAAGATGATGAAGGCGTCCGGGTCCACCTCGGAACGAATTCGATTCGCAGCTTCGTCGACCTCGAACAGGGTCATATCGTCGCCGCCCGTGATGTTGATGAGCACGCCGCGTGCCCCCTTCATGGAGCTGTCGTCCAACAGCGGGTTGGAAATGGCCGCTTCGGCTGCTTGCAGCGCGCGCCGCTCGCCCTCGGCTTCGCCAGTGCCCATCATTGCCTTGCCCATCTCGCTCATGACGGCGCGGATATCGGCGAAGTCCAGGTTGATCAGGCCGGGCATGATCATTAGGTCCGTGACGCCGCGAACACCCGAGTGCAGGACATCGTCAGCCATTTTGAAGGCGTCCGCGAATGTGGTGCGCTCGTTGGCAACGCGGAACAGGTTTTGGTTGGGGATGATGATCAGCGTATCGACGAACTGCTCCAGCTCTTCGATGCCCGATTCGGCGATCCGCATCCGGTGGGCACCTTCGAAGTGGAATGGTTTGGTGACCACGCCGACAGTGAGAATACCCTGTTCGCGCGCGGCGCGGGCCACGACCGGGGCCGCGCCAGTGCCTGTACCGCCGCCCATGCCGGCGGCGATGAAGGCCATGTTGGAGCCTTTCAACTCCTCCACCAGCTCCTCCAGGGCCTCCTCGGCGGCGATGCGCCCGATCTCCGGGCGGGAACCGGCGCCCAAGCCTTGGGTGATGGTGGTGCCAAGCTGAACCCGACGCTCGGACGCCGACTGGGTCAAGGCCTGGGCATCTGTGTTGGCGACCACGAATTCCACGCCCTGGAGGGACGAGCGGATCATGTTGTTGACGGCATTGCAGCCGGCGCCGCCGACCCCGATCACCGTGATCTTCGGCCGCAGATCAGGCGGGCTGTCAAACGACGGAATGCTGAGGTTAATCGCCATGTCTGTCTCCATGTTGTCGGTCTTTCAGTGTTGTGAGCCTCGCGTTAGAAGTTCTGCTTGAGCCAATGGCCGATACGTCCCAAGCGGCCCTGGGGAACGTCGGGGGGTGGCGCCTCGGTCATGAAGCTGTCGTCGCCGGTTTCGGCCGCATAACGAATGAGGCCCACGACCGTCGCGAATGCGGGGCCCGTTGCCGCCTCAGGCAGCCCCGGTAGGGTGCGGGTGCGCCCGGCTCGCACGCGCTTGCCCATAATCATGCCGGCCAGATCCGCAGCTCCCGGAAGCTGACTGGCGCCGCCGATGAGTACGACCTGGCGCCGGGCCACGCTATCCAGCCCGGCATCTTCCAGCCGAGTTCGTACCATCTCGAAGATCTCCTCCAGGCGCGGGCGAATGATGTTGACCAGGAGTGAGCGCTGAACCTGGCTCGGCTCACTCGCCTCCGCATCGATGGGTGGAACTTCGATCAACTGACGTTCGTCGGATGGAGACGGCAGACAGGTTCCCCAAAGCGTCTTCACCCGCTCGGCATGGGCCAGCGGGGTCGAAAGCCCGCTGGCGATATCGTTGGTGACCTGGGCTCCGCCGACAGGCAGGATGTCGGTGTGGATCAGCTCGCCATCGAAGAACACGGCAACGGAGGTCGTGCCGCCACCCATGTCGATCACGGTGACTCCGAGCGTGCGCTCGTCGTCGGCGAGGCAACCGAATGCCGAGGCGTAACCGCTAACCGCCCGGCCGGCCACGTCCAAATGGCAACGGTCGACACATGAGGCGAGGTTGCGAAGAGGGCCCGATTGGGCTGTCACCAAGTGCAGGTTGACGCCCAACTCATGCCCGAAAAGGCCGCGCGGGTCCGCAACGCCGCGCGCACCGTCAACTGTGAAACCGACCGGAATGACGTGAACGACGTCATGGTCCGGTGCCAGATGGTTGGCGTAAGCTGCTGGGCCCAGCAAGCGGCGAACGTCGCCGTCACTGATCTCATGGCCGCCGACGGCGATGTCGTAGGCGATCAGGCATGATCTCGGGGCGCCAGCCGACAGGTTGACCCAAACCTCGCGAATGTTCTCGCCGGCCATCCGCTCGGCCTGCTCCACGGTCGCCCGGATCGAGGCTTCGGCCTGCTCCAGATCGACGATGGAGCCGCGGCGGAGACCTTCAGAGGCTTGGTGACCAAGGCCGACAACACGCAGGGCGTCGCCCACGGGGCGCGCAATGATGCAGGCGATCTTGGTCGTGCCGATATCAAGCCCGGCCACGAGGCCCCCTTTCAATCGCGGTGCAAGTGTTTTTGATCGCCTTGTCATTGCCCTTGGGCTCCAGTCACGTGTCTTGACCCTGATCGGTGGGGATGGCGTCCTCGATGGCCGGGGGCGCCGCCTGGCGCACAATCACCTGGTCGGGAAAGCGCAGATCCAGCAGACCCACACCGCGATCCAGGACGCCGTGACGTTTTTGGTACTTGGCAAGTCGCGCCCACGCCTCCGCGGCGTCCTCCTCCGGAAGGCGAATCTCAATGCCGCCGTTCAAGTGGACGTTCCAGCGCCGATCGCCCACGCGCACGGCAGATTCCACGCGCGCGTACAGCGGTGATTCGGTCTCCAGCAGCGCCAAGAGAGTATCCGCGTGGTCCTGCGCCCCGGAGCCGACCACCACCAGTAGGTCAGCGAACCGCTCCAGCTCATGGCGTTGGATCACGGCGCCCGATGCGTCGATGAGGGCATAGGTGCCTTCGTATTGCCATATCGCCAGCGGCTGGCGTTCGACGACACGGACAATCAACGTATCGGGCAGCATCCGTTCAACGTCCGCTTCGGCCACCCACGGCAGGGACAAGACCCGGCTTCGCACTTGGTGGAGGTCGACGAACAGAATCGGCTCACCGCGATCAACGCCGATGGCTTCACCGAGGCTGTTGCGGGCGGTTTCTTTGCGGCCGATGACAAACACCTCGTCCACACGAAAGCCGAGGTCGGCCGTGCTCTGGATCAAGGCGATGCTGGCCTCATCCATCAACCGATGGGGCAGGCGTTGCTGCCAGACCCAGAACACGCCGCCAGCGATCCCAGCGAGGACGGTGGCGGCGAGGGTTGCTCGGACCGTCCAAGTTCGCCACCACGGCACGACCCGGGGGCGCTTCTGGCCGCGACGCGGACGGCCCGGCGCAGCGGTGTCATCGGAACGCGCAGTCAGCCATCGCATGCCGCGTTCTCCACCATCCAGGTCACAAGGCTCGGAAATGAGATGCCGACGTGGGCGGCCTGCTCCGGCACTAGCGAGGTCGGCGTCATGCCGGGTTGTGTATTGACCTCCAGGCAGTACGCGGTGGTGCCGTCATAGCGGAAATCGGCGCGGGACACTCCGCGGCAGCCCAGGACGCGATGGGCAGCGACCGCCAGCTCCAGGACGTGTGCCGTCAAGGCGGCGGGAATGTTGGCTGGGACCACATGCTGCGAGCCGCCAGGCTGATACTTGGCGTCGTAGTCGTAAAAGCCACGTCCGGTCGTAATTTCGGTGACGGCCAGGGGGCGATCGCCCATGACCGCCACGGTCAACTCTTGGCCAGGGATGAACTGCTCGACCATCACGTGGGTGCCGAAGGGCCAGCTCTCGGCATCGACGAAAACGGCGTCGTTGCATCCTTCGTGCACGATGCGGACACCGACGCTGGAGCCTTCGTTAAGGGGTTTGATGACGAACGGCTGTTCCATCGCTGTGCCGGCCGCGAGGGCTGCGCGATCGACGATGCGATGCTCCGCCACCGGAATACCAACGCTCGCGAAGGCCTGCTTGGCGGCGGGTTTGTCCATGGCCAAGGCCGACGCCAGCACACCGGAATGGGTGTAAGGAATCGCAAGAACGTCGAGCAGTGCCTGAACGCGGCCGTCCTCGCCGAAGCGCCCGTGGAGGGCGTTGAAAACCACGTCCGGACGCGGCTCAAGCGCTTGGAGTAGTGTTCCTGGATCACGGGGTACGTCGATCCTTCGGACCGTGTAGCCCGCCTGCTCAAGGGCGTCGGCGCAGGCCTGACCCGACACGAGGGAGACGTCCCGCTCGGCGGACCAGCCGCCCATGAACACAGCCACCGTTGTCATGTGTTGCCCCCCCCGGTTGGTGCGGCGCTTGGCTCAAGTGGCACGCCAAGGCGCCGAATCTCCCAATCCAGCTCAACGCCGGTAGCGTCCCGGACGCGGCGCCGGACTTCCTCGCCGAGGGCTTCCAGATCCGCCGCGGACGCACCGCCGGCATTGATCAGGAAGTTGCAGTGCTTCTCAGAGACGGCCGCACCCCCGATGCGAAGCCCGCGGCAGCCCGCAGCATCAATCAATTCCCAAGCTTTGCAGCCATCGGGATTGCGAAAGGTACTACCGCCGGTGCGAACCTTGACGGGCTGGGCCGATTCCCGAGCCTGCCGGATTGCCGCCATCCGTCCGGCGATGGCTGTTGGGTCGCCCGTGGTGCCGCGCAGCCGGGCAGAAACGAACAGCCAACTCTCCGGCGCGCTGCAATGCCGATAGCCGAAGCCCAACTCGACGGCGGAAGCGTGATGGATAGTGCCATCGCGATCGATGGCGGTGGCATCGATCACCACATCCCGAATTTCGGTGCCAAAGGCGCCTGCGTTCATCCGCAGTGCCCCGCCGATGGTTCCCGGCACGCCGGTCAAGAATTCGAGCCCGGCGATACCGGCCTTGCGTGCCGTCACGGCGACGTTGACATCGAGCGCCGCGGCCCCGGCTTCGATCTCGTTCCCGTCCGGTGTGATTTGGGCAAATGACCGTCCCAGACGGATCACCACACCGGGTACGCCGCCATCACGAACCAGAATGTTCGAGCCGACGCCAACAACGGTCACCGACACGTCCTCCGGCAATCCGGCCAGGAATGCCGCCAGATCGGCCGCATCGGTGGGGCGAAACAGCACCTCAGCGGGACCGCCGACGCCGAACCACGTGATCGCCGCGAGCGGCGCGTTCTCCGTCAGCCGGCCATGTGCCGGCGGCAGCCGGTCGATCAGTCGAGGGTGCTCGGTGCCAATCATTCGGCGGCTCCGGAGCCGGGTGTAGCACCGCTGTCGACAAGGCCGCGCCGGCGGGCCAACTCAGCCGGTAACGCATGGGCCCAGCGCGTGATGCTGCCGGCCCCTAGGCATACGACCATGTCCCCCGGCTCCACGATCGGATCGATCGTTGCGGCCAGGTCGTCGGGGCCGGGAAGGGGCAGAACCCGGCGGTGGCCGTGGGCCCGTAGTCCCTCCACCAGGGCTTCCTGATCAGCGCCGGGAATCCGCGCTTCACCGGCCGAATAGACCTCGGCCACGATCACCACGTCGGCATCGTTGAAGCAGCCGCAGAACTCTTCGAACAAGGACGCGAGGCGGCTATGGCGATGGGGTTGAACAACGGCGACGACCCGGCCGCGCGCTACCGAACGGGCAGCACCCAACACGGCGGCGATCTCCACAGGGTGGTGACCGTAATCATCGACGATGGTCACGCCATCCACCTCGCCCGTGCGGGTGAAGCGGCGGTTGACGCCTTCAAAGCTGCCATAAGCGGCTCGAATAACGCCATCATCCACGTTGATGGCGTCGGCAACGGCGATGCCGGCGAGTGCGTTCTCGGCGTTGTGGCGGCCGAACATGGGCAGGCTCAGGTTACGGGCCGTGCGCACCGCACCGGTCTTGCGGTCGGTGAGAATGGCATCGAAGCGAAGTCCCGATGCGGCCACCTCCAGGTTCACGCCGCGCACATCGGCTTGGGGACTGAAGCCATAGGTGATGATCCGGCGGTCCGAGACGCGTGGCAGCATCGCCTGGACTTCCGGATGGTCAATGCACAAGGCAGCAAAGCCGTAAAACGGGATGCTGGTGACGAAGCTGGCGAAGGCATCCCTCAAGACATCAAAGGAGCCGTAGTGGTCCAGGTGCTCCGGATCGATGTTGGTGACTACGGCGACCGTTGCGGGCAGCTTCAGAAAGGAGCCGTCGGATTCGTCCGCCTCCGCCACCAGCCATTCACCACTGCCGAGCCGCGCGTTGGAGCCCCAAGCGTTGATGATGCCGCCGTTGACGACGGTGGGGTCCATGCCGGCCCGGTCGAGCAGGGCGGCGATCAGTGACGTGGTCGTCGTCTTGCCGTGGGTCCCGCCGACCGCGATGGACCATTTCAAGCGCATCAGCTCGGCCAGCATCTCGGCCCGCCGGACGACCGGGATCAGGCGAGCCCGTGCCGCCGCCACTTCCGGGTTGTCCGCCTTCACGGCGCACGACACGACCACGACCTGGGACTCGCCCAGGTTCTCCGCCGCATGACCGATCGTGACGGAAACACCCAGCTTGACCAGGCGTTTGGTGTTGGCGTTCTCGGCGATGTCGGTGCCTTGAACCGCATAGCCGAGGTTGTGCAGCAACTCCGCAATGCCGCTCATGCCGATGCCGCCGATACCAACAAAATGCATGATGCCAACGTCTAGCGGGAGCGTTCTCATGACGCGCCTCCTTTGCTCGTGGCGCTCTCCCGAGTGTGGCCCGCGATGAGACCGCAGACCAACTCTGCGAGCCGATCCGCAGCGTCGGGCCGGCCAAGCGTGACGGCGGCGCCTGCGGCCTCGGCCAGTTGCTCGGGAGCGCCGAGCAAGTCCGCTAGCATGGCGGTCACCGCCTCGACCGTGAACGTGTCCTGGGGGACAAGCCAACCGCCTTTCGCGTCGGCGACGGCCTTGGCGTTGGCCGTCTGATGATCGTCGATGGCCGAAGGCAGGGGCACCAGGATCGCAGGGCGACCAATGGTCGTAAGGTCCGCGACTGTGGAGGCGCCGGCCCGAGAAATCACCAGGTGTGCGGTGGCGAGCCGATCGGGTAGGTCGTCGTAAAACGTGGCAAGTTCGGCTGCCACGTCGGCCTCGGCATAGACCGCACGCGCGCGCTCAAGGTCTTCAGGCCGACACTGCTGGACGACGCGCAGCCTTTGGCGCATGACCGGATCAAGGCCGACGATGGCGGCGGGTACCACATCACTCATTACCCGAGCGCCCTGACTCCCGCCGAGGATCAGCAGGTTCAGGGTCTCCGTCGCGCCAAATGGGGGAAACGGTTCTGCGGCCGCCGCTTGAATCGCCGGGCGGACCGGCATCCCGGTGTGGACGACCCGGTCGCGGGCCGCGACCGGAATACGCTGGGTCGCCGTCGTCGAAACGGCGACCCGTGTGACACGCGCCGCCAGAAAACGGTTGGCGCGGCCCAGAACGGCGTTCTGCTCGTGGATCACCGTCGCGGCCCCACTCGTCAGCCCGGCCACCATGGCCGGTATCGACGCGTAGCCGCCAAACCCGACAACGGCCGCCGGAGACAGCGTCCCAAACAGTCGTCTGGCTTGCCAAGCGCCGAATGCCAGCGACGCCAAGGCCGTCAGACGGGCGATCGGGCTCCGGCCGGCCAAGCCCGCGGAACGCACGTGGTGCGTTTCAATGTCGCCGAACGTGGCGGCAACGCTGCTCCCGCGCTCATCGGTCACCCATGCGAGCCGAACTCGACGGCGGCCCAGAGCATCGGCCAACGCTGCCGCCGGGAAAACATGACCGCCCGTTCCACCGGCCGTCACCACGACTAAAGGCGCTGTTTCTGGAAGGGTCAGCGGGGCGGTCATCGAACGCCTCCGCTGGGTGTGAGAACGAGGGGCCGGTGACCGGGGTTCTCACGCGTTAAGGCCAGGATCATGCCGAGCGCCCAGGCCAGCGCCAGGGTCGACGAGCCGCCATAGGAGATAAGGGGCAGCGGAATACCCTTCGGCGGGATTAGATGAAGGGTCGACGCCATGTTGATCAAGGCTTGCAAGCCGAATTGGGCCAAAAGCCCGCTGGCGGCGACAACGGCGAACAGATCCTCCTGGCGCAACGCGCGGGTAAAGCCGCGCAGGACCACAAAGCTGAACAGCGCCACAACCCCGAGGCAGACGACGACTCCGAACTCCTCCCCAGCAACGGCCAGAATGAAGTCGGCATGGGCGTCCGGCAGCGCTTCCTTGACTTGGCCTTCGCCGGGACCGCGGCCAAGGAGTCCGCCGGCGCGGAACGCATCCAGTGCTCGCGAAACCTGAAAGCCGTCGGAGCCGACCGCGGGATCCATGAAGTGATCGACCCGCATCCGAACATGGTCAAACGAGAAGTAGGCACCGATGCCGGTGGCGATGGCGATCAGGCCCATGATGCCGACCAGGATCAAAGGCAGGCCGATCAGGAACATCTGCACACACCATGTGCCGACGACCATGAGCGTCATGCCAACGTCCGGCTGCAGCAGCAAAACACCGGCGACGGCCGCCGTCAGCAGCGTAGCCAAGGTATAGCCCGGCACACCGGGCTGCTGGCGGCCCGCTGCGATCAGGACGGCGGCAACGACCGCAAAGGCCGGTTTCAGGGCCTCCGACGGCTGAACCGAGAAACCGCCAAGACGAAGCCAGCGGGTGGCCCCTTTGACCTCGTCGCCAATCATCAAGGTCGCTAAGGTCGCGGCCAGCGCCAAGACGAACACAATCGCTGCCATTCGCCTGAGCGTCCGCGGCGGCAACAGCGACGTGGCCAGCATGGTCACGATGGCCAGTGGAACAAACACGAGCTGACGGAGCACGAAGTGAAACGGATCAAGGCCGATGCGTTCGGCGACGGCCGGTGAGGCCGCGAACGCCAGCACGACGCCCAGGACTGCGATCGCGAACACCGCACTGAGTGTCCAGCGGTCGACGGTCCACCACCAGCGGGCGAGCACGCTAGTGTCCGTCCGGGCAAAGGCGGTCGTCACGGCCCGCCCTCCTGTGAAGCATCGTTTTGCACGGCCAGGCGTTGAACCAACTGGCGGAAGGCGTCGCCACGGGCCTCGAAGTTTCGAAACTGATCAAAGGAGGCACAGGCCGGCGATAACAGGACCACCGCCTGTGGGTCCAATCCGGCGGGAGTTTGGCTGATCGCGGCCGTGCGTGCGCCTGTGACAGCCTTTTCCAGCGTGTGCGCCCGTGTGATCGGAACGCGTCCATGCAGCCAGCCGGCGAACCTATCCTCGGCCTCGCCGATCAGGAAGGCGTGGCGGACGCGATCCAGATAGGGGGCCACGGCCTCGAGGCCGGCCTCCTTCGGCCGCCCGCCTGCGATCCAATAGATGTGCTCGTAGCAGGCCAGCGCACGGGCCGCGGCCTCGGGATTGGTTGCCTTGCTGTCGTTGACGAAGGTCACGCCGTTGAGCGTGCCGACGATCTCCTGACGGTGGGCGAGGCCAGGGAAGGAGGCAATAGCCTGGGCAGCAATCTCGCGTGGCACACCGGCGGCGCGGACGGCGGCAAACGCCGCGGCGGCATTCTGGGCGTTGTGGTCGCCGGGCAACGCGGCGGCCGTATCCAAGTCCAGCACCGCAACCGGTCCACTGGGGTCAACAGCGTCAAACAGCACGGCGCCCTGCACGAACGCGCCCACCTCCACGTTGGTTCGACCGGAAATCGTCAGCACCTGCGAGCCGTTGGTCCGCGCCGCCATATCATCGGCGATGCTGCGGGCCAGTGGATCGTCAATGCCAATGACGGCTGTCGCTCGCGGCGATTGGCGGGCGAAAATCCGGCGTTTGGCGCCGATATAGCCCTCCAGCCCGCCGTGGCGATCTAGATGATCGGAACTGACATTCAGGAGGATGGCGACGAAACAGTCGAGGGAGGGCGTCAGATCCAGTTGAAACGAGGACAACTCCAACACGTAAAGCCCGTCTGGGCCGAGCGGATCCAGGGCCAGGACTGGCGTGCCGATGTTGCCGCCCATCTGGTGCGGCCGATCCGCCGTGGCCAGGATGTGCGCGATCAGCGCCGTCGACGTCGACTTCCCGTTCGTGCCGGTGATACCAATGATGTGGGCATTCGGCATGGCACGGCAAAACAACTCCACATCGCCGATGACCGGACAGTCATCACGGTTGGCCTGTTCCACGACCGGGTGCGGTGCGGGGAAATAGAGGGGAATTCCGGGGCTTAAAACCAACCCATAGGCACGGTCCAGAGCCCACTTGACCGGGTCCTCGAAGGACACAGAAGCCGGCAGCTGCTCGATTGCGGTCGTCCGAGCCTCCCGGTTATCGTCCCAGGCCCAGACCTCGAAGCCGGCAGCGACCAGCGCCGTTACGGTGGCGCAACCACTGCGGCCGAGACCGAGGACGCCAATGGGCTGTTGCGGAAGGGACGACAGGTCGATCATGACACCTCCATCAACGCAACTTCAGCGTCGACAGCCCGGCGAGTGCCAGGATTGAGGCAATGATCCAAAACCGGATGACGATGGTCGGTTCGTGCCATCCCTTCTTTTCGAAGTGGTGGTGCAGCGGGGCCATCCGGAACACACGCTTGCCCGTGAGCTTGTAGGACGCCACCTGCACAATCACGGATACCGCTTCCAGCACGAACAGGCCACCAACGACGGCCAGCACGATTTCGTGCTTGACGATGACAGCGACGCTGCCGAGCGCACCACCCAGCGACAGGGAGCCCGTGTCGCCCATGAACACTTTTGCTGGTGGCGCATTGAACCATAGGAAGCCGAGTCCGGCGCCGACGAGGGCGCCACAGAATACCGCCAATTCACCACTGCCCGGGACCGAGTGAAGCTGCAGGTAGTTCGCGAACACGGCATTGCCGACCAGATAGGCAATCAACGCGAACACGCCGGCGGCGATCATGGTCGGTACGATGGCCAATCCGTCCAGGCCATCCGTCAGGTTGACGGCGTTGGACGTTCCCACCATCACGAGGGTCGCAAAGATCAGGAACGCCCAGCCAAGATCGATGAGCACGTTCTTGAAAAACGGCACCGCCAGCATGTCTTGCAGCGGCTCCGGCGTGAGTTGGGTAATGGCTGCTGCCGCAAGCACCGCCACCAGAGCTTGGCATAGCAGCTTCATGCGTCCGGCCAGTCCACGGCTGTTCTTCAGGGCGACCTTTCGATAGTCGTCGGCGAATCCGACAGCGCCGTAGGTGACGGTGACCAGCAGTGCGATCCAGACGAAGCCATTGGTCAGGTCGGCCCACAAGAGTGTCGAGCCGACCAGTGCGACGAGGATCAGAACCCCGCCCATTGTCGGCGTGCCGCGTTTGGTTAGCAGGTGGCTTTCCGGTCCGTCCTCGCGTATCGGCTGGCCCCCGCTCTGGCGCGAGCGCAGCTGGCGGATCAACCAGGGCCCCAGCACGAAGCTGATCACCAGGGCCGTGACCACCGCACCTCCGGTCCGAAACGTCAGGTAGCGAAAGACGTTGAAGACGGCAAACTCATCGGCCAACGGGAACAGGAGCAGGTAAAGCATGTCAGTCTCCGTTGGCCACCGGGCGACGATCGTCGTTGAGGGCGGTGAGCGCGTCGACGACCAGACCCATGCGACTGCCGGCGGACCCTTTGACCACGACGACGTCACCGGCCTGCATCATTGCGGGGAGAAGTGCCGCCAACTCGGCTGACGTGGCGGCGTGCTGGCCGCGGCGTTCATCGGGCAGGGCGGCATGGAGCTCCGCCATCAGCGGGCCTGCAGTGAATACCAGATCAAAGCCGGCATCGAGCAACAGGTCCGCGAGCCGGGTATGTTCCCAAACTTCTGCTTCGCCCAATTCCAGCATGTCGCCGAGGGCAGCGATCCGACGGCCGCCGTTTACGGTCGGCATCGTGGCAGCCGTAGCAAAGGCAGCGGCCATGGAGGTGGGGCTTGCATTGTAGCTGTCGTCGATAAGCGTTAACGAGCCGCCGCCGACTGAGATGGCATGACGCTGACCACGCCCCTTGCTGACGGTGAGGTCGGTTAGTGCGGCTGCGGCCGACGGGACGTCAGCGCCAAGGACAAACGTCACAGCCAGCACGCAAAGGCTATTAATGATCCAATGGGGGCCGGGCGCACCGACGCGATAGGTCTGGGCCTGCCCGCCGATCTCGGCTGACACCGTCGAGCCTTCGGCGTCACTTGCGGCTTCGATCAACTGTGCGCCGGACGCCGGGGCCTCGCGTCCGAAGCCGAAAATGCGGTCGATACCAGCCGCGGCGGCCGCCGCCTCGAGACGACGAATGTGCTCGTTATCGAAGTTGAGGACGGCGGCACCGCCGGGCACGACCCCTGCAAAAATCTCGGCCTTCGCGTCGGCAATGGCTTCCACGGAGGCGAAGTTGCCGATGTGGACCGCAGCCACGGTGGTGATCACCGCGACGTGAGGGCGAACCAAACGGGAGAGGGGGGTGATTTCGCCCGCGTGGTTCATCCCGATCTCCAGGACCGCGAAATCCGTGTCGCGCGGCAGTCGTGCCAAGCTTAGCGGGACACCCCAGTGGTTGTTCAAGTTGCCGCGGTTGGCGGCAACGCGGCCCTGATCGGCCAAAACCGCTTGTAGCGCTTCCTTAACGCCGGTCTTGCCGACGCTGCCCGTGACCGCGATGACCTGACCACGCAGGCGGGAGCGGGCCGCCTTGCCCAGGCCGTGAAGGCCCGAAAACGTATCTGCCACGCGCAGCAACGGTGCCCCTGAAGGCAGCCCTGAAACGTCCCGATGGACCATAGCCGCTGCGGCGCCCCGTTCCAGGGCGGCGAGGACGAAATCGTGCCCGTCATGATTGGGGCCGGCGAGCGCGACAAACAGATCTCCCGGTGCAATCGAGCGACTGTCGATAGAAACTCCGGTTGCGGTCCATGTTCGCTCCGTCCGTCCTGCCGTCGCGTTTGCCGCTTCATCGGATGTCCACAAGTTCATGCCTGCCGTTGTCATCGCGCGGCCTCCGCGACCAAGCGGCGCGTCTCGGCGGCGTCGTCGAAGGGGAGGACCTGATCGCCGACAATCTGACCGGTCTCATGGCCCTTGCCGGCGACAACCAGCAGGTCGCCCGCGCGAAGGGCGTCGATGGCGTGGGCAATAGCTTGAGACCTGTCGGCGATCTCCAGGGCGCTGGGGCAGGCGGCGAGAATCTGGCGACGGATTGTCCCGGCGTCCTCGGTGCGCGGATTGTCGTCGGTAACGATGCAAGCGTCAGCCAGCGCCGCCGCGATGGCGCCCATCTCCGGACGCTTGCCCGCGTCGCGATCACCCCCGCACCCGAACACGACCGACAACCGGCCGGCGGTATGCGGGCGAAGCGCCGTCAACACTGTCGCCAGCGCATCGGGGGTGTGGGCATAGTCAACATAGACGGCAGCACCGTTGGCCAGCACGGCCGTCCGCTCGACCCTGCCCGGAACTGGAGCCAGCGACGGTAAGGTTGCCGTCGCCTCCGGCGGCTTGGCCCCGGTCGCCAGCGCCAGCGCGAGTGCACAGAGGACGTTCGAGACTTGAAAGTCCCCTACCAGCGGCACTGTCACCGTCGTGGTATGGTCAAGGACCCGCAGGTCCAACGCTTGGCCTTCCGGGCCCGGTCGGGCCGCCGTAGCGCGAACGTGAGTGCCATGCCATCCGTAGCTCAGTACGGATAGCCCCCGCTCGGTCGCCGACGCAGCGAAGGGGAGCGCGTGCTCGCTGTCGGCGTTCACGACACACCCGCCATCGTCGGCGAGCAGCTCGCGGACTAGACGCAGCTTGGCGTCGCGGTAGGCCGTCATGGTACCGTGGTAGTCCAAGTGATCCCTGGACAGGTTGGTGAAGGCCGCCGCTTTGATCAGGACACCATCCAGGCGGTACTGATCAAGTCCGTGGCTGGACGCCTCCAGGGCGAGATGATCGACGCCGCATTCGGCAAGTTGCGCGAGCGTGGCGTGGAGAGACACGGGATCGGGCGTCGTCAGGCTGCCGCGGATGTCCATATCCGGCGCCTGTATCCCAAGCGTACCGAGGCCGGCGGAACGATGGCCGAGCAGGCTCCAGATCTGACGCAGGAGCCACACCACGGAGGTCTTACCATTCGTGCCCGTAACGGCGGCGACGGTTGCAGGCTGCCGCTTGTAAAACCGCGCGGCCATTAGCGCCAGCCGGCGTCTGGGCTCGGTGTCTTCGATGATGGGGACGGTGAGCCCAGGTGGGCAAACCGTCCCCTTTGACGTCAGCACCGCTGCGGCGCCGCGTGAAACGGCATCGGAAATGAAAGCCCGCCCGTCATGGTGGGTGCCGGGCAATGCCGCGAACAGCCAACCCGGGCGAACCGCGCGAGAATCGGCTGTTAGCCCGGCCACATCGACGCTGACGTCATGACTCAGAGTTGCCTTGCCATCCGCGATGGCAAATTCCTCATCTTGCAGCAGCTCACTCAAATCCAACCCGTCGCCCCCTGGTGTCATTGATCGCCTGCTGCATGGACACCAGCACGGGGCGCTTGCGCGCGTTGGTCCGCGGACTGTTACGAGCCTCCAAGAGATCGGAGGCCGCCGGCTCAACACCCAACAGGGGCGCGATCCGAGCGCTGATGCTGCCAACCAACGGTGCTGCGACCCAGCCGCCGGTGGCGTAGTTATGGGTTTCTTTGGTTCCCTTGGGTTCGTCGAGCAGCGCCATCACCACGTAACGCGGAGCATCGATGGGAAACACGCCGATGAACGACGAAATCCGGGCGTCGCGGCGGTAGCGCCCACCCACCTGCTTTTCCGCAGTGCCTGTTTTGCCGCCCAGCCGAAGCCCGACGATATCGGCTTTGCGGCCGGTGCCGCGCAGCACGACAAGGCGCATCAAGGCCCGCACCTGCTCGGACGTGGACGGCTGGAACACGCGTCGGCCGGGCTCCGGCTCGACAGATGTCATCGAGGCTTCCTGAAGGTAGGCCGACACCGGCGCCCGCCGCTGGATCAACGTGGGGTCGCGAAATACACCGCCGTTGGCCACCGCGGCGAAGGCCGCCGTGAGTTGAAGCGGGCTGACCGCGATGCCGTGTCCGAATCCAATTGTCATCGTGTTGACGTCACGCCAGGTCTTGGGGACAAGGGGTTCACCAACCTCCGGCAGTTCCACTGCGGCCGGCGTTAACAAACCAAGATCACCAAGGTACTTGCGCTGGAGGGAGGAGCCCACGTCAAGGGCCATATGTGCGGCGCCAATATTCGATGAATGAACAAGGATTTCCGGAACCGACAACCACTTGTTCTGTGCGTGGAAGTCTCGGATACTATATCTTGAGACGCGAATCGGACGGCTCGCGTCATAGCCGCTCTCGAGCGACGTGACGCCGCTGTCGAGTGCCATGGCGGCCGTCAGCACCTTGAAGGTGGAACCGAGTTCGTAGACACCCTGAGCCGCGCGATTGAAGCGGGTGTCGTCAGGCGCATCCCCCGGCGCGTTGGGATCGAAGTCTGGCAGAGAGACCATGGCCATCACGGCGCCGGTACGGGCATCTAGCACGATGCCGGTGCCGCCGATAGCGCGAAACATTTTGACGGCTGCCGCCAGTTCCGCGCGAACGATGCTCTGGATTCGAATGTCGAGCGTCAAGGGCAAGGCATGCCCATTTGCCAGGGAGGAGCCAAACATTCGCTCCACACCGGCAAGGCCGGTGTTGTCCACGTCGCAGAAGCCGAGGATATGGGCGGCCAGCGATCCTTGCGGATAGACCCGCCGTTCATCGGCCTGAAAGGCGATTCCCGGCAGGCCCAGGCGGTTGACGGCGAACTGCTCTTTGGGCGTGAGGTGACGCTTTATGTAGACAAACCGGCCCTGCCCCCGCAACCGCTCGGCCAGGACCGACCGGTCAACGCCAGTGAGCACCCGAACCAAAGCGTCTGCCGCTTCATCGGCATCCAGGACTTCCTCCGGGTCCGCATACAGCGAGGCGGTCGGCAGGCTGGTGGCCAGGACAATGCCATTGCGATCAAGAATGTCGGCACGGATCATGCCGCCGCTTTCGGCATGGCCAGCCCTGGGATGTTCGAGCGGCCCGTCAATCGTTACCTCGATCAGTCGTCCGGCAACGACCAGGAACGCCATGGCGAACACCATGCCGACCACGAGCAGTCGGCTGCGGGCCACGTCCAACGCCTTGGCGCGCAGTCCGTCGAGCCGAATGGCCTGGCGCTGGCCGCTGGACTGAAGGGATGGCGCCGGGTGGAACGCGTCGGGCGTTGGTCTCGTCATTGATCCGATCTCCGATATGCGGCCGACCGCGCCGGTTCGGCGGTGGAGCGTGGTGGCCCGGCCAGGGGAATCCGTGGGTCGGATTCGGCTAGGGGTCCTTCGGCTTCGATCTCGGCCTCGACCGGCGGCACGAGGGCATAGAACGAGGCCACTTGGTCAGGGCGGATGGGTTGCAGATCCAGATGGAGACGGGCCAGTCGGCGAAGCCGGTCCGGATCATTCAGGTGGGTCCATTCGGCACGCAGCACATGGATGGCCCGTCGCTCGCTTAACACTGCCGCTTCAAGAGCATCGGCGCGGTCGGCAAGACCCTGCACCGCTGCCTTTACAGAAAATAGAATGGCGGCGAGCGCGATGGCGACGACCACGAACAGAGCGGTCGTTCTGCGCACCAACGTCGTCCAGGCGCTCATGACCGCCTCCCGGGTGTGGCCTCGGGCGTTGCGAGGCCGTGGCTCGCGGGCGTCCAAGCCGCCGCGGACGTCCGTTCCGCCGCTCGCAGTCGTGCCGAGCGTGCACGGGGGTTTTGCTGAACCTCCGCAGCTGACGGCTTCCACACACCACGACGGAGCAAGCGGAAGGTGGGCGGTGGCGCAGAGGCGGGCTCAGCTTCCGGCAAGTGGCGCGAGCGACCCGGCGTCATGTGGGCTCGGACGCGCAGAAAATCCTTCACGCGGCGATCCTCCAGCGAATGGTAGGACACGACCGCCAAGCGGCCGCCGGGCGCCAGGATCCGCTCGGCCGCATCCAGGCCGCGATCGAGTTCGCCCAGTTCGTCGTTGACGTAAATGCGGAGCGCCTGAAACGTCCGGGTGGCTGAATCGATGGGGCCCGACGAGAATCCGATGGCGCGATGAACGATATCGGCGAGCTGCGCGGTTGTTCGGATTGGCGCCGCTTGCCGAGCGCGGACGATTGCCGCGGCGATCCGCCGCGATGCCCGCTCCTCCCCGTAGCGCCAGATCAGCGACGCCAATTCACCCTCGTCGGCAAGCGCGACCACATCCGCGGCCGGTTCGCCGACACGCGGGTCCATGCGCATGTCCAGCGGGCCGTCGCGGCGGAAGGAAAAGCCGCGTTCCGACACCTCCATCTGATCCGATGAGACGCCAAGATCGAAGGCCACGCCATCGACGGCATGCACGCCCTGTTCGGCGAGCAGACGATCCAATTCCCCGAAGCGGCCGGACAGCAGTGCCAATCGCCCACCATGGCGACGAAGCAAACCCGCAGCGCGGCCATGCGCATCCGGGTCGCGATCGATTCCCCACACTTGAGCCGCGCCCGCCGCCAGGATTGCCTCGGCGTAGCCGCCATCACCGAAGGTGGCGTCTGTAACGGTGGCGCCGGGGCGGACCGCGAGGGCGGAGACGATCTCGGCAACCATCACCGGCAGGTGGATGGCCGTGGCGATCATCGCTCACTGCTTCCCGAGCCAAGGGGCAGCGTCGCGCCGCGCTCGCGGGCACGGCTGAATGCCTCCTGCCGGCGAAGGTCGTAGGCGCCGGGATTCCAGATCTGCAGCCGCCGGCCGCGGCCCACGAACAATGCCTCAGCGTCGAGGGCCGCGTGCTCAATCAAGTCCGCCGGCAGGACAATCCGCCCCTCGGGATCGAATGGCAGCGGATGGGCACTTTCCAGAACGATAACGTTCAAGTCGTCGCCGTCGTCGGAGAACAAGTCCTGATTGTCGATGCTGTCGGCAATCCGCGCCATGTCGGCTTCGCTGCACCCTTCGATGGCCGGCCCCTTAAAGGACGGAAAGGCATAAATGCCAGTAAAAGCTTGCGGCTCGCGCGGGGTGAGGTCGCGGGCAAAGGCCTCCCGAAAGGGCTTGGGCACCGAGACCCGCCCCTTGCGATCGATCCTATTGATGTGACGGCCGACAAGAAGTGCCATCCCGGCCCTGCCTGAGTCCCATTCCGAATGCCCGCGTTCGTGCGCCCGCTTTTTGAACAGTGGGCTGCCGAGGTGGCACTCGGTTCTCGCCAAAAGGGTATTGTCGTTTGGGATATCATGGGATTTTTTGGGCGTCAATGGGATTAATTGAAAAAATCAAGAAAACAGATGGGTAAGAGAGAAGAATCTCACGGTTGAGTAAGAGATTGATCGAACGGGGGCCATAGATCTCGAAACGGTGGGATAGTATTCGCCCTGTGCGATCGGTCGAAGGAACCGCGAATGTTAAGAGGCAATTAACATCTGCGTTCGTTCATTTTATGTTCTTGTTTTGATCCAAAATTGGCGGTCGTTGACATCGAGGGCGGCGGCCGCGATCGCCGTCGATTGTCGCGACTCAAACGTGCGTGTGCGCTTGACCAGCGGCCCGTGGGATCTCGAGTGGATGGGTCAGACGGCCTGTAAGCCGGGTTCTGTCCCCGCGATCGCCGCGGGGGATGGCCATTCATCTGGGACGTCCGTTGCCGAACGCCTCGCGCGACCGACCCGGACGGCGGCTCGAAAACTCGCCTGCCGGTGAACCGGCGTGCCGTCCCTACTTGGTCTTGCTCCCGGTGGGGTTTACCATGCCGTCGCCGTTACCGGCGGCGCGGTGCGCTCTTACCGCACCTTTTCACCCTTGCCGGCAGCCGTTCCGATCGCCGTGGAACGGGTGCAGGCGGTTTGCTTTCTGTGGCACTTTCCCTGGGGTCGCCCCCGCCGGGCGTTACCCGGCACCGTGTTTCCGTGGAGCCCGGACTTTCCTCCCCCGCCTTGTCACAGGCGAAGGCGACCATCCGGCCGTCTGACCCGAGCCAAAAATGGTAACAGGTTCGACGACCGCGTCAATCATGCGTGCTCGGCGGTCGCTCAACCAGGGCAGCCAAGCCGTGGACGCGACGCGCCGTTTCAAAGTCGATGCGGCCGTTGACACGGCTGGGGCGAAAGTGACGCTGAAATGCGCGAACGGCGTGCGGAAGGTGGGACACATCGTAGCCGATCGTGGTCAAGTCTCGGCGTATCACATCCGGGTCCATGAGGCATGCATCGGCTTCCGCGGGCCAAAGGCCGATGCCCGCCGCCGCCAGGGTCGGCCAATCGAACAACTCGCCCGGGTCTTTCTTCCGTGCCGGCGCCACATCCGAATGGCCGACCACGTTTCGCTCGGCAATGGGCCACCGACCCAGGATATCGACACACAGATCGAGACACGCCGCCATTTGATTGTCGGGGAACGGCCGGTAGCCGAACTCGTGGCCCGGGTTGACCAGCTCGATTCCGATGGAGCGGGCATTGATGTCGCGATGTCCACGCCAGAAGGACACCCCGGCGTGCCAAGCCCGCAGGTTTTCGTCCACAAGTGCGAACAGCGTACCATCTTCATCGATCAGCCAGTGCGCGCTGACCTGGGCCTCGGGATCGCACAGGCGCGCGATGGCCGCGTCCGCCGACGTCATCCCCGTGTAGTGCAGCACGAGTGTGTCGACGAGCGCGCCGGGCGGACGGGTATCAAAGTTGGGAGAACGGATTTCGGTCATCACCGCAGCGTCCGGTCAGGGGGCAGGGCGTCTTGCGACCGGCGATGAAGCGGGACGGAGGAACTGGATCATGGCAACGCCGCCGAGCGTCACAAGACCGCCGCCCACCGTCGCCCAGGTCAGCGGCTCATCGAGCAGCAGGGCGGCTAGACCGACGGCGAGGACCGGGGCCAAGAACGTGATCGGGACGACTTGGTTCACCGCGTGCTTTCCAATCAGGTAATACCACAATCCATAGGCTGCGATCGACGACGCCACGGCTGTGTAAAAGACGGCGCCGTAGCCACGCCAATCGGCGCTGACGAGGGCCGCGATTTGCCCCTGCTCCAGCAGCAGGGACATCACCAGAAGCTGGGGCGCGGCAAGGAGTCCGAGCCACGCGCTTAAAACAAACGGGCGAATATCACCCAACCGTTTGATCAAAATGTTGGCGCCCGCCCACGCCGCTGCCGCAATGACCACCAACGTCAAGTGGCTGAGGCTTGGCGGCTCTGCTGGCGTGCCGGCCAGCAGCCAGATCCCCGAAAAGGCGAGACCCATCCCGGCCATCTGCCAAGGACCGATCCGCTCCCCGTAGACAAGCCGTGCAAACAGGGTGCTGAACGGCACGCCGAGTTGGATAGCGATCGCCGCCGGGCCAGCATCCACGCCGGACAAGCCCACAAACAACAGCCCGAAATGGCAGCAGCCCAGAACGACCGACAACAAAAGCATCTGGCGAAAGCGTGACCCGAGCGGCCGCAGCCAGGGGATCAGGAGCAGCGCCACGAGTGAGAAACGCAGCGCTAGAAAAAACAAGGGCGGCATCTCGCCGACGCCCGTCTTCGCAACGACGAAGTTGAGAGCCCAGATCAAAACAACGCTCCAGGCCGCCGTCCAGTCCAGAACGCTCACTGCGCAAAGATCCCGCCGTTGGTGGGGAAGGCGCGAACCGCCATCTGGCAGATCTAACGCAACTGGCGTTCTTTTTCGATCGCCTCATAGGCGGCGTTGATCGACGCCATTTTTTCGTTGGCGAGCTGCACGGCCTCCTCCGGGAGTCCTTTCGCCACCAGAATGTCCGGGTGGTTGAGACGGATCAGGCGCCGCCAGGCCTGCTTCACCTCATCGTTGGAGGCCGTTGGGGCCACTTCGAGCACTGAGTATGGGTCCAACGTCATGGTGGCATTGAACATGGCGCTGATCCGCTCGAATGGCCGACCGCCGAGTCCGAAGATATCTGCCACCTGCCGGAGGAACGCCATTTCGGCCGATGAAATCACGCCATCAGCCTTGGCAATGTGGAACAGGCCGGCCAGCAACTCCTCCAGCACCTGGGGCTCGCCGTGGAACACGGTGGCGATCTGCTCGGCATAGGGTTCAAAGCCGTGAGCGTCGCGCTTGGCCTGATTAAAGATGGCGCCGACTGTCTTCAGGTCCTCCGGCGCAATCTGGAAGACATCCCGGAACGCATTAATCTCAGCGCGGGTCACACGGCCGTCGGCCTTGGCCATTTTGGCGGCGAGCACGACGATTCCGATCCCGAACGCGGTTCGACGGGCATCGGGACCACTGGCCCCGGGTGAACGTCGCGCCGGTCCGGGAGGATCGCCGGGTCCCCAGCCACCACCTTCGCCACGAAGAAGCTCTAGCGGGTCGGCCCCGACCTGTTCACTGCGAATCCGATCGTAGGCATGGCCCGCCACGCCGCCAATAACCGCACCCAGCGGGCCGCCGAGCCAGAACCCGCCGACGCCACCGATAACTTTGCCCCAAATGCTCATAACAGCCGCCGATATCAGCCGCCCAAGTCGGTGCGGGAAAGTCCCGCGTCCGATCGTTGCGCCCACATAGGCGGCCACTCACCATAGCCGGTCCCGCGCCCACAGCAAACCACGGTTGGCGATTCCGGTCGCGACCATGGTCCGGACACGCCTGCAGGCGCGCGAAGGGCAAAGTGCGCCAAGCATTGCGCAGCGCGCGATTCGATCAAACTTTCCCGGCAGTTGACGTCGCTTGAGAGCGCACCGGTGCAGTGCGGTTACGGGCGGTGAAGCTGGTTGTCGAGCACCTTGTCCTCGTAGGTCTGAACGACATCCTGCAGTTCGACGCGATAGGCGCCGATGAACGGCTCGCGATATCCTAGAACATCTCCGAAGCTGACCGATCGCAGTCGATCGAGAACCTCGTTGCCGACCCGGAACAGCTCCCCATTTGCGGCCTCGCAAGCCTCGAGTTGGCTGGTGGTTTCGGCCAAATCTGTGGTCAGTACTTGGCGTTCCACCTCCTTCTGGCGGGCCACGTCCGCCACCTCAGTGTACGCGATTTGCCACTTTTCGTTGTTTTCCAGAAGGGTGTTGCGATACTCACCTTCCTGCTTCATACGGTCGTTGAATTCCTTCAAAGCGGCCTCATAGCGCACCTCGACCTGAGCCACGCGGTTCTCGGCCGCGCGCGCAACGTCCTCGATGGATGCCTCCAGCTGTTGCACTTGGCTTTGCAAGGCGGTGCGCTCGTTTTGCAGTGTGGTCACCTGCGCATTGGCTTGGCGAAGGGCTTGTCGCAACCGCTGCTCCAGCTCCGATTGGGCGGTCACAGCGGCGGGCCAAGCCAACAGCCCGGCCAGCAGCACGGCAGCCGAAAGAAGTACCAACGGTCGCGAGAGCCTAGAAGCGCGCATTAAGGTCGACCTGTATCACGTCAATGGACAGGGGCGGGCCTGCGATTTCCTCACTGCTCAACCACCGCGCCGCCAGCCAGGTGTTGTCAGCGATGCCAAGCTGGCCGCGGAGAAAGAAGCCTTTGGCATTGGTGCCGCCCAAGTGAAAATCCGAGTCTGTAAAGCCGTCAACCGCCGCGTCGCTTTCCAGATACTTGTAGCCGATACCAAACTTCCAGTCCCACAACTCATCAATTTTCGGATACCCGACGGAAAGCTGCACAGTGAAACCTTGGGAGCCTACATCAGCGTCCTCCACGGGCACAGTCTGGCTGTTATGAACAAGAACAAGCCCACCGCTTGAGGCCAGCTTGTTCTTATTGAACGACAGATTATTGACGTACTCGGCATCAAAAATCACGTGGATTGGAGTAAACTTCGTATAATCAAACTTGAGATTGAGTGCCAAGATGTTGAAACCCGTGGCAAGGCCGAAATATTGCGGATTGCCAAACAGCGCTTGGTCCGCGGGAGATATGTTTCGCAGGGCAAAGAGGGTGTTACCCTTTTGAGAGAATTGCTGCCGCGTGATATCCGTCGGGCAATCGTCGTTTTGGAACGCCAGTTCGCAATCGCCAAGCTTGCCTCTCATATTGCTGAAGAAGTAATTAGCGATACCAAAGCCGACTTCGAGGTCTTCCCGTACATCGAAATCGACACCGATTTGTGATCCAATTAAATAGCGGTTGCGGCTGTCTTCTTTCTCGAGTCGAACGGACGAGAAGTTGAAGGCGGTGTTGTAAACCGGAAATCCGCCCACCGTGAAAAAGGGTCGTATCTGCGGGGTGGCTTCGAATTGGCCGCTGACCGAGAGGCCGTCAAACTGCACGTCGTCATCCCAGATCAGGTTTGTGCGGAAGAACGGGTTCGGGGCCCGGCCCACGTCGATCGTCACCTCATCGATGGGCTTGAAGCGGAGATAGGCCTGATCCAGCCAGATCTGATACTTGCTGAAGTTACCGCCTTGGGCTCGCGAAGAGGCCGAGCCAAGGGTTTGGTTCGTCGACACCGGGCCGTTGTCGCTACCCGTCGCCAGTCTGATCCGGGTGGTCACGGGGTCGGCGATCTTGGCTTCCAGACCGACGCGAGCGCGAAGGCGGAAGAGCTGACGGTCCTCAGTCGTGTTGAATGTGGGCGGAATATCGACAGCCGCCGTATTGAATGGTGTCGGTACGAGGATCGGGTCGCCGGTATTAATCTCGTTCACATCGATAAAGTTGTTGAAGTTCTCGCTTCCAAAAAAGACCTGTTCGAAGCGGAAGCGAACATCGCCAAACAGCTTGATCCTGGAGGTCCACTCCGGAAACGAGTCCGGGGCGGCCCAACTTTGCGCGCGGGCCTCGATGAGCACGTCCTGCTTGATATCTTCTGTGATCTGGCGTTTGACCGGTTCAGGAATATAGGGAACGCGTACGGTGCCCGGGTCGGCCAGAACCACGCCCACCGGCCGGCCCGCAGCGGCCTCCGCCTGCGCTTGTGCCAACAGGGCCTGTGCTGTTGCCTCGTCGATTACCTTGTTCTGCACGAGAAGGCGGATCAGGTTCATGACAACCGTCTCGGACTGCGATGGCGAAAAGGGCGTTGGCGCCACCGGAGGTTCCGTCGGCGGCAGGCTCAATCCGGGTGGCTCAAATGGCTCCGTGATCACGGTGCTGGGATCGGGGATGCCTTGCCCATATCCCGGCGTGATCGTGGCGATGAAAAGAAGCCCGGCGATCGTTCCGGTCCACACCCTCAGACCGCACGTTCCTGGCTGCTGACGTCGGTCCTTGCCCGTCGCCGGCCGTCGTTGTTCGGCCATCCGTACTCCCCTCTCTTGTCCTGACCGCCCGCTGGCCGCGGGCGAATTGGTCCCGTCAAGGTTGGTTTGACGGCGGCGCACGATGGCACCGCCCATGGCGATCTATCCCGCGGTTGCGGCCCGCGCTGCGGTGCGGATTTTGACGTGCACCAATCCCGAGGACGACAGCAGGTCCTGGGGCGGGGGCCGGTCCAGGACCACGCCTTGCAAGGCCTGTCCCGCCAGCACCGTATCGATTTCCGGAACGCCCGTGCTTTCCAACAGCTGGACACGGACAATTCGTCCCGATGAATCAACCCAAACATCCATTCGGGTCCCCCTGAACTGCGAAAAGCGCAGCTTGTCGTGGCGGCGGATGGCCGATGTAATGCTGCGCTGGACGACGCCGGCATACCACCGCTCGGCCGTTGCGCCGCCCTGACCATCGCGGCCAAGGCGCGACCCACCGGGCCGGCCGACGAGCCCGAACGCATCACCGGGTCCGGTTCCTTCGGCATCAATGCCCAGATCGCCGGCTGGCGGCGGCTCGTCCAACTGCTCAATGGGCTCGGGCTCCAGGGGCTCCGGCTCCTGAATTTCGGGCTCGACGATTTCCTCCTCCTCGGGGGGCGGCGGTTCCTCCTCCACTTCGGGCGGCGGCGGCGGCGGTGGAGTGTTGAGAAGCGTCACCATCTGCTCTGGCGGGGGGGCTGTCGGCTGCGAGTCCTGAAGGGTCGAGACGAAGACCAGCAGTAGGGCAGCGGAACCTCCGCCCAAGACCAGCGTGATCAAGCCGAGCATATTGCGCTGCAGCCAGTTGCCTCGCTGTTCCTCGTCCGTGTCCAGCATGGCTATAAACGTCCCGTCCTCGCCTGACCTCAGCCGCTTGTGAGGGCCTTGGTGGCCAAACCGATTTTGGTGATGTCCAAGCGCGCGAGCAGGTCGAGAACATCAATGACAAGCTGATACGCGGTGTCACCGTCGCCCTTGACAACCACTGGGAACTCCCCCTCGGCCGCTTGGGCCGTACGAAGGCGGCTTTCCAGTTCGCTCAGCGTCACGGCATAGGTGTCGAGGAAGATTGTCCCATCCCGCGTCACCACGATCGCCTTTGTGCTCGGCTTACCAAGGTTTGGTGCCTCGCTCGCTTTCGGCAAATCGACCCGGATGCCCTGGATCGCTACCGTTGTCATGATGATGAAAATGATCAGCAACACGTAGGCAAGATCGAGCATCGGCGTGATGTTGATCTCGTCGTACGGTTTCTCTTCATCCTGCTGTTTCATCGGATCTATTCCGCGGCAATGCGATCGTCGTTCGCATAACGATCGGGAGCGAACGTCTCGGCGAGCCGGGTGACGAACTCATCGATGAAGACCTGCATGTCCGCCTGGACGGTCTTGATGCGCGTCAGCAGGTAGTTGTACCCAAACAGGGCGGGAATGGCGACGGCGAGACCGGCGACCGTGGCTGTGAGGGCCGCCGCAACACCCGGGGCGATGGCATTGATGTTGACTTCTCCCACAGCGGCGATGCCGGCAAACGTGATCATGACGCCGATACAAGTGCCGAATAGCCCGAGAAATGGTCCGCCGGAGATGGCGATGGTCAGCATCACCATCATGCGGTTGAGCTTCTGGGATTCCATTACCATCCGGCCGTCGATCCGTGCACGCACGGCGGCTAGCATCTGGGGGCTCAGGATCAGGCCACTCTGAGCGTCCGCCTGTTGGCGGCTGCGGCGATTGACGCGTCCACGCAACTCGAGACAGCCGGACGAATAAAGCCGGTAAAGCGATGATGACCGCAGTTTTCGTTTGGTTTTGGCTGGCAGCTCCTGGCCGCCGCCTAGAAGCTGGTCCGGGTCCATGGTTTCGAGCAGATCGAGATCATTGGCGACCTTCTCGAACGTGGCGCGAAACACGTCGTTGGCTTTGTCTTGCCGGCTCACGAACACGCCTTTGGCATACATAACGACCCAACTGATGACCGCCATGACGAACAGGATGGCGATAACCACCCATCCGTCAAAGGTCACAGATTTGAGGATGATGGCGAAGTAACCAGTGAGCCAGCTTGAGGATTCCTCTTCGACGGCAAGCGTGACGAGACCGGTCTCCGTTCCTTCCGAAGCGACCATGCCCGCAATTTCCGTGGGCGTGCGCGCCACCCGTGCAATGCGGAGCTCGTCGATCTCGCCAACAAAGCCCGTTGTGCTGGGTGTGGCTTGGGCAGGCTGCGTAGTGGGCGAGGGGGTGGCTGCCGTGGCGGGCGGTGCCGTCGTTGGGTCGCCCGCCTCCGACGTGGCTGGTTCGGCAGCGGCGGTGTCCGCCTCAGGGGTCTCTGGACTTGGTTCTGCCGTCGCGTCGTTGACCTCAGCCGGTGCCGCTGCCACGTCTGCGGGTGCTGCCGCTACGCGTGGCGCCGGCGCAAACGGGTCTCCGCCAAGGGTGATCGGGCCGCCGATGCCCGGGAACGTGGCCGTTACAGTGGCGGTTGGTTGGCCATCCACGTAAAGACTAACCTCATCCTCGGCACCCGTAACCGCCACGTGTTGCCACGCTCCGGGCGCCAGCGGCACATCCGACACGATGCGGATTGGACCGTCCGGTCGGCCGATCTCGACGAACGGCGTCGCGCCGTCCACACCGATCAAAAAAGAGGCCGAGCCGAAGCGACGACTAAGGACGATGGCGTTCTCGCGTCCCTCATCGACCTTCAGCCACATCGAGACCGTCAAAGGCGCGCCGTCGGGAAAGCTGAGCCACTGCGTGGCCGGGATTTCGATCGTTGTCGCCCCGTCAAACTTGGCAGCGTTACCGATCTGGCCGGCGGGACTAGCCAATCCCGGCGTCGCGGCGTGATTGCCGTACTCTGTCGAGTCCAGTGGCGGCTCACCTAACTCGGAGAAGTGATAGACCAGGACCGTATCGGCATCGAAGGTCTGAGCCGGATTTCCCACGGCCGCAGCTTCCGGATTGCCATAGTACACCCAGAGGTCTTGGGTGGTTCCCGGCTGGATATCGCGGCCGTCCAGCCAAACGAGCCCGATGCCCTGCAAGGCATCATACTTTTCAATGTGAAAGGTGACGGGGGTCTCTGCATCGTCGGCGGTGACAAAGCGGATGTCGATGCCGTTTTCATGGGCTCGGAAGAAGGGAAACGCCGGATCGGACAGCCGGACCAAAAGCGGTATGCGCTCAATGGCCCCATCAACGGGCGGAGTGACGGCTGTGGTGTCGACCGTAATACGCTTTCGCAGCGGCCAAGCATCGTCCCACCAAGCATGGGCGACGCTCGTTAGCGCCATGCCGATCGCCAGGACTAACCAAAACAATCGCTGGGCGGCGACGGCCCGCGTGCGGTCCATAATACGATGGCTTGCCATCTACAAACCAGCCGAGAGCGTGAAAACCACGTTCTTCTCGTCCTCTTCCTCAAGGCCGACCCGGGTAATGGGGAAAGCAATGTCGACGGAACCGCTGACCGTATCGAACAGATCAAATCGTGTGCCAATGCCGGCGCTGAGCAGCCGGAAATTGGCGATTTGCTCGGGTAGCGGATCGATCACCTTTGCGTCGGCCCCATCCAAAAATGCATAAAAGCGCCACTCATCGACAACATCCAGGCCAGCCAAGTCGTTGACGATCGGAGCAAGGGAAGGAGCGCGCAATTCGAAGCCGCCGAAAATGCCCTCGTCGGCAAGCGCGGATGACTCGAAGAACCCGCGCACTGTGGTCAGCCCACCGAGAGATAGCTGCTCATTGATGATCAAGGGGCTACCGGCAAGTTGGCCGCCGACCCGCCCCTGGATTTGAATGTCGTAGGGTAAGGTGTGCGTGTGCTCAAGTCCAGCTTTTAGATATATGAATGACGGATTTGCGCCAAATCGGTTGCGCTGCACTTCTGTGGCATCGCTGCCCAATTGCCCAAACCCGAAGATAGCATCGACACTAAATAATGTAGATGAGTTGAGCGTGGTCAGTGCTGCAAAATATGAAAGGGTTCCTGGAAAGTACTTTACGGGGACATCATCTTGTGTGATTTCAAATTCGTCGGTGAATTCTTTATATTGCAGCGTTACTGAAACATTGTGGAAGAAATCGGGCGCTCCCGGCAAGTCCCAGATCGCACGGGTGCCGATGGAGAAGCCGTCGCCGATTACGCTAGCATCACCTGCAGACACGACATCGCTGTCCGACGAAAAGCCGAATGCTTCGACGCTTAGGCCTGGAACGATTGGAATGGGCGCGGTGTAGGACGCGGAGAAGAACTCCGAGTCCAGTCTCCGTTGCGGTGCAACCTGGTAAAACAACCGCAGCGAGTGATCGAGCTGAAATAAGTTATCGTAGCGCACCAGCGCGTTGAGGCGGAGCGGTTTGGTCGTGCTGGTGTTGCGGTTGTTTAGTTCCAAGCGGGCGTGTAGCGGCAGGCGTTCATCGACAACCAAGTCCACGTCGAAGCTCCGGGCTTCTACGTCCGGCTGCCCTGGAACGAACTGAACTTCGCGGTCACCTGTGTTGAGGGCGGCAATCTCCAGGATCGCCTGTGACAGGTCGGGGACTGAGCCTTCGGCGAGCGAGGGCACACCATCCTTGATGGCTTGCGGTGTTGTGTAGCGGGCGTTTCGCACGCGCAACCGTCCCACCCGAAACTCGGTGACCTCGATCCGGATCACGCCCGAGCGAAAGTCCTGGTCCAGCGGCACTGTCACCGCGACCACCTGACGTCCGCTATCCAGGTAAGCCTCTTCGATGGATGCCCGCGCCGCTTCCACATCCGCGTCCGTTTTGCCTGGGCCGAGGAAAGGATAAACAATCGTCTCGATCAGCGGGGCGGGGAGCGCCGTGACGCCCGTGACAGCCACCTCGTAAATGTCAAACTGCGAGGAAGCCAAGGCGGTTTCGGGCTGTGCGCGCGTACTGCCATTCGCGAACGCGGTCGCACACAATACGAGGACCGCAATGCACAACGACCGGGCTGACGCGGTCCTAACTTGAAGCGGCATGGCCTTAATACCCCGCATCGGCCAAGGACGGCTCGGCGGTTGAGCGAGATGGATGCCAAGATGGGCGGATCACGTTCACGCCCTTTGGCCAGGGCTGTCTAAACCTGTTTTCGTGCCCATACAAGCGTATGTTCACTCATAATATGACAATTGTGTTACAGTAACGTGTACTTCGAGGGTATTAACCTTCATGTTGAACACGTTGTGATCATAGTAAACTGATTCGCGCCGTATATATTTAATAGCTTAACATACTCGACAGGTTGGTCTTTTCTTGGCTACTGCGTCGCAAAGTGCCTTGCCATCATAGTATAGTAATTCCGGGTGATCGCATGCTAATGGAAGAGGACATCAAGCTTCATGCCATGATGTAACCGTGGCGGAAGCTCGCGCTTTCGATCACAGACTGTACAACCCAAGTGGCGTTCACCGCGGTTGTGTTTTCTTTTGACATTAAATCACCCCCATTTGGGGAATTCTTCTGATATTGTTTTCTGAGCATCGGCTACACTGTCGCGACATTTTAAACTGACTTATCATAAACCTGTCACCGAGATGTCATCGAGTCTGCAGTAAGATGCTGACTGCGGATGCGCGATTCAGCGGGTGGATTCACTGAAAAACTCAATCGCGACCTTGGTCACGCAATGTTGTGTTGAAAAGCAAAGTCATCGTGGGCTGAGCGAATGTTTATCAGCGACGGCAGGCTGAATTGCGATCTGCACTTGGACGATGAATTGAATTTTGGTCAACTTGGGAGAAATATGATGGATCGCAAGGTCCTTTTGGGTTCGGTCTGTGCCGCCGCTGTGGTAGTGGCAATGGGGTCGAACACGCCCAGCGCTGTTGCGCAAGAGCAGATCTTTGGCGGTGGCGCCTCATTGCCGTCCGTCGTGGTCCGCAAGCTCATGAATTGCTTCGCCATTCCCATTGAAAATACCAGCGGCACACCCAGTTTCAACGATCCGTTCTGCTCCATCCCGCGGGGTGCGAACGCGTACGTGAGTTACGCGACGGTGGGCAGCAGCCGTGGCCGTGAAGGCTTCGTTGCTGAAGATTCCCGCGCCCTGGCCCGCAGCCAGCGTCCGAGCACGGGGGTCGTCATTCCGTACTCCAGCACGGCGGGTTCCGACTACGGCACGGACATTCCGTCGCCTCCGGGCTTCGTGGATGGTGACAACACGCTGCCCAACGGTGTTCTGGTGTTCGACGACAACCGCAACACCTTCAGCCCGGACAGCAACTTCGACGACCCGGTCACGGGCCCTCAGCAAACCGGCCTTGCCGGCCTTGGCTTTGACCCTGCGCCTGGCCCGAACCCGGTCGGCTTCTGGCGTCTTCATTACACCACCTCCGAAGAGCCCATCTTCCAAAGCACGGCCCAAGGCGGCAGCGGCGTCTTCCGCCAAACCTACGATTGCTACGAAGGCGATGCGAGCAACAACCCCAACGGTCGTTGCAATCGCAACAAGGAAGCGACCAACGGCAAGCCGTTGCAGATCCCGTTGCTGGCTGTTGGCGTGACGATCGCCTACAACGTGCCCGAGTTCTGTGATCAGCCGGCCGATGTGGACCCCAACTGCACCAGCCGTTCTCCGTTGCCGCGTCCGCCGTTCCCGGTGAAGGACCCCACACAGCCGGTTCCGACTCCCAGCGGCCAAAACCGCCTCGTCATCTCCGAAGGTGCGGCGTGCGGTCTGTTCACCGGCAAAATCGACAGCTGGTCTCACCGCTCGATCTCACAGTACTTCAACAACCCGCGTCTGCCGGATGAGGCCGTGACTGGCGTCATTGTCCGTGCAGATGGTAGTGGTACGCAGTTCCTGTTCTCGTCCTGGCTGGATGCGGTCTGCGACGGTATCGGCAACGTCAAGTTCAACGGTGGTGCCAACGCGTCACCGAATTACGACCAGGACGTGGGTATCTACGAAGTGCCCGGTAACGAGGGTGTCGCCAACATCGTAGCCGCTAATGACTGGTCGGTTGGCTTCATGACGCCGGGCCTGACCGACCTCTCATCGGACGAGATTGACAGTGCCGGATTCACGGCGACCGAAATCGGAACGACGGGCAACACGCTGACCGACGCGGGCGGAGTGAAGGACACGCCGGTCTCGGCTCGCATCATCAACCGTGCCGGTAAGGCCCAACTTCCGACATCTGAGAACGTCCGCGAAACCATCTCAGTCAATTCGGAGCCCCCGCGCTGCAACACGAACGCTGGCGGAAACGTCGTCGCCGGTGAGCCGTGCTTGGAGCCGGAGAATTGGGGCTTGGCGTTCGATGTGGTCGATCCGGTCGGTCGGGACACGTTCTACCCGATCGTCGGCTTCAACTGGCTGAACCTCTATGAATGCTATCAGCGTCGTCCCGTGGCGCAGATCATTCAGGAGTTCCTGACGTTCTACTACCGCCAAAACAGGTTCCAAATCACTCGGATCCTGGAAAACAACGGCTTTGCCAACCTGCCCGCCGACTGGCAGAGCGCCGTTGAAACCATCATCGTTGCCGGCAACACCCGGCCTTCCGGTGTTGCGGCCTTCGGTAACGTGAACGCCGATTGCCTTGGCTTGGCCGGTGCTGGCCGCGGCTGGCAGCCCGGTTTCCCGCCGACCTGATCACGCGTCACGTCCGGAAGAGCCAATGGGCATCCGTGCCCATTGGCCCTCCGGCTTAGTGTGTTACGAACCCCGGACTCCCGCCGCAACGCGGGGTCCGGGGTTTGCTTTTGTCACCCGAGAGCGTGCTGTTTGCTCCATTTCCGTGCTCCGGCAAAGCGAGTGTACAGCGGTCTCGATTCCGTCCGCTCATGAACGGGGCTTCGATTTCCAAGTCGCGATACAAAAGCCTTGACTTGCCGCTTCAACGCTCAGAGTGACGACGAACATAGCGCTCCGAAGACCAGGACTTGGGAGACCGGCAAACAGCATGCATATCGCGATCTTTGCCCTTGCCATCGGTGCTGTTATCTCAGCACCGACGCCAGCGATGGCAACCCTCGAAAACCACGGCCCTTGGCCGTCAGCCGTGGCCGCACCCCCCGCCCAGGAACCGGTCGAAAGCGTGGTGCGGATTGCCAGTACCAGCCCCTTCACCCTCCGCGACGCCGGTAGCGACGCGCCATCCGAGCAGGCCGTGGGCTATTACGTCGCACCGCGCCATTCGGCAGCCGCCAAACCTACCCCCGGCGTGGTTCTGCTCCACGGTGCCGGCGGCGTCATCGGCGCCCGTGAACTCACCTACGCCCGACAGTTTGCCCGCCAAGGGGTGGCGGCTCTCGTCATCGACGCTTTCGCTTCCCGCCGTGACCGGGCGCATTCGTTTGCCGATCGCCTCATCCACATCACCGAAACCATGGTCCTGTCAGATGCATTCGCAGGCCTTGATTGGCTTGCAGGGCAACCCGCCGTGGATGCGACCAAGGTGGCGCTCATAGGCTTTTCCTATGGTGGCATGGCCAGCGTGTTCGCGGCCTATCGCCAGGTAACCGACCGACTGTCGCGCCAGGGGCGCCAGTTTGCAGCGCACGTCGCCTTCTACGCGCCCTGCATCGTGCGGTTCGAAGATCCGGTTACGACGGGCGCTCCTGTCTTGATGTTGTGGGGCGGGCAGGACGAGATTGTTGATGCCGAACGCTGCCAGTTCATTGCCGCTGACCTGCGCCGTGGCGGCAGCCAGGTCGAGGTGGTGATCTATCCCGATGCCATGCACCAATGGGATGGACGGTCAAACCGGCCATGGCGAACGCCGCGTGGATTGGCCGAGTGCTCGTTTTCCGTCGGCCGAGACGGCTCCGTGAGTGATAACCGGACGTTTTTGCCGATGCGTGGTCCGACAACCCGCAAACTTATTCTGGCCGCCTGCGCCGATAGCCGCGGCTATCTAATCGGCCGTGACGACGATGTTCGACAGCAGTCCAACGCGGCTGTCGCCAGTTTCCTCAATCCGATCCTGTTTCCCGAATGAAGGTTTGCGCGGTCACAAGCCGATCTCTCCGGGTCGCGAGTCAGCGTACCGACACAGAGGCGCGTGGCATTAAAACGGTATAGTCAAAGTCCAGAACGACACTTGGATCGTAATTGCCGTCAGCATCCTTATAAGGAAAGCCCTTGCAGTTCCGGTTTTTAACTGCGACCGTTCGCAGCCGCAGAGCACCAAAATCTGCGTAGCCCGGTACCTCCATCTTATTTAGCACCTCGGACCAAGCGTAGATCGTGTCGCCGGCGAACGTCGGTGCCGTGTGGCGTCCCCCATTGATGGCGGCAACCCGAATTCCGTTGGCGAGCCCATTGAAGGTCAGAGCGCGCGCGAGACTGATGATGTGGCCACCATAGATCAGGCGTTTGCCGAAGCGGCTCTCCTTTTGGATAACTGCGTCGAAATGGACCCGGGCCGTGTTCTGGTAGAGCCGGGTGGCCATCTGATGCTCGGCCTCCTCAATCGTCATACCGTCCACGTGGTCAATGCGCTCACCAACCGCATAATCATCCCATAGGTAGGGGCTGCCGGCCAAGATTGTGTCGTAGCGTTCCACATGGAGTTGGTAGGGAACGAGCAGGTCGCCAATGTCTAGCGCTTCCGCCAGTTCCGGGATGACCGGCTCCGTCGATGGCGGCCCGGCTTGACGCTTTTGGACCATGACCCATCGAGTGTATTCCAGAACCACCTGTCGATCCTGGTTCAGCCCCGTGGTACGGACGTAAACGATACCGGACTTGCCATCTTTGTTCTCGCGCAGGCCGATGACTTTTGACACGGCGCGGACGGTGTCCCCCGGGAACACCGGTTCGCCGAACCGGCCTTCCGCATAGCCGAGATTGGCTACGGCATTGAGCGAGATGTCCGGAACCGTTTTTCCGAAAACCATGTGAAAAATCAGGATACTATCGACAGGTGCATGATCGAGGCCCAAGCTGCGGGCGAATTCCGCCGAGGAGTTGACGACGGAGCGGTTGCCGTAGAGCGCGATGTAGAGGCTGACATCGCCGTCGGTCACGGTCCGAGGCGTCGCGTGGATAATCTCCTGACCGAGAGAAAAGTCCTCGAAGAAGTTTCCCGAGCTGGTCTTGACGGTCGTTGTGTTCATTGGGGCTCCCTGCTCAGGCGTTTCGTGGGCTAAGGGACTTGAGTGACGTCTTGGGTCAATCGAGACCGTACTGGGTGGCCAGATCCGGATCCTTGCGTGCGACGAGGCGGGCCAAGTCGACGATCACCTTGGCCTGCTTCCAGGTGGCGTCATCTTGCATTTTTCCGTCGATCATCGCGACGCCCGAGCCGTCCGGCATGGCGTCAAGAATGCGCTTGGCGAAGGCGACTTCGCCCGCGTCCGGACTGAACACCCGCTTGGCGATCGCGATTTGATTGGGGGCAAGCGACCAAGCGCCGGCGCAGCCCATCAAAAACGCATTTCGGAACTGCGCTTCGCAGCCGGCTTCGTCCTTAATGTCGCCGAAGGGTCCGTAGAAGGCGCGCAATCCGCACGAGACGCAGGCGTCAACCATCCGCGCGACGGTGTAGTGCCACAGGTCCTGCTGCAGGAATGCGCGGCTGGTCTCGCCCTCGGCCGGATCCGCGAGTACGCCATAGAACGGATGGCCGCCGCCGACGCGGGTCGTCTTCATGCCACGAGAGGCCGCCAAGTCGGCTGGGCCAAGGCTCATGCCGTGCATTCGGGGACTGGAACACGCGATTTCGTCCACATTCTTCACGCCCTGGGCGGTTTCCAAGATGGCGTGGATCAGGATGGGCTTGGAGAGCCCGTGCCGCGCTTCTAGTTGGGCTAGCAACTGATCGACAAAATGGATATCCCATGGCCCCTCGACCTTTGGCACCATGACAACGTCGAGCTTGTCGCCCACGGCCTCGACGATCGCCATCATATCATCGAGGAACCACGGGCTATTGAGCGCGTTGACTCGCGTCCAAAGCGCTGTGTCACCGAAGTCGGTGACGGCGGCGACCTCGATAAATCCGGCCCTGGCGGCATCCTTCGCGTCCGCCGGGATCGCATCCTCCAGATTGCCGAGAATGACATCCACCTGAGCTGCCATGTCCGGCACGCGTGCCCGAATTTTCTCGATATGGGGGGGGAAGAAGTGAATCATCCGCTCGGGCCGGATCCGCAGCTCGCGGAACGGAAGGGGCGCTCCTGCGGCCAGCGGCTTGTAAAACTCGCGCGGCGTCTTCAACATATTCCCCTCCATTTTTTCATTTCCTTCGCACCCGCACAAGAGGTAGCACCCCCAGGCGCGCCCGTCAAACGCCAGAAAGACCCTTGGCGGACCCGCCCGACGGATGCCAGCTCCAAACCGCTCCGGTCCGAATCGAGAAGCTGGTTGGGCCTGCACGAACGCTGCCGGGAGGTGGTGCGGTGCTGGCGAACAATGCCGAGCGCGCCGCCGTGTCCTTGAATTCTTGATGACAAGGGTGTTCCCGAATAGTCATCCTGGTTCCCTGTTTGTAAGGTGATCAGGTGCGGCGGTGTTTCGGTCAGGTGAAGGCCCGCACTCGGCGATTCAATGAACGTCATTCACGAGCCTCGGTTGCAATTTCGATCCATCTGGATCTCGGACATTCACCTCGGAACCCGAGGCTGCAATGCCGACATGCTGCTGGATTTTCTTCGGCAGACGGAATCGGATTACCTCTACCTGGTCGGCGATATCATCGATTTCTGGCGGCTTCGCAAGACGTGGTATTGGAAACAAACTCATAATGACGTTATTCAAAAAATCCTTCGAAAAGCCCGCAAAGGAACGAGGATAATCTACATCCCCGGAAACCACGACGAGAATTTTCGGGACTTTACAAATCACAGATTCGGACGTGTTGCCGTCCTCCATGACACCTTTCATACCATGGTAGATGGTCGTAAATTTCTGGTCATGCATGGCGACCATTTCGATGGTGTCGTCAAATATGCGAAATGGCTCGCTTATCTTGGCGATACGGCTTACGTCTGGCTGCTGAACGTGAACACATGGATGAATTATGTTCGGCGAAAGCTGGGTTTTTCATATTGGTCGTTGTCTGGGTATTTGAAGCATAAGGTCAAAAACGCGGTTGAATTCGTCAGCAACTACGAAAATGCTGTTGTTTCGGAGGCACGGCGCCGTGGCGCCGACGGCGTGATTTGCGGCCACATTCACACGGCCGAGATCCGCGAAATAGACGGGATTGTCTATTGCAACGACGGCGACTGGGTTGAAAGTTGCACAGCGTTGGTGGAGCATTTCGACGGACGGCTTGAGATCCTACGTTGGTCCGAAGTTTTCGACGTTCGCCAAGCTGAAGGGGCCGCTGGGTCTGAACCGGCAAAGCCTGCTGTTGCCGAGCACGGGATGGCCAGGGGCTCAGCCTCGGTCCTTGCTGTGCAGCGACTACTGTTGGCGGAAACTGAACGCGCCGGGACGGCGAGGGTTGATCAAGAATGCGGATCTGCATCGTCTCGGATGCCTGGTTTCCTCAAGTCAATGGCGTTGTTCGCACGCTCCACACGTTAAGCCAGCGGCTGGAGCAGCGTGGGTACGAGCCGCGCTTTGTGACACCGGATCGTTTTCGAAGCACGCCCTGTCCTACCTATCCCGAGATCCGTCTGGCTATGACTCGGCCCTCGGCCGTGGCCGATATGATAAATGCCATCGAGCCAAGCGCCGTTCATATCGCAACCGAGGGACCCCTTGGCTGGCTCGCGCGCCATTACTGCCTTAGGCGAGGCTATCCGTTCACCACGGCCTATCACACGCGCTTCCCCGAATACGTCAAGCCGCGTTTCGGCATTCCGCACTCTTGGAGCTATCGCGTGCTCCGCCACTTCCATGGCCAGTCAGCCGGCATCATGGTGTCGACGCCGAGCATCGAAGCGGAGCTTCGGGCGCGCGGATTCGATACCCCAATTAGGCGCTGGACACGCGGCGTCGACCTAACGCTGTTTCGGATTCGCCACGATGTCGACTTGCGGCTCCCGCGGCCGATTTCCTTGTTTGTCGGCCGGCTCGCGGTCGAGAAGAACGTGGAGGCCTTCCTGAAACTCCAGCTGCCGGGCAGCAAGGTCGTGATCGGAGATGGCCCAATGCGGGCCCAATTACACTCCCATTATCCAAACGCACATTTTGTTGGACCGCAGTTTGGGGAAGATTTGGCACGCTACTATGCCGGATCGGACGTTTTGGTGTTTTCGAGTCGGACCGACACGTTCGGTCTTGTCATCCTGGAAGCGTTGGCCTCGGGCCTGCCCGTCGCCGCCTATCCGGTGCCGGGACCGCAGGACGTTCTGGATGGTTTCGACGTCGGCGTCCTTGACAACGATCTTGGCGCCGCCGTGAAGCGGGCCCTAATGATCGATCGCCCGCGCTGCCGGGCTTGGGCTGAACGCTTTTCGTGGGATGCCAGCGCGGATCAATTCCTTAGCAATCTCGCGGTGTTTCGCCCCACGGGTCAAACCTGACGGCAACGACACTGCCGCCCGACATTGTCCGGCGAGCGGGCAGTGCTGCAATTCGGCTAGGTTTTGCCCAGCTCCAGTTTCCGATCCGGACCGTGATAGTCATCAGCCCCCATGGCGAGCGCCCAGCACGCCAATCGCACAGTTCTCGGCACATCTATTTTTTGACCGTCCCGCTCACCTTTCTCGTAATACTGGACGATGCGGCGTTTTAGTCCGAGTGCCGCTGCCGCTTCTTTTTGTGATAGGTTTAGAGATTTGCGCCATCTCTTAAAGTCTGCTGGAGTCATGCTATGGTTGTGCTTGTCGTGTCGTGGAACGCTCTAAAGCCAATGACCCACTGCGAATTTTGCGCGCTTTGAGCAGCTTCAGGGCGTTGCATAAGCACCAAGTGCGCATTTGTCAATTCTTAGACGCACAGTGTGCGCAACAGTTGACGGATGCGCACCATGTGCGTAAACTATTTTTAGTTGTGGCTGTTTTGGGTGAGGGAGCGGCCACAGCTCTGTTGGCTCGGGTTTTGACGTGCATGCGATCAAGGCCCCCTGGATAGGACAAATGTCATGCTAGGCCATCTGATCCTCGCCCGTGCGTATGTACAAAGCGAGCGCATTGATTTGGTTAGCGCGGGTGAACGAGCGTGCGCTTTGGATGAACTGAAACGCCGGTTTCGCCGTGCGCTTCATCAAGTCAGCTTGGGAGTCCTGTAGACCCGCCCCGGGCGCAAGCCGACAGTTGGCTGATTTGCCCCGAACTGAAACCGCAGTGGATCGTTTCAGTGGGCTCAGGCGCTAAGCTGGGCTTTTACTTGGACGGACTTCTCTAAAGGCCGTACCAATTAGGTACAAATAAGCTAAATGTTGCCCACAGGACGAAAATCAACGGCACGCCGGCGCGGGTGAAATCGGTAAACTTGTAGTGGCCGGGACCAAGAACCAGAAGGTTCGTCTGGTAGCCAAGTGGTGAGGCAAAGGAGCAATTGGCGGCAAAGATCACCGCAAGAGCGAACGGCTCCGGTGAAACGCCAAGCTCCAACGCAATATCAACGGCAATCGGCGTGAACAGGACGGCGGCGGTTTTGGTCGTGACGATGTTCGACAAACCGGCGACCGTGAGAAAGAACAGCGACAGCACGACGGCTGGACCGGCGCCTTCGAGGGCGTTGACGAGATGGCGCGCGACGAAGGTGGCGCCGCCCGTCTCCTGCAGGGCAACACCAAGGGCCAGCGCAGCCCCGATCGTGGTGACGATACGGGGGTCGACGGCACGCCCGGCCTGGCGAATGTTGAGGACCCCGGTCCCCACCATCAGAGCCGCGCCCGTCAGCGTCGTGACAACAAGCGGCACCAAACCGGCCGCGGACAGCCCGATGGCGACCACGAACACGGCCGCAGCCAGCCAGGCCCGTCCCGGGGATGACAATTCTTCCGCCGACCATTCGATCAGGATGATATCACGATTGGCCTTAAGGGCTTCGACGTCGGAGGCGTGGCCCTGGACCAAGAGCACATCGCCCGCTTCCAGCCGGATATCGGTCATCTTGGCCCGTATCATGCGCGCGCGACGCTGTATACCGAGGACCACGCAATGGGTTTGGTGATGAAAGGCAATCTGCTTGAGGGTCTGGCCCTCATAGCGGGACGCCGGCGCCACCATTACCTCGGCCACCACCTGGGAGTCGCCTGCGAGAGGGCCGTCTTCGTCCTCCCGACCGCGACCGGCGGTGCGCTCGCCGCCCCGCGCCCGCGTGTCGAGTTGCGGGTGAATGCGGGCGGCTTTGCGACTGAGCGCTTCCGTTAAAGCCTTACGCGTTGCCGCAACCACCAGGACATCGTCCGGGCGCGCCTCATATCGCTCGAAGGGCGGCAGTACAGCCTCTTCGCCGCGCTGCACCATGCGCACCGTCATGTCCGGCAAGCTGGAGAACAGGCCACCCGGCGCGCCTTTGCCTACCAACGGTGAGTCCGCCGCCACGGCTAACTGCGCAATGAATTGGCGCCCGCTTCCGGCCAATAGGGATTCCGCCAGGCGAGCTCGCGGCGGCAGCAGCATGGGCGCCACCAGCGTCAAGTAGAGCAGGCCCATGGCGGCCATGATGACGCCGGAGATGCTGAAATCGAAGAAACCGAAGGGCCGGACCCCGAGCTCGATCATGGCGCTGTTCACGAGCAAATTTGTGGACGAGCCCACGAGCGTTGTCATACCGCCGAGCACGGCGGCATAGGACAGCGGGATCATGAGCTTGCTCGGTGAGTCGCCAAATCGGGTGGCGACTCCCTGCATGATCGGAATGAAGATCACGACCACGGGGATATTGTTCAGAAACGCACTGACCGCGGTGGCGACCACCAAAACCAATAAAATGGTTACAACGCGGAGACCACCGCCGATTTTGATCACCGAGCGTGCGACCAGATCGAGCACGCCGGCCCGAACCATCGCTTGCCCCATCACCAGTAGGGCCAGCACAGTGATCAACGCTGGGTTGGCAAAACCGGCCAAGAGGCGGGCGGCGCTAAGACGGTTTCCACCTTCGCCGTCAGGAAGCGGAAACACGGTAAATAGGATAAGCAGCGCACACACGACGCCCATGGAGACAACTTCCATCGGCGCGGCTTCCGATGCGTACAATGCAAGCGCAACGATGACGATGACGAACGTTGCCCACATTAAGATGGATGGTTCCATCAGGAGACGACTCCGTTGCTTCCAACCATCGATCCGACGGACCTGACGGGGTCGTCGCGATTGAGCGCAAGGACGATCATGATTGCGTATTGCCTTAAAAGAACTGTGGGCCGATCAGACGTGCTCGGTCTTGGCCGCGATGACGCGCTGCTCCAATTGCTGAAAGCGGCTGGTAAGGTTTGCGAGGCGCTCCGATAACGAACGCATGACGGCCAGGGCGGCGTCGGGATTCTCAACAATCAGGCGGAGAAACACATCAACGTCAATCTTGAGGACTTCGAGATGTGATGATGCACGAATGGTTGCAGTGCGGGTTTGGTTAAGGATGATCGCCATCTCGCCGAAAAGCTCGTGGCGACCGAGGCTACCCACCTGGGTCTCGCTGCCTGCGGCACCGGTCAGGACGTCCACCTCCCCGCTTTCGATGACGTAAGCGCCATCGGCCGCGTCACCTTCCCGAAACAGCTCCTCGCCTCGTTCAAACGTCAAATAAGTGCTTGAAAACGCGAGTAGCTTTAGCTTGGCCATATCTAGGTGGCCAAACAGTGGGATGCCGCGGAGGATGGCGATCGCGTCACCGTATTGCACGCCGCTGTCGTCCTTTCTCCGTCCGACATCCGAACACCGTATTCGGTGGGCGGCAGTTTACCGGCCTGTCCAGTGTTCCATCAACCATCTCGCTGTCCTGATCAGGATGCGGTGACGCTGACTTGCGCCACGGCGGCCCCGTCCGGCGGGTTGTCATGATCCTCTTCGTCCGGTTTGCCGTCCCTGACGACCCGTCCATGATCCATCACCAGCACCCGGTCAAATGCCGATGCGTCAACTTCACTGTTCAGCACCCAAACGACCGCCCCCCGCTCAGCCACGACTGCCCGCATGATCGCGGTCTGGCTCGCGGGGTCAAGCGTGGCCGTAGCATGGTCCAGGACCAGAAGGTCGGGCTGCTTCAACAGTGCCCGCGCCAACAGCATTTTTTGTCGTTGTGCCGCTGACAACCGGCTGCCGCCGATACCGACCTGGTGATCGAACCCGATTGCCACGATGGCTCGCCGCAAGCCGATCCGCGTGATCACATCCTCAATGAGGCCGCCCACCAGCCGCTGCGCTTGAAGTCGCCCGTAGACCAAGCGTCCGAACAAGACGTTGTCCTGAACCGAGGCAGCTGGGTTGTATTGGTCGGGCTCGAAAAACGCAACGGCGTGCTGAAGGTCCGCAGGAAGATCCTGAGCGAAGGCGTGGCGCGCAGCCAATAGACGTGGGGTGGTCTCGCCGGTGATCAACCCCAAGCGATGTCGCGCTGGGATCAACTTGAAAGGTAAAGACAGCAGCAGTTTGCGATCTTCCCGTGACAACCGATCCAGCCGCTGAGGATTGGCCCGCCGCAACACCCCCTGGTAGGTTGGCAGAGCGTCGACGCTGATGAAGCTGAATCGCTCAAACAATTCGTCGCCCGGCTGTGCTCCCTGGAACAACTCCAGCATGATCTTGGCTACCTGCAGACCGTCGGAAACGAGGACTTCCTCCAGTTCGAAGCGGCGCAATACGGACAGCATGTATGGGTTTTCGGCGATGTGCTCCAGATCAAACACGGGACCGATCGGCGTCCCAAACAGCAGGTTCTCCGCAAGTGTCATGTTGTTGTTGTACTTGTCGCGGTCGAACGGCTCGACCAACCCGGTGTAGGCGGCGTCCTCAAGGCGATCGCGAAGCTCGCGCCGGGCGTCCAAGATTTGCTGGGACAAGCCCTCGTGCGATGCGGGGTCGATGCGTCCCTGTAGGCCGAAGCCAAACAGATCGTCGTCCATGCCCACAAGGCTCAGCACGGTCACGGCACGATCGGATAGATCCTCCAAGTCACGGGCATCTGCGTCGCGCAGGTCGATCCAAAGCCCATCCGGTTGGCTAACAGTGCTGCCTGATTGCTGGGCTTCCTGGATCCGCCGCTTGCGGGTGGACGACTGAGCCGGAGACTCCTTAGGCATGTCGATGGGAATCGGCTGGTGCTTCAGCCCATAATAGAGGTTGTCACCAATTGACCCCTGGAATAGGTGCCCGGATTGGCCGACGTAAGCGATGCGTCGGCCCGTGACCGTTTGCGAGATTGTAGCAAGGTCGATGTCGCCAATGCGAATGCTGCCCGAGGTCGGGATCAGGAGCCGAGCGATCAGTTTGGCGAGCGAACTGGCGCCAGATCCTTCTTGACCAACGATGGCAACGCGTTCTGACAGATCGAACGAGAATGACGCGCGGTCGACAACCCTGATGCCATCCTCTTCTTCGAGGGTGACTCCATTGGCTACGACCGTACCACTGAGCCGCGGGACCACGCCGTCCGCAGGCGTCTGTAGGCTTTCGTCTAAGATGCCCGGTGGATCAAACTGTTCGACCAGCTGGTCATACTTAATTCGTGTATCTTCCTTAATTTGATACCACTTGAGCAGTTCTTTCCAAGGAGAAGAGAGGTCCTTATAGGCAGCAAGTACGGCAACAAGCGCACCAAATGTGAGATCTCCAGTAATAACTAGGTATCCACCAATAGAAAAAAAGAAAAATGGCGTCAATTGACCGATAAAATTATTAAGAAATTTGATAAAAAACTTCTTTTTATAGATTTTGTATCGGATTTCGTAGATGGTTCCGAGCCATCTGGAGATATCTGCTTTTTCATATTCAGCAGTGTCGTTGGAGTGGACGTTCTCAATTCCCGATACCACTTCCCCAAGACGTTCCGATAATTTTCTGACAGTTTGAACACGCTGCTTCGCAAGCACATTAACCTGTCGCTGCAACTTCGGAATGATGTACGCTTGAACAGGCGACAGGGCCATGGCAGCCAGACCAAGCTTCCAGTCTTGGGCGAACATGAACGCTAGGATCGTCAGCATCGTTCCGCCTTCAAAGGCCGGTGTCGCAAAGGCCTCGCCCACGAAACCGCCGACGGGCTCCACCTCTGCAGTGATCATGGCGATGATCTCGCCCTGGGAGGTCTTGCGGAAGCGAGGCAACGGAAATCTGAGAACACGACTGAACAGCTGATAGCGAAGGCGCCGCAACATCCGTTCACCAAGCTGGCCTTTATAGACATTAATATAATACCGAAAAATAAATCGAACAAAAACTAACAATAAAAACAAACCACACAGCATAAAAAGATATTGGATCTGCATAAGATCAAATCCAAATACTGTTTTCGGAAAATCAGTACTGCCAATCGCCTCGTTTACTATAATTTTCGGAACCTCGAGTGAGGCGTATAAAAATGGAAATGATGATATCGTAAGTATAAGGAGGAGTATTTGCTCCTTGCGGCTGTATTTAAAGATGTAGCTGAACAGCGTTGGTTGCATAGGTATGTGTAGGTCTTGAAGAGCCTCAGAAAATATTGGGATTATAAGTCGACGTCATCGCGGCGCGGCTGCCATCGATACGAGCCGGATGTGATTTCCAGCGGTTTTAAGACGGCTTTGCGCTCGTCGACTCGAAAACGCGAACCACGTCGACGTCGAGGGTCCGGGTATCGGCGTCTTTCACCAACCAGTCACCGCTCGCGTCCTTTACAAAGCCCAGCTCCGACAGGACCTGCACGGCGGGGCCATTGCGCCCGGTGGCCCGGAACCGAACCCACAGCGATGTGCCAAGGTTTGCTGTGCGTGCCAGAAGCGACGCAAACAAGGCTTGTTCCAACATTCGGCCTTGAACACGACATGACAGCATGAACTCCTCCACAACGACACGATTGTCCGCATGTCGGACAACCGCAAAACCGACCGTTCCATAATCGCCAAATCGATCTCGGCATCGAAGAACCAGCTTGTCGGTTACGTTCGATGAGATCAAGTCTTCGACTTCCTTACTTGAGTACTTAGAGCCCGAATAATTGAGTTGGTTCGTCCGTTGAACGAGCTCGATGACTCTCGCCACGTCGTCGTCGGCGATTGGGTCAATTTGCAACTCTATCTCACAAGACTTTAGAAAACCAAGGTAATCGTTACCCCATTGGCATTGGTCTCGCCGGCGTGCCAGGTCTTCATGATAAAGGCGACGGCGATTACCAGCCTCGCGGCTGGCACTGCCGGCAAAACGCGGATCGGACAACAGGCGCGGCGCCATCTCCGGCGTTACAGTCAGCACCTCCGGAAGGGCTGAGGATACCTCGGTACGTTCGAACGGGGAATCGTCCACAAATGCGAAGGAGTCGAGCCCCAGATTCAGGTGCCTCGCGATTTGGAGCAGATGCTGGCTTTTGGGTCCCCAATCGATTTGCGGATGGAGCACAAGATCAGCAATGCCGAATCGCTCAAGTTGCGTCCAGGCGACCTCCAGATCGTTGCGGCTCGCGACACTGATCAAAATGCCGCGGGCATCGAGGCGGCGCATCGTCTCGACTATCTCGGGGCGCAAGCGCAGATGTTGGCCGCGACGATGGTCCGATTCCACGAGGACGCCATCCCACAGCGTGTTGTCCAAATCGAAAACGACGCACTTTATCGGCGGACCTCCCGATGGGGAGGGCGCCTCGGTTGCGGCCGCCGGGATGGCGCGTTGCCAATCGGCCTGATCAATGCCGGCCACAAAATCGAGAGTGAGAAAAACGAGCCTCGGTGCCGTATCGGCTTCAGGCTGAATGGAAATCTTGGATGGTTGGTTGGCGCCCAGAAGGTGAGCAAAGTGCTCACGCCCAATGATGTGAAGGCTGTATCCAGGCGGCGCTTTGAGCCGTGCGAGCATTGGCGGCAGCGGCTCCCCGTTCGGTCCGAGGGGGTGATCGTTCTTGATGCGATAGGTCACGCCGAGGACGATAGCCTCTGGTTGTGGGTTATAAAGTTCCGCAACGAACGCCTCCGGCGCGTCCGACACGGTCGTCGCCATCGCTGAGTTGTTCGGCGCCATGCACCGTCGCAGCATTAGCTTTTTCGCGACGCGGCGGGGATCCGGGGGAAGTGTTTTGCCGGTGGGATCGCGGACCAGGGATGGATCGTGATGGAGCGCACGGGTCCACGCCGCGAGTCGATGATTCGGTGAAAAGGCAAGCACTCGTTCGCGCCGGATGATGCGGGCCATCGGCTCCAGTACCGTGTTGGCGTCGGCCTCGATTTTTCCCCAGGTCGCGAAGGCCAGATCGACGCCGTAGCTGCGCAAGGACGCGAAGCGGCGATCGCGGCGAAAGCCCCAAGTCAACCGCCGGCACCCGCCGTCCGCCCGCGGCATATAAAGGGCGCAGCTCTCGTAGCACTGCGGTGCCGCACACTCCATGCAATGCTCGCCCCACCATAGGAAGGACAGGGCGCGGACCGCCTTGATGGGCTGATACGTGGCGATCAGTCGTTCGGGCGAGACCTGATGGCGGGTCCGATCGTACTGGTCAAAATCAAACATGACGTCATTACCCGAGGCCAAACGGTCCCATACGGGGCCGGCCATGCAACGGAGGATTGGACGTCGGCGATTCGGTCGCCCGTCCGATTGAAGCGTTCGATTTCTGTGCCTTGATAGACAGACCAAACGTCAGTCTATAGTGGTGGGTCCGCCACATGATTGCGATAAATATATCGCGAGAGACGGCGTAGAAGCACGAGCACCTTGACCTTACGCCGTTTTTGGGGCGAGGGTTGGCCCGACGAGAGCGATTTTCGGTGCGGTCCGCGTTCACCCTTGCGCGACTACTTTCTCGCTTTAGCATGGCAGCCCTCACTGACGTTTGAACCGCAGTGAGACTCGTGGGCGATGTAAGCACGCATGCCAAATGGTCACGGTCATCATCGGCTGCTCATCTACAGCCACGACTCTTTCGGGCTTGGTCACCTACGGCGATGCCGGGCGATTGCTCATGCCCTGGTTGACCGGCGATCTGACCTTTCCGTCCTGATCCTATCCGGATCGCCCATCATCGGCAGCTTTAGCTTTCGCAACCGTGTTGATTTTGTGCGCATTCCCGGTGTCATCAAACTCCGGGATGGCGATTATTCACCGCTGAAGCTGAACATCGGCATCGAACAGACCCTGCAGTTGAGGGCGTCGATCATCAGCCATACGGCCGAAGTGTTCGCGCCGGACGTCTTTCTGGTCGACAAGGAACCGCTTGGTTTGCGTGGCGAGGTCCGCGAAACCCTGGCTATGCTGAAAGCGCGTGGCATCCCGCTTGTGTTGGGGCTTCGCGACGTCATGGACGATCCAGCCACGCTCGCCGAGGAATGGCGGCGCAAAAATGCCGTGCCCGCGCTTGCGGGGCTTTACGACCACATCTGGGTCTACGGTCTGCCCGAGATTTGTGACCCGTTGCAGGGCGTGCCTGTGCCAGCGGCTGTCCACAACAAGGTGCATTTCACGGGCTACATCCGCAGGACGCTGCCCGACGGCACCACGACCGCTGAACCGTGGACGTCGGCTGACACCGAGCCCTACATTCTGGTTACGACGGGTGGCGGCGGCGATGGCGCGGCGGTCATCGACTGGGTCTTGAAGGCCTATGAGCATGACCCAAGGATCCCTTGGCGGGCGCGGGTGGTTTTTGGGCCGTTTATGCATTCGCGGGTGCAGTCGGCGTTTCGTGAGCGAGTCGCCCGGCTCGAATCCGTTGACGCCATCACCTTCGATGCCAACTTGGAAACTTTGATTGCCCATGCGGCGGGGATCGTGGCCATGGGCGGCTATAACACCTTTTGCGAAATTCTGTCCTTCGACAAACCGGCACTGCTCGTCCCGCGTACGGTGCCACGGCTGGAGCAGGCAATCCGGGCGGAGCGTGCTAGTGTCCTCGGGCTGGTTCGGACGTTACCTTTAGACGGCGATCGCGATCCCATCTTGATGGCGGCCGCGATTCGCGCACTCCCGTTCCAGCCCCGTCCATCACAGACCGACATTCCCGCCCTTTTGGATGGACTGAGTGAGATTGGCGCGCTTGTAGACGGGTGGCTCGACACATCGCTGGCGCGGCCCGACCGGCCGGCAGCGGTTCGATTGCCGGCCTGACGTGCCCGAGGGTGCACCCCCATCGCCCCGGAGCGGCTCGATCGCGATAATCCTTAAAGGCTATCCCCGCCTGTCGGAGACATTCATCGCCCAGGAGATACGCGGCCTGGAACGCCGCGGCTTGTCACTGCGCCTTTACTCCCTTCGCCACCCCACGGACCATGCCACGCATCCGATCCATGCCGAGATCGAGGCACCCGTCGTCTATCTGCCCGAGTATCTTCACGACGCGCCGCGCCGTGTTGCGGCCGCTTGGCTGACCGTTCGACGTTGGCCGGGCACCCATGCTGCGCTTGTGCTGTGGCGACGCGATTTGACGGGTGATCCCAGTCGTAATCGGATCCGCCGTTTCGGCCAGGCGTGCGTCTTGGCCGCCGAACTCGCCGATGACGTGACCCATCTGCATGCTCATTTTCTGCATACGCCGGCATCGGTCACACGCTATGCGGCAGTGATGCGCAGCTTGTCTTGGAGTGTTTCCGCCCATGCCAAGGACGTGTGGACGTTGCCCGACTGGGAGAAGCGCGAGAAGATCGCCTCCAGTCAATTCGTCGCTGCCTGCTCTGCTTACAACGCGGATCACCTGGCCGCTCTCGCACCGACGCCATCTCGCGTTCATCTCCTGTACCACGGCCTCGATTTGGATCGGTTTCCACCGGCCGCGCGGATAAGGAGCGAACGCACTGGCGCTGATCCGAGAGACCCAGCAATCATCCTTTCGGTTGGGCGCCTAGTGGCCAAAAAGGGCTATGATGTGCTGCTTCAGGCGTTGGCGGCCTTACCCCCGGACTTGGCTTGGCGCTTCGTCCACATCGGAAGTGGACCATGTCAACCGGCGTTGGCTCGCCAATCTGCCGCCTTCGGCCTTACCGAGCGTGTCCAATGGTTGGGGGCGCAGTCCCAAAAGACCGTGCTGCGCTGTTTGCAAACGGCGGACCTGTTCGCACTGGCATCCCGCATTACGGCTGACGGGGATCGCGACGGCTTGCCCAATGTCCTAATGGAGGCCCAGAGCCAGGGTTTGGCCTGTGTTGCCACGCGTGTTGCGGCAATTCCGGAGTTGATCACCCAAGAGCCCCGAAACCAGGCAACTGGTATGCTGGTCGCGCCAGATGACCCGCAAGCCCTATCCGAGGCGATCGCTCAGCTGATTGCAGATCCGGACCTGCGCGCCCGACTGGGCAGCGCTGGCGAAGCGCGGGTTCGCTCCAATTTCGATATGACCACGGGGCTCGACCGACTGGCTCAGTTACTGGCGCCCGGCCGCTTGCCTTCGAACAGCCCCGACAATGAGGTGAAAGCGTGCGCATCATCTTCCATGCGCCCCTGAAGCCTCCATCTCATCCGGTCCCCTCGGGCGATCGCCAGATGGCACGATTGTTCATGGCGGCGTTGGCTGCGGCCGGCCATGTGGTTAAGCTCGCGCCAGCGTTTCGGACATACGACGGTTCCGGCGACCCTGCTCGCCAAGCACGGATCGCGGACCTAGGCCACAGTCTCGCCCAGCGGTGGCTCCAGCGCTGCGCTGCTGGTGATCCGTCCAGTCGGCCTGACCTTTGGTTCACCTACCATCTGTACCACAAAGCCCCCGATGTGTTGGGGCCAGCGATCAGCCAGGCCCTCGGCTGCGCGTACGTCGTTGCCGAAGCCTCCTATGCACCGAAGCGTATGGGTGGCCCGTGGGACCGGGGGCATCGAGCAGTTGCTGCCGCGCTCTCGAGGGCGGACCTGGTTCTGACGCTCAACGAAGCCGACGCGCCGTGCCTGCTGCCCCTTCTCAAGCCCACATGCCGCCATGTTCTGTTCACCCCCTTTTTGGATGCCGCACCCCTGTTTGATGCCGCCAAATCGCGGTCCTGGCACCGCGCCGCGCTCAGTTGCCGTTGGGCTCTAGACCCGAGCGAGCCCTGGTTGATCGCCATGGCGATGATGCGCCCAGGCGCGAAACTGGCATCCTATCGCCTGTTGGCGGACGCTCTCGGTAGGACCACCCACCGGCGGTGGCGCTTGATCATTGTCGGCGATGGTCCGGCCGCGCCGGAGGTGCGAAACGCCTTTTCGCGAATTGCAGGGCGAGTGGTGTTCACCGGACAACTGGCGGCCGCGGACGTTGCTGCGCATTTGGCCGCCTGTGATCTTACGGTTTGGCCCGCCGTGGACGAGGCCTACGGGATGGCACTGCTCGAAGCTCAAGCGGCCGGATGTCCGGTTGTTGCCGGACGGACCGGTGGCGTACCTCGGATCGTCGCTCATGCGCGGACAGGTTGTTTGGTTCCCGTTGGCGACGTCTATGCGTTCGCGGACGCTGTGGGTGGCCTTCTGGAGGACCGCGAGGTCCTTTCCCGTTTGCGTTCGACGACCTGGAGCTACGTGAACGAACATCACAGCCTCCCGGCGGCAAGCCAGCGGCTCGATGCCCTACTTCGTCGGGCTAAAGGGCGCGCTGTTTCCGAGGCTTTGAAACGCGGGCTGATCTCCGCACACTAAGGGGCACTCTGGAGCAGCCGTCATGTCCCTGCGCGTCTTGTTTTATGTCCAACACCTGTTGGGGATCGGCCACCTAAAACGGGCCGCCGCGCTTGCCGACGCCATGGTGCGGGACGGCTTACAGGTCCGCGTTGTGCTCGGTGGGTCGCAGGTACCGGGTATCCGTTTCGATGGTTGCGCTAGGGTTACACTGCCCGCCATTCGTTCCTTTGATAGCACATTTTCTAAGTTGGTGACTGACGGCGGTGAGCCCCTGGATGACGACTTTCGTGACCGCCGGCGCGATCGGCTCCTCTACGAGTTCGCCACCGCCCGCCCCGATGTCGTTTTGATCGAGCAGTTTCCCTTTGGCCGTCGAGCCTTTCGGTTCGAGTTGATGCCGCTGATTGCCGCAGCCCGCTCAGCACGCCCGGAGCCGCGGCTGCTCAGTTCCGTTCGCGACATTGTGGTACGCAAGCGAGATCCGGCCCGCAACGACGACATGGTCCGTTTGGCGCAGCGCTGGTTCGACCTTGTGCTTGTGCATGGAGATCCGGAGCTGGCTCCACTGACGGACTCCCTGCCCGAGGCGACCGCCCTCACAGATAAGCTTTGCTACACAGGATATGTCTGCCGGCGGCATGTTCCTGCCGCGACCGCGTCAGCGTCATTGCGGAAGGCAAGGGCGGGAACGGGGGAGGTTATCGTTTCCGTTGGCGGCGGTGCCGTGGGCGAGGCCCTGTTGCGGTGCGCGTTGCAGGCACGCCCGATCAGCTCACTGGCGAACCGGCCGTGGCGGCTGATTGCGGGCCCCAATCTGCCGGCGGGCACCTTCTCCGATCTCGTGTGGGCGGCGCCGGACGGGGTCATCGTGAACCGGTGGCGCGACGATATGCCGATCCTGTTGCGCAATTGCATCGTGTCCGTATCGCAAGCGGGCTACAACACCGTTTGTGACCTCCTTCAGGCGAGTACATCTGCGGTTCTGGTGCCGTTTGCAGACGGTGCGGAAACCGAGCAGACGATCCGCGCCGAGGCGCTTGCCAAATGCAATGCCGCCGTTATGGTCCATCCGAACGCGTTGACGCCGAAGACTCTCGCTGAGGCGATTGCCACGGCAACATCACGGCCTCCCATGCCTGCGGGCTTGGTGGCGCTGGACGGCGCTGCTATGGCGGCCCGGGTGGTGGCTTCTAGGCCGTCGTGATGGCGTGCGGATCGCTGGCTAATGAGACAGCGCAACCGCTTTGCTTTGGTGGTGTTCGGCGACGAGTGAAAACCGCCGGGGGTTGGCATGACCGGTTGGGAAGGCCTGACGGACGAATTGGATGCTTGGTCGAGCGCCGGCCGTGTCGCGACCCTGTGGTGGCGCGACGACGATGCAACGCGGGCGTCGCCTGACCTGGAGCGACTCCTGGATTTGAGCGACCGATTCGGTGTGCCGGTTGCTTTGGCGGTTATTCCGCGAGACATCGATCCCTCATTAACCTCTGCGATAGTGGGCCGAGCCGCAGTCGCCACACTTCAGCACGGCTGGAGCCACGACGATCACGCGGTCGACGGCGATCGCAAAGAGGAGCACGGGCCGGACCGACCCCGTGATGTCGTGCTCGATGAATTGGCTGAAGGATGGAGGCGGATCCGTACCCTTCCCGGCAGCTTGCCTGTATATGTCGCCCCGTGGAATCGCCTCGATCCTTCGTTGATCTCGCATCTTCCGTCCGTTGGCTTGCATGCCGTATCGACCGATCATGCGCGCTCGGCCGCTGAACCAGAGGCTGGGGTGCGCCGTACGAACATTCACTGTGATCCCATCGATTGGCATGGCGGTGGCCGCTTCGGAGGTGACGAGGCTGCGTTGGGGCAGGTAATCGAACATCTTGCCAACCGTCGCACCAACCGCGTCGATGCCTATGAGCCGACGGGACTTATGACCCACCACCAGTTTCATGACCCCGAATGTTGGACGTTCGTTGGCCGACTGCTTGCGCATACGCTTGCCCATCCGGCCGCTCGGTGGCTTTCCGCGCGCGACGCATTTTGGCCCGATGGCGACGTGCCGACGGTGCATGTGGCCGAGCGTCGCACATGACCGCAGCCACACTGACTTATCCATGGGACGACGTGGCCGCTGACTATCTCCGGGCGGGCGTCGGGCTCGGCCTCACGTTGGTTCCACTTATCGCTTTGGAGACCGCAATACCGGTAGCGGCAGTTCTGTCGGGGGCCGCGTTGCTGTTTGGCGCGTTCGCGGTTCGTACCATCAATCTGCACTTGTCCCGGATTGAGGTGGATGACGTGGGACTCCGCCATGCAGGTTTAGTGACGCGCGCAATCCGCTGGTCCGATCTGGACGGCTTGACGCTTGCCTTCTATGCGCATCGGCGTGATCGCAGCGAAGGTTGGATGCGCCTTCGCTTGAGTGGCCAGGGCCAGCGTTTGGCGGTCGAGTCGGGACTTCAAGGTTTTGAGGCCTTGGCCGAACGCGCTTTGCGGGCGGCGCGGGACAATGGCATCACATTAGACGAAAGGTCGCTTGCTAACCTGGAAACCCTTGGCGTCAACCGGCAAGCGGATGGAGCGCTGCTCGGGAGGCTGCCGTGACCGACCTGTTGCGCGTTCGCGATCTGAAAGTGGACTTCTCGACCGCGGCCGGAGTCGTTCGTGCCGTCGATGAAGTGTCTTTTCGGATCAGGGCCGGTTCTTCGGTCGCGATCGTCGGCGAGTCTGGATCCGGCAAGTCGGTGACGGCGCAGGCGATCTTGGGAATCCTGCCGCGTGCGGCCCGGATCGCCGGTGGCGAAATCCTGCTCGCCGATCCTTCGAGCCTGAGCACCCCCGAGCAGGGTGTAGCGACCACGCTTGATCTCGCTCAATTGGACCCAAAAAGCCCAGATTATCGCGCCATCCGCGGCAATCGGATCTCCATTATCTTTCAGGAGCCGATGACGTCCTTGTCACCCCTGCACACGATTGGGGATCAGGTGTCGGAGGTGCTTCTGCTCCACGCGCAGAGGGACCGCAAAGAGGCACGCGAAGAAACCATCCACATGCTCGGGCTGGTCGGCTTTCCGAACCCGGCGCGAGCCTTTGATACATTTCCGTTCGAGCTTTCCGGTGGTCTGCGCCAGCGGGCAATGATTGCCATGGCGCTGATTTGTCGGCCGGCCCTATTGATCGCCGATGAGCCGTCGACCGCGCTCGACGTCACCATTCAAGCCCAGATCCTGAAGCTCATCCTCGACCTTCGGGACGAGCTAAAGATGGCCGTACTGCTCATTACCCATGATCTGGGTGTGGTCGCGAATGTCGCCGAAGAAGTGGTCGTTCTCTATCACGGCCGGCTGATGGAAAGTGGGACGCTTCGCGATATCTTCGACAAACCCCGCCATCCCTATCTAAAGGCGTTGCTTCGGGCTGTCCCCCATTTCGATATGAAACCGGGAGAGCGGCTGCAGCCGCTAAGGGAAATCAAGCACGATGCGTCCTCGCTGCTGGCCCTTCGCGAGGGCGTGAGCCAAGCGAAGCCGGAGCGGCAGCTTAGCTCGATCCTCATGGAGGTCCGCAACCTTTCTAAAAGCTTCACGATCCGAAAACAATCTGGACTGTTCCGCAAGGGGCATCAAATCCGTCAAAAGGCCGTTGACGACGTGAGTTTTCGCGTTCCGCGCGGGAGCTGTCTCGGGCTCGTCGGGGAAAGCGGCTGCGGCAAGACCACCGTTAGCAAGATTGTTATGCGTGCGATGTCGCCCGATGCCGGCACCGTCACCTATTGGGACGGAGGCTCACCGGTCGACGTACTCGGACTGACCGGTGATGCACTGACCCAGTTTCGACGCTCCATCCAATACATCTTTCAAGATCCCTTTGGCTCTCTTAACCCCCGAATGACCGTGTTCGACATTCTGTCCGAGCCATTTGCCATCCACGGCATTGGTGACCGGGAGGAGCGGCGCGACATGATCGCCAATCTGATGCAGGTCGTCGGATTGGACCCGCGCTACTTGGCTCGATATCCACACAGCTTTTCGGGCGGCCAGCGCCAGCGCATCGGCATTGCCCGTGCTTTGGCTCTGGCGCCGGAGATGCTAATTTGTGACGAGCCCGTAAGCGCTTTGGACGTTTCCGTTCAGGCTCAGATCCTTAATCTGCTCAAGGATCTCCAGGCGCAACTTGGCCTGACATTCCTGTTTATCTCGCACAACCTTGCGGTCGTCGATTATATGGCGGACCGAATTGCTGTCATGTGTGCGGGACACTTGGTCGAAGAAGCACCGCGGGAGGCGTTGTTCGGCAACCCAGTCCATCCTTACACGCGGGCCTTGCTTGCTGCCGTGCCCTATCCAGACCCTGATCGGGGCCTTGATTTCTCCGCGCTCATGGACGGACGGGCATCCGTGCCCGAGGCGTGGCCTCATCCGTTCACCTCCGACAGTGTTCGGGAGGCCGCCGTCTTCGACCTTGGTGGTGATCATCTCGTCCGCGCCCTTGAGCCGCCCACGGCGAACGCCCGCGAAGTCGCATGACGGTGGCCGCTTTAACGGTTCGCCGTGCTTCTTGTTGTGTTATGGACGAGGTATGGTGCTCCGGTCGTAGGACAATGATCGGACCAAAAACGAACCAGACGGTGACTCGCTGAATCGCCAAGATCTGGATAGCGGAGAACGAGAGTATGTCAGGGTCTCATACGCCGATCCTTACAAAGATCGTGAGCGTCAATGTCGTCGTTCTCATCTGCCTCTTGGCGAGTTCCAAGGGTCTGGCCACCACTTATATGGAGCCGCCGGTTCTGAAGTCACGTGTGGAGGCGGGTCAGCTGCCGCCAGTTCGGGACCGGCTTCCCAAGGAGCCGTTTGTCGTTGATCTGGCTGCCGAAAACAAACAGCCGGGCAACTATGGCGGTACCCTGAAGACAATGATGGGCCGCGAGAAAGACACCCGTATGATGGTTGTTTACGGCTATGCCCGTCTGGTCGGGTATGGCCCTGATTGGGCTCTGCGCCCGGACATATTGGCGCGAGTCGACAATGACGGAGATCGCAGCTTCACCTTCCATCTGCGTCCGGGCCACAAGTGGTCTGATGGTGCCCCGTTCACGTCTGAGGATTTTCGCTACGTTTGGGACGATGTTCTGACCAACGAAGAAATGTCTCCTGGCGGATTGCCGGCCTTTCTTTTGGTCGATGGCCGACCGCCGGTGTTCGAGGTTATCGACGAGGTGACGGTGCGTTACACCTGGGACAAGCCAAATCGTGGCTTTCTGCCGGCATTGGCCGGCGCCCGGCCCGAGTATCTTTATTTGCCTGCGCATTTTTTGAAGCCGTTCCACGCCAAGTATGCCGAGCCCGAGGCCTTGAAAGCGAAAATCGCCGAAGAAGGCCAGCGGAATTGGATCGCTTTGCATTTTAGAAAAGCTCAGCCCTACAAGAACGACGATCCGGAATTGCCGTCGCTGCAGCCGTGGATCCTCGAAACAGCCCCGCCCTCAAACTTGTTCTCGTTTCGGCGGAACCCGTACTTCCACCGCGTCGATCCGACCGGAAAACAGCTCCCCTACATTGACGAGGTGAAGTTCACGGTCGTCAATTCGAAGCTGATTCCGGCCAAGGCAGCCGCGGGCGACAGCGATTTGCAAGCGCGCGGTCTCGGATTTGAGAACTACGCAATCCTGAAGCAAGGAGAAGAGGATCGGGACTTTAAAGTCCGCCTGTGGCGTTCCGCAGCTGGCTCCGAAATGGCGCTCTACCCAAACTTGAATGTCACGGATTCGAACTGGCAAATGCTCATTCGCAACGCCGATTTTCGGCGTGCTCTTTCGCTTGGGATCAATCGCGAAGAAATCAACCAAACCATCTATTTTGGCTTGGCCGAAACCGGCAACAACACCGTCTTGAAAGAAAGCCCACTGTACAAAAGCGAGTTTGCGCAGGCGTGGACTGAATTCGACACCAAGAAAGCGGCGGCGCTTTTGGACCAGATCGGCCTGTCGAACAAGGATGATCGCGGTGTTCGTTTGCTTCCCGATGGCCGGCCGGCGGAAATCATCGTAGAGACCGCCGGCGAGGATCCGACGGAAACTGATATTCTGCAACTGATCCGCGATACGTGGACGCCGCTCGGCATCAAGCTCCACATCAAGCCACTGCAGCGTGAGGTGTTTCGCAACCGGATTTTTGCAGGCGAGACCCTGTTGGCGATTTGGAAGGGCATGGAGAACGCGGTTCCGACCGCGGACATGGTGCCGTTTGAGCTGGCTCCGACCCATCAAATGCAATATGCGTGGCCTAAATGGGGCCTCTACGCTGAGACCCGCGGCCAGGCGGGAGAGGAAATCGATCTGGATGCTGTTCAGGAATTGGCAGCGCTCTTTCAGAAATGGGAGCAGGCTCCGGACAGCGAAACCCGGCGTGACATCTGGCAGCAGATGCTCGCCATTCATGCGGAGCAACAGTTTACGATTGGCATCGTTCGTGGCGTTCCACAACCGGTCGTAGTGAACTTGGCGCTGCGCAACGTCCCCGAAAGCGCGATCTACAATTGGGAACCTGGTGCTCATTTTGGGGTCCACCGTCCGGATACGTTCTGGTTCGCCCGCTAAGGTAACGGCGGCCGGCGACGGGGCGGTGTAGGGTTTTTGGTAGATCATGCTGACGTATCTCGGCCGCCGGTTGTTGACCATGGCACTTACGCTGCTCGCCATCAGCGGCCTTGTGTTCATCATTATCCAGCTGCCTCCTGGCGACTATTTAAGCGCGTACATCGCGGAGCTTGAAGCACAAGGCGAGCTGGTTCCTCGTGAAAAAATTGATTTTTTGCGGGAACAGTACGGCTTAGACAAGCCAATGTATGAACAGTATTTTTTGTGGCTTTTGGGTTTACTTCAAGGGGATTTGGGTTACTCTTTCGAGCATAATCTTCCGGTATCTGAGGTGGTTGGTGATAGACTACTTCTTACGCTTGTTTTGAATTTTGCAACAATCCTCTTCATTTACGTCGTAGCATTTCCGATCGGTGTGTACTCGGCGACTCACCAATACAGCTGGGGAGACCACGGACTTACCTTTCTCGGATTTTTGGGCCTTGCCACGCCAAACTTCCTGCTTGCGCTGATCCTGATGTATCTGGCCAACGTGTGGTTTGGGACATCTATCGGCACCCTGATTGGCGAGGAGTACATCAACGCGCCCTGGTCTGTGGACAAAGCGCTGTCAGTCCTGGAGCACCTGTGGGTGCCGGTGATCGTCATTGGCACATCCGGAACGGCCGGTATGATCCGGCGGCTTCGCGCCAATCTGCTGGACGAGCTGCAGAAGCAGTATGTCACGACAGGCCGGGCTAAGGGCCTGCCGCCGGGTCGGCTGCTCGTCAAGTATCCGCTGCGCATGGCGCTGAACCCGTTCATTGCCGATATCGGCAATTTGCTGCCACAGGTCGTCTCCGGTTCCGTGATCGTGTCGGCCGTGATGTCATTGCAGACAACCGGACCCATGCTGCTGCAATCCCTGCAGAGCCAGGACATGTATCTGGCTGGTTCTTTCCTGATGTTTCTCGCCGTTTTAACGGTAATCGGCATGTTCGTGTCCGACGTGCTGCTGGCCGCACTCGATCCACGGATCCGGCTGGGTGGAGGCACCAGCAGATGACGAGCAGGCTGCCTCACTACGTCTCGGATGCCCCCTTCGACGTCCATTCGGTGGAGGAGCTGACACCCGAGCAAGAGAAGCTCTATATGGCGTCGCAATGGCGCATGATCTGGTGGCGGTTTCGCCACCATCGCTTGGCCGTTGCCGCAGCGCTCATTCTGCTGATCGCATATGTGTCAATCCTGTTCACCGAGATTATCGCCCCTTACGACCTCAACACTCGGAACACGGGCCACATCTACGCGCCACCCCAGATGGTCAGACTGTTCCATGAGGGTGAGCTGGTCGGTCCGTTCGTCTACGGCCTTAACTATGAGCTGAATCTGGAGACGTTGAAGCGGGAGTACATGGTCGACCGGACCCAGGTAGAGCGCTTGCGTTTTTTCTGTCGCGGCGATCCTTACGCGTTCTGGGGCTTGATCGATGCTGACTTCCATCTGGTCTGTCCTGCTAGGGATGGCACGTTGTTCCTGCTCGGGACCGACCGGCTGGGGCGGGATATCTTTTCTCGAATCATCTATGGAGCGCGGATCTCGCTGACGGTGGGGTTGATTGGAATCACTATAAGCTTCGTGCTCGGTATAACCATTGGCGGCTTGGCCGGTTACTTCGGTGGATGGGTGGATAACATCGTCCAGCGCGTTATCGAGGTCCTAAGATCATTGCCCGAATTACCGCTATGGATGGCGTTGTCGGCTGCCTTGCCGATCACGTGGAGCCCGATTCTTGTCTATCTCGGCATCACGGTGATCCTCGGTTTGCTGGATTGGCCCGGACTGGCGCGAGCCGTGCGTTCGAAACTGCTAGCACTCAGGGAAGAGGATTTTTGTGAGGCAGCGCGCCTGATGGGAGCCAAGCCGGGCCGGGTGATCAGCCGTCACTTGCTTCCGAACTTCATGAGCCACTTGATCGCGTCTGCGACTTTGTCGGTTCCGTCCATGATCCTCGGCGAAACAGCCCTCAGTTTCCTGGGTCTTGGGCTCAGACCACCCATTACGAGTTGGGGTGTGTTGCTGACCGAGGCTCAGAACATTGAGGCTGTGGCCATCTACCCATGGCTGCTGACGCCCATGGTTCCAGTGATCATCGTCGTGCTCGCCTTCAACTTCATGGGGGATGGCTTGCGTGACGCCGCCGATCCATACAGTTGATTGCCGGGTGGAGGTATGGCGTTAAGCGCCCGTGCCAACTCACCTTTTTTTGGTTGCGGCAATGTGTTCGGCGGACGGGGTAAAAGCGCTGGTTGAGGCTGGAACGGTTTCGTACAGTACACATGCTGAAGCAGCGGTATACGAGATGAACAGATCCGAGGCCGGGGAGGGCGTCGATGCGACCACGGATTGGGGCCATCGGTAGGACCATCGGCCTTAGCGTTGTGGTGACGTGTCTCAGCGCCGGAGTTTTGTCGGCCGATGGCGACTTGGACGCGCATCCACCGGTCCAGGATGCCGCCGATCTGAGCCGTGAGGAGGCGATCGACTATTATGAGGGGATGGTTGACCGCATGGAGCGGCGCTATGCCATCTCTCAAGATCCCACCGCTATGAACTATCGGCGTTGGTACCTCTACAACGACGCTCCCTACCGCTCCGCGACGCACGGCAATCGCTATGTCAACAGCTACGCCAACGGCATCGCACGACGGGCAGGTTACGGACACCTACAGCCGGGTGAGAGTTTGCCACCGGGATCGATTCTGGCAAAAGACAGTTTCTCGGTAACAACCATTCGCGAGCGGCTGCCGGGAGCGTTGTTCATCATGGAGAAGCTGAAAGCTGGCGTCAGTCCAGACACCGGAGACTGGCGCTACGCCATGATCATGCCCGATGGCAGCTACTTCGGCGACACCAGCGGTATCGCGCCGGAGAATGTCGAATTCTGCACGGGCTGCCATGCGCAGCGTGCAGACACGGACCATGTGTTTTTTGTCCCGGACGATGCCCGTCTGCCGATGGGCCGATGACGGCAAGCGGTGAACGAGTCGCAATGATCCACCAACGAGACGGCTTTCCAATTGTGCGTCAAGTATCCGTGTGGCCCGATCTACGGCGGGCGTTCACTGGGCCCGCTGGCTAGACGATGTCATTGTTGTCGGCGTCCGAATGCGGGCCCGAGGACAGTGGCCTCTTGCTACGCGTTCCGAATTGCTGACCCACTTCAGCTTCCAAGGCGGTGCGATCCCGGATCGTGAACTGACCTGCACCCAGTTCGATGATTCCGTGCCGAACCCAATGTCGGAACGCTGACGTTACCGCCGATCTGCTTGTTCCGATCATGTCGGCCAACTGGCTCGGCGCCACGTTGACGGTGACGACGATGCTGTTCCCGGCTGTGATGCCGAAATGGTCAGCCAAGCTGAGCAAGCGCTTGGCGAGGCGGGGACGCACGTTAAAGATATGGATGTCCTCGACGGTCACATCTGTGGCGCGCAGCCGCTCGCAGATCAGGCGCAAGAGCTTCATGCACACTTGCGGATTGCGTTCCAAAAAACTGATGAAATCAGCTTTCTCAATGATCACAAGGCCGGTCTCCACCATAGCTTTGGCGTTAGCCGTCCGGTCGCCACCATCGATCACGGAGATCTCACCGAATATTTCGCCCCGTTCCATCACGGCGAGCATGATCGGCCGCGTATCGGCCGAAGCCGTGAAGATGGCGACCTGCCCGTGGTCGATCATCATCACCGCGTCGCCCGGATCACCTTTCCGGAAGATCAAGCGTTGGGCTGGGACCGTTTCGTAGCGAGAGGCTCGGGCCAACCGGCTAACTTCGATGGGCGGCAAAAAGTCATTCAGCGACTGTCGGTGCATGCAGTATCGAATGCACGCCTCAGTCTGCATGGCTTCCCCCGCCTCCCTGGTTAACTCATTCAAATTGTCATCCACGTCAATATCATGGCCATTTGGGGGCAAGGAGTGGTTGGCAGTCGTCGACGACGTTAGAGTTTATAGCTGTTTCCGTCAGATGCGCATCTTCGCGGCCTTTCGGCCGAGGGAGCACGTGAGTGAGATGCCATAATCCCACAATCGCTGGCCCTGGCCTGTGGGGAGAACCCCGCGCATCCATATCTTTTGCCAAATGGGGTGGTAAGGAACATTGCGACGACCAATTACTCACTGTGTTTGCACTTTCGCTAGCGAATCTAGCAATCATCCGGCAGAAAAACGTCGTGAATGTGGGCCACAGCGAGCCAGAGCAAATTTGATTGCGCTCAACCAATCCAGATATCTAATTTTCGGCTCCAGTCATCAAGGTGTGACATCATCGATTGGCGTGCAATGGCGATCTGCGGCGACGATTGAACCCGCGACCGAGCGCCCCCACGGCGATGCACCGTGCCTGGCTTGCGATGAGCGGAAAGACCTGCCGTTGGAAGCGCTAAGCCCGGAAATTCTGACCGAAGATCGTGGAGAAGCCAGCTAATGGAAACCGTTGCCTTCGACGTCAACGGCCGGTCCGTACAACTCAACGTCGAGCCTAGAACGTTGTTGGTCGATGTGCTGCGCGATCAGCTCCGGCTGACAGGGACTCATGTGGGATGCGATACCAGCCAGTGCGGGGCCTGCGTCGTGTTGCTGGGCGGTCGAAGCGTTAAGTCCTGCTCTCTTTTGGCGGTCCAGGCCGATGGGGGGGCCATTACCACCATCGAGGGGCTGGCTCAGAACGGCGTTCTCCATCCCATGCAGGCAGCTTTTCAGGCCCATCACGCCCTACAGTGCGGCTATTGCACTCCGGGCCTTGTGCTATCAGCAATCGACCTGGCGCGCGTTTGTCCCGATGCCGATGAAGCGATCATTCGGCGGTGGATCTCGGGCCACTTGTGTCGATGTACCGGCTACCAGTCCATCGTTGCCGCGATCGAGGCTGGACTGCGCGCCATGCAGCGGGCTGAGCCGGCCCTGTAACGGAGGTCAGTGCTTGCAGCCATTCTCCTGGTATCGAGCAACCACGCTCCAAGCTGCCGTCGCCAGGCTTGGCGACGAACCCGATGCCCGATTCATCGCCGGTGGCATCGGCCTGATCCCGGCCATGAAGGCTCGACAGGTCAAAGTAGCAACGCTGATCGATATCAGCGGCCTCACGGCTTTGCGCGAGATCTCGGAAGTCGGCGGCCGGCTCCGCATTGGCGCCCTCACCAGCCACCAGGAAGTCGCACGATCGCCCCTGGTTCGTGCACGGTGTCCGGCTTTGGCAAGCTTGGCACAATCGATTGGCGACCCGCAGGTCCGCCACCGAGGAACCCTCGGCGGTGCACTGGCCACAAATGATCCCGCTGGCGACTGGCCGACGGCGGCTTTAGGCCTTGACGCTGAAATCGAAACCGACCGGCGTACTATTTCCGCTGGGCGGTTCCTGTTGGGTCCGTACGCAACGGCGCTGGCGCGCGATGAGGCTATTGTGGCGGTGACGTTTCGCGTGCCCAAGGCCTCCGCGTACCTGAAAGTGATCCGAAAGTCGCTCCGCTACGCGTTCGTCGGTGTGTTCATTGCGCGTTTTGCGCTGCAGCCGCGCGGAAGCAGCAGCGACGTTCGGGTTGCCGTTACGGGAGGGGCCGGGGGGACGTTCCGTTTGGCGGCTGCGGAAGCGGCATTGGCGGTCCAATTCGAAGAGGATGCTCTTGCCGACCTGGTAGCTCCCACGGAGCGGTTCGCGACGGACCTGCATGGTTCGGCGGCCTATCGCGAACATCTTTTCCGCGTGTTGGTACGTCGCGCGGTTGCCGCCACTCGATCGGATCCATAGGCCGTACCCAGCCCGCAATGAGCATTTGCGAGGTGGCGGTGATTTCACATGATGGCAAGCAAGATCATGACAGCGGCGAACCACAGCAACGTGATGACCAGACCATCGGTCCGACGGGTCCGCAAGCGCGGCGAGGCCGCGCTGCCAGGAGCGACCGTGGAACGGGCGCGTCGACCTTGGCGGTGGGATACTGCAGCTGCCGCGTCGGCGCGGCGGCGGCGAAGCATGTCGACGTTATCGCGGCGGCGGGCATGGTCGGCGCGAATGGCCTCATGAGCCGCAACGATCTCGCTAAACCGCTGGTCGGCGTCGGGGTCGTCGCGGTTGACGTCCGGATGGTAGCGTTTGGCGAGCGCCAAATACGCTCTGTGAGCGGCGTCCTCCGACGCATCCCGGCCCACTCCTAATACGGCGTAAGGATCATCGTTGGTCATCGCGGATCGTTCATACCCAATGCTGCATCCACCCTACGGCTTCATTCACAGCGCTCATCCCGATCAGCTTAAACCTGGGTACCCGACGTGATTGTGATCGTTTATAGCCAAATGAACGGGCATTGGGCGAGTGTCTGCAATGACAACGCATCCGCATTCAGCCTTTTTTTTACGGCATCTCTATAGCCTTGGATGGGCGCCGAGCACTTCTTTGGTGGCTGGCTGATATGGGCACCCCGAGTCGTATGGCGGCATTGCCCAAGCGGTGTTCGGTTAGAGGGTTAGTTCATGGTATACACCTGCGATAAGAAGAAGGCCGAGGCAAAGCCGACGGCTAGCGATCGCAGAGGACCCCGTCGTCCATAGAACGTCGGACGCGGACCTTGGATATGGGACAGGGATGACGAACGAGGCACCACTAGCGAACTCGGTTGCCGATGCGCGCTGCGGGGTCTTCGTCGGTCGCGCAGGCATACCGGAGATTGCGCAGTCGTTACCGCCCGCGATCTCGAAAGCGGACCGCGCGCGCGACCAGGGACGGACTAGCTCGCTTGCCGTTTGGCGGAAGGTGCGTACGGTCCTCGCCAACGGTATTCCGTTCCCGTTTTCGAAGGTTCGCGTCAAGTCTCGACGCTGGGCGATGCCCGCACTCTATGCCGACGGTCACGTGCGACCCGACATGCGTGTGGACGCAGCGTTTTTGTCCAGTTTGAGCCGACAACGGTCCCTGTTCATGCGGGCACTCAACAATGAGGCGCTGGCTCTAAGGTCGTTGCCGGACATCGACATCTCGATCGTAACCCACAACAGTGAGCAGTGGCTGGACGATTTTCTGGCTAGCCTCGAAGAAACCGTATACCCGAAGGCTCGTCTAAACCTGATGTTTCGTGACCACGAGTCGACAGATGCATCCGTCGCCAGATTGGAGCGTTTTCGCACTGAGCGGGGCCATGTGTATCGGACCATTTCGATTGATCAACGCGAGAACTCAGGCTTCGGGTGCGGTCATCACCTCAATATTGTGCGTGGTGAGGCGCCGTTCATATTAGTTGTCAATGTAGATATGGAATTCGAGCCTCACGCCTTGCTGAGCGCCGTCACTATGGCGATCACGGACCGACTCGATGTTGGGAAATGGGAATTTCGCCAGAAACCGTTCGAGCATCCAAAATATTACGATCCTGTAACTTTAGAAACAGCGTGGTGCTCACACACTTGTGTTTTGATGCGGCGTAGTGCCTATTTAGAGACGGGCGGTTACGAACCGAAGATTTTTATGTATGGAGAAGATGTTGAGCTTTCTTTTCGGTTCAGAGATCATGGGTGGCGCTTACGGTATTGGCCTCATTCGGTCGTTTGGCACTATACATATAAGTTTGCGAATGAAATTAAGCCACTACAATTTCAGTGCTCAACATTGACAAATGCACTTTTACGTATACGCTACGGGTCTTTTTGGTCTATTATGGCAATCGTGCGACTTTATATAAAGCAATATGCCGTCCCGTCATTGCCCGAGGGTCGCCGGATATTGACAATGAATTTAGCGGCTATTTTTGCCTTGTCGACCTATTTCGTTTTGACGCGCCACCGGTCGGGCCGCTTTCCGTTTTTTGATTGGGATTATGAGTTGCGCCGCGATGGCGCGTTTTACGCATACCCGCCGTCGCACATGACGGAAGCCGAAGCCTTGCGAGATGGGCCTTTGGTCTCGGTCATCATTCGCACGCAAAGCGGTCGTGTCGATTTGCTGCGCCAAGCTTTGCTATCTGTTGGCCACCAGACCTACCACGCTGTGGAAGCTGTGGTAGTCGAGGATGGCGGCGATGCGACTCAGAAAATGTGCGAGACCATGGCGCAGCAAGGATTGATCAATGTTCAATACCTGAGCATTGCCAAGAGCGGCCGCTCTGTTGCTGGCAACAGGGGATTGGCAGCAGCTCGCGGGACCTACTTCTTGTTTCTCGATGATGACGATGCATTGTTCCCGGATCATGTCGAAGTTCTGGTCTATCAGCTTCACGTGCGCGAGCCCGATTGCGTTGCCGCCTATTCAACGGCCTTCGATGTGGAGTGCACTTTGACAGACAACGCGCTTATTGAGCGTCGGTTATGTATTCCCCGGAAATTGGCGCGCCCTTTCAATCGCGACCAGCTGGCCTATCAAAACCAGTTTCCCATCCAGTCTGTGCTCTTTAAGCGCAGTTTGTTTGAGCGTTGTGGCGGTTTTCGACCGGAGCTCGATCTTCTGGAGGATTGGAACCTGTGGAACCGGTACGCCGCTTTGGGAGCGTTCACTCGGGTGGAAAAAACAACGTCGCTCTATCGAAGCCCCTACGAACGATCGCGCAAGCGTGCCCGCCGTCGCGCGCTGCGCGACGCCTACGGGCTTGCCAAGCGCCACAACGACGAGGATTACCAGGCGTTGTTGCAGGAGGCGAAAGGCGCCCACGCAAGCGCTATGTGACCGGCTGTAGCTAGGCGTCTTTCCAGTGCCCAGCCGGGATTAAAAAATCCGAATGACGCCAAGCATGTCCTGAAACAGAACGATGCAAAAGTAGACCGCAGCAATGCAGCCGAACAAGAGGTGGCCGAAGGTGGGGGTGCCGTCGGCATCGCGGTACCGGATACCGTGCCAAGCGACGGCGGCTGTTCCGACTAGAAACAGAAGATTCACAAGGGTGTCGGTTGCCGAACCGTCTGAGTGCATCTCCGAAGCTTAGCGATCCGCTGTCAGCCCAACAAGGGCTTGCCCGCAGACCCAATGTCAACGTGCTTTTGGAGCATCGTCACGATCGACATAGGGCGGTAGTTGTGACACCGGGTCTGCACTACTCGTCATCACGATCGCGATCGCAGCCGTCATAATGCCCGTCAAGATGAACACAGCCGTTAAAAAACGGCGCACGCCATGCGGGGCTTCGGTGTGGTAATCGTTGTCATAACGATGGTAGGTGGGATCGTCGGCGTTCAAACATCCGCTTTCGGCGCGGGTCATGATCAAACGGGCGTAGTGGCGGGCCCAGGCCGGAACCTCATCATGCATCATATAGCGGGTGAACAGACGGGATACCGACGCATCGGGCATGTCACGATTGTACCATTCCCGATATGCAAGCTGGAGAAACTGGAACTCGCCCACTTGCAGCAGGTTCGCGGCCGTGACGATGACCATTCGTTCCGCGTGTTCCGACTCCTCGCTATCGGGACGCATCAAGACGTTCAAAAGTCCCATAGTATTCGGTCCTTTTTTGTCTGTGCTCTCTTCAGATGGATCGTGCATGGGTTCCGATTCGGTCACCCTACCACAACGAGATCGACTCTGAGCCGGCGTCGTATGCATACGCTGACTAACGATACGATAGCCCTGCCTGTCGGGATGACCGGATCAGCGGCGGGCGCCACCTTCGGCACGGGGTGGACGACTTGATGCAGATCCTGGTTTTGGACATTGGCGGCAGTACCGTGAAGTTGCAGACCAACGCCGGTCCGGAGATCCGCCAGTTTCAATCCGGACCAGAGATGACACCCTCGAGGCTGATCGAACAGGTCAACTCGATAACGCAGGACTGGCACTTCGACGTGGTCAGCATCGGCTATCCGGGCGAAGTTCGGGGCGGTTTGCCGAGCCGCGAGCCCAACAATTTAGGGCCGGGGTGGGTCGGGTTTGATTTCCGTGGCGCACTGCGACGACCGATCCGGATCGTCAATGACGCCGCCATGCAAGCTATCGGAAGCTACAGACATGGTCGGATGCTGTTTCTTGGCCTTGGAACGGGGCTCGGATCGTCGCTCGTCGTGTACGGGGCCGTCCAACCCCTTGAGCTGACGTCGCTACCATATCGCGATGGTCTTCGCTTTGGTGACGTGCTGGGTCAGCGCGGTATTGACCGCTTTGGGCTTGACGCTTGGCGTCAGGAAGTGGCGACCATTGTTCCGATGTTGCGGGACGCTTTGGTCGTCGACAACGTCGTCCTCGGCGGAGGCAATGTTCGCCACCTGACCGTTTTACCGCCGCACACGACGCCTGGAAACAATGCGTTGGCGTTTGAGGGCGGCTTCCGTTTGTGGCGTGACCCGGAAATTCGCGCCTAAGCCGGTGGGACGGATGGTCTGGCCGGGGAGGTCATCGCCGACAGGCGATCGCAACGCAGGATTGGGATTTTCAATCATGAGACAACCGGTGCTTTTTGGCGTCGCAACACTACTTTTGGCGAGCTGTGGCGGCTCCGTGATCGACGGCGATGCCAACAGCGTTTGGGTCAAGAGGCCGTTTCTCAACCTTGGCAGCACGCTCGACGCGGCCGAGGAGCATTGCGGTCGATATGGCAAGCAGGCGATCGTAAAAGCCGGGCTGGTCGGCAATATGGACGATTGGCGCAACGCTAGGCAGCGGTCCAACTTCACGCCCATTGATGTCTATGATTGTGAGTGAGGAACCGCTGGCCTGAGCGCTTGTGCGGTCAGATTTGCGGGCTTTCGGCCCCAGAACGCTCCTAAAGAAAGGGTCGGTGTGGCCTGCGCTTTGGCGCGTCCGGCTGCGGGAGCGCATCGCATCTGATAAGAACAACCGCTGCACCGAACGGCGCAGCGGTTGTCGTCCGTCACATTGTCAAATAACGTCGTCGGCTTGATCAGCCCTGCATACGGAGTGCACCGTCAACGCGAAGCGTCTCGCCGTTGAGATACGAGTTTTCGCAAATGTGGAGCGCCAGGCGAGCGAACTCGGCGGGATCGCCAAGGCGCGACGGGAATGGAACGGAAGCACCCAAGCTGTCCTGCACCTCTTGCGGCAAACCGGCCATCATCGGTGTTCCGAAAATGCCTGGAGCAACGCAGACCACGCGGATACCGGAGCGGGCAAACTCGCGGGCGGCGGGCAGGGTCATGCCAACCACACCAGCCTTTGAGGCCGCATAGGCCGCCTGCCCACGTTGTCCCTCGAAGGCGGCAATGGAGGCCGTGTTGATGAACACGCCGCGCTCGCCGGTCTCCGGCAGCGGATCCAGAGCGACCATGTCCGCTGCAGCCAGCCGCAGGACATTGAACGTTCCGTTTAGGTTGATGTCGACCACTTGCGCGAATTTCTCAAGCGGCAGCGGGCCCTTCTTGCCGACAATGCTGGCGGGCGGCGCGACACCAGCGCACTGAATGCAAATCCGAGCGGCGCCGTGAGCGTTACGCGCTTTGGCAAGGCCCGCTTCGACAGACTCCGGTGAGGTCACGTTAACAATGCATGCGACACCCCCGATATCGCTCGCGACACGATTGGCACTTTCTTCGGCCATATCGAAGATGGCGACCTTTACGCCAGCCGCCGCCAGGGTGCGGCTCGTTGCTTCCCCCAATCCGGAACCACCGCCGGTGACGATGGCCGCTAGTCCATTCACGTTCATTCGTACGTACTCCCCTTGAAAACAACCATTTCACGGCGTCGCCGCCGCCAGTTGGTGTATGCGGCCGATTGACCACACCTGCCCCATAAGCGGGTTACGCCCAACCAATGAGTAACCAGCCGGTTTTCGGGGTGCCATGGGTCGGGCAAAGACGAGCACTTTTGAAACTTGCCGACTGGCAACATCCATCGGCACTCATCCGCCCGTGGAAGCAAGGCAGGCGCATCCAAGTATAAGCGGTCGTCTCCCCGAGGCGAGACGACCGCAGCCATCGTCAGACCAGCTCGACGGCCATCGCGGTGGCTTCGCCACCACCGATGCAGAGCGCTGCAACCCCCTTCTTTTGCCCTTTTTGCTGGAGCGCATGAATCAGGGTCACCACGATGCGAGCACCGGACGCACCGATGGGGTGACCGAGTGCGCAGGCGCCACCGTTGATGTTAACGATGTCGCGGGGGATATCGATGTCGCGCATGGCCGCCATTGTAACGACGGCGAACGCTTCGTTGATCTCCCAAAGGTCAACATCGGTATTTTTCCAGCCTGCCTTGTCCAGAACCTTCTGAATGGCACCGACCGGAGCGGTCGTAAATAGGTTGGGTTCCTGGCTGTGGGTGGAGTGGGCGTGGATGACGGCCAACGGGGTAAGGCCGCGCTTATCGGCCTCGGATCGCTTCATCAGCACAACAGCAGCGGCACCATCCGAAATCGAGCTGGAGGTGGCGGCGGTCACCGTGCCGTCTTTGCGGAACGCAGGACGCAGCGTCGGGATCTTTTCGACGTTGACCTGGAATGGCGCTTGGTCATTCTCGATGACCGTGTCGCCCTTGCGGCCCTTCACCGTGTGAGGTGCGATCTCGGCTTTGAAGGTGCCGGCTTTGGATGCTTCCTGGGCGAGGTTCACGGACTTAGCCGCGAACTCATCCTGGGCGTCCCGCGTAAACTGATACATCTGGGCGCAGTCTTCGGCGAACGTGCCCATGGCCCGGCCTTCCTCGTAGGCGTCCTCCAGGCCGTCATAGAACATGTGGTCCTTGAGTTGATCACCGTGGCCAATGCGGTATCCGGTCCGGGCTTTTAGGACAAGATAAGGAGGGTTCGACATGCTTTCCATGCCCCCGGCGACAACCACGTCGTGAGAGCCGGCGAGGATATTGTCATGCCCGAGCATCATGGTTTTCATGGCTGAGCCGCACATCTTGGTGAGCGTCGTCGCACCCGCGCTCCAGGGAACGCCCGCATAGTGCGCGGCTTGGCGGGCGGGGGCCTGTTTGAGGCCAGCCATCAAGCAGCAGCCCATCAGAACCTCGCCCACGTCTTCGCCAGGCACACCGGAGCGGTCGAGGGCACCTTTGATCGCGGTGGCGCCGAGCTGTGTGGCAGGCACACTGGCAAAGTCGCCAAGCATCCCGCCCATGGGCGTCCGCGCGGCACCAACAATGACGATGGGATCATCTAACAGAGGCATGTTTCTCTCCCTCCTCCAGACTGGGGTTTTCAATTGCACTCAAGGAGTTTTCGCCCTTGGCAGGTAGGTACCACGGTGATCGTCTTTAAGACAAGGCGCACCGCTCGGCGTTTGCGAGTGGCGAGAAAGCCCCAATGCGTGCGACGAGAACGCACTAAATGGGCGCATTGGTGTTGCAAGCACGACTTCACGACGTGTTGCTTGCGCATATCGGGAAAGATCATCATGGACAAGGAGAGGCCAAGGCACAGTGGAAGTGCCCGACCGTGTTGCTCGGCAAACCATCCTCAGCCGGACGGGCACTGCTCATGGATCGGAAGTCGGTTGCCGCTAGGCTTCCGTCAACCCCACTGCATCACAAGGAGCGGTCACGATTCAGCCAAGTTCGCGATCCATAGTGTGGATGCCGAGACGTAAGGGAGTACCAACAACAGACCTGTTCCCTGGCCGCCTCAAGAAACTGCGTCTTCGCTTCGGGTGGAGTATCAGCCCCGCCAAGCCCGAATTGGCCCAGTATCGATATGGACGAAACGGCGATAGGAGCCAACGCCACCGACCTGAAATCCATAGGCCATTCGCGCCACAGAGCGATTGCTTACACCCGGGACGCGCAGGTCAATTGCTTTCCCGGCCATGTGAAAGCTCTGACGTGCAACACCTCGGTTGCGCCGACGCAACATTGCATTGGTTTGAGGCGATCTGTAGGCGGAAACAACGAGGAAGGGCTGTCGGCAACCCGTTTTCGCTCGAAGCATTGCCATAATATCCAGAAGCCTTGGGTCCATAAAGGTCTCCAATCCATTGCGACTATCTCGCAATAAATGGTTTACCTCATGGAGAGTCTCTGGAATGTACCCGCCATCAGCCCAGTAGACGCGCTTAATGGTTTCATCTGTGTGGGTATTTGTAAGATAGACGACCCGCTCTCTTCGTCGATAACGTGCCAGAGCGTCTATCGGTGAAAGAGCTAGAAGAGTTGCTGCACCGCCTAATAAGAATAAGCGGCGATTGACCGTGTCTGTTTTCACCCTGTCCCCCAACCGTACGTGGTTGTCAACGGTGCGGCTCTGAACGGCCATTGATTCGCCCCATCGCTTGTTTGCCAAGGTCACCCATTGAACGTCAAGTCGAAACGCGGCCAGCAAGCGGTCAGCAAGCCCAGACCCGATGCAATTCTGTGACACTCATCAGGGGGTAAATGCAAATCGGGCCGAGCTCGAAGCGGTGTATGCGTTCGGCCGAGGACAGCCTATGCGGGTTGGTCAGCGATTATTTCTGCAATCAACGCAATGCGTTGCAGAAGGCATGTGGACGTGGCCAGGCTGCTGGTGGGTTGTGATCGGCGGGCCTGCAATGGCCGCAAATGCGGATCGCTCGCAACCAAAATGCAGCGAATCACCAACCCCCAGGTGGGGAATTTTCCTGCGTAGTCACATCCGTAGGCAGGGATCAGATGATCGTCGAAGGGGCTGCCGGCGCGGTGCTTAGCGGCGAGTCGATCCCCGCCGCTTGCCGCGCCCCACCCCTCGTGATCCGCGGGACTGTGGCGATCTTGCTGCTTTGCTTGACGCCGTACCCGTCGAAGAGGCGAGTGGGGCCGAGCCGGGACGATCCAGGCCCAGGTCCTGAAGCTCCAACCGTCGGATTTCGTCGCGTAGGCGCGCGGCCTCCTCGAATTCCAACTCGGCCGCCGCCGCCCGCATGCGCTTCTCCAGATCGGCCAGATGCCCTTTGAGGTCGACGCCGACGTGATGGACCGCACCGCCGACCCCAGTGTCGATCGTGACTCGATCGGCGCGGTCATAGACACTCTCAAGAACGTCCGAGATGGTTTTTTGCACTGAGGCTGGGATGATGCCGTGCACCTCGTTGTAGGCCTGCTGCTTGGCCCGGCGCCGCTCGGTCTCATCAATGGCGTAGCGTAGCGACTTGGTGATGGTATCCGCGTACAGGAGCACGCGGCCCTCAACATTACGAGCTGCGCGCCCGATGGTCTGGACAAGGCTTGTCTTGGACCGGAGGTAGCCTTCCTTGTCCGCATCAAGAATGGCAACCAGGGCGCACTCCGGAATATCCAGCCCCTCTCGCAGCAGGTTGATTCCTACTAGAACATCGAACGCGCCGAGGCGAAGGTCGCGGATGATCTCGATGCGTTCCAGCGTATCGATGTCCGAGTGCATGTAGCGGACGCGGATGCCCTGTTCGTACAGGTACTCGGTCAACTGCTCTGCCATTTTCTTGGTTAGCACGGTTACGAGTGCCCGTTGTCCGCGTGCAGCCACCGCCTTGGCTTCGGCAATCAGGTCATCGACCTGCTGTGCCACGGGCCGCACGAGGCAGAGCGGATCGATAAGGCCGGTCGGTCTGACCACCTGCTCGACGAACACGCCACCGGTCCGCTCCAATTCCCAGTCTCCCGGGGTTGCGGAGACGAAGATGGTCTGCGGCCGCATGACCTCCCATTCCTCGAACTTCAATGGCCGGTTGTCCATGCAAGACGGGAGACGGAAGCCGAAATCGGACAGCACGGACTTGCGCGCAAAATCACCGCGGTACATGCCGTTGACTTGGGGAACAGTGACATGGCTTTCGTCGACCACCAGAATCGCGTTTTCTGGGATGTACTCGAATAGGGTCGGCGGTGGCTCGCCAGGGTTTCGTCCCGACAAATAGCGGGAGTAGTTCTCGATCCCGTTGCAGCTTCCTGTGGTCTCAAGCATCTCCAGATCAAACTGGGTGCGCTCTTCAAGACGTTGTGCTTCGAGCAGTTTGCCGGCGGTACGAAAGTGCTCCAGTTGTGCTTCAAGCTCCTCGCGGATCTTCGGCATGGCTTGAAGCAGGGTTGGCCGTGGCGTGACGTAGTGGCTATTTGGAAACACCGTGATGGCTTCGAGGGAGCCGGTTTTCTCGCCGGTCAGCGGGTCCACTTCCCAAATGCCATCGACTTCGTCACCGAAGAGGGAGACTCGCCACGCAGCATCCTCATAGTGCGACGGGTAAAGCTCCAGGACATCACCTCGGGCACGGAAGGTGCCGCGAACGAAGTTGGAATCGTTGCGCTTGTACTGCAGCTCCACGAGCGCCTTCATCAAGGCCGTGCGATCGTAGCGCTGTCCCGTTGCAATCCGAACCACCATGTTGGCATACGTTTCCACGGCGCCGATACCATAAATGCACGACACGGATGCAACGATAATGACGTCGTTACGTTCCAGCAATGCGCGGGTTGCGCTGTGGCGCATTCTGTCAATCTGCTCGTTGATGGATGCGTCTTTCTCTATATATGTATCGGTGCGCGGAACGTAGGCTTCGGGCTGGTAGTAATCGTAGTAGGACACAAAGTACTCGACAGCATTGTCTGGGAAGAACGACTTCATCTCCCCGTAAAGCTGTGCGGCGAGCGTTTTATTGGGCGCCAGGATGATGGTCGGGCGCTGTAGACTTTGGATGACGTGGGCGATCGTAAAGGTCTTCCCTGATCCGGTGACGCCAAGCAGGACTTGATTGCGCTCACCGGCGGCCAGCCCTTCGGTCAGTTCGACGATCGCTCGTGGCTGGTCGCCCGCGGGCTGAAACTCTGATACAAGCTTCAACAGCTGACCGCCGGCGACGGGCGATCGCTTTTCGGGAATGAACAGAGGCGTGCTGGCAAGGGCAACCATGACCTTGTTTATAGGGGGGGCGGGGCCTGTTCGCCACTCCGCCGACTGAGCCTCACGAGCGGTTTGACCTTCGGCTTGCGGACGGCGTGGATTCGGCCCTAGGGTTTCTCAACATCTCGAATGATTGCAACCTGGAGGCCTCGATATGGTTTCGCTCGCAACCCGCCTCGGTCGGATCAAGCCATCCCCGACCATCGCCGTGACCCAAAAGGCCAATGAGCTGAAGGCTGAAGGGCGGGACGTCATCGGTCTTGGCGCCGGCGAGCCCGACTTCGACACACCGGAACATATCAAGGACGCGGCGAAAGCGGCCATGGATCGTGGCGACACGAAGTACACGGCTGTCGCAGGTACACCGGCCCTTCGAAAGGCGATCGCTGCCAAATTCGCCCGCGACAATGCGCTCACCTACACTACGGACCAAATCACCGTTGGCTGCGGCGGCAAGCAGACGATCTATAACGCACTTGTGGCTACGCTTGATCCCGGCGACGAAGTGATTATTCCGGCACCCTACTGGGTGTCCTATCCGGACATCGCGCTGCTTTGCGACGGTGAGCCGGTAATTGTGCCGTGCCCGGAGGAGAAGAGCTTCAAGCTCCAGCCGGAAGATCTGGCCCGGGCGATCACGCCAAAAAGCAAGTGGCTGATCCTAAATTCGCCCAGCAATCCAACGGGCTCCGCTTATACGGAAGATGAACTGAGGGCGATCGCGTCCGTGTTGCTCGATCATCCTCATGTCATGGTGATGACGGACGATATGTATGAGCTGCTAGTCTACGACAGTTTTCGCTTCACCACGATTGCGCAGGTCGAGCCACGACTGTTTGACCGGACGCTGACGCTGAACGGTTGTTCCAAGGCCTACTGCATGACCGGCTGGCGGGTTGGCTATGCCGCAGGTCCGCTCGATCTCATCAAAGCCATGAACAAGGTCCAGTCCCAGAGTACGACCCATACCTGCTCCATCGCTCAGGCAGCGGCCGCGGCAGCCTTGGACGGACCCCACGACTTCATCGCTCACAACAATGCGGTGTTCAAAGATCGGCGGGACTTGGTCGTCAACATGCTCAACCAGGTACCGGGCTTGAGCTGCCCCACGCCTGAAGGGGCTTTCTACGTCTATCCCAGTTGCGCGGGTGCCATCGGCAAGCGGGCGCCGACCGGAAACGTCATTGAAAGCGATGATGACTTCGTAACGTACCTGCTGGAGGCGGAAGGTGTTGCCGCCGTCCAAGGCTCCGCGTTCGGCTTGTCGCCCTATTTTCGTGTGTCTTACGCCACCTCGACCGAGGCCTTGACGGAAGCGTGTATACGGATTCAACGCGCCTGCGCGGCCTTGAGCTGATTGCGAGTGCCCGGTTAAGCCGGGGGGAAAGCACCCCCAACTGACCGGGCGTTTCGCAATCCCTTTCCCTTTGCAACCGACGTCGACAGCGCTACGCTTTTTCATTGAATCAAGCGCTAAACCCGCGCACGTCCGCATGTTCGGTTGATTGGGAGACGTCCAAGTGAGCATGAACCATCCGACAGAACCCCGCACGGCCGCCCTCGTCGGTCCCTACCTGAGCGGCAAAACCACGCTCTTGGAGGCGATTCTGGGGCGCACTGGAGCGATTGGCCGCCGAGGGTCCGTGGTTGAGGGGACTACCATCGGCGACTCGTCCGCTGAGGCTCGGGAGCGCCAGATGAGTACGGAGGTGAACGTGGCCTCCACCACATATCTCGACGAGGCTTGGACATTTCTGGATTGCCCCGGGTCGGTGGAGCTGACCCAAGAAGCCCGCAATGCCTTGATGGTTGTCGATGCTGCGGTCGTTGTCTGCGAGCCCGAACCGGCGAAGGCCTTGACCCTTGCGACGTTGTTCCGGTTTTTGGATGATTTTGCCGTTCCTCATCTTGTTTTCATTAACAAGATGGAACACGGCGGGGCCAAGGTGCGTGAAAGTCTGGAGGCGATCCAGGCAGTCTCACAGCGTCCGTTGGTCCTACGCGAAATCCCCATTCGCGACGATGAACAGATTACCGGATTTGTGGACCTGGTCAGTGAGCGGGCATTTCAGTGGCGAGAAGGATCGCCGTCCGAACTGATCTCGGTGCCCGAGCCTGTGGCAGAGCGGGGGCTGCAGGAGCGCTCCAGTATGCTTGAAGCCCTGGCCGACTTCGACGATGCGCTGCTTGAAATGCTGCTGGAGGATGCGGTTCCGTCAACTGAGGAAATTTACGCCAGCCTGACCCGGGACTTGCAGCAGGATCAAATCGTACCAGTGTTCTTTGGCTCTGGCATGAAGCAGTACGGCATTACGCGTCTTCTAAAGTCGCTGCGCCACGAAGTGCCCGGACCCGCGGTCAGCGCTGCGCGGCTCGGGATTGCCGCGGCGGACGAGCCAGTCGCTCGGGTGTTCAAGACCCTTCACGCGGCCCACACTGGCAAGCTGTCCCTGGTTCGCGTTTGGCGGGGAGAGATTACTGATGGCATGACGTTGAACGGCGAGCGGATCAGCGGCATCAGCCGATTGCTTGGATCAAAATCGGAGAAAGTCGCTAGGGCGACCACGGGAGACGTGGTCGCCCTCGGCCGCCTCGACAATGCGGCGACGGGACATGTGCTGTCCGCTTCCGGAAGCGCCACCGGCGGTGTCTGGCCCGAGCCCTTGAAGCCGTTGTTTGCGCTGACGATCCGAGCGAAGCAGCGCTCCGACGAGGTGAAGTTGACGGCTGCTCTCTCTAAACTCGTGGACGAAGACCCGTCGCTGTCCTACGGACATGACCCGGACACGACGGAGTTCTTGCTTTGGGGCCAGGGCGAGATGCACTTACAAGTCGCCATCGATCGCCTGCGTCACCGCTTTGCTATGACAGTGGAGGCCGAGCGGCCCCGGGTGCCCTATAAGGAGACCATTCAAGCCTCGGTCACTCAGCACGCCCGTCACAAGAAGCAATCGGGCGGCCACGGAGAATTCGGCGATGTCCATGTCGACATCAAACCGCTGCCGCGCGGCTCCGGCTTTGAGTTTTCGGACAGTATAACCGGCGGTGTGGTGCCGAAGCAGTACATCCCGTCCGTTGAGTTCGGTGTCCGTGATGCTTTGGCCCGGGGACCGCTTGGCTTTCCCGTCGTGGACGTGGCCATTGTGCTGACCGATGGCCAGTACCATACGGTTGACAGCTCCGACATGGCGTTTCGCAAAGCCGGCCTTCTTGCGATGCGCGAGGGGCTGCCCAAGTGCAAGCCCGTTCTGCTGGAGCCCATCCTCAACGTCAAGATCGTCGTCCCCGCGGAGTTTACGTCGCGAATTCAACGCTTGGTTAGCGGTCGTCGCGGTCAGATCTTGGGATTTGAGGCCAAGGCCGATTGGCCGGGCTGGGATGAGGTGGCCGTGCTGTTGCCACAGTCGGAAACCCATGGCCTCATTATCGAGCTGCGGTCCGCGACCCTTGGGGTCGGAACCTTTGCCTGGGTGTTCGATCATCTACAGGAGCTGACCGGCAGGCTTGCCGACGAGGTGGTTGCTGAACAGCGCGAGGCCGCTGCGACCTAATGTGGTCCTTTGATGGCGTTGGTTCAGCCAGCTGCGGGAACGGCCGCATCGCCAAATTGGCGGAATGCGCCGCACCATAGTTGCCGGTGTCGTGCGGACATTGGTAGCCGGCACGTGGATGCGGCGGTTGCGTTGGTCGGCTCGATTGCGTCAGGGTGGGTAGACCTGTCCGTACCTACAACGAAGTGCCAAGCGGTGGCCGCCACCAATCCGAAAAACACCATGCAAACAAAGGGGATTGGGACCTAAAGAAAAATTGCCGGGCATAAAAGCCCGGCAAGTTAAGCAGGGAGGCTTCACGTCTGGGAGACGTAGGACCCGTTGGAAACGAGCCCCAGATTCGGGCCTTGCGCCCGAAACAGGTGATGCTGCAATGCAACATCCATTTCCTCTATACGCCTTTTGGTTTCTAAGAAAAACTAAAAAATGCCGCATCTCGCCTATGCACAATGCGCATGGCCCAAGCGAAGGGTTGGTGCGACAGGGTGAAGGCGCAAGCTGAACGATTTCCGGCGCGGTGCCGTTGCCCTGGTCTGCCATGAGATCATGCGGTGGCACGGGAACGTCGTTGGCGGCGGCAATATTCGGAGCAATACCGAACCGCGCTCCAATCTTTCGCCCATTTGCGGCGCCAGCGGAACGTTCGACCGCAACGCGTGTACATCTTCGTGGGCCGATCCCTTGTTTTTCGGGCCTTAGCCGAAGTCCAATGGGATCTGTCGAGAGTGTCGTCGCCGCCTTGTCGAGTTTGAGGGTGGCAAACCGCTCTTGCGGCTGCCGTGGCGATCCTGAATGGCATCAGCGGCATCCCGATACCCGGGCTGACAGCGAACCGCATACATTTGTTCGCGGGCAAACCGGGCGGTGGCTACATGGTCAACGATTGGGGCAGGGTAATGTCGGCCGACAACACAGCCGGCGCGTTTCTGAGCCCTTTCCGGAGCTCGTCCCGGCTCGTGAATGTGGTCATTTCCCAGTCCCGCCAGTTCCGGCACATAGCGGCGGATGAAGTCCCCGCCCGGGTCTTGGTCGCGCGATTGCTTCACCGGGTTGTAGATGCGGATCGTGTTGATGCCCGTTGTGCCGCTTTGCATTTGAATTTGCGGGTAGTGAATGCCCGGCTCGTAATCGACGAATTGTCGGGCCAGATGCCATGCGGTTTCCCGCCAATGCAGCCAAAGATGGTAGGAGGCGAAGGATGTGAGCATGGCGCGCATGCGGAAGTTGATCCACCCATGATCGGCCAGGGCCCGCATGCAGGCATCGACGAAGGGAAAGCCGGTGGTACCAGCGGCCCAGGCTTCGAATCTGTTCTGGTCGAACGAGTCCTCTCTTAGCCCACGATAGCCCGGATGTTGGCTGAGCGCCTCAAGGTTCGGATCGTCCTCCAACTTCTGAATGAAGTGACAATGCCAGTGCAGGCGTCCCTCGAAAGCCCTGAGTGCCACCGGCCAATAACTCTGGTTTGCCGGCTCTTGGTCTTGAACCGCTTCCCGGCGACGCCGCGTGGCCTGATAGGCTTCTCGCAGCGACACGGTGCCCGCGGCGAAATGAGGACTGAGGCGAGAGCACGCCGAAAATGCCGAGTTGGGGCTAGACATCTCGCGATGGTAGTGGGCTCCACGATTGGCCAGAAAGGACTCGAGCAAGGCCGTCCCGGCGTCGCGCCCGCCCGCTGAGATATTGGGACAGGGGTCCGACGCCAGGCCCAGATCTTTCGCCGTCGGCAGTGGACCAGGCGCAATGGCCGGAAGCGGGGTCAACGCAGCCGGCGTATCAACAATCGTCGCCCTCATCTGACGATCCCATCGCCGTGCCCACCCAGATCGGCTCTTCAGCGCTCGAAACACGCCGTGCTGACGACATTCGATCCACGGAACACCATGATTCCCGGCCCACGCGCGAACCCGCTTGTCGCGGGCATATGTCCACGCGTTTCCGGTTTCCTGATGACTGAACAAGGCGAAATGCCCGATCGTGTCGAGCAGCTCATTGAAGATGTGGATGATATCACCTTGACGAATCACGAGCGGCTGTCCTAGAGCGGCCAAATCCCGCCGAAGCGCCTGCAGGCATTCACGAACAAACTGCCACTGGCGTGCAGCGTAGTCGGGCTGCGCCCACAGACCCGGCTCGATGACGTAGAGCGGCAAAACCGGGCCGCGGGCAGTCGCTTCGGTGAGCGGCAGGTGGTCGGCTATTCGCAAATCGCGCTTGAACCAAACAACGCCGATACTCATTGCCTGCTCAATGGACAACGGTCAGTCCGGCAACAAGGGCGCCCAGACACAAGACGACGGCGCCGGATAACGGCATGCGCAGGTGGAGCCACCATGGCGGCGCGGCCAAGAGGCGAACCGCCATGCGATCGAGCAGGATCACTGAGATAAACGCGATAACAAGGATGACTAAGCTAGTTCGCAGGCCCGGCACTAGGAGCGAGCCCCAGGCGACCAGGGACGGCACGACACTCAACGCAAACAAAATGTTGGGCACACGCTGCGCGGCGCTTGCCAATCCCCAATGCGCGCCGCCTAGGAATGACAAAATAACTGCGCCGTAAAGCCGCGTGACATCCGCAATCTCTTGTGTGGGAAGGTCATCGAGCCAGGGGGCGAGCACGGAAACGGCGAACGGGATCAAGCCCGCCGCGCCAAGAAGGCGAGCCGACGCCGGAACCGCCACAGGTCTGGAGAGGGGACGCCGGTCTTGGGTGTGTGCGTGTGTCATTACCGCTCGGGTGCGCTTTCCCGACCCGGGCCGACGAATCGGTCCGCGAGTCGCATTACCGTGCCGAGCGTGCTTGCGACAAGCTGTCGCGGCGGTACCAACGCACCGAGTGCCAGTTCGTCGACTAGACCGGTCACTTTTATTGTGCGGTAGCCAAGGGCACCCAGGCCGGATCGGGCCACGATCCGGGGATCAATAGCGCCAGGAATGGTGCCGCCCCGGAAGCCGGCACTGCGACCGAAGGCGGTTCGCGTGGCGCCAGGACAAAGCGCTAGGATGTCAACGGGCTCACCGCGTAGTTCCTGAGTGAGCGCCTCGGTCCAACTGAGCACGAAGGATTTGCTCGCCGCATAAGTCGCAAAAAACGGCACTGGGGCGAAGGCCGCCGTGCTCGCAACGTTAATCAGGCCGGCGCGCTTGCCAGTGCGCTCAGCCTGGGCCAGCATGCTGGGGAGTAGCCGTCCCGTCAGCCAAACGGGTGCCACCACATTAACGAGGGTTGTATCGCGTTCATAGTCGGCACTTCGGCTGAGGACCGCGCCAAACCCGCCCCGGCCGGCATTGTTGATCAATAGATCGGGTCCAAATGCTTCCGCGCATTTGGCCAAGTGATCCAGTTCAGCCTCTCGCCCCAAGTTAGCCACGACGGTCTGGACGTTGCGCCCTGGCCGGCGCAGGCTCCCAGCGACGGCTGCGAGGCGTTCATCGTTGCGACCCGTAAGTAATAGATCGGTCTCTGGCGCCAGCAAATGAGCGAACGCGGCACCAATACCGCTGCTCGCACCAGTCACCAGCGCACGGCGATGTTTGCGCATCCTGCGGTCCTCTCTTGCCTTGTGCCGTCTTCACGATGCTTGACGTACGAGCCAGCTCTGCCCCCGGATCCAATGATGATCAATGGCGATCATCCGCTTGCCTGTGGCGGTCGTACTGCCTGTGACATCAAAGTGCATAGGGCCAGATGCGGTAGAGATATGGGACCGGCATCTTGGGAAGGAGTTGGTTCAATGAGCGAGTCGCGGCGATCAGCTTACCGTTACGCGGCCAGTGATGGCATCTCCAGCTATATGCGCCAAATCCAGACGTATCCACTCCTGAAACCTGAAGAGGAACGCGACCTCGCGCGGCGTTGGATTTCGAACCGCGATCAGCACGCCGCACATACACTCGTGAACAGCCATTTACGGCTCGTCGCAAAAATTGCCGTTGGCTATCGCGGCTATGGACTTCCCGTGGACGAGCTCATTGCCCAAGGCAATCTTGGGTTGATGCAAGCCGTGGAGCGGTTTGATCCAGAACGTGGCTTTCGCTTGGCTACTTACGCGATGTGGTGGATTAGGGCGGCAATTCAGGAGTATGTCGTTCACTCGTGGTCTCTGGTGAAGATGGGTACCACCTCTGAACAGAAGAAATTGTTCTTTAATCTGCGGCGCTTGAAGGCACAGATTCAGGCACTTGAAGAGGGCGAGTTGCACCCCGAGCACGCGGAGAAGATCGCGGAAATCCTGAACGTTCCCGAGACCGAGGTCATTAGCATGAACCGCCGCCTGGCTGCTGTAGACGCCTCACTCAATGCGCCTCTGCGCAGCGAAAGCGAGTTGGAGTGGCAGGATTGGCTGGTTGACGACTCCGAAGGGCAGGAAAAGCTGCTTGGAGACGGGGAAGAGCACCGTCGCCGGAAGTCGCTTCTGAATGGTGCCTTGGATCATCTTACCGACCGGGAGCGTGACATCGTTGCAGAACGCCATTTGCGAGAACGCCCTGTAACCCTTGAGCAGCTGAGCGTTCGGTACGGCATTTCACGTGAGCGTGTCCGCCAAATCGAGGTTGGCGCCCTCGCGAAACTAAAAAAAGTAATCCATCGCAACGCCCGACGCAGCGAGCGAAGCACACAGCACCTCAGTTCGCGTGAGCCAGGTTCCTGCCCGGTCTGATCCCCCAACCGTCACATTCCCCGTTGGATCTGCCGTGATAACCTAAGGACGAGACTATGAACGCTCCTGCCGTCTGTGTTCGCCCGGACACTCTTACAGAAATCTCCAACCTACGCCCTACCCGCAGTGATGCGGAAAATGCGGTGCGGACCTTGATTAGATGGGCGGGTGACGATCCCGCGCGCGAGGGGTTGGTGGGTACACCCGACCGGGTGGTGCGCGCGTACGAGGAGTTTTTCGCCGGTTATTCGGAGGACCCGGCGGACCTCTTGCAAAAAACCTTCGAGGAGACCGACGGCTACGACGAGATGGTAGTCCTGAAGGACATTTCGTTCGAAAGTCACTGTGAGCACCACATGGTGCCGATAATCGGAAAGGCGCACGTGGCATATCTCCCCCAATGCCGCGTGGTTGGAATCTCCAAACTGGCGCGCGTTGTCGAAACGTTCGCCAAGCGCTTGCAGATCCAGGAGAAAATGACCGCGCAAATCGCCAACACGATTGAGGTGGCGCTGCAGCCGCGCGGTGTTGCGGTCGTGATCGAGGCGGCTCATCAATGTATGACAACTCGGGGGGTTCATAAGCCGGGCGTTTCTATGGTCACAAGTCGGATGTTGGGAGCATTTCGAGAGGACCCCATGACGCGGCGGGAGTTCCTTGCCATGATCGATAGAGCCTGAATGGACACGATCCGCGCAAAATGCGGCACGCTGGCGCGGTCGGTTTCAAGCTCCGACATTGCTCTGAGGATACGTTCTCGATATTGCCGGTGCGGCGCCTCCTGTGAACGGGTGACCTCCCTTAAAAGGCTGTTAGGTCGAGACCGTTGACGCAATATATTTATAAAAAACAAAAGATTAAATCGGTGGCGTGATATTTTTGCGGCACAGCAAAGCTGACCATCACAGCCGGAGCCATGTTCCCTTGATCCTCTATTGAACCCCTGCCACCTCTAGTGACGAAAAATGGCGATGAGGATGCGCAGCAGATCATATCGGTCGCCACACCATCGGGAGGATCCGTCGAGAGTTGTCACAACCCTGTTCAGGAACGGAGACAACCATGAACGGATTCGAAACCAGCGCGAATGCTCCGAACATCGCCACAACGCAGGTCACCGCAAAGCCAACCCCTGATCTGACGACCGTTACGGCCGCCGCGATCCAAGCCCATGTGCGCCAAGCTCATGCCTTGCGGTCGGTGTATCTGGCCCATTTGATGCGCCAGGCTCGAGTGAAATTGTCGCACTTGCTCGCAGGCCGACGCAGGATTGCCGTGGAAAGCCCTAGTCTTATGGAACCCGCCACCTCTGTAGACGTCGGTCGCTAGGGCAACAAACGCTTAGTCGGCGAGTATGAAGTGCAGGATTGTGACGACCCGAATCGTCTTTGGTACGCTGCTTGTGCTACTCGACCCCAGCTGAGTCATCCTCTGCCGGGACAAGAAACAAACCTTGGCGCGTTCGCCAGATGCCGCCGATTTCCGCGCCGGAATCGGCGGCGAATGGTTCAGTTGCGTTGCAATCGTTGGCGGCGGCGACCGCGGCCATATCAACGTGCTTTGCACCGCCCAGTGTCATGGCCCTTGGGCTGCAGGCGAGGAGGTCAACTTTTTCTCCATCAGCATAACCCGCTTGGCTCCACCGTCCAGCACCTGTCGGCCGATCACGGCGAACCCGGCGGATATGTGGAATCGGAGTGATTCCGGATTGGATGGATACTCATTGACCTCGCAGGTGAGGCGATTTGCAAGATCCTCCGCAGCCGTTTCCAGGGCTGCATACAGGCTCCGACCGATCCCACAGCCGCGCCGTTGCGGGTCCACAATAATCCGGTCCACGTACAGAAAGTCCTGAAACCGCTCGTTAAACCAACGGTAGTTGGGGGACTCGTACGCTGCGCCGGGGCCGAATGCGATCAGGACCCCCGCCGGTGTCCCACGCCAATCGATGGCCCTAACCCAGGCGGCGTTCTCTAGGATGATGCGCAGGCTGTGGTCCGTCAGCGTGTTGACGGCAGGCACAGCAGCATTGTTGAGCGCAAGCAACCAGCCCTGATCCGCCAGCGATATGCAACGAACGTGAAATGAATTAGCGGGCATGCCCAATCAGCCTCCCTCGTCCTGGTCTCCAAGCCTCGGCCTCTGTGCTTGCGGGCAATCTGGACCGTGCGGAGCCGGGCCGATAGAAAGGTAACGATAAAGATGACGAGTCGCTCACGCGCGCATGACAGAACCTGACCCAGACATCGCCCCAGTGTCGAACAAGGCCATTCATCTCCAGCGCCATTTGCGCTTCAAGGAGGCTGAGCCCTGGGTCAAGCGCTTTGCGCCGCTGGTCCGCGGGGATGGCTCGGTGCTGGATCTCGCCTGCGGCAACGGCCGCCACGGGCGGCTGTTCCTCGACCGTGGCCACTCGGTCACATTCCTCGATCGCGATACGAGCGCCGTCGTTGAATTGGTCGGTCACCCCAGGGCAGAGATCGTGACCTTCGATTTGGAGCAGAACGAGCCCTGGCCGCTGTCGGATCGGCGCTTCGCCGCTGTAATCGTCGTCAACTACCTCTGGCGGCTTTTGTTTCCCGATCTGATCCAGGCTTTGGCCACGGACGGAGTGCTCCTCTACGACACGTTCGCCCGCGGCAACGAGCGCTTCGCCAGCCCGCGCAACCCGGAGCATTTGCTCCGCGCCGGAGAGCTTCTGAACATGGCCCGGGGGGCGCTGACCGTCATCGCCTACGAACACGGCCGGGTTGACCGCGCCGAATGCCCTGGCGTCAAGCAACGGATCTGTGCCGTCAAGGCGCGCAGCGATCCCACTCGCGACGACGGCGAACCTGCACCGGTGTCGGTGGAGCCCTAGAATCGGTATTCCTCCGGATCCCTCAAAACGTTGGTTCTACAGTATCGTGTTGCTTGGCAATGCAGCGTTGCGGTGGTAACGTGATGTGTCAATTGTGGGGCGTCTGTTTCGCGTAATTCGCGCTGGACGCCATAACGCTACGTTGGGTGCAGCTTCAATGCACTTCTACCAAATGCGTGATGCGGCAGCCTTGAGTGCTTCGTCCGAAGTCACATTACCAGTAGAAACCAGTCTTTGAGGAAGCATATCGCAGGTTAGAAATAAAAACCAAGGGCGGCGGGGGACGATCAGCGTCAACGAGTAAGGAGTTCAGGGGATGTATCATGGTTCGTTGATCCGAGGCGGCGGCCTACAAAGAATGCGGCGCCGTGCTCGCGGTCTATCATCATTTCTTGTCATAGGGGTCTGTATCTTAGCTGCGGCCTGTACTGTTCGAAGCGACTTCACAGCGATATCTTCGAAGAATGTCAATTTGAGTAACATTGAAATTGACCCGTCAAAGTCACTGGGCCGGGTCAGTGGAGAAGACTGTCAGCAGCGCATACTTGGGATCCCGACATCGGGTTATCCAACTATTGATGAAGCCATCGATCAGGCGTTGGAGCCCAGCGGCGCAAACTTGCTGACCGATGCCGTTGTCGAGTTCGAAGACATGGCGATCCCGTTTTTTAGAAAAATATGCTGGCGTGTGGAGGGCGATGCTTATGACACTTTCGACCAATAAGTTGTTGCGCTCGCCGCTCATTGCGATTGCGTTTGTAGTCGCTTTGACAGGTTGCACCCAGCGCTTTGCGGATCTCACGATTGTTTCAACCCGAAACATCGATCTTTCTAACGCAACGCTGGACGCCAGATCCGGTCGGCGCGTGAAAGGGGAGGATTGTAAGCCCATCATCCTGTTCTTCCCGACAGGAACCCCCAACATGGAAACCGCTGTCGATCGGGCCCTTGAGAAGGGTCAAGGTAATGTGATGGTTGACCAGGTGAGCTATGCAAGGAATTGGTGGGCGATCCTGTACGGAGAGAACTGCATCGAGGTCGAAGGTTCGGTCATTCAGACCGACGAGTCCTAAGGTCGGTTCGAACAGCGGTGTGTTGGTCCGGCGGCACGCTCGGCGGACCGCTTTGCTTTCACGTTGATCTCGTAACGTTGGGTGGTGGCTCTCAGGCCGTCGCCCCAGCTCCTTGGGGGGCGGGGACGTCGAACACGCGGTCATGGCGGAGGGACGGGACCTTCCGTCTCGCCTCCGCCACGGCACCGGTGTCCACGTCGGCCACGATAACGCCCACGTCTTCCCCAGCGTCAGCCAGAACTTGGCCCCAAGGCTCCACGATCAGGCTATGGCCAAAGGTCTGCCGGCCATCGGCATGGGTCCCGGTCTGAGCGGGGGCAAATACATAGCAGCCGCATTCGACGGCCCGTGCACGCTGCAAAACGTGCCAATGAGCCTGCCCTGTGGTACGGGTGAACGCCGCCGGGATCGAGAGGAAATCGACACCTGCTTTCGCGAGCGTGCGATAGAGGTGGGGGAAACGCAAATCATAGCATACGGTCATGCCGAGCCGACCCCACGGCGTTTCCGCCACGACAGCTTGTGTGCCGGGTTGTATCGTTACCGATTCCTTGTAAAACTCGCCCCCGCCTAGATCCACATCAAACAGGTGGATTTTGTCGTAGCGGGCGACGACCTCACCGCGATCATCAAGTAGGATCGAGCGGTTCCAAACCCGGCCATCATCGGCGCGCACGGCGAGTGAGCCGAGCAGGAGCCAAGCGCTGATGTCACGTGCCAGTTTGCTAAGCACCGGCAAGGCCGGATGGGTTGCTTCCGGTTCCGCCTTCTCGCGCAACAGGGCGCTCTTGGGCTCCAGCAAGCTAACGTTCTCTGGGGTCAGGATTAGCTCAGCCCCTTGATCGCGGGCGGCGCGGACAAGCGGCGGGATCGCCTCCAGATTGTTGGCGTAGTCCCTGGTCGAATTGGTTTGAATGCAGGCGACGCGGAAGCGTGTGCTCATGCCGGGTCGCTCCCGCTTCCCGTTTTCACATCCAGCGCAAGGCCCAGGATGCGATCGAGCGCCCCCTCTTTCTCGAGGGCCTGCAGCCGGTCTGAGTCGCCGATATGCTCGCCGTTGACAAAGATCTGCGGTACCGAGGTGGCGCCACCGGCACGTTTGCTCATCTCCGCGCGGCGTTTGGGGTGCATCAGCACATCGATCTCTTCAAACGCCACTCCCTTTGTGTTCAGGAGTGCCTTCGCCCGGTGGCAATAAGGGCAAAAAGTGGAGGTGTATATCTCGATTGGTGTCGTCATGGCTGTTCCTCATCAAAGCCGGCCCGAACCGCAGTGCCGCATCGCACCTGAGATATGGTGACAGCCCAAAGGACTGCATCCAAGGTCAGGTTGGATCGGCCTTGAGGGTTCGTGCAAAGGTCAGAATGTCGACAGTGGCGGCACCAGCGCGGAACAGGGCGGCTGTGCAGGCTGTCAGCGTGGTGCCGGTTGTATGGACGTCATCGACCAGCACCACGCGGGCGTCGATCAGCCGAGATCTCGCTCTCGTACTCACGCCGATGGCCCCTTTCAGTTCGGTGCGGCGGGCGGAAGGCCCCAAGCTGCCAAGCGCTCGTGTGCGTTTCTTGCGAACCAATGCGTCTGGGAAAACCGCGACGCCCGTCCGGCGCGATACGGCCTGCGCCAGCAGTGATGCTTGATTGAAGCGCCGGCGGAACAACCGGCTCCAATGCAACGGTACCGGCACGAGCAGGTCCGCGTCCGTCAGGATGTCGGTACCGGCCCGCGCCATCCATTGCCCAAGTGCGGGTGCCGTGTCTGTCCGGTCGCCATGCTTCAACGCGAGCACCAAGTGCTTGCTAGCATCGTCATAGACCACGGCCGAACGGGCACGACCCCAGCGAGGAGGCTGGGACACGCAGGTCCCGCAAATGGCCGGATCCCCCGGATCGTACGCAAACGGCATGCCGCACGAGGCGCAGAAGGGCCGCTCCACGAACCGAAGCAGAGGCCAACAGTCCACGCACAATGTGCCGAGCATGTCCACGGGGGCATGACAGCGAAGGCATTGCGGTGGCCATAGGGTATCGGCGATCTGGCGACCGCCACGAGAGAGCCACCCCCGAAAGTCGGCCGCAATTGCCGTTCTAGTTGTCATCTAACTCGGTCTCCCCCAACACGGTCAGGTCGGGCGTGCTGAACGCAAACTCCCAATGCGATCGCCGGCTTTGATCCGAACGCCCGTTGCGCAGTATACTCTGTTTGAGGGTGATGGTCCCACGGATCCCGCCTGCCGCCCCCCAAAAAGTCCCGCCGCTCAGAACGGGGCGCCAAATCATCCTGTCCGATCCGAGGTGAGACAATGATCGACGCAATGACGGTGTTTGACCGGCGGGTGGTGCGCATGCGCCGCAACCGTTTCGCGGCCCGCTTCAACAATCATGATTTTCTGGTTCGGGAGGTCGGCGAGCGTCTGGTGGATCGTCTCGACGATATTCGCCGGTCCTTTCCGATGGCATTGGATCTGGGATGTCACCGCGGCGAGGTCGCGACGCTGTTGAACGATCGCGGCGGGATCGAGGTCCTGGTCCACTGCGACATGGCCAAAACCATGGTGGACTTCGCCCCTGCACCGGCCGTGGTGGCCGATGAGGAGGCGCTCCCCTTCGCGGACGGAACGTTCGACTTGGTTTTGAGCGTCTTGGACTTGCATTGGGTTAATGACTTGCCCGGTTGCCTCACGCAGATCCGCCGGTGCCTGAAGCCGGACGGCTTGCTCCTAGCGGCCATGCTTGGTGGTGAGACGCTGAAAGAGTTGCGGGCTTCCCTAAGCGAGGCGGAGATCGCCGTCGAAGGTGGCCTAAGCCCGCGGGTGTCACCATTTGCGGACGTGAAAGATGCTGGCGGCCTTCTCCAGCGCGCCGGCTTTGCCCTGCCCGTAGTCGATACGGATGAGGTCACCGTTACATACGACAGCGCCATGCGCCTAATGACTGACCTGCACGGTATGGGGGAAAGCAATGCCGTGCTGGAACGCCGACGCTCGTTCACGCGGCGAACCACGCTCTTGGAGGCAGCGTCGTTGTATCAACAACAGTTCGCCGATGATGACGGCCGGGTCCCCGCCACGTTTCAGGTTCTTTACCTGACCGCATGGGTTCCGGATGAGTCGCAGCCGAAACCACTAACCCCGGGTAGTGGCCGGATCGACTTGGCATCTGTTCTCGCCGGCTCCGGTGGACCGGTGCTGTAGCTCCGTGAGCAGATCCGCTATGGTCTCATCATGACAGATGAATCGACGATCGAGCAGGACGTGCGGGAACTTGCGGGCCGCCTCCAAACGCTGCAGGAGCGGCTTGGCCCCGCCTACTGGCAGAGCGGCGATGTGCGCGAACTTCAGTCCTTGCTCAAAAGCCGGATCGGCATGGCCGGTGGGCATGATCCGGATGGTCCCCCCATGCACGCCCGATCGCGGCGTGCCGCCAGATGGGAGAGCGAGTTCGCCCGCCTCCTTTGGCCCTGGTGACGGGAGCACGTGTTGCGATTTCCACGCCCCCTCGTCCGGGCGACCCTCGTTCGCCGCTACAATCGTTTCCTGGCCGACGCAGTGTTGGTGGACGGCACCACGATTACGTCGCACTGTCCCAATTCTGGTTCCATGCTGGGCGTTAAGGAGCCCGGCTCCGAAATCTGGTTGTCACATGCGGACGGTACGAAACGCCGTTACCCTCACACCTGGGAGCTGATCCGGGCTGACAACACGCTTGTGGGTATCAACACCACTCATCCCAACGCTCTTGTTTCTGAAGCTGTCGCCGAAGGCCGGCTTGCCGAGCTGGCAGGTTATGATCGTCAGCGCCGTGAGGTTCGTTATGGTACCAATTCTCGCATCGACCTCCTATTGGAGTCGGACGGTCGACCGCCGTGCTATGTGGAAGTCAAGAACGTTCACCTCCGACGCGGGCTTGAGAACGATCCGGCGGCACCTGCTGAGTTTCCCGATTCGGTGACGGAACGGGGCACCAAGCACTTGGCGGAACTGACAGAGATGGTCCGTCAGGGCGCGCGCGCCGTCATGGTGTTCCTGGTTCAGCGTTCCGACGCGCCCAGCTTCGCCGTCGCTGCCGATATCGATCGCACCTACGCCATGGCCCTGGACGTTGCCCTGGCCGCCGGGGTCGAGGCCGTGTGTTACCGATGTCGGATCGATGTGGAGGGTATTGAGGTGGAGGCGGTTATCCCGATTCGCCCACCCGCCGAAACGCTTGCGACCCTGCCGCCCGTAGTGTCCAGGCAGCCGCGCCGTCGCCGGGGATGATGGCCGCCGGAGCCGTGTCCGAGACGAAGGCTTGATGCCCATGGAGCCTCGCCCCTCGATTTACATTTTCGAGCTCTTCTAGGTTTCGGGCCCAGGCGATGGCATACTGCCAGCCATGAATGACATGCGACGCAGTGACCAAGTGCCCGTGGGTCGATCGATCAAGATTCATGGGCCCGCCGACTTTGACGGCATGCGGAAGGCCGGCCGGCTTGCCGCCGAAACGCTGGACATGATCGTTGAGCATGTAAGCCCAGGCGTAACCACCGGTGAGCTAGATGTCCGATGCGATCAGTTCATCCGTGATCATGGCGCGATCCCGGCACCGCTGAACTACAAAGGGTTTCCAAAGTCCATTTGCACGTCCGTCAACCATGTGGTCTGCCACGGCATCCCCGGCGAGAAGCGGCTTCGCGACGGCGATGTTCTGAACATCGACGTGACCGTCATCCTGGATGGTTGGCATGGGGATACCAGCCGCATGTTCGTTGCCGGGCGGCCGTCAGTGAAGGGGCAGCGGCTGGTGGACGTAACCTTTGAAGGCATGTGGCGTGGGATCAATGTGGTCAAACCCGGCGCTACAGTGGGCGACATCGGACATGCCATCCAAAGCTATGTGGAGGCCGAGCGGTTTTCCGTGGTCAGGGACTTCTGCGGCCATGGCCTTGGTCGCGTTTTTCATGATGCTCCCAATATTCTTCACTATGGCACGCCTGCGCAAGGCGAGGCTCTGCAGGAGGGCATGTTCTTTACGATCGAGCCAATGATCAATGCCGGTGCATGGCCGGTGAAGGTCCTCGACGACGGCTGGACAGCCGTCACCAAGGATCGCTCACTGTCGGCCCAATTCGAGCACTCGATCGGGGTTACGGCGGACGGGTTCGAGGTGTTCACCCTTTCCCCGGCCGGTCTGGACAGGCCGCCCTACAGCGCTGCGTGAAGCCTGTCGCGGCGCCGCACAAACTCATGTGTCAGCGATGACGGGGACCAAACGCGGCGGCGACCAGACGTTATTCGAGGTGGTCCCAACCTTACCTGCGGACCCCCCCCATCACAAACACCATCGCCAGCGGTTGCGCGAGCGCGTTCTGCAAAGCGGTGCTGACGCGCTACCCGATTACGAGCTCCTGGAACTGCTGTTGTTCTATTCGATCGACCGGGTGGACGTGAAGCCGTTGGCCAAAGCCCTGCTCGCCGAGTTTGTCAGCTTCAGCGCCGTGCTCGCCGCCGATCCGGCTCGGCTGGCGCGTTTTGAGCGCATCAACGACCGGACGATTGTGCAGTTCAAGGCGATCCGGGAGGCCGCGAGCCGTCTCGGCCGCGAGCGGCTCAAGGAATCGCCTGTGATCTCGTCCTGGGATCAGCTCCTGGAATACTGCCGGGTGAGCCTAGCGGATGAGCCGAAGGAACGGGTGCGGGTGCTGTATCTTGATCGCCGCAATCATTTGATCCGCGATGAGCTGCAACAGCCGGGCACGGTCGACGCCGCTCCGTTGTACCCGCGCGAGGTCGTCAAGCGCGCCCTCGACTTGGGCGCCACCGCGCTGATCCTGGTCCACAACCATCCCTCAGGTGACCCGACGCCCTCTCAGTCTGACGTGGAGATCACAAAGGCTCTCATTGACGCCTCCACGCCCCTCGGAATCACGGTACATGATCACGTCGTGGTCGGCAGTGCAGGCGTCGTGAGTATGCGGGGGCAGCGGTTGATTTAGGACGCGTCGTTCTGGAGCGACCACGAGGCAGGCCGCCCCTGGCATTGGCGAAGACGCAACAGATCAGGTTACGCGTTGCGTGAAGAAGGCGTGGTGCCGTTTGATCGCCTCTTCGCGGTCTACCTGCTTTCCGGGCACAAACACCGCACGCTGTGCGCTGTGAAACACGAGCCAGATCCTTAAGCGGTCGTCCAGGTCGGTTTCAGCGAATCCCATCTCCACGAATAGTGACTTTAGGAACTGGTACCGCAGCAAATCGACTTTTCGCACATCTTCCGCAACGGCCGGATCCTGGGCGGCCCAGCTCCGAAAGGCGATGTCATAGCGGTCGAGCCCTTCCCGGTCGATGATTTGCATGAGTCGCAGCAGTCGTTCCTCTGCCGGAGCTTCCATGCTCCCGACCTCATCGATGACCCGGTCAGTGAAGGCCGAGGCCCAGTAAGTGATCAGGCTGCGAACAAAATCGTCCCTGTTCTCAAAGTGGTGGTAAAAGCTGCCCTTGGTGACGCCAAGCTGGCTTGCGAGCCGCTCCACGCGCAGCTTGGCCTGTCCTTCACGCGCAATAACCTCCAGTGCGGCACTAAGCCATGCCTCGCGATCAAAGCGTGGGGTTGGCTGGGCGGTATTGAGGCGCATCGCACCCGTCCTTCTCATCCGGCTACACCGAAAAACCTTGTTTACATACCATGAAGTATGCTGCATACCTAATGGTATGGTTTGGGTATGGTGTGCTCGTTTCTGAGGTACTCCAAAGCCAACCATCTCTGACATTCAACCTACCGGTTTCAGAAGGAATGCAAGAAAAATGAAGTGGAGGACCAACGGATGAGTCGCTTTTCCGAACTCAAGTCATACGTTTACCAAAAAGTAGTCCCATCAGTGCTAATGGTTGTGGGATTGACCGGCGTTGCAGCCGCGCAGCAGTTCGATGCGCCTCACACGGCGCTCGCGAACGCCAATGAGCAGAAGTGGAAGCACGAAGACGACCGGATCAATGAGAAGCTCGCCGCACTGGAAGACAAGTTCGGGAAAAAGCCGAATATCATCTATATCTTGACTGACGACGTCGGATTTGGCGAGCTCGGGTGGCAAGGGGGCGGCAAGCACCGGGGGACACCGTCGGAAGAACTCGACCGGCTTGCCTACGAAGGCATGCGCTTTTGGGCAGCCTATTCAGAGCCATCGTGCACGCCGTCGCGAATCGCGATCAACACGGGCCGCCACCCCGTTCGCACGGGCCTATTGTCGGTGCTTTGGCCCGGCCAACCGGAAGGTCTCGCAGCCGAAGAGGTGACGATCGCAGAAGTCTTGTCGGAGGCTGGCTACCATACGGCGATGTGGGGTAAGTGGCATTTGGGCGATCTGCCGGAACATGCGCCCGAGAACCAGGGCTACGAATACGCTTACTACGGCTTGTTCAACGGTGCGGCGGACGGCTGGCCCGGGTCGGAGGCGTTTTACGCGGAGAACATGCCGCAACCGATTGCGCCCGCTTGGTACGACTATCCTGGCGATGAGACGTACACCGCGATCACGGGTATAGATTTGTCGGTGGCAGGCTACGTCGGGGAAAAGGGCAAAGGGCGCACCCCTATCGAAGGCCTCGCTGGTAAGCTCGGCGCATCACGCCAGGAAGCGTTCGAGAGAGAATCCATCTCGCAAATCACCGCTTACATTAAAGACAAATCAACGAGCGATAGGCCCTTCTTCATCTACTGGCCAAGCTATGCGCAACAAGTGCATGGATCGGAGGAGTACAAGGACTCACTCTTCGTCGATAAGCAAAACGCCCAAGCCTCATTTATGGCCATGCATAACGACCATGTTCGCCAACTACTCGACACACTCAAGGCCGAGGGCATCGCTGAAAATACTCTGGTCGTGTGGTGGAGTGATAATGGGCCCATGTACGCGTTCTGGCCCACATCCGGCTATTCCTGGCTGAAGGGCGAGAAGGGTAAGGTCCTCGAAGGGGGCGTGCGTGTGCCGGCCATGGCGTGGTGGCCTGGGATGATCGAAGCAAATCAGGATCCCATCGACTTCATCCATTTGACCGATCTGTTCACGACCGCGGCGCGGATCGGGGGAGCGCTCGACACCGTCCCAAACGACAGGGTCATCGACGGCGTCGACCAAACGGCGCTGCTGTTACTCGGCGAAGGCCATTCCCGTCGGGACTACATGTTCCATTACAGCGGCGCGCAACTCGGTGCTGTGCGCTGGCGCGACATCAAAGCCGTCGTTGAGGGCAGCAGCCACGGCGGCCTGCCGGGGATCTCGATGTCCAATATTCGACGCGATCCCGGTGAAAGGTTCTCGTCCATGTACCCCTACCTGTGGACTGTGGCGCCTTTTCAAAACTTAGTCCGCAGCCACATGCAGCTTATTGCCGAATTCCCGCACCGCGTGTCCGAAGTGACTCCAAAGGGTGCTGAGCTGACTCCCCACGATTGAGGTGTTTATTAAGGTTTAGCGAGAGCTGGCTTCGGTACGCTCGAAGCCAGCTCCTCGGGTCGCCGGACGCCCCCCAACAGCAGGGCGGAGGCCGTGGAAGCGCAGATTGCACTCCGTGATCAGCCCAACGGTGCCCCCCTTCAGACGGACGTGGAGATCACGAAGGCGCTCATTGACGCCTAAACCCCCCTCGGAGTTACGGTGCATGATCACGTTGTGGTCGGCAGTGCAGGCGTCGAGAGTATGCGGAGGCAGGGGTTGATCTGAGTTTTCGGGCCGCTGGTACCGCGAGATCGCCGACCCCAATCCCGCCTTTAAAGCTCCAGCGAAACTTGGCAGAGGCTTAATCATCACGACAGAGAACAAAGTCGGTGTGGCATCTGAGAGTTTTTACGCGGCGCTAACTCGCATGCTCAATGGCGACGCCAGTTCTTTGGAGGATGTTTGGTCAAACGAGTCGACCGTGACGACGATGCAGCCGATCGGTGGTCGGGAAGTCGGCTGGGACGGGTTCCGAGCGTCTTTCGAACGAGTCGCTCAGCTAAGAATAGGTGGTTACGTTGAACGGACCAAACAGTTCATTCAGGTTGCCGGAGACGTTGCTTACGAATTAGAAGTTGAACGAGGGCAATTTTCGCTTTTTTGGGAAAGCAAGCGATGGCGGAGGCTCGTGTCACGAATATCTATTGTCGAATAGATCGGATTTGGAAAATTGTTCACCACTAGTGACAGGTCGCAAAATATTATCGATGTGCTCGCTAGTTCGAAAGTGTAGTCAAACGCATATAAGTATCCATGATCCCGTATGGTAGGGGTGCGTCTGTATCTATCTCCGCGGTTGATCAATCTAAGATCGTTCGGAACCCGCTCGATAACGGCTGCCTAGCTGCCTATTGCCAGCCTCAGCGGGCGTAGTTTCCGCGATAGGGCGCTCCAAAGATATCTGTCGGGAGACGCTCTTGTTCCAGATATTGACCACCCTCGGGCGCTATCGGTGACGAGTTCTTCGTCGTATCGCCATTCGTGCGGACCAAACTTCGATCTTGCGCGAGAAAAAAGAATGTGTTTCCATCGCTCTCTCGAACGCGTGTTATAATAAAATTCAACTGCTTCTGACGGTTGAGGTGAAAAATGCTAAAGCGATTGTTGCTGATTTTCGTGATCGCCCCTTTTGCCTTTTTGTTGGGCAGCGCATCGGGCACATTGTCCGAGGTAGACTTTGATGAGGCGAAAGCCCAAGCATTTTCAATTGTTGAGGACCTAGGGCAATTTCGACAAATTGGTGCCGTCAATGAATGCAAGCTCTGAACAACAATAAAGAAAGAGATTACATTGACCGGTTGTCTTGCTCGCTGTAACGGTCTAAATTGTACTTACGGTGAATTCACACGAAAAAACGATGGAGCTTATTGTAATTTTTTTTATGAGGCTTTTAGCAAGCCTGGAAAATCGACAGGCTCTAAAAAAAGTGACTACCAATCAATCAGTAAAGAAGAGACGCGTGAGCGTTGCGACGTGCCGGATTACGTGACGGCAATCGACCTGACAATGCAGGATACCTCGGATACAGCAGGTGAGCCCTACGATTGTACATGGGGAAATGACAACAAAGCCCATTGTGTTGACGATTTTTGCCTTACCCCGATCGCTGAAGGGGAGGACGAAGTCTGCTATGTTGGCGTACCTATCTGCTTCGACAAATACGGGCGCGAGGTCGACTGCTAGGCGCTTGCCGTTCGTTGCGATGGCTGCCAAGCGTATAAGGACACAAAGCACGACGCCCGGATCACCATAAGGGAGCACTTGCCGCTGGTAGGCCGGCGCTTGGGCGCGGCGCGACAAAAAAATGAACCACCCAAGGAGCGGTCGCTCGTTCGCTGATCCAATCTCCCGGGTCCTTCTCTCAGGCCAAGCGACGGAGGGTGTCAAGGAAGGTCGAGCCCCACGGTCTCGAACACTGCTCGGCGGTCCGTATCCTTCCAGAGAACATCGACCTCCGGCGTCGCCAAGGCCGTCATCGTATCGGCGTTGATTCAAGACGACGCATCACCAGTACTCGGTAGGTGGCTCGTGAGGCGAAGTCAGGAACCAGACATCCGATGAAACGCACGATGGTTACATCGCTGGTTGCTGTGGGCCTTGCCGCCGGCGGTGTCGGAATGGCGGCGGCCCAGGACAGTTCCAAGATTCAGGCTTTCGTCATCCTTCCCGTCAACGAGGCAGCATCCGAGGGATTTATGACCGCTATGCGCGACAACGTGGTTAAGTCGCGTCAAGAGCCCGGAAACAGGGGGTTCCACGTTTTCCGCGCGGAAGACGGTGGGCCGACGATCTATCTCATCGAGCGCTGGAAGGATCAGGCAGCGCTCGACGCGCACTT
>CAZUDB010000003.1:0-123752 GCA_964619055.1 uncultured Rhodospirillaceae bacterium
CGGCCGGGGGCGCCCCAGTAGCGCCACGCCGCGCGCCCGACCCGGGCCCCGGCCCCCCACGACCCGCCGCGGAGCACACGTCGCGCGCAGTTGCCGTCTTCCCGCGCCGAGCCGTCGGTCGGGGCACCCTTGTAGGTGTCGTTCCAGCAATCCTGAACCCACTCCCAAACATTGCCGTGCATGTCGTAGAGCCCCCACGGATTGGCTGCGTAGGACCCCACGTCCACGGTCTTTTCGATACCGCTGTCTTTATAGTTGGCATTCTCAGGCAAAATGGCGTCGCCCCAGGAGTACCGCGTCGTCGTCCCCGCCCGCGCCGCATACTCCCACTCCGCCTCGCTGGGCAGGCGGTAGGTGACGCCCGTCTTGGCGCTCAGCCATCGCGCATACGCCTCTGCATCCTCCCACGACACATTGATCACCGGTCGATCGCCTCGACCCCAGCCCTCGTCATCGGGCCGATAGCCGTTGCAGCCACCATCCGCCACGCAGGCGTCCCACTCGGCGAACGTCACTTCAAAGCGACCGATTGCAAACGGCTTGACCGATACCCGCCGCAGGGGTCCTTCGTCGTTATGTCGTCCAACCTCCCGACTTGAAGAGCCCATGGTGAACGTCCCACCGGGCAGCGCCACCATCTCCGGGCACACATCACAATCTCTAAAAACCTCGAAGTCCCTGAACCGCCGCGGATAAACGCCGACAGTGTCCCGCGTCCCCTCCCGTGGTTGTTCCGAACGCGACGGACCAGAGCGCAGCGAGGCAAGCAGCGTCTCCGTCGGCCAACCCGTAACCGGAAGTCCCTTTTCGCGCTGAAAGCGCTCGATTGCCGCCCGAGTGCGCGGGCCCAGTTTTCCGTCGGCCGGGCCGGGATCGTACCCGCGCGCCGCCAACGCCCGCTGCACATCGGCCACCTGCCGCGGAGTTTCGGCGTCATCCTTCTCCTCGATTGGACCTACCCTGGCCGTCGGTGGGTCCCGCGGCGTGATCGTTGGCTGCGTTTCCGTAGCCGCCTTGGCGATAAAGAAGAACTCCCCCTCGTTGTCGTGGCGGAGGTCCCGCACCTGTGGCGACATGTTGATGCGACCAAAGGAGACCGATTCCCGGTCGATACGCTCCTCGATGTACGTTACCAGCTCCTTGATAGAGACGACGCCGTCGTACGGAAACTCCCCCGTACGGGCATCGGCGGAGCCTTGGGCGCCTTTAAGAAACGCATCAGTGAACAGGCTCCCATCCCAGCGCGAAAGGCTGGCCACGGAGCGCTGGTTGGCGGTTCCGGCAGTGATCAAATGGTGGCCCTTGGCGGCTAGCCTTTCGAGGCGTTTTGCCTCCAACGGGCCTTTAAGCTCGAACCCTGCAAGACCGCTGAAGCAAGCGTCCAACACAAACAGGCTTTGCTTGACATGGCCGAGCAGGCGGGACCAGCGCTGGACATCGTCCATGCTGATCATTTTCGAGTATTCGCGCTCGCCCGCGTCCTTGAGCGGCAGGTAGCCAATCATGCCGCCGGCGATAGAGCGTTGAGCTCCGTGCCCTGAGTAATAAAACAAGAAACGGTCATTGGACCGCAGGCGGTTTGGAAACTCGTCCACCATGTACTGCCGGATGCGGGCGAAGGTGGCTTCGTCGTCGGTCAGAGTGACCACCCGGTCGAAGCCCGCTTGTTTCAAAAAGTCCCGCACACGCTCGGCGTCACGTGTCGGTGCTTCCAGCCGATCCCAATGGTCATAGTCGCCGATGCCGATGACGAGAGCATAGTTGCGGTCGAAGTCGTCGCGGTTGAAGACACGGCTATAGAGGCGATCCCACGAAGCGGTGTCCGGATTCCGCCAGTCGTCATATACACCCCGCGCCGCCGTGTGATCGGGATCGCAGACAACAGCCAAAACAACGAAAAGCGCGTGACCGATAAGCAAGTTGAAAAGGGCGGACGGTTTCATTGGCCACCCGCCCGGCTGGAGCGCATATCCAGAAGCTTCATGACCAGCCCGACCAAGGCTGTCACCAAGCTAACAACGGCGGTGGCCAGCGAAATGTAGGCGATCATGGTATCAGGGCCGCCATCGCCCTTGAATTCCACGTCGCCAGAGGCGCCATCCCCGATCCCGCCGTAGACCGCTAGCGCGACCGCCGCAATGACGGCAGACAGGATAATCACCCACCATCGCTTCATGCACCCCGCCCCGGCGCCAAATAACTTCGATTAGAACAAATTGCATGACCTGTTGGGGGCAGTCAAGCCAGCCCAAGTGCCAGATCTCAGTCATTGAAGAATGGATTGGCTCCCAATCCAGTTGCGCCACCCAGCGCGCCGGTCTACGACGCTTGTCGGTTTAAAAAACACCCTGGCTTTTGGTATAGGTGGCCTCTAATCACACGAACGATCGGGGGTTTGGATGAACGTCGAGAGCTTTTTGAAGTCCCACGGCCGCGCCGTGTTTACGGTCAAGCCGGAGGAGATGATTGCCGATGCCGCGCTTCGCTTCAGCGAAATGAGCGCCGGACGCAAGTATTCACTGGCCGTCGTCAGCGACGACGCCGGTGCCGTCGTCGGCGTCGTCGGGCTCGGCGACATCGCCTATGCCCTCGGCCGCTACCGGGAAAAGGCCGCGGGCATGGTTGTGGGGGACATCATGTCCCGCGATGTCGCCGTGGCCGGGCTCAATGACGACATCACCGACGTGCTCACGATCATGGCGGAGCGCGACATTCGCCACATGCCGGTGGTGGCGGACGGCAAGCTCGCCGGCTTGATCGCGCGGCGGGACGCGCTCGAGTTCCTGGCCAATGAGAAGGCCTTGGAAGTTGAGCACCTGCAGGGCTTCGTGTTTCGCTCCGGTGCGCGCTATTAAGGGTGCACCGGTTCGAAACAGCGGGGAGCTCAGGGACACTCCATGAAATTCTATGATTGCAGCACGGCACCCAGCCCACGGCTGGTCCGCGTTTTCATTGCCGAAAAGGGCCTGGATATCGAGACCGTGCAGGTGGACTTGCGCGCTGGCGAGCACATGTCGGCCGAGTTCCGCGCCATCAACCCCCATTGCACCGTGCCGGTGCTGGCGTTGGACGATGGCAACCACATCACGTCCACCCAGGGGTGCTGGCGCTACCTGGAAGAAACCGTCCCGGAGCCGGCGCTCCTCGGCACCACGCCGCTGGAAAAGGCGTTGGTCGCCGATCGTGTGTGGCGGATCGAGATGGATGGCTGGATGGCCATGACCGAGGCGCTTCGCAACTCGGCACCCGGTATGAAGGACCGCGCGCTGACCGGGCCCGACAATTACGCCCAGATCCCGGACTTGGGCGAACGCGGGAAAATCCGAACCGCCCGCTTCCTGGAGCGCCTGGACAGTATGCTGCAGGGCCACGCGTTTTTGGCGGGGGATCGGTTCAGCGCCGCCGACATCATGGCCATGGTGCTGGTGGATTTTGCCAAGTGGGTGAAGATCCGCATCCCCGAAGAGGCCGTCTACGCTCAGCGGTGGTATGAGGAGGTCAGCACCCGCCCCAGCGCCAAGGTGTAGCGGGGGCCGAGCACGCCTTCAGCGGCGCCAACAGCCCACAGAAAAGGCGGCTTTGGCCGCCTTTGGGTTGTTTTGTATCACCCAGTTTCGCGAAGCCGGTGATCGCCGAGCTTTGTTCTCTGCGGTGGGCGGTTTGGACGCCTGCAACCGCATATTAAGATTTGTCAACGTACTCTGCGGACATGACCGTCTGATGACGGCGTCTTGAGGTTTCTGTGACGCCTGCGGCGGGCCACCGCCGAGGCCCGTCCCTTGGGAAATGTTCGCCGATGCGTCCGATCGTGACGTCCGCCCCGTTCCGCGCAACGACCCTCCTGCCTTACGGCCGCCAGAGCATCGGCCCCGACGACGCGGCGGCGGTCCTTGAGGTTCTGCAGGGCCCGACACTTACGACCGGGCGTGCCGTCGATGCGTTCGAAGCCGCCATCTCGGCGGTAACCGGCGCCAAGTTCTCCGTCGCCTGCTCAAGCGGTACGGCCGCTTTGCACTTGGCCGCCATGGCCCTCGAGCTTAGTTCCGACGACACCGTCATCGTCCCGGCGATCACCTTCGCGGCTACCGCGTCTTCCGTTCTCCACACCGGTGCCGGCGTTGTCCTGGCGGACGTTGATCCGGCGACGGGACTGATGACCGAGGAGACCCTGGCGGCGGCGATCCAGTGGGCCAGGACCCAACCCGGCGCCAACAAGGTTCGCGCCGCCTGCCCTGTGCACTTCGCGGGCCAGAGCTGCGACATGCCGGCCCTGGATCGGGTGGCGGCCGAACATGGTCTGACTCTGATCGAAGATGCCGCCCACGCAATCGGCACCCGCTACGCCAGCGGCCCGGTGGAGCGCGCCGTCGGTGGCTGCCGCCACGCGGCCATGACCACGTTCTCGTTCCATCCGGTCAAAACCGTCACGGCGGGCGAGGGTGGAGCGGTCACAACCAATGATGCCAAGCTGACGACGGCGCTCCGGCGCCTTCGCAACCATGGAATCACGCGCGAGCCGGAGGCCTTCACGGACCGCACACGCGCCTTCGCGGCCGATGGCACCGCCAACCCTTGGTATTACGAGGTTGAGCGGATCGGGCTTAACTATCGCTTGAGCGACCTGCATTCAGCACTGGGCACCAGCCAGATCGCCAAGCTAGGCCGTTTCGTCGCCCGACGCGCGGCTTTGGTGGGCCGCTACCATCAAGCGCTTGCGCCCTTGGCGCCCCTGGTCCGCCCGCTGGCCCGAATGCCGCACTGCCGCCCGGCGTGGCACCTGATGGTCGTGCGGATCGATCTTGCCGCTTTTGGTCTGGACCGCGCCACCGTGATGCGCCGCCTCGCCGACCGCGGCGTCGGCTCTCAGGTCCACTACATCCCGCTGCACCACCTGCCCGCATTCCAGGGCCGAGTCACGATGGCGCCGTTGCCGGGCGCGGAAGCTTATTACCAACAAGCCTTGTCGCTGCCGCTGTTTCCGGACATGGCCGACGATGACGTCGACCGGGTGGTCGCAGCCCTTTCGGAAAGCCTCGGTCTATGAACGTGGTCGCCATCGTCCAAGCCCGCATCGGCTCCAGCCGTCTGCCTGGCAAAGTTCTAAAGTCCCTCGGTGACGGCACCATGCTGGACCAGGTTCTGACCCGATGCCAGGCCATCGAGGGCGTGGACGCCGTGTGCTGCGCGATCCCCGCCGGAAGGGGCGATGATCCGGTGGCCGATGCCGCGCAGCGCTTGGGCGTCCATGTCGTCCGTGGTTCCGAGCGCGATGTACTGGACCGCTACGAACAAGCCGCTAACCGCCTCAACGCCGACGTGGTGCTCCGGGTCACCAGCGACTGCCCGTTCCTGGACCCGGCCGTTGCCGCCGATGTGGTTCGACTGGTCATCCTGAGTGGCTTTGACTACGCCTGCAACAACATGCCACCCACATGGCCCCATGGCTTCGATTGCGAAGCAGTGACGAGGGACTGGTTGGCCCGTGCAGCCGCCTCAGCGGGTGCGCCAGCAGATCGGGAGCATGTGACGCCTTGGCTTCGGCGCAACACCAACGTGCGCCGCGCAAATCTTCGCTCGCCCAGTCCCGCATTAGCCGCCTACCGCCTGACCGTTGACAGGCCCGAGGATCTTGCGCTTGCACAAGCCCTGTTCCGAAAACCCGGCGCGGCTGCGGGCCTGCAAGCGCTGTTGGATCGGATCGATGCCAACCCGGCGCTGCGCCAGTACGGCCGCTACGAGGGGACGACCTGGCGGCCAACATTGACGAGCGTGCCGTCGACATATGCCGGCGTCGAGCAAATCGCCTACGCCGAGCAAGCCCCTCACGTCGTCCCCGCTCCCGCCTGCGCTATGATAGACCAAAGGCTTGCCGTCGCATGACCACAATACCGACCGCCGTGTTTCGTTTTGATGTGTCACCCGCCATCGGGGGCGGTCACCGGGCACGCTGCCTCGCGCTTGCAGATGCTCTCCGCCGGCGGGGATGGCAGTGTGCTCTCGCCGTTCGCGGCAAGGGCAACGGCACGTCGGAAGCGCGCGACACCTTGGACCTTTCTCCGTTTCCACCCGACACAGAACGACGCGCCATGACCGACCACTGGTCGAGGGGCGTCGATGCGCTGATCGTTGATCACTATGATCGGGGCCATGATTACGAAGGCGCGTTCCATGGCTGGGCCCGGTGCGTCGTGGCCTTCGACGATCAACCGACCCGACACCACGACCCGGATCTGCTCATTGATCCGGCCGCCGACGAGACCGGCGATAGCTACGAACCTCTGCTTCCCCCCAACGCGCGCGTGTTGGCGGGACCGTCGTTCGCCTGTTTGCGCCGGGCCTTCGCTGCAACGAGGGCGGAGGTTCTCGCTGAGCGCTCGGCACGGTTTGGGCGACCACCTCGCCACCTGCTGCTCGCCTTCGGCCTCACGGATCCTGGCAATCTTACAGGCGTGGCCCTGGATGCGGTCGCGGCCGCTGGTTTGCCCGCCACGGTCGATGTGGTCCTGAGTCGCGCTTCACCCCACCTGGAGGCAACAGCGGAACGGATCCGCGCTGCCGGTCCGCACATTCACCTACATGTGGACAGTAGCCGCATGACGGCCCTAATGGGCGCGGCCGACGTAGCGATCGGCGCCGCCGGCGGCTCATCTTGGGAACGGGCTGTGCTTGGCCTGCCCACCATTGCCATCATCGCTGCTGGCAATCAGCGGGCGACGGCCCATCGCATCCGGGACGCTGGCGCGGCCCTGGTCCTGGATGCGGCCCAGCCCAATTTCGATCGGAGCCAACTGCGGGACCAGGTGGTCGAAGCGCTTCAAACTCTTGCCAGCGATCCCGTCCGGCTGGCGCAGATGTCCCGGGATGCCGCCGATTGTTGCGACGGGGCCGGGGCGGAGCGGGTCGCGGATGCGATCACGGGCACCTTGGCACGCGTCGCGGCAAAGCCGGAGCCCGCACCCGTCCGGGCTTGGCGGTAATGGCGCCCGCGGACACGATCACCATCGATGGCCGGGCCATCGGCCCCGGCCATCGGCCCTACATCGTGGCCGAGATGTCCGCCAACCATCTGGGCGATTTTGACCGCGCTCACGCCATCATATCGGCCGCCGCCGAGGCTGGCGCCGATGCCATCAAGCTACAGACCTATACGGCAGACACACTGACCATCGCCCACGAAGGTCCCGGCTTTCGCATTGAGGGCGGGCTATGGCGGGGACGCACGCTCCACGACCTGTACGATCAGGCGCACCTGCCCTGGGCGTGGCATGAGGCCCTGTTCGCCCACGGCCGAGCGTTGGGTCTCACCGTCTTCAGCGCCGCTTTCGACGCAAGCGCGGTGGCATTCTTGGAGGGGCTCGGCACGCCAGTCCACAAGATTGCATCCTTTGAGCTTGTCGACTTGCCGCTAATCGGGGGGGCGGCAGCCACACGCAAACCACTCATTCTCTCCACCGGGATGGCAACTCTGTGCGAGATCCACGAAGCCGTGGCCACTGCGCGGGCATCCGGCTGTTGTGAGTTGCTGCTGCTCCATTGCGTCAGCGGCTATCCGGCGCCCGCCGCCGACTACCGGCTCCACACGATTCCCCACTTGAACAAGGCGTTCGGCGTGCCGGTGGGACTTTCCGATCACACCAAAGGCACGGTTGTGGCGGCAGCCGCGGTCGCCTTGGGGGCGGTGATGATTGAAAAACACCTCACCCTGGCGCGTGCCGATGGTGGACCCGATGCAGCCTTCTCGTTGGAGCCGCATGAGCTCAGAAGTCTGGTGGCCGCAGCGCGCGAGGCCTGGGCCGCGTGCACGGAAGCCGACTGCACTCCGGCGCCCAGCGAAGCGGACATGCGGCGTCTGCGGCGCTCACTCTATGTGATGCGCGACATGGGGGCGGGGGAGGTGTTCACGGCGGACACCGTACGCTCGATCCGCCCTGGCCATGGCTTGGCGCCACGGCACCTGCCAGAGGTGCTTGGGCGGTCTGCCCGCGTGGCCATCGCGCGTGGGACGCCGTTAAACTGGCCCATGATCGCCGCCGGAGGCTGAACCCCCGGCGCGGGCCGTATCGGTCCGAGGATTCCCTTGTCCCACAATCTGGTCTAGGCTCCCGGCTGGGCCCGGGTGGCGGAATCGGTAGACGCAACGGACTTAAAATCCGTTTCCCATCGGGAGTGCGGGTTCGAGTCCCGCCCCGGGCACCACCACTTACATGTTGGTTTGAAATGATTTTTATGACGATGTTCGAGCGAACGATGCTCCATCGGTGCTGTTTTCCACCTTTCATGTCGCATATATGTTGCACATACCACTAGTGTGATATATTTGGCGCCGATGATTGACTTCTCCGCCGCTGCCATGATCGACCAGTCGTCGTTGTTTTCGGGCAGCAGGTGCGAGTACGTATCAGCCGTTAGCGCGAACGTGGCGTGCCCCAAAACGAACTGCGCTCTCTTCATCGGAAAGCCAAGCCGGCCGTGCTCTTTCGACTGAATGGCCCAGCTTGCGAAGAAATGTCGAAAGGCGTGCATGCCGTATTTGACCCGGCCGGCGTCGTCAAAATGCGGCACCCCGCGTGGCTTGTTGGGCAACAGCGGCGCCAACCGCGCCCACTGCGGGTCGCTCAGCCAAAACTCGTCAACCATCCAGTCGCTCCCACCGTTTGGGAGCTTGAATCAGATCCGCCCCGGCTTGTGAATCCTCTTTATGGGTCCGGAGCCTAAACCAACACGTCCCCAAGATAGTGGCAACGCCCGCTCGACAAAATAACCAAAAGTCCTCCACCGCCACAACGGGCGTTTCGGCGATCTTGATCCGCGATCTTTTTGCGAACTCACAAAGAACACCGCAACTGTGACGCAGGCCATAGCTGCGCGGTGCCTGCCCCTGTACTCTGAACAGAAGGGGGCAGCTGGCAAACCTTGGTACAACGTGTTGCCTAAGCAGGGAGTGTCATACGATGAAATCGAAAACCAATGATAACGATGGCGGAAGATATGATTTGGCCTCCAAACAACTTGGCCATTGCACACTACTTGAAACACCGAGGCGCAAGGTTGAAAAGGACGTAGACTCGCATGTCTCTAGCCTGATCATTATGATCAGCTACAAGTGGGTCAACGGCACGGTTCTGCATTATTGCTTTATGGACGAGCGTCCAGAGTGGCGTGGGTCCGATGAAGACAAGGACGTGGTGCGTGACAGTTTTCGCCAGTGGCATGAACTCCCGATCGGGATCTCGTTTCGCGAGGTTTATGACCCGCTGGAGGCGGAAATCCGGATCGGCTTCGAGCGCGGTGCCGGCTCTTGGTCCTATGTTGGTCGCGGTGCCATCGACCATCAGCCCGATCCCACCAAGCGCACCATGAATTTCGGCTGGGACCTGACCACCGATTACGGGCGGGATACGGCGCTCCACGAAATCGGGCATGCATTGGGTTTTCCCCACAGCCACCAAAATCCGTTCTCCGGCATCGTCTGGGATGAACAGGCCGTGATCCAGTACTTCTCCGGTCCGCCCAACTGGTGGGATTCCGCCAAAATCCACCATAATATTCTCGACAAAATTCCCACCTCCGATGTCCAAGGGTCTGCATGGGATCCAAATTCGATTATGCACTACCAGTTCGAAGCGGGCCTAATTCTTGAGCCGACCAAGTATCAGGACGAACCACTGGTGCCGGAAGCCGGCCTATCCGCCACGGACATCGAAACAGTGAAGCGGTTTTACCCGGCACTGGAGGAGTCTAAATACCCCGAGCTTCAGCCGTACCTGTCGCAACGTCTGGCCGGCGATCCGGGTGATCAGTTTGATTTTGAGATCGCACCCGAGATCAGCCGTGAATACACGCTTAGCACCCACGGCAACAACGAGCTTGTCATGGTGTTGTTTGAACAGCGTGACGGCGATCTGGCCTATCTTGACGGCGACGACGACGGCGGAGTGGACCGCAACGCGCAGATCGTCGAGCGACTGGAGAAGGGGCGAAAGTACGTCGTGCGCGTGCGGCTCTACCACCAGAAGGTCCGTGGTGACGGTGCCATCCTGCTCACGTGACCCAGCCCAATAGATCTGTTTGGTCCGGTGCCGGCATCGCCGCACGATGCCGGCACCGGGCGCACCATTCGGCGACTTGCGAAGGCCAAATTTCGCTTGATCGCCGCGCCGGTCGTTCTCACTTCCATCGCATCGAACGCAAGCGGTTATCTTCGCTTAGCAGTGCCAAAGCGTAAACTGCTCGCGACAGGAGGACATGATGGTCCAACGATCGGTGGTTTGCGCCGCCTTGGCTCTCGTGTTTACAGCCGTGACTGCTCCTTTGCTCGCTTGGGGTGATGATCGCCCCATAGTCCTCGGTGCCGTATTCAATATCAACGGCCCGCAAAGCGTGCTTGACGTTCCCGGCCAACAAGGCGCAGCGCTGGCAACTGCCCGCATCAATCGGACTGGTGGCGTCGCCGGCAAGCCGCTTTCTCTGAGGGCGATCGACGGCGACAGCAATCCGAGAGTTCTGGATAAGACGGTCGCACAGGCGCTTCAGGGGGACAAGGGGGCGGAAATTCTTGCCCTGTTCGGGCTTGCCGACACCGACAATGCGCGCGCGGCCGGAACGGCGGCGGAGCAGGCGGGGCGCGTGTTCCTCACGAGCGGTGCCACCTCCCCGCGACTGCCGGCAGAACTCCCCAACATCTTTCTCGCCTGTTTCGGCGACAACGTGCAGGCCGCCGCCGCCGCGGAATGGGCGTTTGGCGCCCAAGGCTTGCGTACCGTCCACGTCCTCGTCGACGAGAGCCAAACATACCCGCGGCTTTTGCAGAAATACTTCGTGGACCGTTTCACCGGTCTTGGCGGCACGGTCGTCGCGACAAATCCGGTCGAGCCTAGCGATCAATCGCCGTCCGTGCCCGACGTTGGGGAGGTTGATTTCGTGTTTTTGAGCGTGGAGACGGCCGAGGACGCCATGCGCCTCGTACCGCTCCTGCGGGACGGTGGCTACAAGGGGCCCATCCTCGGAGGTGACGGCTACGATGCGTCCGAGGTCTGGGCGGCGCACCCGAACGCATCGGATATCTTCTTCACCACCCACGTTTGGCTCGGTCCCGAGAACACTAGACCGGCGACAACGGCCTTCCTCACCGCATGGAACGCCGCCCATCCGGACACCAAGCCCACTGCCTTTGCAGCACTCGCTTACGACGCCGTAGGTTTACTCGCTGCCGCGATCGGGGCCGTGGGTGCCGACGATCCCGGACGGATTTCGGCGGGGCTCGAGGGCTTGTCGGGCTATCGTGGCGCGACCGGCGAGATTTCATTCGCGGGCGAAAGCCGCATCCCGCTGAAGCCGGTGGCGATCGTTGAGGTCGCCAATGGCGAACTCCGGTTCATCGAAAACAGGACGCCACAAGTCGTGCCGTCGCCGTGAGCCCGCAGGTCTTTGCTCACAGCGAGGAAAGCAGCCGGGCCAACGTGTCGATCCGGTCAACCTCTCAGGGCGAATTGTTCAAACCAATCACCCGCGGATGTTTCGTCATCGGTCTTGACGGTGACACCCCCACATAGCCCGCAACGACGACATGCCTCTTCAAGTAGCGCGACGTCGCCGCCGAGTCGTCAGACCTCCAGCATCCGGATTTCGTTGTTGGCCTTACGCAGGCGATCGGCGAGCAGCCGGCCCAAGTTGGTCAACAATGTCATTTGAATCGCCGGGCGAGCGTAGGCGAGTTCCGCCAAAGCTTCCAAGCCCACCTCGTAACACTCCACGGCCTCGTCGGCGACCACGTCGGCCGTGCGCGCGGCGCCGGACAACAGCGCCATCTCACCGAAGCACACGCCCGCGTTCATGGCGGCGAGCCGCTTGGATCGGCCGGCGCCCAGGTTGAGCCGCACGGACACGCGGCCTTTGGCGAGCAGGAAAAATCGGTCCGCTTTCTCACCCTCGCGGATAATTTGCTCTCCCGGCGCGTAGTGGGTGCGGCGCGCTGCCGCGGCCAGTACCGCTAGGTCGTCGCCTGTCAAACCCTTGAACAACGCTTGCTGGCTGAGATCGAACGCGACGTCATCGCGCACGTCGGCGCCGGCCATGGACAGCAGACGCTCCTCGGCCGCCTCCAGCGCCGCATCCACATCGACGTACATCGCGTCCACGGCAAACCCGGCGTCCGCAAGCGCGGCACCGACGGCCACGCGACGCTCGGGCGTGCAGATGCTAGTGGTGCGGCCGGCGCCGGCGTAGCGGCCGGCAAGGTCGACCAAAAGGGCCGCCGCCGGAGCATCCACATGGCTGACATGCCGGAGGTCCAGAATCAAATGCTGGATCGGCTCGTCCTGACTGTCCAACTGCCGCAGCAGGCGCTCCACAGCCGCCATGTAAAGGCTGCCCTGAAGCTGGATGATCCAGATGCCGCGGCCAAGCCGATCGAGCGTTGCCGTCGTCGCCGCGTCGCGCATCCGGTTGCTGCGAATTACGTCGCCGCGAAGGGTGCGTCGCACCACTTCGTCCAGCATGGTTTGCGCGTCGAAGATGTGGAGACCGAAGCGGTGGGACAACTCCTCGCACACGGCGATGCCACGGACACTGTTGCCGTTGCTGTCCAGGCGCGGCGAGAACACGCCGATGCCGAACTGCCCGGGCAACACCGCGATGATGCCGCCGCCGACGCCGCTTTTGGCAGGCAGTCCAACGCGGAACCCCCACTCACCGGAATAGTCATACATGCCGCAGGAGTACATGACCGCGATGACGTGGCGGACGTGCTCTTCCGACAGTGCTTGCGCACCGGTGAGCGGGTTGCGACCGCCGGCCGCGAGCGTCGCCGCCATCACCGCCAAGTCGCGTGCCGTTACCGTGATCGAGCACTGCTGGAAATAGAGGTTCAAGTGCTCGGCAATGGGCTCAGCGATCATCTGACCGTTGAGCATCAGGTAGGCAATCGCCCGATTGCGGTGACCGGTCTCAAGTTCCGAACGGAACACGGCCTCGTTCAATTCGAGCGGACGGCCGCAGTATCGCTCGAACATCTCAAGGAGGCGTCGCAGTCGCGCGTCCGGCGTCGGTCCGTCGATCAAAGAGGTGGTCGCGATCGCGCCAGCATTCACCATGGGGTTGAAGGGCCGGTTGCTGCGCTGGTCGAATTCGATGGCGTTGAACGGCTCGCCGCTGGGCTCCACACCAACGTGGCCCAAAACTGGATCGCGTCCCAGCCCTTCCAGGGCCAAGCCGTAAACGAAGGCCTTGGAAATGGACTGAATTGTAAACGACGCTTGGCTGTCGCCGGCCTCGTAGATGGCGCCATCGGCCGTGGCGATGCAGATACCAAACTGATCCGGATCGACCGCGGCCAATTCGGGAATATAGTCCGCAACCGCACCATGGTTGAGCGGCAGGCACTTGGCGTAAACGGCTTGCAAAGCGTCATGAATCAGCGTTGCACGGCCGGTATCGGTGATGAACGGAGCAGCCGTGTTATCGCTGAACCCGGGCGATTGATCCATCGGCGAACCTCCATAGCATCAGCGCCGACGGTCCGCGTCGCCGCCAACATGCCCAATAAATAAGCAAAAAATAGCTTGCGGGCCAATCGCCCAATACATGTGCAAGACCCTAACGGGCCATGGAGCCTGCTGTCAATCCTGGCAGGCGGCTCCAACAATCGGATCAGGGACATTCGTGTCGAAGGACGGCGTGCGGCCAGAATTGGATTGATCCGAGGCTGTGAGCGGCTACGCTGCGGCAAAACCGCGAAGCATCGCGCGATGGAAGCGCCGCGCGACGGGACAACGGAGCCTCCCGTGATCCAGTCTATTCCCATAACTGAGGCCTGGACGTTCGCCCTTGGCCTTGCCTTCGTCCTCGGCTTTGGCGCGCGGCAAATCGGCTTGCCCCCGTTGATCGGGTTTCTGTTGGCTGGCTTCGTGCTGAACGTCCTCGGCGTCTCCAAGAACGAAGTCATCGATCACCTGTCCGACTTGGGCGTTACGCTGCTGTTGTTCACCATCGGCCTGAAGCTGAAGATAAAAACACTGGCTCGCCCGGAGGTGTGGGGAGCGTCATTCCTGCATGCCGCCATCACGTCCGTTGTGTTCGGCTTCCTGATCCTGGGGTTGGCTGCTCTTCAGCTTGGCCCGTTCGCCGGCCTGGATACCAAGGCTGCGTTTTTGCTTGCCTTTGCGCTCTCCTTCTCGAGCACGGTGTTCGCCGTCAAGATCCTGGAGGATAAAGGGGAGCTTGCGACGCTCCATGCCCGCACCGCCATCGGCATCCTGATTATGCAGGACGTGTTTGCAGTCGTTTTCCTCACGGCATCCTCCGGCAAGCTGCCGTCAATTTGGGCCCTCAGTCTGGTTGCGCTGCTCGCCGTTCGCCCGGTGCTGGTGTTCATGCTTCGCCGTGTGGGCCATGGGGAGCTGCTGCCGCTGTTCGGTTTATTCGCGGCATTGGCCTTGGGCGTGGAGTGGTTCCAGGCCGTCGGCCTGAAACCCGATCTTGGCGCTCTCATCTTTGGGATGTTGCTGGCAAGCGAAAAGCAGGCTGCGGAAGTTGCGGATAAGCTGTTCGGCTTCAAGGAGCTGCTGTTGGTCGGCTTCTTCGTCAACATCGGCCTAGCTGAATTGCCCGGACTCGACAACGTGCTGGTTGCGTTGCTGTTTGTGGCTCTGGTGCCGCTCAAGGTGGCGCTCTTCTTCTATCTTCTCACGCGCTTCAGTTTGAGCGGCCGAACGGCGGCGTTGTCGTCCATCGTTTTGGCCAATTACAGCGAATTTGGATTAATTGTCGGTGGAGTGGGCGTTGCGCTGGGGCTGATCGAGCCCACGTGGCTGGTCACGATCGCGATCGCGCTGTCGCTGTCATTCATCGTCGGCGCCCCCTTGAACCGGATGGCGCACAGCCTCTGCAGCCGGGCGCGAACTCGCTTGGCGAGCTATGAGGTCGCCACCCGACATCCGGAGGAGCAGACCTTCGACACGGGTGACGCGGAGATCGCCATCTTCGGCATGGGCCGCATCGGCACTGGCGCATACGACTATCTGGCCCAAGCCGTAAGCAAAAAACTGATCGGCATCGAAGCCCTGCCGGAGAAGGTCGCCGAGCACGTCGAGGCAGGCCGAACCGTTATCCAAGGCGACGCCACCGACCCCACCTTCTGGGCGCGCTGTCAGAAAAGCGGCGTCCAGGCCGTGCTCTTGGCCATGCCTGAGCACCAAGCCAATCTCTACGCCCTGGAGCAGCTCCGCAGCCAGGGCTTCAGCGGCTTCGTCGCCGCCCTTGCGCAGTACCCGGACCGGGCGGAGCAGCTCGTTCAGGCGGGTGCCAATGTGGCCTACAACGCCTTCGAAACGGCCGGCGCCGGATTCGCCGCCCACGCGGCGGAACGCTTCCCAGACAATGGGCCTTTGACCCAACCTGCCACGGCTGGGCCGCAGGGGCCGTCAAGCCCGCGCCCGGCCGGACAGCCAGCGGAGTAACCGGCCGCCGGCCCGCCTCTGAAGATCTGGACACTGTGAGCAAGATGCGGCTGAACCACTTCATCAATGGTCATTTTGTGCCTGGCCGCTCCGATCGGTTTGGCGACGTCCACAATCCCGCGACCGGTGCCATCGACGCGCAAGTCCCGTTGGCCCTGAAGGCGGAGGCGGAAGCGGCGGTTGGTGCTGCAGAGGCCGCATTTCCGGCCTGGGCCGCAACCCCACCGCTTTTGCGGGCACGAATCCTGTTCCGCATCAAGGCGATGCTGGAGGCCAACCGCGACGCCCTCGTCCGCGCGATCGTTGCCGAGCACGGCAAGGTCGTGGCGGACGCCGATGCCGAGCTGACTCGTGGCCTGGAGGTAGTGGAGTTCGCCTGCGGCATCCCGCATCTGCTGAAGGGGGAGTACACGGAAAGCGTGGCGCGGGAGGTGGATTCCTGGTCTCTGCGCCAACCGCTCGGCGTCTGTGCCGGCATCACTCCGTTCAACTTCCCGGCCATGGTGCCGATGTGGATGTGGCCGGTGGCGATCGCCTGCGGCAACACGTTTGTCCTGAAGCCATCCGAGAAGGTGCCGTCCTGCGCGCTCCATGTGGCCGAGCTGGTGCGGGAGTCTGGCCTTCCCGATGGGGTGCTCAACGTCATCAACGGCGATCATGAGGCGGTGGAAGCGCTCCTTGCCGACCCGCGCATCGCCGGCATCAGCTTCGTCGGGTCCACCCCCGTGGCCCGGCACGTCTACACCACCGGTACCAGCCACGGTAAAAGAGTCCAAGCCCTGGCCGGGGCCAAGAATCACATGGTGGTGCTGCCCGACGCGGATATGGACCAGGCGACGGATGCCCTGATGGGCGCTGCCTTCGGGTCCGCGGGCGAACGCTGCATGGCGGTCTCCGTTGCCGTCGCCGTCGCCGGAGCGGCCGAGCCGTTGCTGGAGCGCCTGGTCCCGCGCACCCGGGCCTTGAAGGTGGGGCCGGGCCTGGACCCGGACTCGGAAATGGGCCCCCTGATCACGGGCACCCATCGCGACCGCGTCGCCGGTTACATCGACCTTGGGATTGAGGAGGGGGCAGACCTGCTTGTGGACGGACGCGGGCTAACGCTCCAGGGCTACGAGCAGGGGTTCTTCCTTGGCGCCAGCCTGTTCGACCGCGTCACGCCGGAGATGGGGATCTATCAGGACGAAATCTTCGGACCTGTATTGTGCGTGGTTCGGGCACCGGACTTCGAGGCCGCGATGCGCCTCGTCAACGGCCATCCCATGGGCAACGGAGCGGCGGTGTTCACCCGCGACGGCGACACGGCTCGCGCCTTTGCCACCGGCATCCAGGCAGGAATGGTCGGGGTCAATGTGGCGATCCCGGTGCCGATGGCGTTTCACAGCTTCGGTGGCTGGAAACAATCGTTGTTTGGCGACCAGCACATCCACGGCTCCGAGGGCGTGCGGTTCTACACGCGTTACAAGGTCGTTACGTCGCGCTGGCCGTCCGGATCGCACGCCGCCGCATCGTTCGTGATGCCGACCACGCGTTAATCAAGCCCAATGCGCCACCAATTACGTCGCAGTTGTCCGTCGATCCGAGCAAGTGAAGGTGGCGACAACATGAACCTGTTTGAAAATAACGACGAACCCCCGCGCGGCGCCGGTTCACGGCAGGCGGGGGTTCGAAAAGCGGAGGTCATGTTGTCTCCGCGCCCGACTGTGTCGAGGCATAGTCTGGTCTTTTTGATCTGCTGCCGGTGCCAGAGGGCCGGCAGCTCGGTTCGCGCCAGGTGGAGTAAGCTCGATCCTTTTTTCTCCACGTTGTCTTGAACACCACTTCAGTATCGGATCATGAAACTTTCGTGTCAAGCCAAACCGTACGGGATCACGCTCGCCCTTTGGTGGCGGGTCAAGCAGGCGCCGGCACGGCACTTTGGAGGGCCGAAGCCACACTCTCGGATCATCGCGATGGTGGCGCGAGAGCCAGCGAATGCCCCATATTGTCGTAATGACACCTGTGCGCGGCAGGGCGCGACCGCGCACCACTAAGGGAGAACAGGCATCATGGGCGACAGGTACGACGTGGTGGTGATCGGTGGCGGTCCGGCCGGCTATGTGGGGGCGATCCGGGCCGCACAATTGGGCCTTAGGACCGCTTGCGTCGAACAGCGTGGGCGGCTTGGCGGCACCTGCTTGAATGTCGGCTGCATCCCCTCCAAGGCGCTGCTGCAATCCTCCCACCATTACCACATGGCCACCGACGAATTGGCGGACCATGGCGTCACCGTCGCCAATGTGGGCCTGGACCTTTCGACCATGATGGCGCGCAAGGACAAGGTGGTCGCGGACCTCACCAAAGGTATCGAATTCCTGTTCAAGAAAAACAACGTGGACTACATCGTGGGCCACGGCCGCATCGCCGCCGCCGACCGGATCACCGTTGAGCCCGCCAACGGCGGCGAGCCCCAGGACCTCACGTGCGAGAACATCGTTCTCGCAACGGGTTCGGAGGTATCGACGCTGCCCGGCATCACCATTGATGAGGAACGGGTCGTCAGCTCGACGGGCGCATTGGCGCTCGACCGGGTTCCGTCCGAGATGGTGGTCATCGGCGGCGGCTACATTGGCCTTGAGCTGGGCTCGGTGTGGCAGCGGCTTGGCGCGAAGGTGACGGTGGTCGAATTCCTCGACCAGATTCTGGCCGGCATGGACGGTGAGGTCGGCAAGCAGATGCAACGGATCCTCAAGCGCCAAGGCCTTGAGTTCAAGCTGGGCCACAAGGTCACGGCCGCCACACGCACCGGCGATCGCGTATCGCTCACCGTTGAGCCGGTCAAAGGCGGAAGCGCCGAAACGACCGAGGTTGACGTGGTCCTGGTCTCGGCCGGACGGCGCCCGCACACGGCGGATCTGGGGCTGGAAACCGTGGGCCTAGAGACGGACAACCGCGGCTTCCTGACCGTGGATGACCAGTATCAAACAAAAGTCGCGGGCATCTTCGCCATCGGAGACGTCATCGGCGGCAAGATGCTGGCCCATAAAGCGGAGGAGGAAGGCGTCGCCGTGATGGAGCTGATTGCCGGCCATACCGCGCACCTGAATTACGATGCCATCCCCGGGGTCGTCTATACATGGCCTGAGGTGGCTTCTTGCGGGCGCACCGAGGAGCAGTTGAAGGCGGATGGGGTTGACTATCGAGTCGGCAAATTCCCGTTCACCGCTAATTCACGGGCCCGCACCAACGCGGACACGGACGGCTTCGTCAAGTTGCTCGCCGATGCCAAGACCGATCGCCTGCTCGGCGCCCACATCATCGGCCCGTCCGCGGGCGACCTGATCCAGGAACTGGTGCTGGCGATGGAATTCGGCGCGTCCGCGGAGGATGTTGCGCTCACCAGCCACGGCCACCCGGGCTTGGCCGAAGCCATGAAGGAAGCGGCCTTAGCCGTCGCCGGCCGTCCAATACATATTTGAAGCTTTGCGGATCTTCTCACCCGCCACCGCCGGCACACACGAGGCCGTAGAGCGGGCCGGCGGTGGGCAGCGGGCGCCAGTTCGGGTCCTTGGGCAGGCCGTTGTCCGTGAAGTCGCCGCCGGCGGCAATCTCCGTTTGGCGAGCCCCCTTACAGTCGATGAGCAACGGCACCGTGCGGGTCGGTTCGAGCCGCTCCACCAGGATCAGCTCCAGCATCCGGCCTTCCGGCATGGCCGGGTTTGTTCGGATCGCGCCCGTATCCACGGCGACGAAGCGGTTGGTGCGAGGGATCAGGTAGGTCCATGGCTGCAACGGCGATCGGACATCGAAGGTCTCCACCACCTGGACACGCGCCGGCAGTCCGTCCCGGGTGCGCGAATACCAACTGTACTCGCTCCAGATGGCGTAGCTGATCATGGTAACGCCGGCCGCCACCAGGATCAGGCCCTTACCGGCCCGCCGACCCGTAAGGCGTGCGCCGAGCATCAAGAACCCGGCGGCGGCGAAGCCGACCGCGAACACGGCAATCAGATGGAACATCGTCCCGCCTTTCCCCCTTCCGGTGCGTTGACGCCGCTAACGTCCGCCGATTTGATGCGCGTTGGCCATGCTGGACTGCATGGTCTTGACGACCACGAAGGCATCTTTGAGGTGGCTGCGGTCGAACCGGGAAAGGTCCTCGGGCGCCACGAAGTTATCCGGCTTGTCACCGGCGCGGATCTGGGTCACTTGATGGCGGAGCCTCGTCATCGCGATGAACTCGAAAGCGTCCATCAGGTCGCGTGCACCGGTTTCGCTCAACGCCCCCGCCTCCATCTCCGCCACCAGCCGTTCACGCGTATTGACGGGCTTGATGCCCGCCTTTAGCGCATAGACGCGGGCGATATCGACGATGGGGGCGACACCGTTATGCTTCAGGTCCAACCGGCTGTCGTGCTGGCCGCCGCGGATCAACACGAAATTGCGGAAAAAGCCCAGCGGCGGCGTGTGAGTCAGAGCGTTGCTGACCATATGGACGATGAAAATGCTGTTGGAGCGGGCCTTCTGCAGCGTCACCTGCTGCAACTCGTCATAGAGGCCGCTGTCACCACCGATGGGCCGCATGTCGAACAGCACACTGGACAGCATCTGGGCCATGGGCTCTGGCTCGTCGATCCAGCTGAAGAAGTAACGCCGCCACTGCGCCAGTGGCTTTCGCCACTTCGGCGTCATCGCCATCATCTCGCCCGGGCAATAGACGTAGCCTGCCTCGTTCAGCCCATCGCAAACGAACGTGGCGAGCTGTCCGAAATAGCGGCCGTGATCGCTCTCGTCGAAGCGGTCGTCGATGATCAGGCAATTGTCCTGATCGGAAACACCCGTTTGCTCCTGCCGGGCTTGCGACCCGCTGGCAAGCCACAGATAGGGAACAGGCGGCGGGCCGAACTGTGCTTCCGCCAGTTGCAGCAACCGGCTGGTGGTGGCATCGCAAATGCTGGTGACGATGTTGCCGACCTTGTGAGCCGACGCGCCGTCATCGACCAGGTGAACCAGGAGTTGCGGGATCTGTCCTACGACCTCGGCCAACGCGTCCGCCGATTGTCGCTTGTAGATATCGCCGACCATGTAGACCGCCGACGTGGCCTGGCGCCGCACCAGGTTGGTATTGGTGATGACGCCCACCAGCGCGCCATTCTCCATGACCGGCAAATGGCTGATGTTGCGCTGGGTCATGGTCAACAGCGCATCGAAGCCGAGGCTGTCGGAGGCAAGCGTGATCGGCTCCGGCGTCATGACGTCGCTCACCTGCGAGGCGGCGTCCAAGTCCTCGGCGATGACCCGATCGCGGAGATCGACGTTGGTGATGACCCCTAGCAACTGGCCGCCCCGGACCACCGGCAGGCAGGAGATACGATGCTCGCGCATGATCTGGGCAGCCTCGCGCACGGTGCCGCCGGGCTGAATCGTGATCGGGTCCGGCGTCATGAGATCGCTGGCCCGCATGGCCATTAGGTTGACCCGGTCATGGGCCACGGCTGCTGGCTGGGCGCCACGCAAACGATCTCCACCCACGGGCGCAAAATACTGCTCGAACACGGGAAAGCCCCGGCGCAGGCGCTGAAAGTCCGCTTCCTCAATCAAGAACAGGACCGAGTCCTCGAGGGCGCTGGCCCGGTAGGAGGACTTGCCGTCACCGAGCAAGGCGCGAACGCCAAAGGCTTCGCCTTCGCTGAGATGCGTCAGAAGCTGGCCTTGTGGTGTTCGGATCTCGATGGCCCCCCGGCGCACCAGGGCCAAACGCCGGCTATCCTGCCCCGGCTCCAAGATGACAGTTCCAGGGACGAAGGTCTCCACCTGGACCCGGCGCGGCAGATCGGCAAGGACATCGGGGGGCAGCAGGTCGAAGGGATGGTGGTTGGTCAGAAAGTCGCGGATGTCGCGAACGTCGACGTCCATGCATCCTCTCCGGATTGGGGCGGCACATGCGCGGTCCGGGTTCAAGTCTCCGCCAAAGGCTGAAGGCGTGGCGGGTGCGGCCCGGATGAGGAAACGGACCCCGCGACTGAGCGCGGGGTCCGAGTCTCAAGACTTAACGGTAACCGTCGACGGTCGGCCGATCAATGGCTAGCGGCGCCGCCGGCTCCTTTCGGCACCCGGATATCCTCCACCAGATGCTGGATATGTTCCGGTGGTGCTGCCGTCACCTTCGATACCATCAAGGCAACGGCGAAGTTGATGAGGGCACCAACGGCGCCGAACGCTTCAGGTGAAATGGTCAGGAACCAGTTGTCCGGCGTGTTTGGCGCCATGGCCGTGCCGGGCAGGAAGAACCAGCCCTTAAACCAGAAGATGTAGATCAGCGTAGAGCCAAGGCCGGCCAGCATTCCGCACACGGCACCCGTGTTGTTCACCTTCTTGGCGAAGATGCCCATCATCAGGGCCGGGAAGATGGAGGATGCCGCAAGGCCGAATGCCAACGCCACCACCTGAGCCGCAAATCCGGGTGGATTGAGGCCCAAGTAGCCGGCCACCGCGATGGAACCAGCCATCGCTATTCGCGCCGCCCACAACTCGCCACCTTCGGAGATGCCCTTCATGAACATGCCCTTAAGCAGATCGTGGCTGATGGCCGAGGAGATGGCGAGGAGCAATCCGGCCGCCGTCGACAAGGCCGCCGCAAGACCGCCCGCAGCCACCAGGGCGATCACCCAGTTCGGCAACTGTGCGATTTCCGGGTTGGCCAGAACCATGATGTCCCGGTCGACCTTGATCATCTCGTTGCCTTTCCAGCCGAATGATTCGGCCTTCTCGGCAAATGCGGGGTTCTTGTCGTCGTAGTACTGGATCCGACCGTCGCCGTTCTTGTCCTCGAACTGGAGCAGACCGGTTTTTTCCCAGTTCTTGAACCACTGCGGACGGTCCGCATAGACCAAGTTGCCATCGGGTGAGCCAACGGGACCGATCTGAATCGTGTCGGTCAGGTTGAGTCGGGCCATGGAACCGACGGCCGGAGCGGTGGTGTAGAGAATGGCAATGAACACAAGCGCCCAACCGGCGGATGCCCGGGCGTCCCGGACCCGTGGCACGGTGAAGAACCGGATGATCACGTGGGGCAAGCCCGCGGTTCCGATCATCAGGGAGAAGGTGTAGAGCATCATGTTGATGGTGGTAGTCTTCTGCGACGTATACTCGGCAAAGCCCAGATCCGTCACGACTTGGTTGAGCTTCACGAGCAAAGGCTCGCCGCCCGACGTCTCACTCCATAGGCCCAATTGCGGGAGCGGGTTGTCGGTGAGTTGCAGTGAGATAAAGATAGCTGGGATCGTGTAGGCTAGGATCAGAACGCAATACTGGGCGATCTGGGTGTAGGTGATGCCCTTCATGCCGCCCAACACCGCATAGAAGAACACGATGCCCATGCCAATGAAGAGACCGAGTTCGTACTCAAGCTCCAGGAAGCGTGAGAACGCTACGCCGATGCCCTTCATCTGACCGATCACATAGGTAAGGGACGCGACGATCAAACAAATGACCGCAACGATGCGAGCTGTCTGGGAGTAATAACGATCACCAATGAACTCCGGCACCGTGTACTTGCCAAATTTCCGCAAGTACGGCGCCAACAGCAGAGCCAACAGCACGTAGCCGCCGGTCCAGCCCATCAAGAACAACGAGGCATCATAGCCGAGAAAGGCGATCAGTCCTGCCATGGAAATGAATGAGGCTGCGGACATCCAGTCTGCAGCCGTTGCCATACCATTGGCGACCGGGTGAACGCCGCGGCCTGCGGCATAGAACTCACCGGTTGTACTCGCCCTCGACCAGATTGCGATTGCAAAGTAGAGGGCGAAAGTCGCGCCCACCACAATATAGGTTAAGACCTTAAGGTCCATGGATTCGTCTCCCTTTTTTTATGTTAGTCTTCGTGGACGTCGAATTCGCGATCCAGTTTATTCATCTGGAAGGCGTAAACGAAAATAAGAACGAGGAACACCAACATGGACCCTTGCTGGGCAAACCAAAAGCCGAGCCCAATACCGCCGACATCGATCATCGCGTCCAGGGCTGGACGAAAGAGAATGCCGCAGCCATATGACACGAGAGCCCAGATGGTGAGCAGGATGACGACGAGTCGGATGTTCGCCTTCCAGTATCGTTGTGCTGAATCGTTTTGTTCGGACATTTAAGGACAGCCTCCCACTGGTTGAGCCTATTTTGGGCCTGCCCAAAAGACGGCAGGCGCGGTTGCGCAAAACGCAAGATCGACCCGTTGATAGCCAGGCCGGGTTCGCGTTGGTTAGTTATACGTGCGCGCGCTGGTAATTTTCAAACATTGTTGCTAAGCAAAGGTGGGACGCCTAACGAAATCCGATGATCGATCCTTCATGGGTCCCAAACGGACCAGGCGTCCAAAACGCATAAAAACGCGCCTGGGAGACGTTCAAAATCATGCTCGACCGCCTCACCCTGCGACACCGTGTGGCGATTTTTTTTGCACTAATGGCCCTGTCAGTTCCCGTCTTCCTTGGCGGCGGTCTTTACCTCATCGCCGAGCGAATCAACGACAACCCGGTTCCAGCGATCGTGCTTTATGGCGGAGGCGCCGGCTTCGTCATCGTTAGCGTTATTGTTTGGACCTGGGCCAAGTTTGACGGCGATCTAGTCGCGCCGATCCAGGCGCTGACCCGCGATCTGCAAACCCTCACCCATGCCAACCCTGGCCACGAGATCACCTTGGAATCCGAGGGTTACGTCCACTTTCTGACGGAAGCCGCACAGGAAACGGCTGAAGCGCTGAAGCAAGCCCGAGCCAACGTCGCGGCCGAGGTTGAGGCCGCCGTTCAAGCGTCCCACGATCAGCGACAACGCCTGGAGGCGGTGCTCCATGACCTGCGCGAAGGTGTGATCGTCTGCAACCTGGACCATCGCATCTTGCTTTACAATCAGCGCGCTATGGAAATTCTGCATGTCGCCGGCCAGTTGGGGCTGGACCGGCCGCTGTTCAGTGTGATGAACCGCCAACCGTTCCTCCACGCCGTCGAGCGGCTGTCCTACCGCCTGGCCGCCCAACAACACCTGACCCACGAGCATGGCCTCTCCACCCTCGTTGTCTGTTCCACGGCGGACGGTCGCTACACACTGGAAGGCCGCGTCGGCTTGATCTTGGGCGACGACGGTGTCACGCCGACGGGATACGTCGTCACCTTCGATGACGTGACGGCGGAGCTCGCAACGCTCGGCCAACGGGACCGGCTGCTGCGCGCCGCCGTCGACGGTCTCCGCCGGCCCGTGGCGAACCTGAGGGCCGCAACGGAGACGCTCACCAGCAATCCCCACTTGGACGAGGATGGGCGGCGCGCATTCGAAGGAGTGTTGTCGACGGAGTGCGAGGCGCTATCTCGCCACCTCGAGCAGTTGGGCCAAGAGTATCATGAACTGATCACGGGCAACTGGCCCATGAGCGACGTCTACAGTGCCAACTTGATTAACTGTCTTGTTCGCCGCTTCCGCGAGGAGGGCTCCCACGACATCGTCATGACCGGCATTCCGGTCTGGCTCCATTGCGACAGCCACACCGTCGTCGAGCTATTGGACCTCGTCCTGCGCCGCACCGCCGACCGCACCGGTGTAACAAGCTTCGATCTGGAGGCCACCTCCGGCCCGAAGCGCATCTACATCGACGTCCGCTGGCAGGGTGAGATAATCCCCTCCTCCGTTCTGGACGCCTGGTTGGACGAGGCCCCGGACGAGCGTCTCGGCATGCTGACGGCCCGGGATGTCTTGGAACACCACGACTCGGAAGTGTGGAGCGAAACGGTGGACGCGAGCACGGCCCGTATCCGCCTGCCACTGCCGCCGGCGGTCAAGAGCTCGCACCAAGCCCGGGGCCTCCCACGCGAGTTGCCGTCGCGGCCGGAGTTTTACGACTTCGAACTCCTGAAGCCCAACAGTACGGCCGCCCAAGCCATTGCGGATCGCCGCCTGCGCGATCTGACATTCGTCGTGTTCGATACGGAGACCACGGGCCTCTCCCCGTCCAATGGCGATGAAATCATCTCGATCGCGGGCGTGCGCATTCTCAATGGCCGGATTCTCACCGGTGAGGCCTTTAGTGAACTGGTCAACCCAGGGCGTGAGATCCCCAAGCCCTCCATCAAGTTCCACGGCATCTCTAACGATATGGTCAAGGATAAGCTGCCGATCAGCCACGTACTGCCGCAGTTCCACGCATATGTGGGCGATGCCGTGTTAGTGGCCCACAATGCGGCCTTCGACATGAAGTTCCTGCATCTGAAGCAGAACGCCGCCGGCGTTCGCTTCGACAGCCCGGTGTTGGATACGGTGCTGTTGTCGGCCTTCGTCCATGACCACACCGGCCAACACACGCTGGACGCCGTGGCCGAGCGGTTCGGGGTGCAAATCCAGGGGCGGCACACGGCGCTGGGCGATGCGCTGGTCACGGCCGCCGTGTTCTTGCGTATGATCGATCTGCTTGAGGCGCAGGACATTCAGACGCTGGCGCAAGCGCTGGAGGTGTCCAACCGGATGGTGGAGATTCGCAAGCAACAGGCGCGATACTAAGGCTCAGCCCCCCCCACCCAGCGAAGAACGATCGAGCCGGCGGTTGAGGACGGCATAAGTGAGTGTTGCCCCGATGGCGTAGACAGCACTGAGGCCCAGGACCAAGCCCCAGAGTGCTCCGACCCTCAGGAGGACCTTGGCAATCAACGAGGGAATCACGATAAGCGCTGGCAGCACTAGCGCGAACCGGGCGGGAAGCGAGGCGATGGTCCAAATCGCGGGCAACAACGCCGCCCCGGCATTCAGGAGTGTCCCAACGACACCGGCGGCCACCACAATCACGACCAGCCAAACTCATCCGCAGGGCGCAACCTGTGTCTACATGCAAACGCCTTGCGTTGGGTGTTTCATCACGTGGTGAGCCGGCGCGGACGAATGGCTCGGCCGCTTCTTACCGACAACGGTGGTGCCAAATCCAGGCTCCGACAGCCGTGGTAGCATCACGCTTCGACGAACGGCCGAGAGACGCAGTGGTCTGGTTGAACAGGTGTCGCGCACGAGCGAAATGGAGGCTCCGCTTGGATTGGTTTGCGTTGGCAAAAGCCGCCCAATGCCATCGTGACAGGCTGCAAGCGCGTGTGCTAATCGGTGGCATCAATATTAAGTACCCAGAACCGACTTGGGGAGGTCATGGCAATCGTCGCAACCACGCAGCAGGCGCGCGACCTAAGGGTCACGAGCCACGACGGTTTGCGCCAACAGTTTCACCGGACCCGCGCTCTCTCCGAAGACCTAGCACGTCCGCTCTCGGCGGAGGATCAGGTGGTCCAGTCGATGCCCGATGCCAGCCCGGCCAAATGGCACTTGGCGCACACGACGTGGTTTTTCGAAACCTTCCTGTTGCAGTCGTTCGCGCCCGGCTACCGGGCGTTCGATGAGCACTTTGGCTACCTTTTCAATTCCTATTATGAGGGGGCCGGCCCTCGGCATGCGCGTGCTGAGCGCGGCATGCTGACCCACCCCAGTGTCGACACGGTGCGCTCGTACCGCGACCACGTCGATGGAGCCATGGACCTGCTCCTGGCCGCCAATGTCGAAAACGCAGATCAAACCGTGGCCGGCCTGATTGAGCTTGGCATTCACCATGAGCAGCAGCATCAGGAGCTTCTGCTCATGGACATCCTCAACCTGTTTTCCCGCAATCCCCTCAATCCGGCCTACCAGGAGGAGGGCGACCAACCCAAAAGCGACGCCGCCCCGCCGCTCACTTGGCACGACTTCGACGGCGGCATCTGCAGCATCGGTCATGACGGCACGGCGTTCGCCTTCGACAACGAAGGCCCGCGCCACGAGTTGCTGATCCATCCCTTTCGCTTGGCATCCCGTCCGGCCACGAATGGGGAGTGGATTGCGTTCATGGCCGATGACGGCTATCGCCGGCCAACGCTCTGGCTCTCGGACGGCTGGGCGACGGTGCAGGCCGAGAGATGGCAGGCGCCGCTTTATTGGACGACGCAGGACGACGGCAGCCACTACGTCATGACCCTGCATGGCTTGCGGCCAGTGGACCCCCACGCGCCCGTTTGTCATGTGAGCTATTACGAGGCCGACGCCTTCGCCCGCTGGGCCGGCAGGCGCCTCCCGACGGAAGCGGAGTGGGAGGTAGTCGCGAGCCGCCAGCCGCCCTCCGGCAATACGCTCGGAACCGGCCTGTTACGACCGTCGCCGGCACCGCGTGCCGGCGAAGGACTGGCGCAACTCTACGGCGACGTTTGGGAATGGACACAAAGCACCTACACGCCCTATCCGGGCTTTCGCGCGGCAGCCGGGGCCGTGGGTGAATACAACGGCAAGTTTATGTGCAACCAAATGGTCCTGCGCGGCGGCTGCTGCGCGACGCCCGATAATCATATTCGCGCCACCTACCGTAACTTCTTCTACCCACACCAGCGCTGGCAGTTCGCCGGCCTGCGTTTGGCCGAGGACGCGGCATGACACCGAACCGGACGGCAAGCGCCCTGGACGCCTTCATCGATCTGGAGCCCCATATCGAGGACTTCCGCGACGAGGTGCTGACCGGACTGGCGTCGCCGCGAAAGCGGATTCCCAGCAAGTTCTTTTATGACGAGACCGGCTCGCGCCTGTTCGAGCGCATTTGCGCCCTGCCGGAATACTATCCCACGCGAACCGAGATCGAGATCCTGACCGGTAACGCAGACGCGCTCGGCGCGCTCTTACCGGCCGGGGCGTCTGTGATCGAGTTCGGCAGTGGTTCCGCGAAGAAAATCCGCTGTCTTGTCCGCGCCTTGCGTTCGCCCCAGTGCCACGTTCCCATCGACATCTCTCGGACCCATTTGCTGGACAACGCCGAGAGTTTTGCCCGGGAGCACCCGGCGATCCGCGTTGCGGCGGTCTGTGCCGATTTTACCCAACCCGTCGAGCTGAACAGCGTCGTCCCGGCGGGCCCGCGCATCGGTTTCTTCCCCGGCTCCACCATCGGCAACCTGACGCCCGATGAAGCGGTGACCTTTCTCAAGACGGCCGCTCGGACGCTCGGTTCCGGCGCCTTCCTGGTTATTGGCGTTGATCTGAAAAAAGACCAGGCCGTGCTGGAGGCCGCCTACAATGACGCCGAGGGCGTCACGGCGGCCTTCAACCTCAATCTCCTGCGCCGCATCAATCGCGAACTGGCGGGGACGTTTGAGTTGCGGGACTTCGCCCATCGCGCCCATTTCGACGGCGAGGAAGGCCGCATTGAGATGCACCTGGAGAGCCTGCGAGACCACGGGGTCACGGTTGCGGGGGAGCCGGTACGTTTTGAAGCGGGGGAAACGATCCACACTGAAAATTCGTACAAATACACGGTGGCAGCGTTCGAGGCCATCGCTACAGAGGCCGGTTTTCGCGAGGCCCTGATCTTGACCGATCCACGCGATCTTTTCAGCATCCATTGTCTCGAAGCGATTTGACCGGCGCGAATCCACGTTGTCCCGATGAGCTTGCGCCCCCGTCATGACCGGCCTCGACATTGATCGCCTTCGGGCCGACACGCCCGGCTCAAACCACGTCGTCCACCTCAACAATGCGGGCGCATCGCTTCCGCCACAATGCGTGTTCGACACGGTGGTCGCTCACCTGGAGCGCGAGCGCACCATGGGTGGATACGAAGCGCAGGCCGCCGCCTCCGAAGCGCTGAACGGCTTCTACACCAGCTTGGCAGCCCTCTTAAACGCTCGGCCGCATGAGATTGCCTTCGTGGAGAATGCCACGCGCGCCTGGGACATGGCGTTCTACGCCCTGCCCTGGCAGCCGGGCGATTGCATCGTGACCGGAGAGATGGAGTATGCCAGCAACATGTTGGCCTTCCTCCAGGTCGCGCGCCGGTTCGGCGTCGAGATCCGGGTGGTGCCCAGCACCGGCGGCGGGCAGGTGGATGTGTCTGCCCTGGAGGCCATGCTCGATCCTCGCGTCAAGCTCATCGCCATCACCCACGTGCCGAGCCACACCGGCGTCATCAACCCGGCCGCCGCCATTGGCCAGGTCGCCAGGCGCCACGGCGTCCTCTACCTCCTCGATGCGTGCCAGTCCGCGGGCCAGCTGCCCCTGGATGTCCAGGCCATCTGCTGTGACATGCTGTCCGGCACCGGGCGCAAGTTCCTGCGCGGGCCGCGCGGGACGGGGTTTCTCTATGTCCGCGAGGACGTGATCGAAATCCTGGAACCGCCGTTCATCGACCTGCAATCCGCCACGTGGACCACACCCGCGACCTACGAGCTCCGCACAGACGCCCGGCGGTTCGAGACCTGGGAGGGGTTCATTGCCGGCCGCCTTGGCCTCGCACGGGCCGTCGACTACGCGCACGAGGTCGGCCTGGAAGCCATCTCGACACGAATCCGTTCATTGGGGGCGCGCCTGCGGGCTGCGTTGCAGGATATCCAAGGCGTCTTGGTCCGCGATCCGGAGGACAGCGACAGTGGAATCGTCACGTTCACCAAGAATGGCTGGGATCCGGCGAACATCGTCGCGACGCTTCGGGCCGAGGGCGTCAATCTCTCCGTGTCACCGGCAAGTCACGCCCGCATCGACCTGGACCGCCGGGGCCTCTCGGGCGTCCTGCGCGCCTCCGTTCATTGCTACAACACGGAGGACGAACTGGACCGTCTGTGTGAACGGATTATAGCGCTGAGAGATTAGTGTCGGCGCGCTGGCGACGCGAACCTGTCAGTCAAGCAACGCCGCCAAGAAACAGGTTCTAAACGGCATCGCCGCCATTTCGTCTCGATAGGCAAGAACGCAATTCGCTTCGAAGATCCGGCCGGGCATCGCCTGGCGGTCCGGATCACGGCGGGCCAGTGGCCGCTGTCAACCCACACCTTGCGCTTGCGTTCGCTGAGCCGGTGTGGCCACAATCAGGCCTTATTCGGCACCGCGTAACCGTTCTTCCAAGATCAAAAACAGCATCGGAGATGGCGTATGTGTGCGACCCCGCTCAATCCCGATACCGCCTGGCAACAAGAGCCGGACAATCCACTTCGCAGCCGCTATTCGGGCTATCCCCTCAAGGAGGGGGAAATGGTGATCAGCTTGTTGGCGTGGGACAGCTTCACCGTCGGCCATTCGCTGATCGCTTTCGAGTGGCGCCACAACCCGCCCAACGGCACCCCATTTCGCTGCCATCGATTGTTTCACCTGTTTCCGCAACGGGCCGATGAAGACCAGTCTTCCGCAGACACGCGGACGTCCGCGGGTCTGACGCGGGTCTCCGTGATGCGGGTGCCGGGTGTCATCGCTCGCGGCGCAGATCGACCGAACGCCGAGCCCGTCAAGGCGCTCGAGGAGATTTCCGCCCAGTCGTCCGACCGTCAGATGGACAAGATGAAGGTCTACTACAAGAGCTGGGCCGTGCCATTTGACAAGGGCTGGGCCGCCATCGAACAGGCTCGCAAAGACCAGGAAAGTCCGCCCGGCTTCAACTTCGTCGGCGCCGCTGGCTATAACTGCGCCAAATGGGCTCAGAAAATCGCCGACGTGGCGGGGATCGACAGTCGTACATTGGCGGCCAAGATTGGCTTCGCCATTCCCATCTACGAAAATTCCGATGGTCGACTGGTGAAGTCCGAAAAAGACATGTGGCTGGAACGCAAAGGCGGCTAACCGTGCGGACACGGCATGGGCAGCCGATGGCCGATCCCGCGCCGAAGCACCGGAGGGATACATCTCGTACTTGATGCTTTTTGAGAATACGACTTAAACGCATTCAAAAGTGTTTCACGTGAAACAGTTTAGAACGCAACAAAACTTGCTCATAGGCGCTTCTTCCTAAGGCGAAAAAAACAGCTTTTCCACAATCAAGGGTCCGTTTACCGGTTCGCTTTCGGGCCGAAGAAAAACCATAAGACGAAACCCAGAAGCGGCATGATCAGCACGATCACCACCCACAGCACCTTAGCGCCGGTGGACGCGTCGCTGTTGATGGTCTGGATGATGGCCCAAATGGCCAAAATCAGCGAAATGATGCCGACAATGCTGAATTCGATGCCGAACACGTGCGTCCCCTTCCCCTTTGAAGAAGTCCCCAAAACCTATATCAGGCTGCAAACCGCTGTCGTCGGCGGAGATCAGCCGTACGCGCAATCCATCACACGCCGGCGTTCTTGATCAACACCTTGGCGACCCGGCGGGCGCGCCTGGCGGCCTCGGCCCGACCGGAGATATGGGCGGTGACAGTCGCGCCCTCCACCAGCAGTGCCAACTGCTCCGACAGGTCAGCCGGATCATCGGCACCGGCGGCCTCCGCCAACTCCTTGAAGTACTCGCGCATGGCCGTTTTGTGGGCGGCCGCGGTGACATGGACCGGATCCGCACGGTCCGCATACTCGGCGGCGGCGTTGATGAACATGCAACCCTGAAAACCACTGGCCGTAAACCAGTCCTCCAGCGTGTCGAACACGGCGAGCAAGCGCTTCTTCGGTGAGCGCGCCCGCGCTTCCACGGCTGCGCGAAACCAGTCCCGAAAACGCTCATCACGGCGCTCCAAGGCAGCCACGATGAGGGCATCCTTGGACCGGAAGTGCTTATAGAGTGTCATTTTAGCGATGCCGGCCGATCCGAGAATGCGGTCGATGCCGGTGGCGTGAAACCCGTTCTGGTAAAACAGGTCGAGGGCGGTGTCGACGAGTTCGTCTTTGCGCGAAGCGACCATGAGCATCCCCAAATTCTGGCCTTAGTATACAAACCTTTCCTTCCGCCGCCAAGGATACAACAGGTCCGCTGCGTGCACGACTCGCGCGGTTCCGACACTCGCCGCTTCGATCACTTGCTGACAACCGTTCGGTTTAAAAACAGGGCGTTAAGGCCGGCGCCGGGACGCAAGAACCAGGTAGATCGCCGCGACTGGCCTGGACCGAGCGGTCGATCTAAGTACCCCAAATGTCCCCGCGATTCCCCGATGCCGCGAGCTGATTTCAGCACCAGGTCGTGGTTTTGCGCTTACTGGTGGCGTCGTCAACGAAACGTCAACGGCCGTGGCACCACACTGGAAGCGGTGCTGCCGCGTTGCTCCTCAGTGCGGCCGACGTCGTCAGGATAAGGACGAGACTCGGTGCGGTCCAAATCAACCCATCGCCACGTGGTCGCCCCGCGCTTCGATCCCAACTGGGCGCGCTCGGCGTCGGGCCGGTACCAGAGGCTGGTTTTCTTGGAGCCGGACCGAGTGGGGCTGGCCGGGGAGAGCGGCATTTTCGTCATTTGGCATGCGGGAGTGGCGCCAGCCTGGATCTACGTGGACCATGCCAGCGACCTGGGCGAGGCGCTGTTGGCGGCCATGGCCGATCCGGTGATCATGTCCTATGAGGCCAACGGTGGCCTGTTCGTCACCTGGGCTGGCATCGCGCCGGACTATTGCGAGGGCATGGTCTGCCACCTGGCGCGGGCGCTTCGCCCCGTGATCAAGCCCCGGTCCTGCAACCTGGACGAAGCCTTCCCCATTCCTGTCGTCGCACCGGGCAGCGAGCCGGTCCGCGCCTATTGCCGCGGCGGCGGATGAGCCGGTGCCCGCTGGCTACCGCTCAGCCCGTCATCGGCCGACGGAGGCGCCGCGACCACAAACCGTCACGCAGCAGCGGTGGATGCTCCGGCGATCACGTCAACAATATCCGAAATAATCGCATTCAGGTCGAAGTCCTTCGGGGTGTAGACCCGCGCGACCCCGGCCGCCATCAGCGTTTCCGCGTCCTCCGGCGGAATGATGCCGCCAACCACGACCGGCACATCGGCCATGTCCGCCGCCCGCAGCAAATCCATCACCTCAGTGACCAGCGGCACGTGGGAGCCGGACAGAATGGACAGGCCGATGACATGGACCCCTTCGTCCAGGGACGCATCGACGATCTGCTGCGGGGTAAGGCGAATGCCCTCGTACACGACCTCCATGCCGGCGTCGCGGGCGCGAAGCGCGATCTGCTCGGCGCCGTTGGAGTGGCCGTCCAGGCCCGGCTTGCCGACCAGGATTTTGATCCGTCGGCCGAGCCGGTCCGAAAGCAACTTGGTCTTGTTGCGGACGGTCTGAAGCGCTTGGGCATCGGTGGTGACGGCGGCCTGGCTGACCCCCGTGGGCGCTCGGTACTCGCCGAAGATCTCCCGCAACGCGCCCGCCCATTCGCCGGTGGTGACCCCGGCGTGTGCGCAGGCGATGGAAGGCTCCATGATGTTGCGTCCCTCCCGCGCCGCGGCGATCAGCTCGGCAAGCGCGGCTTCGGCTTTGGCCGAGTCCCGGCTTTCCCGCCACGCAACCAGGCTCGCGATCTGCTCGGCTTCGGCACGCTGGTCGACGGTAAAGATCGTCCCCTCACCAGCACCCAGTGGCGACGTCTCGCCCTCGGCAAACTTGTTAACACCCACGACCGTTTGCTCACCGGCCTCGATGGCTGCCAGGCGCCGCGCGTTGGACTCAACCAGGCGCTGCTTCATGTAGCTGGCCTCGACGGCAGCCACGGCGCCGCCGATCTCGTCGACGCGCGTCAACTCTTCGCGGGCCTGATACTTCAACTGCTCAACAGTCTCAGCGACGACCCGGGAGCCGTCAAAAAGGTCGTCATAGTCGAGCAGGTCGGTTTCAAAGGCGACGATCTGCTGCAGCCGGAGGGACCACTGCTGATCCCACGGCCGCGGGAGGCCGAGGGCCTCATTCCACGCCGGCAGTTGAACCGCACGCGCCCGAGCCGACTTAGACAGCACAACGGCAAGCATTTCGAGCAAGATGCGATAAACGTTGTTTTCTGGCTGCTGCTCGGTCAAACCGAGCGAGTTGACCTGAACTCCATAACGGAAACGACGGAGTTTTGGATCCTCGACGCCGTAGCGCTCCTCTGTCATCTCATCCCACAACTCGGTGAACGCCCGCATCTTACACAGCTCTGTGATGAAGCGGATTCCGGCATTACAGAAGAAGCTGATCCGGCCCACGACCTCGGGCATGTCCTCCGGCGGCACTTGCCCCGACGCCTTGACGGCATCGAGAACGGCAAAGGCCGTGGCCAAGGCATAGGCCAACTCCTGCACCGGCGTCGCCCCCGCCTCCTGAAGGTGATAGGAGCAGACGTTCATGGGGTTCCACTTGGGCACTTCACGATAGGTGAAAGCGATCGTGTCGGCAGTCAGGCGCATGGAGGGGGCCGGTGGAAAGATGTACGTGCCCCGAGACAAATACTCCTTGATGACGTCGTTTTGGGTGGTCCCGGAGAGGGCGCTGCGCGCGATGCCTCGCGTCTCGGCAACCGCGATGTAGAGCGACATCAACCACGCGGCCGGCGCGTTGATCGTCATGGAGGTGTTCATCTTATCGAGCGGAATGCCGTCCAGGAGCGTGTCCATATCACCCAGATGGCAGACGGGCACACCAACCTTGCCGACCTCGCCGCGGGCCAAGACGTGGTCGGAGTCGTAGCCGGTTTGGGTCGGCAAATCGAAAGCGATGGATAAGCCCGTTTGGCCCCTCGCCAGGTTCTTGCGGTAGAGGGCGTTGGACTCCTTGGCGGACGCGTAGCCGGAATAGGTCCTGATCAGCCAAGGACGATCCCGCTCTCTCGATTGTGCTGCGCTCGCTAAAGTATTGTTCATTTCGCTCCCTCCTCAGCGCCCGGCGCGACCGCAACCGCGGCGTCCAACCACCTGAAAAACAACTCTTAATTTGATAAACCACGGTCAGTGTAGCAAATTGTGCATTGCGAAGAAAGGCTCAACGGGCTACAACGAACAGTCCAAGGACTGGGGTTAACCTTCGCGTGCTTGGCGCGGTTCACGGTGTTTTTTCCGATCACTGCACCAGGGCATTTATTGGATATGGGATGTCCTGTTTGCATGTAACACCGGGTGTCCGCGCCGGAAACGCCGCACGGCGGGCCGGCGGTCACGTCGAAGTCGCTGGCGACTGACGTCGTCAGGACCAGGTCCGGTCGTCATGCCCGCGCAAGGGGCGATGGCATTGGTGTAACTCGGGGAGGAAAACCCAGGATGGCAAAAGAGCTTTATGACATTGGCGACGCACCGCCTCTCGGTGAGGTTCCGCCGAAGATGAATGCGTGGCTGATCCGCGCGGAGCGGTTCGGTCAACCGATGACGGCATTTCAGAAAGAAGTTGTCGATGTCCCGCCGATCAAGGATGACGAGTGCCTAGTCTACGTGATGGCGGCCGGCATCAACTATAACAACGTTTGGGCCGGTCTCGGCATTCCCGTCGACGTCATCAAGACTCGCAACAAGCAAGGCGAGCCGGAGGACTTCCATATCGGCGGCTCGGACGCGTCGGGCATTGTCTACGCCGTTGGCAAGGACGTCACCAACGTCAAGGTCGGCGACGAGGTTGTCATCCACTGCGGAAAATGGAGCCGCAACTGTCCGTTCGTGGCGGCCGGCGGTGATCCGATGTACTCACCAACGTTCCGCATTTGGGGCTACGAAACAAACTACGGCAGCTTCGCACAGTTCACCAACGTGCAAGCTCATCAATGCATGCCCAAGCCCAAGCACATGAACTGGGAAGAAGCATCCTCCTATGTGCTGGTGGCGGCCACGGCCTGGCGCATGCTGCACGGCTGGCCCGAACACGCGATGAAGCCGGGTGATCCGGTTCTGATTTGGGGCGGTGCCGGCGGTCTCGGCTCCATGGCGATCCAGATTGTCAAAGCATCGGGCGCCATCCCGATCGCGGTCATCTCCGGCGAAGACAAGATCGACTATTGCCTCGCGCTCGGCGCCAAGGGCTGCATCAACCGCAAGAACTTCGATCACTGGGGGATGCTGCCGCATTGGAAGGACAATGTCGGCTATGCCACCTGGTTGAAGGGCGTGCGCGCCTTCGGCGCTGCCATCTGGGATGTACTCGGCGAAAAGCGCTCACCGACGCACGTTTTCGAGCACCCGGGCGAGTCCACCATCCCCACCTCGATGTTCGTGTGTGAGACGGGCGGGATGGTCGTGATCTGCGCCGGCACCACCGGCTACAATGCCACCGTCGATTTGCGCTACCTTTGGATGCGGCAAAAACGCGTCCAAGGTTCCCACTTCGCCAATGACGAGCAGTCCTACGCCATGAACAAGCTGGCGGAAGCGGGCGGCCTCAACCCGTGCATGTCGCGGGCGTTCCCCTATGACGAGCTGCCCGTGGCCCACCAGCTGATGCATGACAACCAGCATCCTCACGGCAACATGGCCGTGCTCGTCGGCGCCCCCACGTTCGGGCTTGGAGTATCAGCGGAAGCGCCGTCGGCAACGGTCGAAGCCCATTTGCCCAAGGGCGATGTCCATGACACGCCGCACCCGTATCCGCTGTCGGCACCACTGGCGGATGTCGGCTCTGATGCGGAAGAGATCGTCATCGTCGACGATGGCGTGATCGTGCGCGAGCGCATGAGCCCGGGGATCATCTCCTGCAGTCCCGACGACAATCTGCATGACGCCGCCAAGAAGATGATCGACCATGACATCCATGCCCTGGTGGTGCTGGACGGGGACAAGGCGGTGGGCGTGCTCTCGCAAACCGATATCGTCATCGCCCGCCACGGCCACGCGCTCAACGATGCCAAGCAGTTTAAGGTCAGTGAATGGATGACCAAGGGCTGCGCCACCGTCGAAGCGGATACGCCCATGCACAAGGCTGTTAATTATATGCTTCGCCAACGCATTCATCGCCTGGTGGTGACGGAAGGCGACCGGCCTTTGGGCATTGTGTCGATGACGGACATCGTGCGAAAGGCGATGGCAGCGGACTGACCGGCCAGGTTCGACTTGTCTTCGACCGTGGCTGCCGTCACATCAATAGTTAGATGATTGTTCGGCGGCCGCGCAGCCTTTGATGTATAACCGCGAGATGCGCAAGCGGGGCCGGAACAATCCGGCCCCGCTTTGCCGTTTGATGGAGACGCGATCATGGATGCCCCCCTGAAACAGGCGCAGACCATTCAGCTTCCCGACCTGATCCCCACCTGCCTAGAGGCCTACAACGCGACCCAGCACCTTCTGGTGGAAGTCCGCAAGGAGGTATCCCGGCTGGTCGTGCACGAAGGCCGGATCGATTCTGATTTGGTCGATGCCCACCAGTTCGCCGCCCACGGCTACGCATGGTACGCCACGTATGCCTCGGCGCTCCGCGCGTTACTGGCCTGGGCCGAGCGACTGGACGGTGAGGGGCGCTTGGGCGAGGTGGAGCGGCTGATCTTGCAGTGCGGCTTCGGCGAGTATCTCGCCCAAATGGCCGGTGGTGTTCCCATGGCTCAGGGCGAGATCGTCCGGCCCTACGACATGGGGGTCGGCGACGACGTATTGCATGGATTTTACACGCCGACCGTCGCCACCTTGATCCGCGACGGCAACACGGACGCCGCACGCAAGCGCATCGCCGAGATCATCGCCGACGGTCACTTCGGCGATTACGGGCTCGACGAGGACATGGCGATGATCGCGGACCAGTTCCGGCGGTGGAGCGAGGAGAAGGTTGTTCCCGACGCCCACGGCTGGCATGAGCGGGACGAACTGATCCCGCTGGCCATCATTGAGGCGATGGCTGAACTGGGCGTGTTCGGCCTGACCATCCCTGAGGAATTCGGCGGCCTCGGCATGGGCAAGATGGCCATGTGCGTCGTTACCGAGGAGTTGAGTCGGGCCTATATCGGCGTCGGCTCCCTCGGCACCCGGGCGGAGATCGCGGCGGAGCTGATCCGGCTCGGCGGCACCGACGATCAGAAGGCCCACTTCCTGCCCAGGCTGGCCGCAGGCGAGATCTTGCCGACCGCAGTGTTCACGGAGCCGAACACGGGCTCGGACCTGGGATCGCTCCGAACCCGGGCGGTGCGCGACGGCGACGCCTATCGGGTTACGGGCAACAAGACATGGATCACGCACGCGGCCCGCACGGACCTCATGACTCTGCTTGCCCGCACCGACCCGGACACGAACGGCTACAAGGGCCTCAGTATGTTCCTGGCTGAGAAACCCCGCGGCACGGACGAAAATCCGTTTCCCGCAGACGGCATGACCGGCGGCGAAATTGAAGTGCTCGGATACCGCGGCATGAAGGAGTATGAGATCGCGTTCGATAATTTCGAGGTCAACGCCGACAATCTACTCGGCCGTTCGGAAGGCAACGGCTTCAAGCAACTGATGGCCACCTTCGAGGGGGCACGAATTCAGACGGCCGCGCGTGCCGTCGGCGTTGCCCAAAACGCCATGGAGCTTGGCTTGCGCTACGCCCAGGAGCGTATCCAATTCGGCCAGGCGATCGTCAACTTCCCCCGCGTTTACGGTAAGTTGGCGTGGATGGCGGTGGAGACGATGATTGCCCGGCAGTTGACCTACGACTCGGCCCGGCAAAAAGACCTGGAACAGCGCTGCGACATCGAGGCGGGCTTCGCCAAGTTGTTGGGGGCCCGGGTGGCATGGGCCAACGCCGACAATGCGGTCCAGATCCATGGCGGCAATGGCTACGCCATCGAGTATCCGATCTCCCGCGTGCTGTGTGATGCCCGCATTCTCAACGTGTTCGAGGGTGCGGCGGAGATCCAGGCCCACGTGGTGGCGCGCGGCTTGTTGTCGCAGCGGACCTGAGCGCAACCGGACACGCGTCGACCAGGCTTATGACGGCGGCTTGGGACCGCCGTTGCGCCTGTCCCCCGGTGATGCGGATGCGAAATGCCGTGCAAATCCCGCTGGGCTTCTAGAAAAATGGGGAGACAAGGGAGCCGGCGGGACCTTATATAACCGAGATGAATGGTGTTCTCCCCTATCTGCTTGCCATCACGATGGTTCTGGTGGTAGGCGTACTGTTCGCAGGCATCTTCTCGTTTGCCTTCGGCAGCCGCACCGATCGCCACCTTGGCACCAAGTTGATGAGTGCGCGCGTTATCTTGCAAGGTCTTGCCATCGCGCTGTTTGCGGTGATCATGTTGCTCAGCAAGCACTAGCGCGTCCCTTCCGGGACAAATGGAATTTTAACTTTCACAACTCGTGATGCGTTAGGCGCTTGCCGGCCTATTTGAACAACAGACGCTCTGGACCGAACAGCTCTGTGTAGTAGCGAATGTCATCGGCATAGATGGTCTTGACGGCTTCAATGATGTCGTCGTCATAGAGGGCACGCGGGTCCGGGCTTTCGCCGCCGATCTTCATGTTTTCGAGCACCTGCCTAGAAGTATCGCCAAAAAAATCGCTGGAATTCAGGGACAGGCCATCAAGACCATGCTTCGTTAAACCCCGCGCGTCGGTAATTTCGAGCCCAATTTTTTTGGCTAACTTATCGGTTACTTGGGAAAAACTCTCAACTTGAAAAAAATCATCATAGAACTCGTAGACTAAAAAATCCAATTGTGGTCGCCAATGGATATTGGAGTTGAGTAACTCCGGAACTTTTAATAGATCTACAAACTCTCGAAAGGTCATTCCTTCCGGATCAAACCGTCGCCCGCTAAGCCAGCACAATTGCATAGAAATTTCTTTTACAGTGACGATCTTATCCAAGAACGTACTCGCGACCCGCGAAAACGGGCACCGCAAAATCACAAATGTGTAATCCGCTGTTACCAACTCCCTTAGAGTTGCAACAAATGTGCGATTATTGTTGTGAATCCAATTTACATAGTCTGCAGATGGAATACACCCATTAACTATCCCGATCGTGAGGCGCATGGTCGAGCAGGCATTTTTGGGAATAAACGAATATATGGAGTTTTTCGGATAGATACTGAGCGCAAACTGGCTCGCGTAGGTATGTTTCTGGTTTTTTCCCAATTCGTCCATTGACGAACAGGCGTAGCGTAGCAGACGAGTCGGTGCCAAGGTTCGCTCTCTTCACAGTTATCCGCTGCCCTGCGTGACCCGTGACGGCCAGACCGCCAGCGTACGCAACATTGCCCAAGGGGTGAGGGCAGCGTATGCTGCGCGGCGACAAGCTGGACACAGGTCCGCCGTCAAGGGAGTAGACATGGTATCGCTCACGAAAATCTACACCCGCGGGGGTGACGCCGGCCAGACCTCGCTTGGCGACGGCAGCCGGGTGGCCAAGCACGAGACCCGCGTGGACGCCTACGGGACCGTGGAAGAAGCCAACGCGGTCCTCGGACTGGCGCGGCTCCACACCACCGGTGACACCGACGCCATTCTGGCCCGCATTCAGAACGACCTGTTCGACCTGGGCGCCGACCTCTGCACGCCTGGCGAGGGCCGCAAATCCGAGGGCGCACTTCGCATTGTCGACAGCCAGATTGAACGGCTCGAGGCGGAGATCGACCACTTCAATGCCGACCTCGCACCCCTGACGTCGTTCATTCTTCCCGGTGGCAGCCCGGCAGCGGCCTACCTGCATCTGGCACGCACGACCGTGCGCCGGGCCGAGCGGCTTGTTGCATCCTTCATCGAAGCAGAGCCGATCCATCAGCCCTCGCTACGCTATCTGAACCGCTTGTCCGACCTGCTGTTCGTGTTGGCGCGCCATGTCAACGATCGCGGCGACGCCGACGTGTTGTGGGTTCCGGGCAGCAACCGCTGAGCATGGCGGTCGCAAAGGCGAGCACGCGTCCGTACAGCCTAATGCGTCGGAACGACCATGAAGCCGTTGAAGGTCGACGCGCCCTCAGCTTAGAGTCGCATCATGGCGCTCGATCCGGAACCGGCCATCGCCTCCTCGGACTCGTCGGACTTGTGGACACCCGCAACCCCGGCGCTTGATGCTCTGATCGATGCGCTGCCCGTCTGCATCGCCTATGTGGATACGAACCGCCGCTATCGGTTCAACAACCGAGCGTATGGAGATTGGTTTCAACGGCCCCATCAGTCCATAGCCGGACACCACGTTCGCGACATCCTGGGCGAAGACGCGTACCAGAGAGCGGCGGCGCACATGGACCGCTGCCTTGCGGGCGAAACGGTCCGGTATGACTCAACGTTGCTCCGTCCGGACGGCGGGCTGCGGCATTTTCGTGCGACCTATATTCCGGACTTCGGACCCGACGGTAACGTCGCGGGCTTCTTCGTACTCGGCGAAGACGTCTCGGACCTGAAGGCGGCCGAGGAAGCACTCCAAGCCTCCTTGAGCCATCTGGAACGCCGGGTGAGCGTCCGGACCGCGGCCATTCGCGAAGTCAACGAAGAGTTGGAGGCAGAGATTGCCGAGCGGCGGCGCATCGAGCGCCACCTGATCGAACGCGAGAACCGGCTGCGCACCATGCTGGACGCCTCCATTGACGCTATCGTGACCATCGATCCCCACGGTCGGATCGAAAGTGCCAACGCCTCGGCAGAACGATTGTTCGCCAGCCCGGCGACGGACATCGTCGGTGAGAATGCCGAACGGCTGCTGCCCGAATTGGCCGAACAGGATGCTGGCGACGGCCAGGGACTGAAGCTCGACCAGACCATCCGCCGGGAAACCCTCGCCCGACGCATGGACGGCAGCACTTTTTCGGCCGAGGTGTCCGTTGAGACCGTGGCGCTGAGTGAAGGGGCCGTCCGCATCGCCTTCGTGCGCGATGTATCGGAGCGCAAGCGGGCGGAACGCACCACGCTGGAACGGCAGGCGCAACTGTCACGCGCGCTTCGCCTGAACACGATGGGCGAGGTCGCCGCAACGCTGGCCCATGAACTCAACCAACCCCTGAGCGCCGTTTTAAGCTATATCCAGGCTTGCCGGCGCCTGATGGCGGCACGGGGCGAGCTGCGGCCGGACTTGGCCGTGTCCATGGACAAGGCTGCGGCGCAGGCGCAACGCGCGGGCGATATCATCGGCAACATTCGGCGGTTTTTAAATAGGGGCGCAACGGACCGGGAACTGGTGGATGTGAGTGCGGTCGCGCGCGAGGCCGCGGCGCTTGCCGCCCTCGAAGCCGCGCGCCAGGGGGTGACGGTAAGCCTGGACTTGGCTGCCGCCCGCGCCATCGTCCTCGGCGACCGGGTGGCTCTTGGCCAGGTGATCCTAAACCTTATCCAGAACAGCATCGAAGCCTCGGCGAGCGTTGTCGATCGCCAGGCAGAGGTGACGCTCTCAACCGCCAGCGGCCGTGGCGATGACGGCGTTATCGTCGCGGTGCGAGACACCGGTCCGGGCGTTCCGAGTGGGATCGCCGCTCGGGTGTTCGAGCCCTTTGTCACCAGCAAGACCGACGGCCTTGGGCTCGGTCTTGCCATCTGCCAGTCCATCGTCCGTGACCATGGCGGGACGCTCTGGTTCATCAACATCGAGGGCAGCGGGGGGGGTGGCGCCATGTTCTCCTTCGCGCTGAAGACTACGGATCCAGACGGAGACCACCATGTTGTTTGAGTCGCGCGTCTACTTGGTGGAGGACGACGACGCCGTCCGCGATGCCGTGTCCCTGCTGCTGCGCTCAGCCCAGTTGCACGTGGAGGCTTTCGCGGACGCTGAAACGTTCCTGGCCAGCTATTCGCCGGATATCCCCGCTTGCCTGGTTCTCGACGCCCGGCTCCCGAAGATGAGCGGGCTTGAGCTGCAGGAGCACGTGAAGGCGGCCGGCTGGAACCTGCCAATCGTCCTCGTCACCGGCCATGGCGATGTCCCAATGGCAACCCGCGCCCTTAAAGCAGGCGCGGTCGATTTCATCCAAAAGCCGATTGACGACCAGATCTTGCTTAGCAGCATCTCAATGGCCCTGAAGCTCGCGGAGGAAACCGCTGACGCGGAGGCGAGGCGCATGAAAATCGAGGCGCGCCTCGGCCTGCTGACCCCGCGCGAGCGCCAAGTCATGGAGTTGATCGTGGGCGGCGCCTCTAACAAGGTCGTGGCTTCGGAGCTCGGCATCAGCCACCGCACGGTGGAAATCTATCGTCGCAACGTCATGGAAAAGCTGGATGCACGCTCCCTGCCGGACCTTGTCCGGATGGCCGACGGCGCCCGCCCGGGTCAGAGCACCGCACCGACCCCGGGGCGCAAATCGCCGTGGAGCGGATTACGCGAAAATACGTAAGGAACTTTCCCAGCTAGGTTCGGTAGAATCGCTTTGGTAGGTTCACGTTGGTTCTCTTCGCGATAGTTCGCCCTTTGGGCGTGCCATTTTCGACAACCTAGCGGCGGCCCTCCATAGCCGCCGTCTCTTTTTCGACATGACGACTCCAGAGGCGCGATTTACGCAATATCCCCTAAGGGATTTGGAGAGAGCCTGAACAACGACCCCCAAAACGGGCAATTGGGCATGGGCGATTAAGCGCACCCTGCCGATGACGACCACAGCCATGCAGGCGGCTGGGAGGATAAATGAAGCGTCCGAAGAACCGCTGGTCCGTGGCCGGCACCGAACCATCCATCGAAGACTTGCTAGCCGATCCCGTGACCCACGCGGTGATGAAGCGCGATCAACTGGCACCGGAAGCCGTTCGCTGCGTCGTTGACAGCGCCCGCAAACGCCTTTCGGGCAACCAAAGCCCCTGGGCGCGCCCGGCGAACTCCCGATCGCGCACCACGACGACCACGACAGTGGGCGATGGCGCCGTCGATGAAGCCGAGAAGCTCCGACCACAGCGGCGATGTGGCGCCGCTGGAGCTTGACCCTCCTGTCCGTCCCGCTTACGTTCTATCGACATGGCGGGTGCGTGATACACGTCATTAAGCTGTTGGAAGAATGTAATTAATTTGCCTGTGCGGGCTGTCTGGTGCCGGCTCCGCACACGCACTTTGCGGGCAACAAGCACGGATCCAAAGCATGAAGGTCCTCGTCGCCGTCAAACGTGTCATCGATTACGCCGTCAAAATCCGAGTTAAGGCAGACAACTCGGGCGTGGAGACGGCCAACGTCAAAATGTCCATGAACCCCTTCGACGAAATCGCCATCGAGGAAGCGGTGCGGCTCAAAGAAGTGGGCATCGTTACGGAGATCGTGGCCATCTCCATGGGGGTTCAGGCGTGCCAGGAAACCATTCGGACCGCGCTCGCCATGGGCGCCGATCGTGGGATTCTGGTGCTGACCGAGTCGGAGCTGCAACCGCTAGCCGTTGCCAAGGTGCTGAAGGCGATCGTGGACCGCGAGGCGCCGTCCATCGTCATCCTGGGCAAGCAGGCCATCGACGATGATTCCAATCAGACCGGCCAGATGCTGTCGGCGCTACTCGGGTGGCCACAAGCGGCCTTTGCGTCCAAGCTGACGGTGAGCGACGGCTCGGCAGAGGTCGTGCGAGAGATCGATGGGGGACTAGAGACGATCAGTGTCGACCTGCCCACGGTGGTCACAGCCGATCTCCGCCTCAACACGCCGCGTTATGCGTCTCTCCCCAACATCATGAAGGCCAAAAAGAAACCCATCGAGACCATGGCACTAGGGGATCTGGGTGTGGACGTAGCTCCGCGCCTGACCACTGTGAAGGTGGAAGAGCCGGCAAAACGTGAGGCCGGTATCAAGGTCGAGAGCGTCAGCGCGCTGGTCGAAAAATTGAGAAACGAAGCGAAGGTGATCTGACGATGGCCGTGCTTATCATTGCCGAACACGACGGCAGCGCCGTCAAACCGGGCACTCTGAACACCGTCACTGCCGCCTCGTCCCTCGGCGAAGTTCATATCTTGGTGGCCGCTGATAGCGGACGGGCCGTGGCCGAAGCGGCCGCACAGATTGCCGGGGTAAGCAAGGTTCTCCTCGCCGAAAGCCCGACGCTCGCCCACCCCGTTGCCGAAGCGCTGGCTCCACTTATCGTCGGGCTTACTGCCGACGGTTATACCCACGTCATGGCGGCGGCCACGACCTTCGGCAAAAACCTGATGCCGCGGGTGGCAGCCCTCTTGAACGTTGCGATGCTGTCGGACATCACGGATGTGATCGACGCTGACACAGTGGTGCGCCCAATCTACGCGGGCAATGCCCTCGCCACGGTCAAGAGTGCCGACCCGGTCAAGATCATGACCGTGCGAACTACGGCCTTTGAAAAGGCCAGCGATAGCGGAGGCTCCGCGACGATCGAGTCGGTGGAAGCACCGCCACCGCCGGCTGGCACCCGCTTCATCGGTCAGGAGTTGACCAAAAGCGAACGACCCGAGCTGACGAGCGCCCGAGTCGTGATTTCCGGCGGGCGCGGCATGCAGAGCGGGGAGAATTTCCACCTTCTGGAAACTGTGGCCGACCGGTTGGGTGCGGCCGTCGGCGCATCCCGAGCCGCAGTCGATGCCGGCTTTGTCCCCAACGATTACCAGGTCGGACAGACCGGAAAAGTTGTGGCGCCTGAGCTGTACGTCGCCGTTGGGATATCCGGTGCCATTCAGCACCTTGCGGGAATGAAGGACAGCAAGGTTATCGTCGCCATCAATAAGGACGAGGAGGCCCCGATCTTTCAGGTAGCCGATTACGGCCTTGTGGCTGATCTGTTCCAGGCGTTGCCGGAATTGACGGTGGAATTGGAGAAATCGAGCTGAGCGGTCGCTTGGGGGCGCGTCTGACATGGTGATCGAAAAGGTTGTCGTCGTCGGAGCCGGCGCCATGGGCACCGGCATTGCCGACGTCTCGATCCGCGCGGGATACGCCACCCATCTGATCGACTGCTCAGACGAAGCTCTGACCATCGCCCGTCAGACCCTCGAGGAAACATTCCACCGGCGGGTAGAACGTGGTCGCCTAACCATCCAAAAGGCCGAAACAGCCCTCGCCCTGCTCTCCCGGGGGGGTGACTATGACGAGATCGCTGGCTGCCAGTTGGCCATAGAGACGGTGGTTGAGGACGAGGAGGTAAAACGTGAGGTGTACAAGAGCCTGTGCGCGGTCCTTCCGGCCGAGAGCATCATCGCTACCAACACCTCGACGTTGTCAGTGACCCGACTCGGTGCGAACACCGATCGTCCGGGACGCTTTATCGGCACGCACTTTATGAACCCAGTGCCACAGTTGCCGCTGGTCGAGGTAATCCGCGGCATCGCGACCGATGAGCACACCTTCCAGCTCGTCAGCGAATTCGTGGTGTCACTGGGCCACACGCCGGTGACGGTAGAGGATTTCCCCGCCTTCATCGTTCACCGTGTGCTGATGCCGATGATTAACGAGGCCGTGTACGCACTGTATGAAGGCGTGGGCTCCGTAGAAAACATCGACAAAGCCATGCGCATCGGCACCCAGCACCCCATGGGGCCCTTGGAGCTGGCCGATTTCATCGGCCTCGACACCTGTCTGCAGATCATGCACACCCTGCACGAAGGCTTGGCCGACACCAAATATCGGCCATGCCCGCTCTTGGTCAAATATGTCGAGGCGGGTTGGATCGGCCGTAAAGCCGGGCGCGGATTTTACGATTATTCGGGGCCGGAGCCGGTTCCGACCCGGTGAGGCAAGGGCCCCGCCCGGAGGGGCTTGGCATCAACTCGTGGCTTAGCTTGTCCCTCGATTTTCCCTTGATGCCCTACCAAGCGTTTGCGATAGGTAAAGCTTCTGTGCCGAGCGTCGGTCACGGATATCTGACTGAAGGACGATGATGCCGGTGGACGATGTCCGGAGTCAGGGTGCCATAGACCCCATACTCTTCAATAATTTCGAAGTGCGGCTAACGGCCGGCGCTGACGATGTAGCCGCAGTCCAGGCACTTCGCTACCGGGTGTTCTACGAAGAAATGGCCGCGCAACCGACCGATGACATGCGGAGCTGCCGACGCGACTACGATGCCTTCGACATGATTTGCGATCACCTGATGGTCAGGGATTTAGAGGATATGCCAGAGGGGCAGCCTCGGGTTGTCGGCACCTACCGCCTGCTCAGACGATCCGTAGCCGATCTCCATAGCGGCTTTTACACCTCCCAGGAGTATGACCTTTCGACCCTGATGGCCCACCCCGGCGAGATCGTCGAGCTGGGCCGATCGTGCGTCGATCCGGAGTATCGGACCAAGGGGGTCATGCAGCTGCTGTGGCGGGGCCTTGCCGCTTACGTCATCCACTATGATATCTATTTAATGTTTGGCTGCGCCAGCTTCCCCGGCACCGAGCCGGAGGAGATGAACGCAGCCCTCTCCTATCTTCATCACTACCACCTGGCGCCCCAGTCGCTCCGGCCGCGCGCGCTGGATAACCAATACGTGGAAATGCACCGGCTGCCGCGGGCCAGCATTGACGTTCAGAGCGCCGTTAATGATCTGCCACCCCTGATTAAGGGCTATCTTCGCGTTGGCGGATTTGTTGGTGATGGCGCCGTCGTGGACGAGCAGTTCGGAACCACGGATGTGTGCATGATCGTCAAGACCGACCTGGTCACCAAGAAGTACGACCGCCACTATCGGCGGCCGTTCGGAGATCGGGTCGCGGCCTGATCGCGCCCATCCATGGCAGCCAAACCCTTAGTCAATCCGCTGCGCGCCGTCGCGCGTCTTGTGCCACTGTTCCTGGCGACCGTGGTGCTGTCGACGCTGTATGCACTGGCACCGCGCTCGGCGCGGCGCTGGCGGCGATACTGGCAGATCGCCACATGCCGAACCGCAACCTGGCTGCTTGGCTTGTCACTGGAGGTGACGGGATCACAGGACCCGCACCGGCCGCTGTTGGTCTGCGCCAATCATGTTTCCTATCTCGATATCGTCGTGCTGTCACAGCTCGCCGAAGGCACGTTCGTCGCCAAGAGCGAGATTGCCGACTGGCCGCTGTTTGGCTGGATCGGACGAATCACCAATACGATTTTTGTCACCCGGTCCCCGGCGCGGGCCCGTGAACAGCGCCTGGACATCGACCGGCGATTGCGCAGCGGTGACAATCTGATTCTGTTTCCGGAGGGCACCAGCACTGACGGCACCTCGGTGTTGCCCTTCAAGTCGTCCCTTTTCGATATCGTCACGCGTGGACCGAAATCAGAAAACGAGACGGCCGACGCCGGTGCGTCGGCACTATTGCAGCCCGTCTCAATCGCCTACGCAACAGCCAAAGACGGCACGCCGCTTCAGGGCGAATTGACGGAATTGTATTGCTGGTACGGCGGGATGACGCTGGCCCCGCATCTTTGGCGCGTGGCCGGCATGCGGGGCGCCATCGTCCGCGTGGCCTTTCATCCCATTGTCGATCCCGCCACGCTGCCCGATCGCAAGGCCATCGCCCGCGCCTGCCATGACGTGATCGCCAAAGCGGTCGCCACCGCTCATGGACGCGGCGAGGTCAGAACGGTCGTCACGGACCATGACGAGACCAAGGCACGCGAACACGTTGACACGTTCTCGGCCCAAAAAAAGGACCCGCCAGAACGGCGGGTCCAAGCGATCGAGTAAGTCTGGGCGCAGCACCACCCCAGCCGCCTGATTGGCGGGCCCGGAGAAACGGCGTCCATACTATCGAAAGATCAGGAAGGTTGGGGAAACCTTCGGGCGGTGTTTAGCCGGCAACTGTGACAACGAAGTGTCATCGCAGCAAAAAAAAAGCCCAACCAAAACTCAAGTATTTTAGGGAGCATCGGACCTTATTGTTTGGCTAGCATTGGCGCGATTATGAGCGAAATGAAAAACGAATTTTCAACCCATTAGCGGCTCATTGCCGAAACTGCTTCGCAAGCCGCAGACCCTGGCGCTGGTAGGACGATCCGATATCGATGCCGTACAGCTTATCCGGTTCGGCCGTCAGCGCCTCATACGCCAGCCGAGCGACGCGCTGACCATCGCGAAGCACGAACGGCACCTCGAAGGACCTAATCTCCAGGACAGCGCGCGATCCGGAGCCGCCGCAGTCGGCCACTCCGAAGCCCGGATCGAAAAAGCCTGCGTAGTGAACCCGAAACTCCCCGATGCGGCTGTCATAAGGTCGCATTTCGGCGGCCTGATCCGTGGGCACAGTCACAGCCTCTTTGGAGGCCAGAATGTAGAAGTCACCTGGGTTTAGAACCAGAGGCCGCCGCCGGTCGGCCCACAGTGGCTCCCAGAAATCCTTGGGATCGTAGTGATCAACGCGGGCCAGATCGATAAGATCAGCATGGCGCCGCGCGCGCCAGCCCACGGGCTGATCGACAGCGCCGGTGAGGTCCACGCTAACGGCGAGACCGCGTGGACCGGCCGCTAGCCCAGGCCCGCCGTCGGCGGCGTGCGCGTTTCGAAACAACCGACGCAGCGCTGATTCCCCCCCGCGACGCAGACCACGGCGAAATCGCAGCTGGTTCAACCGCATACCTGCCTGGACAACGACGCTAAAAGTCCTGGGGCTGATCTCCACATGGAGCGGCCCGTCGTAGCCGCCGGTGACCTGATCGAATTCAATAGCGTGATCGGTGATCAAGCGGGTGAAGATATCGAGCCGGCCGGTCGAGCTCTTGGGGTTGGCGGCACCTGACAGTCCTGGCGGCAAACACAGCCGTTCCATCAACGGCACGATGTAAACACAGCCCCGTTCCAACACCACGGGCCTGCTGAGATCGACGCGGTGCATGCCCACATCCTGGATGCCGTCCATGACCGAGGCGTGCTCGCCGGGAAGAAAGCCGGCACGGACCCGCCACGCGGTTTCGCCCAACCGGAGGTCGATGCTGGACGGCTGGATCTGGGCCTCACCGATGGTGCTTGCGGCCGAAATCACGCCGTCGTGGACGAGGGCGCGGAGCTCCTGCGATGGCAGCACGCCATGGGGACGACCGCCGGGGCCGTCTCCGTCCGGACCGAGCGGAACGTCTCCATGATCAATGGTCGATCGATCGTGTCGGCTCTGCGTGCTCAACGGTTTTTGCCCCCAGGTGTTCCGTACCGCGTCCTTATCCGTGATCTGGTCGCAGCGACCAGTTAGCGGAGCGGCCGCTGCCGTTCAATGGACCTAACTTCGGTCCGGGTTGCTACCGTCACAATACTGCAGAATTTCTTTCCCCCGCACCTCTTGCGGCTCAACCATTGCGCACCATGTCCCTCACGCAATGCTGCACTCGCGAAACGGCAGTTGAACGCGATTCGCGCAAATGCAACATATCTCTATTCGCCTCGGGAGGGAGAGTAGACCGATGAGCGTCCACACTAAGTGGAAAAAGGTGACCGTCCCCCAGATCCGCGCGCAAAAGGGTCAAGATCCCATCGTCTGCCTGACCGCTTATACGTCTTTGACGGCCGTTTTGCTGGACGACCATGTGGATCTGTTGCTGGTCGGTGATTCCCTCGGGATGGTCCTTTACGGCATGGATTCTACGCTCGGCGTGACACTGGACATGATGATCGCCCATGGTCAGGCGGTGATGCGTGGGGCGCGCAAAGCGTGCGTCATCGTCGACATGCCGTTCGGTTCGTATCAGGAAAGCCCCGAGCAGGCCTTCCGCAACGCCGCAAGGGTCATGAAGGAAGTTGGCTGCGCCGGGGTCAAGCTCGAAGGTGGGGTCGAAATGGCCGAAACCATCCGCTTCCTGGTGGATCGCGGCATCCCGGTCCTGGCCCACATCGGCCTGCTGCCGCAATCCGTTAATACCGCCGGCGGGTTTCGCTCCTTGGGCCGGGAAGACAAGGAGTTCGACGGCATCATTGAGGACGCCCACGCCGTCGAGGCGGCCGGCGCCTTTGCGACCGTTATCGAGGGCACGGTGGAGCCGTTGGCCCGCCAGATCACGGGCTTGATCAACATCCCAACGATCGGTATCGGCGCCTCGCCGGCCTGCGATGGGCAAATCCTGGTGACCGAGGACCTGACGGGCCTGTTCAGCGGCTTCAAGCCTCGATTCGTCAAACGCTATGCCGAGCTCGGCGATGCCATCGCCGAAGCCGCCAGGAGCTACGCCGCGGATGTGCGATCCCGGCAGTTTCCAACGCCAGAGCATTGCTTTGGGGTAAAGCCTGCTGCCAAAGCCGTTGCGGTTGCCGCAGATAGCACGGACGACGAAGCACCTGCGGTGGCGGCCAGCGGCGGCTGAGGGCTGCACGACCCGAAGCGCCAGGAAGTCAGGGGGCTATCACCTTGTCGCCAACGTCAAAGCCAAGCCATGTTAATGCCCCGGCCCACCTCGGGCCCGGCTTGGATATCGTGCGAACGGTGCCGAGTCTTCGCGGCCATGTGGGCGAGTGGCGCCAGCATGGCCTGTCCGTAGCGCTGGTCCCGACCATGGGAGCACTCCATAACGGCCACCTGTCGCTGATCCACGAGGCCCATAGCTTGACCGACCGGGTCGTGATCAGCCTTTTCGTCAACCCGACCCAGTTCGGCCCCAATGAGGACTTTGCCGTTTATCCCCGCGACGAAGCCGCCGACGCGGCAAAGCTGGTGGCGGCTGGCGCCCATGTGATGTTCGCGCCGGATGTGGCTGAGATGTATCCGCCCGGCGCAACTGCGACCGTGAGCGTGCCAGGCTTGGGGGATACCCTGGAAGGGGCGTTTCGCCCTGGGTTCTTTACGGGTGTGGCGACCGTGGTGACCAAGCTCCTGCTGCAGACGCTGCCCGATGTGGCCCTGTTTGGAGAGAAGGACTTCCAGCAGCTTCAAGTGATCCGACGCTTCGTGCGGGATTTGGCCATCCCGGTCACGATCCATGGCTCGGCAACGGTTCGGGAGGACGACGGCCTCGCGCTCTCATCCCGGAACGCTTACCTCAGCGCTGAGGAGCGGGCCATTGCGCCCAACCTGCATGCCGCGCTTCAGGACGTTGCTCGGGCCGTTCGGGATGGTGACGATGCTGAGGTCGCGTGTGAGTCGGCAACGCGATCGCTGCTCACCGCCGGCTTTCATGCCGTTGACTATCTGACCGTCCGCGTCGCAGACACCCTGGAACCGCTTCCACCGACCTCCGACGAAGGCGGAGACCGTCCCAAAGCGCGGGTCCTGGCTGCCGCCCGGCTTGGAAAAACCCGCCTCATCGACAATATCGCCGTCGACTGACGGCGTTGACACAAACCGCCTCTAAGGTCGGGAGCGACCAAGCGTCGAAAGCCGGCCTTAACGGGCCATTAAGACGCCTCGACACTGGGCCGGTAAGTCGGCGAGCGAGGGCCGACGGGGTGGCCTCGATGTCGTCGGTTTTTTCTGCGGCCGTTTCGCTTCCTCAGAAAACCACCACGTCAAACTCGCGTCGCAACCGTCGCCGGGCGGCGGAGGTGCTTGGTCCTTACACGCCTGATTACTGGCGGGGCACGCCAGGCGAACGTGGAAATGATAGTCGTGCCCCCACCACGGCCGGAGCTTGCGCAGCCATCGCCGGTCACCCTCCGCTTGGGCACAGGCTGCCAACTTTATGGCAGGGTTTATGAATATTCGTGCTACGTCCGGCCGCTCGGCGGACCAGCGCAGCATGGCTAGCTGATCGGACGTCCAAGCATCGTTGACGCCCAACCCATCCGCCCTGACCATTGTGGTGGCGGAGATCGCCTCCCGCTCCTCGGCTGTTAAGGTGCGTTTCGGCGCAGCGCGGAGCCAGATGTCCGCATCCAGACCGACCTGGTGGCTGGCATGGCCGCTTTTCATCGGACCTCCGCGCGGTTGGGCCAGATCCCCGACTAAGATGCCTGGCATACCGCGCGCGGTCATCGCTTGGGCCAGATCCTTGACGAAGCGAATCAGCATCGGATGACCGTAAAAGCGGTTACGTGATGGCCGCATCACCTGAAAGCCGGGGCCATCCGCGGGCAGGGTTTCAGCACCGGCCAAGCAGCCCAGGTTGTAGGTGCCATAGACCTCCGGGCGCGCCGGGGTGGGCGCCGGCGTACTCCACCATGTGGGGGCCGCCCACGCCGGATCACTCAGCATGGCCGTAACCATCGCCGCCAGCAGCGGGCCCCGACCTGCTCCGAAGCTCCGTTTCTCCGCCCGAAATTCTGTCCGCGTCCACGCCATCGCCGATTGCCATCCCTGTGTGGTGTCAAGACACACCGAGTGTATCACTGAAGTTGCCGGCGGCAGAATGGAGGGAACGCCGCGGATCACGGCCACTTTTGCTACAATGGAGTGGGCGATGAACAAACCGTAATGACCTCGACAGGGTCCTGTAACGCGCGCGGCCCAATTCTGCGACCAGGAACAGTTGATCAGACACGGAGGTTTCCTGCCCATGAAGACCATGACCAAACCGCTGGGCGGTGCCATGGCCCTGCTACTCGTTGGGTCCCTCGTCACCGCCGGCCTACCAAGCCCAGTCGATGCCCGCTCGGCACCAACGAGCTTCGCCGACCTCATCGAAACCGCGAGCCCTGCTGTGGTTCAGATCACCGCCGAACGAACGGCAAGTGCGACCCCGGTTCCCCAAATTCCCGAGCATTTCCGCGACGGGCCATTCCGCGATTTCTTTGATCGCTATTTTGGCAACCGCATTCCCGAGTTTACGCCCGGTGTACCGCGCGGGGCGATCGGGTCCGGCTTCGTCATCGACGCCGACGGCATCATCGTCACCAACCACCACGTCGTGGCTGGAGCCAGTGAGATCACGGTCACGCTGCGAACCGGTGAGAGCCTGCCGGCGACGCTGATCGGGTCCGATGACAAGACCGACCTGGCCGTCCTTCGCGTCGAGCCTGAGGCTCCGCTGCCTGCCGTGGAGTGGGGCGACTCCGATCGGACGCGTGTTGGTGACTGGGTGGTTGCGGTCGGTAGCCCCTTCGGCTTCGGTGGAACCGTGACAGCCGGCATTGTGTCCGCGCGCGGGCGTGACCTGGGCGCCGGACCGTACGACGACTTTATCCAGATCGATGCTCCCATCAACAGTGGCAATTCCGGCGGGCCCCTGTTCGACGATGACGGAGAAGTTATCGGCGTGAACACCGCAATCGTGAGCCCGAGCGGCGGTAACATCGGCCTCGGCTTCGCCATCCCAGCCAAGCTGGCTGAGGGCATCGTGGACCAGCTGGTTGAGACCGGGACCGTCGAGCGCGGCTGGCTCGGTGTCTCCGTCCAACCGCTGACGACTGACCTGGCTGAGCAATTCGGACTTGAGGACGAGGCAGGGGCGCTCGTGGCATCCGTCATGGAGGGGGGCCCAGCAGAACTGGCGGGACTGCGTGCGGGCGACTTGATCCTCCGGTTTGCCGACAATCCCGTGGAGACAACCAGGGATCTCTCGCGCGCTGTTGGATCGACCGCACCCGGCTCGACGGTGGAGCTCGTCTTGCACCGCGAGGGCTCCGAACTAACTCTCACCGTAGAGATTGGTCAGGCCAAAAAGACCGTCGCGGACTTGGCCCCATCGAAGCCCAAGGACGCAGGTTGACCACGAGGCGCCTGAGCTTAGCTTGTTGAGATGGGTTGACGAAGACGCACCTGCGAGAGCTGGTCGCACCGAGCGACGGTAGTCGCCCTCCCAACTGCCAAACGCACCAGGTGTCCTGAAGACGCGTCAACGCCGGCGCAACAACGGAACCATGCACCGAGGATTGCCGCCTCCCCCCCAACGGCAGTCCACCGGTTCCGGTCGGACGTGCTGGCGGGCCCCGCTCCGGTGCTCCCTGCCGAGAGCGGGGCCACTTTTTTTTGTTTGCCATAATGCGCCTGGTTCCGGACCGCTGCGGGCAGGCGTTCATTGCCGTTTCTCGATGGTGCCGCACTGATTATGATGGTATCCATGCATCTCCTGATTGTTGAGGATGACCAGGAAACGGCCGCTTACCTCGCCAAGGGATTGAGCGAGAGCGGCCATCTCACTGACCACGCTGCGACGGGGACGGATGGCTTCGAGCTGGCCGTCAGTGGTCGCCACGACGCATTGATCGTAGACCGCATGCTGCCCGGTATGGACGGCTTGACATTGATCACGCGCCTGCGCGACCGCGGCATCACAACACCGGCTTTGATTTTGAGTGCGCTCGGCAAGGTGGATGATCGGGTGCGTGGCCTTCGCGCTGGCGGCGATGACTACCTAGTCAAACCGTTCGCGTTCACCGAACTGCTCGCCCGGATCGAAGCCCTCGTGCGCCGCTCCAGCGGCGAGGATAAGGTCGCGACCGTGCTGCGGGTGGCGGATTTGGAGCTGGATCTGCTCGCCAGAACCGCCACCCGCGCCGGGCACCACATTGATCTGCAGCCACGGGAGTTCCGCCTGCTCGAATACCTCATGCGCCATGCGGGCCAGGTCGTCACCCGAACCATGCTGTTGGAGGGGGTTTGGGACTATCACTTCGACCCCCAGACCAACGTCATCGATGTGCACATCAGCCGGCTCAGGGCCAAGATCGATAAGGGTTTCGATCCGCCGTTGGTCCACACGGTCCGCGGCGCCGGGTACACGTTGCGTGCAGTTTCCTAACCTGGTCCGCACGTCTGCGTTTCGGATCACGGCGCTATACGCGGCACTGTTTGCTGCCTCTACCATCACGCTGCTCTCCGTCATCTACGGCTCCACCGTGGGCTTGATTGCACGGCAGACGGACGAGACCATCGATGCCGAGGTCCGTGGCCTCGCCGAACAGTATCGCCGGGAGGGCTTAAGCCGCCTGATCGCCATCGTGCGCGAGCGCAGCGGGACGGCCGAGGGGCCAAACGAAAACGTCTATCTGCTTACCGATGCGGGGCTTCGGTCGCTGGCCGGCAATTTGGTGCAATGGCCCGAAAACGCCCGCCGAACCGATGCGGACGGGACAGGCGCCTGGATCCGGTTTGAGGCGGTACGCGAAGAACACGGGCAGGTGGTTGCCCACGAGATAAGAGCACGGATTTTCATCCTGGCCGGAGGCTTCCGGCTGCTTGTGGGCCGCGACCGGCACGAGGAGAGCCGGTTTCGCGACACGGTCGCCACCGCCATGGTCTGGTCGTTGGGCGCGGTCATCGGCCTCGGGCTACTCGGTGGCGGTTTGCTGAGTCGGCGCGTGCTGGAGCGGGTCGAGCACGTCGCCGAGTCCGCCCGCCGGATTGGGGCCGGTGCACTCGCCGAACGCATCCCCGAGACGGGAAGCGGTGATGAGTTCGACCGTCTGGCCGAGGGCCTAAACGCGATGCTGGAGCGGATCGATCGGCTGATGACGGGTATGCGCCTGGCAACCGACAGCCTAGCCCACGACCTGCGCAGCCCGCTTACCCGCCTTAAGAGCCGCATCGAGATTGCCTTGCAGCGCGACCCGGATGGTCCCCGTGACCGTGAGGCTCTCACCGACGTCCTTGCCCAGGCCGACCAGGTTCTTGGCATGTTCGACAACCTGCTGCGGATTGCCCTTGCGGAATCCGGCACGGCCGTCACCGCGTTGCGGCCATTGGACTTGGCCGATGTTGTGGTGGGTGTTGCGGACCTCTATGAGCCCGTAGCGGAGGATGTGGGTCTGGCGTTCGAAGTCACCGTTGCCAAACCGGCGATGATCGTGGGACACCACGACCTGCTTGCCCAGGCACTATCCAATCTCGTCGACAATGCGATCAAGTACTCTCCCAGCGGCGGTCAGATCACACTGGCGCTGACGCCGGGGGATGATTCCGTGTCGCTCGAGATCTGCGATACGGGCCCGGGAATCCCGTCAGCGGACCAAGAGCGCGTTCTTGAGCCGTTCGTGCGCCTGGAGCCGAGCCGCAGCACACCCGGCTCCGGACTTGGGCTGAGCTTAGCAGCGGCAGTGATTCGATTGCACGACGGCACCATGACATTGGATGACAACAACCCGGGACTTTGTATCCGCATCGCGTTTCCCTCGGCGGCGGACGAAGGCGTTGCGATCGGTTGACGACAAAGCGGCACCAACCCGCTAAATTACCCGCTCGATTCTCTGGGGCCGTTCGCATGGTGGCGAAGGTTCGCAGAGTGCCGATTGTGATCACATTGACCCGTCGCTCGGCGCTGTTCCGAGCGGTCGGCCAGCCGGCGGAACGTCCCACCCACCGGCCGCAAAGCAACAGGGACGTGCGCCTCGGAACGACCCGCGAGGCGCCTGTGACGGAGGGAGACGACAGTGGAAATTTCAACCGTCGGCGTTGTCGGCGCCGGAACCATGGGCAGCGGCATTTCGCAGGTGTTTGCCGCGGCGGGCTACAACGTCCTTATGCAGGATCTGGAGCAGCGCTTCGTGGACAAAGGCCTGGCCGCCATCACCAAGAGCCTGGATCGCCTGGTCTCGCGCGACAAGATGGCGGCGGCGGACCGTGATGCCCTGCTCGGGCGCATCAGCACCACCACGACCATTGACGACTTCGGCGGCGTCGACCTGGTGGTGGAAGCGGTGCTGGAGGACCCGGCCCTCAAAATCGACCTGTTCGGCCGACTCGATGGGATCTGCAAGGAGGGCGCCGTTCTCGCCTCCAACACTTCGTCGATCTCCCTCACCAAGATTGCCGCGGCAACGAAGCGGCCCGACCTCGTGATCGGCATGCACTTTTTCAACCCCGTGCCCTTGATGAGACTGGTGGAGATCGTCCGCGCCCTGCAGACCGGTGACGAGGTTTGCGACACCGTGGAAGCGGTCAGCCGCAAGCTCGGCAAGGACCCCGTTGTGGTTCGCGATAGCTACGGTTTCGTCGGCAACCGGATCTTGCTGCCCATGATCAATGAGGCGATCAGCTGCCTCTATGAGGGGCTGGCGCAGCCGAAGGACATCGACGAGGTCATGAAGCTTGGCATGAACCACCCCATGGGGCCGCTGGCACTCGCCGATCTGATCGGCCTCGACGTCTGCCTGCATGTGATGGAGACGCTTTACCAAGGTTTCGACGACCCCAAGTACCGCCCATGCCCGCTGCTGAAGCAAATGGTCGACGCTGGCTATCTGGGACGAAAAACGGCCCGCGGCTTCTACCATTACGACCACTAAAGCGGCATCGCTTTCGGTCACTCAGCCCACCTGGGGCCAACACGTCCGAACCGCAGCCACATGATGGCCCAAGCGCGGCGGTACAAGAATCACGCGGACCGCCCATCAAGCCTGCCGCCAACGTTGCCGTTTTGGTAACGATTTGGGTACTATGCCGTCCTGAGAGGTCCCGGCGGCAGACGGAGGGTCCTCGTGACCGAGACCTGGGTGACTGAGCAGTCCCGTGCCAACTGGCCGACGGCAGCCCGTTGGGCCGGCGTTATCGCCCTATCAGGCTTGGTGATTCCGTACCTGGCAATTTGGATCACCTTGCCCTTTGTGTGGGCGATCGATGCCGATGGGTCGGAAGTCGGCCGATTGATGGGCTTGCTGCTGCCGCCATCGCATCATTGGTCCGGTATTTTGCACCAGCTTGCCCTGCAGTGGCCGCCGTTCCTGATTCAAGCCCTTACAGCGCTGTTCTGGCTCGCGCGCACGCCGCCCGGCTCCGCCACCAAGCGTGTGCAGTGGCGGATCGGTGGCTGTTTCGTCGGCCTTGCCTTGGCGACGGTGTTGAGCCACGCCATTGTCGCCCCGCTCCATGCCGCCTGGGTACGTCCGGGATTCGACGAGCCGGTAGTGCTGTTCCTGGCTTACTACGGCGGTGGCTTAGTGCTCGGGCTGGTCGGGCGCGCGGTCGGCAAGCGCATGGCGCGGACGCATGTGCACGGTGATCGCGCTCGCCGGAGCCACGGTGCGGAAACGTCGATGGAGTCGGTCGACGACGACTGGCGCGGACCGTGCGCACCACGCAAAAAGACTATCTAAAATAACCCGAATGGGTTATTTTTATTTGAGATTTCCTCCTCGCAAAGAGGGTCCAGCACCGCGCATCGGTTGGATCACGAGAGTGGGGTGCCATGTCCGGTTCCCAAAAAACCACAGGCTTCAACGATTTTACGCCTGTTCGCTCGCCAACCGAGCCGACGCAGTCGGCTAGAGCGGTCCCGACCCGCACACCACCCGAACCGCCCCATACCGAGACAAGCTCGGACTCGATCCTGGATCGCCATCGGCTCGAAGTCCGCTCCGTTGCAACACCGGAGGGCGCCCTGATCCACCGGGTTCGAGGCGATACGCATCCCCATCGCCGCAGCCTGCGCGAGCTGGGCGGCCAGTGGAACCGGATGCTGGCATGCTGGGAGTTTGAGGGCGACGATCCAACCGCCGCCATCCTCAAGCTGCTGGAACACGTAGCGGCATCGTCCGAAGGAGAGGCTACGATTGCCGCGGAGGCCGGAGACCGGCCCCATCACTATGGACACCGCCAACGCCTGCGCGAGCGCTTCCTTGCCGGCGGTGATGACAGCTTGCCCGACTATGAGCTGCTTGAGCTTTTGCTGTTTTTCTCGATTCCACGCATCGACACCAAGCCGCTCGCCAAACAGCTCCTGTCCGACTTCAACAGCTTCGGCGGTGTGTTCAATGCTGAACTGGACCGCTTCACCGCCTATGAAGAGATGAACCGCCAAACCGTGGTGCTGTTTCGCACCATTCGAGCCCTGGCCAGCCGCTTGACGAAGGAGCAGATCAGCGACGGTCCGATCCTAAGCAATTGGACACAGCTGATCGATTACCTACGGACCAGCATGGCCTACCGCACCGTGGAGCAGTTCCGGGTGCTGTTTTTGGATCGCCGCAATGTCCTGATTGCCGACGAGGTGCAGCGCGAAGGCTCCATCGACCACACGCCCGTTTACCCGCGCGAGGTCGTCAAGCGCGCCCTCGCGCTGGATGCATCGGCCATCATCATGGTTCACAACCATCCCAGCAACAATCCAGCGCCTTCCCGTGGCGACATCGACATGACCACGCTGGTCGAAAAAGCGCTGAAGGCCGTGGGCGTGGTCCTGCACGACCATGTTGTGATCTCCCGCAAGGGCCATTCCAGCTTCAAGCAGATGGGTCTGCTCTGACGCCGCACCACGGGAGTCAGGGTTCGGCTCGTGGTCTTGGCTGTGCCTCGGACGCTGCGTCCGTGCCCAGGTGGACAGTGAGGTCTATGGGCCGGCCCTTGGAGTAATTGAGGCCCATGACGCGGCCGACGACCGCCGGCGGCACACCCTGGATGGCCCCTTCGAACGAAGGCAACTCCGCAGCGTCGATGACTGCAATGGCATTGTCGTGGTCAGCCAGGAACGCGGCCGCGGCCGCACCGCTCGCCGAAAGTTCGGTGGCTGTGCCGAGCAAAAACACGGCACTGGGCTCAGCAAAACCGGCGATGACCACAGGCCTGGCGCGATCCGTATCGATGACGCGAACAGCCTCGGCCAAGCGCTCGCTGATCCACAACTGACTTGCCAGAGGCACGACCAAGAGCAAAGTCGACGCGAGCGTGAGGGCACCAAGCCCGAGCGCCGAGAGGCTCGCGCGCAAGGGAGCCCCGTGCCAAAGATAACGGATCGAGACCACAACGGTGGCAAAAGCCAATACCGCCGGGATCAGCGACCAGGCGCTGAGACCATCACCGACAACGATGGGCGCGGCGACAACGGCGACGGCGAAGGCGACGCCGACAATCGCCCAAATCACCGCGAACACCTTTGCAGTGATGCCGGTCAAGCGGGCTTTGATTTTGATGTCCGTGGCCGCACCGGCCTGCAAGATGGCATGGGCAACCAGCAGAGCCAGCGCCGGAAACAACGGCAGAACATAGTGGGGCAGCTTGGTCGGCACCGCCTCGAAGACAATCCAGGCAGGCACGATCCAGGCCAAGCAGTAGCGAACGGCGGCGACGCGACGATCATGCCAAGCCTGGACCAGGGCCGGAAACACAAGGAGGGAGCCGGGCCAGAATAGGACGATCAACAGGCCGATATAGTATCCGGGCGGCGCACCATGACTTTCCTGGCCGGATATCAGCTTCGGCGCCAAGTCCGTGCCAATGGCGGTGGCGAAAAAGGCCCCATCCGTGGCGATCCAGGTGGCCACACCCCAGGGCACAACGATGATCGCAAGCAAAGTGGCGCCTTTCAATACCCTTAAGCCCCCAAGCCATCGCCACCGCCAATCCGTGACGGCCAGCGCCAAGATGGTCAGAGCCGAGATCATCGGCGTGATGGGCCCCTTGATCAGCAATCCGGCGGCCTGGGCGAGCCAGAAGACAACCCAAGCGGAGCCCGCACCGACCAGTACATCATTGCCTTCGCCTCCTTCGCGGCAGCCGAGCCAGATCCGTGCCAGCGCGAGCTGGGCGGCTACAATGCTCACCAGCAGAAGAGCGTCGGCCTTGGCCTGGTGCGCCTCCAAGATCAGCATCACAGAGCCCCCGAGCAGAGCCGCACCCAGGAGCGCCGTGGTTCGGTCGAACAGCCGAGCTCCAACAGCAAAAGTCAGCAACACCGCCGCCCACGCGGCGATGGCGGACGGCAGGCGATGTGGCCAAATTGAGCGCTGTTCCGCCTCCCCGGTCGCGTGCACAGCCACCGCCTGCAGCCAATAGGCACCAGCGGGCTTTTTGTAGCGTGCCTGGTCTTGGAACCGGATGTCGAGGACGTCGCCCGTTTCGATCATCTGCCGAGTCGCCTGTGCGAACCGGGCCTCATCCCGATCCAAGGGCGGGATAACGGTCAGCCCCGGCAGAAAGACACAAAGGCAAAGCAGCGTGAGGATCAGATAAGGGCGAACACCGGTTGCCATGAAATTGTGGGCTCGTCCTCAATGAATGTAGCGACCGGTGAGCGCTAGCCCGGCGCGGGTAGCGCCGTCAAGGGTAGGGGCAGGGATTGAAATGTGCGGGCAGAGGCTGCGGGACGATAGCGTGTCCGGGTCAGGGCTGCACGGTCGTGGTGTGGTCGTCCGCGATGCCGGCGGCTAGGCGGGCGCGGTGGCGGCTCAAGCGTTCCCGTTCGCTCTCGGAGCGAAGCTGTCCGCAGGCCGCCATGATATCGCGACCGCGCGGCACCCGGATCGGCGACTCGTAGCCGCCATCGGTAAGGATCGACGCGAACCGTGCCGTCACCGAGGCCGAGGAACTCTCGTATGGCGCACCGGGCCAGGGGTTGAAGGGAATGATGTTGAACTTGGCGGGAATCCCGGCCACCAGCCGCAACAACGCCTTAGCGTCCACCGCGGAGTCGTTGACGTCCTTCAGCATCACGTACTCGAACGTAATGCGACGGGATGGGCCGGCAGCCGGATAGGCCCGGCACGCCTCCAACAGCTGGGCGATGGGGTACTTGCGGTTGATCGGGACCAAAACGTCGCGAAGCTCATCCGTGACCGCGTGCAGACTGACTGCCAAGTTGACGCCGAGTTCCGCGCCGACACGCGCGATCAGCGGAACCACCCCGGAGGTGGAGAGCGTGATGCGACGTTTCGAGAGCGCGATGCCGTCCGGGTCCGTGATGATCCGGATCGCCGCGGCCACATTGTCATAGTTGAACAGCGGCTCGCCCATGCCCATGAGCACGACGTTGGAGATCAGGCGGTTGTTGTCCGTCGGTGTTGGCCATTCATCGTAGGCATCGCGTGCGATCATGAGCTGCCCGACGATCTCCGCGACCGTGAGATTGCGGACCAAACGCTGTCGGCCAGTATGGCAAAAGGTGCAAGTCAGTGTGCATCCCACCTGCGACGAGACGCACACGGCCCCGCGATCGTCATCGGGGATAAAGACCGTCTCGGCCTCGTTGCCATCGGCAAACTTCAACAGCCACTTCCTGCTGCCGTCCGCAGAGTGTTGTTCGCGAACCAGGGCGGGCCGGACCAAGCAGTAGCGCTCGGCCAGCCGCTCGCGCAGCGCCTTCGGCAGGTTGCCCATGGCGTCGAAATCGCGGGTACCCCGGTGATAGACCCAGTGCCAGAGCTGGCGTGCCCGCATTTCCGGCTCACCGGCAGCGGCCAGCTCCGCCGCCATGGTCTCGCGCGGCAAGTCCAGCAGATTCTTTGTGTTGGCCGTCATTGCTTATGGGATATGGCGCGTTTTAAGTTTGGTACCACCCTGACCGGACGCCGGCCTCGGGCATCGACGGCCAAGCCCCAACGACCAATCCACTTGCATTATAATGTCGTATGGTGCTTTTTAGAATCGTTCTAATTCGCAACCACGGGACAAAGTGAGGTTTCCATGCAGAATAACGTTCCCCAAGCGACGTTCAAAACCCGCGTTCGCAACGACGCCCTCGGCGGACCAAATCCATTCGAATGGCGTGATCGTACGAGCGATGAAATCTTTAAGGGTAAGTCGGTTGTGCTGTTCGCCTTGCCTGGTGCGTTCACGCCGACCTGTTCGACCAGCCACCTGCCCCGCTACGAAGAACTCTATGATGAGTTCAAAGCTCAGGGCGTCGATGAGGTCGTTTGCTTGTCGGTCAATGATGCATTCGTGATGTTCCAATGGGGCAAGGCACAGGGCGCGGATAAAGTGTTCCTGCTTCCCGACGGCAATGGGGAGTTCACGCGCAAGATGGGCATGCTTGTGGACAAGTCGAACCTGGGCTTCGGAATGCGGAGCTGGCGGTACTCGGCCTACATTGTCGACGGCGAAATCAAGAAGATGTTCGTGGAGCCCGATTTCGGCGACATGTGCCCCACCGATCCGTTTGAGGTGTCGGACGCGGACACCATACTGACCTATCTAAAGGGCCTTAAGGCCGCCGCTTAAAGGCCTTGCAACCGCTGCGATTCGGGAGCCGGCTCGGATATCTGGTGTCCGGGCCGGCGTGCCGGACGAATAGGCCGTAATCAAAGATCCAACGTGCAGGCGGGGCAAGTCGAGTAGCAGGTGGCCGCCGTAGTGCCGTTAGCACGATGCGGACCACTGCTATCGTGTGGCCAGCGCAGCAGCCCGAACATAAAACCCTTTCTGGGATAGCAAGTCGTCAATATGACATACGGCTTGCAGCCATTTTTGATCTTCTTCCTCGCGTTCATCAAAATTTCCGACAATCCCACGCAAGGCAATCATGTAACCAATACCGCCAAGTTTGTAAATTTTCGCTGCCTCGAATACCTCATTCACGCTTGGTAGAATATTTTCTGAGTCAACACATTCGGATGGATCGAGCAAAGCGACGTTTTCTGGATTTGGCGCATGGCATTTAACAAGAAAAAATTCGTCTTGGCTATTGGGCTTTTTGAGAAATCGCCTTGGCAACAAACGACGGATATTTGATGCATGGGAGAGCATTTCATGCGTATATTGCATACGATTGGGACCAACATACTCGTGCATGTAAAAAATGCCGCCAGTATCTAAAATAGAATAGCTCCATCTGACTGCATCTCTGACCGAAAACATATGGTGCAAAGATGCGTTCCAATGTACAAAATCAATATCGTCGCCAATATCGGCCTCGAATGCGTTCTCTCTACGAAAATTAATTTTGTCCACGACATTAAGTTTCTCTGCCAGTTCGTGGCCTCGCTTGATTCTCTCTCCAGACAATTCAAAAACAGTGAATCTATCAACGATACCCTTACGGATCAGGTTCATTTCCTTCCCGCCGGCACCACAGCCAACGGAAACTCCGTGCTTAAGCTTGACAGGTCCCAGAATTTTTTTTAGTTCGACAATTAAACCTTCGTTGTGCCCTGAAACAGGCCGGCCGCAAATAGTTTTATTAATATGCTTGATAATCGTGGGGGAACTCAAAGGCTTTTTAATTTTGTTTTTTCTGTTTGACCAATAGTTTATGATGCGCTCATCAATTTCATTTAACGTAGAAGACATGGTGGAGTTTACCCCTCCTCTTTCTTTAGTTACACACCGCGCTCCCGATCACATAAAAATCCTGTCCGTGGTCCGTGAATGCCGCTTTGCCGGAGCTGGTCGTTTATTCGCCCCGGACGGGTGCTTCGGTGTCGGCGCGCATCAGCACGACGGCAGATTGCGATGCTGGCCTTGATCCGCCGGCAGCCAATTCAATGTGTGCGGGTGCCGCCTGGCCTTGAGGATCAGCACCAAAATATATGGTTTGGTGTGGAAACGGAATCTCGATTCCTAGCTCATCAAACTTTTTTTTAAGCCGACGATTGTATTCGCGACCCACTGCCCACTGTTGGATCGGTCGCGTTTTTATCCGGGCCTTAATCACCACCGCAGAGTCAGCGAACTGGTCCACACCGAGCACTTCAATGGGTGCAATGATCAATGGCCCGAACCTCGGATCCTCATAGAGTTCCTGGCCCAAGGATTTGATGACTTCAATGACCTCGTCCACGTCTTCACGATAGGCAATGCGGATATCCATCAGGTAATAGGAGAACTCCTTCGTCAGATTCTGGATGCGGTTGACGGTTCCGAACGGGATCGTGTGGACGGTGCCGGACAAATCGCGGAGAACGACGGTTCGAATCGAGATCGCCTCCACGAGCCCGCCATTGCCATCGATATCGACCACATCGCCGATTGACAGGGTATCCTCCAGTAAGATGAAGAAGCCAGAAATGACGTCCTTGACCAACGACTGAGCGCCGAAGCCGACCGCGATGCCAACGACACCGGCACCGGCGATCAGCGGCGCGATATCAACGCCCAATTCCGACAGAATGATAAAGGCCGCTAGGACGATCAGTAATCCTAGCAGCGCCTTGCGCGCCAAAGGCAACAGTGTGCGGGCACGCGCACTGGTCTGCACTGGTTCGCCGGCAGGCGTGGTCTCGCTCAGGTAACGCTCGATTAGAGCGCCCAAAGACTCCGAGAGCGCGATGGTTGCGACGATGACGAGCAGCACCGTTGCGGCACTGCCGACGATCCGCTGACCCTGGTCTGATCGCAGCCACTCAAAGCTGTCGACCCCCCAGACTTCCAGAATGACGAGGGCGGCAAAGGCATAAACCAGAATGTCGACCACGCGGCGAACAACGTTTAAGTAACGCCGCCCGCCTCCGCCCTCATGGCCCGTGATGAACCCGATGATGGCGCGCCCGATGGAAACGGAAATGACCGAGGAAAGCAGAAGCACCAGGATCGACAGGATGGTCCCGCGCACGATGAAGGCGAGGGCACCCTCCAGTCCGCTAAGCCAAACGACATAAAGGCCAATCACGTAGATGACGGCAAGAACGTGCCACACGCCGGCGAGGCGTCGGCGCAGCATCTTCCACAGACTGTCCTTTTCCGCCGTATCGGAGCCACGCAGCCAGGCCGCCACGTACGCGCGGTTTAGCACGATCGCGAACAGCAATCGAACAACGATGAAGAACCCGAGTGCACGCAGCAGCAGAATGTAAAATTCGGTAGGAAGAAACAGGGCGTATAGCGCCTGCAACATGTAAAAGCCGTAGACGCCAATCGTGATAACCTGGAAACTGATCCGCGTCAGCACACCGGCTGCATCATCGCCGATGGGCAGGATGCGAAGTCCGGGCGACTGGTGGGCAAGGGCGAACCGCACAGCGACCAGCAAAGCTTGCGCGATGATGTGACCGTCAACGAGAACCAAAGCCACGCGCCGGATGAGAAACGACGGTTCGACGATAGGCACGGTAGCGTAGGCCGATATGGCGAACAGCGCGATGGGCAGTGCCTCCAACGCCGCAATCGTTACCAACAGCAAGATTCGATAGACCAGCCGGTCGCTGCGCTGCCCCCTCAGCGCGGCGAGCGGTCGTCGAAGGATCAGGCGAGACACAACGAAGACGGCAACGGCGACGCTAATAATAACGCCAAGATTGGTCAGGCGTTCAGCCCATGTGCTCACCGTCTCCGCATCGGGCGGCTGCTCGATCAACTCTGTGACGGTGTTTTCCGTTTCTGCAATTAGCGCAATGGCGTCGACGATGAGGGTGCTGGCCGCCTTGATCTGAGCCGATATCTCGGCCAAGAAAGAAGCTGCCGGATCTGATGGTGGAGCCTCAACGACCTCGCCACGGGCCGCGATCAGATCCTTCAGCGAGTCAACAAATGCCGTTCGCGCCGCTTCGTTCTCAAGAAGTTCGACCAGGGCCTTCAGGTCCGCGGTGGGCAGCTTACCAGTGCCGTCCGTGGTCCCAGCGGCCCGAGGGTCGTCGGTTTCCGATCCATCGGCGTTCGGGGCGTTGACCGCCTCGTCTCTATCCAGGCCCTTCGCTTCACCCTCTGCGGCGCTCGAAGCTGGCACCCTAACCTCCGGGGCAGTCGCCTCAGGGGTGACGATCTCAGGCACCACGCCGTCAGGAAGCGGGGTACCGCGGATGATAGCGCCCGAGGGATCCAAGGCCGGGTCGGCCGGAGCGGGCTGGCCGTGGGCAGTGACGGCGAGAAAACCAGCGCAGAAGATCAGAGCGAAAAGACAAAGACAACGGCGCACGGAGGTTCCCAGCCTTGCGAGCACGGCGAATGAGCGAAATATCATAGAGGTTAGCGCCACAATGGCCATAGAGATCGCGACCCGCGCCGTCTGCCCAGCACCGCTATGAGCGCGAGTATAAGCGCGAGGTTGGCAAACCTTAAATAGCGGCGGCATAGGTTGGAACGGTGGCCACCCGTCCACGTTGCACAGGCCGAGGTGCCGGTTAGCCCAAGCCGATGGTTAGCCTCGCCGATGTCTTCCGCTTTCACGGCCCCAAGCCCCGGCCTCCTCACCGACTATCGACTATCGACTATCGACTATTCATCTTAAACGGACCATTTTTTCTACCATAGGCTGCGTCGCAAGACATATCGATGTGGTCAGGCCGGCTTTCGCTGGCACGGAGACCGCACTATAGTGCCGGCGCCTGCCGCCGTAGAATAGGACTGCGGCTTGGGCCCGCTGCGATGCGACACACGAATGCCGTAACACCATCGGACGACAAGACCGGAGAACGGGGACAATCGAATGACGAGCAGCACATCTCTTGCAACGCGTGGCGTCGACCGCCTAAAAGCCCTGTTCCGTCGACCGGCCGGCGCCAACGTTTCAAGCCTGCTCGGAAAGAAAAGTCGATTTCGGGTGCTCGTCGCTGACTTGGCCGGCGATGATGCGGCGACATCGCGAACGGACCAGCTCGTGCGATCGCTGGACGGTAAGGACGGCATCGAGGTCGCCCGGGCCCACGCTGTTCTTGGTAACGAGTGTGACGACGATCGGCCCGAATCCATCGCTGAGGTGTTGCAGCAGGGCCGCACGCGCACCCGCGAAGCCGATGCTGATGCCCTGGTTTGGGGACGCTTTCAAACCGATGATGGCTGCTACCACCTCCATGTCCTGTCCGCCGCCGTGGCCCCACGCGGAGAACTGCGCGCGTACCGGTCCATCGGCGTTAACCTGATCCTGCCGGACAGCTATGGCGAGGATCTGGCCGCAGTGCTGGCGGCGATCGCACTGAATGCGGTTGATCCGGCGACCGAGGAACAGGCTGTCTCCTTGTGTGCTGTCCTTCGGCCCGCTTTGGAACGCGCGCGTGCGGCCGCCATGGCCGCGCAGCCCATGCTGTCGGACATCGTCCGGCTTCGCCTGCGATCGGCCTATGGCGTGGCGCTGGCCGGTCTTGGGGCGCTCGACCGCGACGTCGCCACGATGCATACGGGCGCAGAGGTGCTTCGCGGCGTGCTTGCCGAAGCCGATATCGAAAAGCACCAACGCCTCTGGGCCATGACGCAAAATGCGCTTGGCCGGGTGCTGACGACTCTGGGCGAACTGGAGCAGCGCCCGGAGCTGGTCCGTCAGGCCTTGGCCGCGTTCGCGGCGGCGGAGACGGTCTACACGCGCTCAAGGCTGCCGCTACACTGGGCTTTGCTGGAGAACAATCGCGGCGTTGCCTTGGTGACGTTCGGAGATCGTGGCGAGGAAACCGACAATATACAGGACGCCGTTAACGCTTTTCGGGCGGCCATTAACGTCCTGTCGTTGCATCAGTTGCCTGTGACATGGGCGATGACCCAGAACAACTACGGCGTCGCTCTTCGCCACCTCGGTGAGCGCACGCGCGACCCCGAACGCCTGCGCGACTCGGTGGCTGCCTTTCGCGCTGCCCTGGATGTGTTGACCCAGGACGTGCTGCCGCTCCATTGGGCCAACACCACCAGCAACATGGCCGTGGCGCTGCGTGCCTTCGGCGAGTACGGGGCCTCCAAGGAAAGCCTCAACGAAGCGGAAGCGGCCTATCGCGCCGTCCTCGAGGTCTACTCCGAGGAGAACACGCCAACGGAGTGGGGGCGCACGCAGCGCCGCCTCGGTCGGGTGCAACTGGCACTCGGCAAACATTTCGGCGACGTGGACCGCCTTGGAATGGCCGTTACATCGTTACGGACGGCGCTGCCGTTACTTCCGGCGGACCAGTACCCCGTCGATCGTGCGCGCGCCCTCGTGTTTCTCGGCAACGCCCTGATGCAGGTGGCGGAGGACCAGGAGGGCACGGCAAGCATCCAAGACGCCGTCGAGGCCTATCGTGAAGCGGCCACCATCCAACACGTGATGCGTCGGCGCATTGACTGGGCGGCGACGCAAAATCGATTGGGAAACGCCCTTCTTCGCTTGGGAGAGCGCCAGGAGGGAACGGCCTCGTTTGAAGAGGCCACTGCCGTCTACCGGTCCGCCTTGACCGTCATTACTCTGGAGGACCATCCGTTCTCTTGGGCGGCGATCCAGCGCTCCCTCGGTCATGCACTGATCACGCTCGCGCGCCGGGAAGCGATCGTAGATCGCGCCCACAAGGCTCTGACCGCCCTGCAAGCGGCCTTGCGCGTTTACGCCCCGGATCGCTTGCCGATCGAATGGGCCAGTACGCAGCATGATGTCGGCGAAGCGATGCTGATCTTGGGGGAACGCGAAGTCAGCCAAAAGTACCTGGCGCAAGCCGTTAAAGCCTTCGAGACGGCCCTTGAAGTTCGTACCCGCAACCGTTTTCCGCTGTGGTGGACGGAAACGGAGGATAACTTGGGTTTGGCCTACAAGGCTTGGGGGGATCAAGCGGATGACCCCAAACTTTGGGAAAAGGCGGTGGGTGCCTTTCGTCGAGCCTTGGAAACCCGGCTGCCTCAGCGCAGCTCTATTGACAGAGCAACGACGCGGATCAACTTGGCCAACGCATTATGGGCCTTGGCGGAGCGGTCCGATGACCGGGAACGGCTGGAACAGGCCTTGACCAACTATCGCTGGGCCATCGATGCCTTTGAGCGCGGTGGCGCGGCTAATCGTGCCCGCGTGGCGCGCCGTAACTTGCAGCGGCTAGAGGCGCTGGTGGACGCAGGCAACTGAGGCCACATGATCATCGGGCATTCACTGAGGAGACCCAGATGACCGCATCGAAACCGGACGCCAACAGCACCTCTCCCGGCTCATCGAGTCCCAACAAGAGCGCCGCCAATGGCAAGGTTGGCATCAACGGGATTGCCGTCGCCGCCTCTGTGATCGTGTTGGCCGTTGGCGGCTTGCTGATCGGCCGTCAGTGGTTCGGGCCCGAACCGGCTTCGACGCCGCCGTCTGCCACCCAAACGGCGGCCATTGGCGGCCCGTTCGCACTCGTCGACCACAACGGGCAATCGGTCACGGACGCGACCTTCCACGGCTCGTACAAGCTAGTTTATTTCGGCTATACGTACTGCCCGGACGTGTGTCCCACCTCGTTGATCCGGAACGCTGAAGCCCTTGATCTGCTCGGCGAGAAGGCGGACGCCGTGGTCCCGATCCTGATCTCTGTCGATCCCCAGCGGGATACGACAGAACTCCTGAAGACCTATGTTCCGCACTTCCATCCGCGTTTGGTGGGACTAACCGGATCGCCCGAGCAGGTGGCCGAAGCCGCCAAGGCCTATCGCGTGTACTACGCCCGTGTCGACGAGGAGGGCAAGGAGACCGGCGCGGACAGCGACACGTATCTCGTCGACCACTCCACCATCACCTACCTGATGGGTCCGGATGGGCAGTTCATCCAGCACTTCAGCCACTCCATGGATGCGGACGCCATGGCGGCGAAGCTGAAGGACCTGCTGTAAAGGACGGCGCGGACCTGTTCCCCGCCAAAGCGTTGCGGTCGTGTCCGGCGCAGGATTGATCATTGCCGCACCGTCGTCCGGCTCCGGCAAGACCGTCCTGACGCTGGGCTTACTGCGTCATCTCGCCCGCAGCGAGGCTCGCATCGGCTCCGCCAAGGTAGGGCCCGACTACATCGATCCGGCCTTCCACGCCGTCGCCACCGGACGGCCCTGCCAAACCCTCGATCCCTGGGCAATGACCCCCGCCGCGCTTCGGTCCAGCGCCGCACGCACGGGGGTCGACACGGACCTGATCATCTGTGAGGGCGTGATGGGCCTGTTCGACGGGGCAACCGCTTCGTCGGGGTCCACGGCCGATGTGGCCGCCGTTCTGGGCTGGCCGGTCATCCTCGTGATGGACGTCCATGCGCAGGCGGCTTCGGCCGCGGCTGTCCTGCGTGGTTTTGTCCAGCATCGAGCGGACGTCAACATTGCCGGCACGATCCTCAACCGCGTCGGCAGCGATCGCCACGTATCCGTCATTCGTGAGGCCATCGCGGCCACGGTCCCTGAGGTGACGGTACTCGGCAGCATTCCTCGCACCGAAGACCTTGCCCTGCCAGAACGCCATCTGGGCCTCGTTCAAGCCCGCGAGCATCGTGATTTGGACCAAATGCTGGAACGCGCCGCCGATGTGGTCGGGCGCTGCGTCGATATGGCGGCGCTCTGCGCCCATGCCGACTGGTCACCCCCACACCGGCAAGCCGAAGCTTGCGTGTTGCCGGGCGCTGGCCCGCTCGTGCCGCCGTTGGGGCAGCGAATCGCCGTCGCCGATGACACGGCATTTGCGTTTCGTTATCCGCATGTGGTGGACGGCTGGCATGTCGCCGGGGCGTGCGTTTTGCCGTTTTCACCGCTCGCCGATGAGGGACCGGATCCGACCTGCGATGCCGTTTATCTGCCCGGCGGCTACCCGGAATTGTACGCGGGTCAACTGGCGGGCAACGAGCGGTTCTTGACTGGACTTCGCTCTGCCGCGGCAAAAAACGCTGCGATTTTCGGTGAATGCGGCGGCTACATGGTACTTGGCGACGGATTGACGGACGCCGACGGATGCCGCCATACCATGGCGGGACTGTTGCCGGTGGAAACTTCCTTTGCGGACCGCCGCCTCCATCTGGGATATCGCCGCGCCACACTCGCGGCCGACGGACCATTTGGCGCCCGAGGGGCAGTTTACCGCGGCCATGAATTTCATTATGCACGTGTTGTTCGCGAGGGACCGGGGCAGACGCTGTTTTTCGTCGAAGATGCGCGCGGCATCCACCTCGGCGGTGTTGGACTGGTTTCAGGGAGCGTTTCGGGGTCTTTTGTGCACGTGATTGCGGCGGAAGCGTCTTAAAGCTTCGTCAGTTGTAGTTCTCCGAGCGCCGAACAGGTTTGTGCGAGAATGCCGTCAGAGACTGATATCGAGACCGAGCCCTTTTGGCGCCGCAAGTCGCTGGCGGACATGACCCGCGACGAATGGGAATCGCTGTGCGATGGTTGCGGATTGTGCTGTCTGGCCAAGTTGGAGGACGATGTCACCGGCGCGGTCGCCTACACCAACGTTGCGTGCCGCCTGCTCGACACCACGGCTTGCCGATGTCGCAGCTATCCTGACCGGCAACGCCACGTCCCCGACTGCACGGTGCTGTCGTCCGAGATCGTGAGTGACCTGACTTGGCTGCCGAGCACGTGCGCCTATCGCTTGGTTGCCGTGGGCCAGGATTTGTTCGCTTGGCATCCGTTGCGGTCCGGCGATCCGGAGAGCGTTCACCGTGCCGGCATTTCCGTGCGCGGCCGGGTCGTCTCAGAACCCGATGCCGGCCCTCTGGAGCACCATGTCGTCGACTGGCGTCCCTAAGCGGGTCGGTCGCGGGGAGCGACCGTTGTGACGACTCCTCCGCCCAACGGTGTGTTCGCCGCCGTGCTGACGCCGCTGAATGATGATGGTGCGCCCGAACCGGTAATGCTGGCACACCACTGCCAGACGCTTCTGGCGCGGGGCTGCGACGGGCTCTCGGTGCTCGGCACAACGGGAGAGGCCAACTCCTTCAGCGTCGAAGAGCGCCTCACCCTTCTGAACAACCTGGCCGAAGCGGGACTAAGCACCTTTCTGATGCCGGGCACGGGCTGTTGTGCGATCCCCGATACGGTCCGCCTGACGCAAGCCGCCCTGGAGGCGGGCGCACCCTACGTGCTGATGTTGCCGCCGTTCTACTATAAGGGCGTCAGCGACGACGGGCTGTTCGCCGCCTATTCCGAGGTTATCGAACGCGTCGCGGACCCTAAATTACAGATCGTTCTGTACCATTTCCCGGCCCTTTCGGGCGTTCCCATTACCCATGCCTTGATCGAACGTCTGATCGACGCCTATCCGGGCACCGTGGTCGGAATCAAGGACAGCTCCGGCGACCTCGACGCGATGATCGCGACGGTGCGGGCATTTCCTGGTTTTGCCGTCCTCAGCGGCTCCGATGACGCCTTATGGCCGCTGATGCAAGCCGGCGGGGCGGGCTGCATCACGGCCGTCTGCAACGTGGCGTCGGCTTTGGCGGCCGACGTGGTCCGCGCCTGGCGAGCGGGCGACATAACGGCAGGTGACGCCGCGCATCGCCACCTTTCGGCGATCCGCGGGGTGTTCACGCGTTACCCGCTGGCAGCGGCCCTGAAAGCAATGCTGGCCCGCACCACCGGAGATGACGGCTGGCATCGCATCCGCCCGCCGCTGATGCCGCTCACCAGCTCGGCCGCAACCGCTCTTTCGCAGGCGTTAAGCGCGTTCCCGATGCCGGTTCCTGGCCCCCCGACCACAAACGACCATTCATGACGCACGAACGGCGAACACCGCTGGACCTGGACGGCACCCTGGTGCCGGTGCAGGTGCGTAAAAGTGCCCGCGCCCGCCGCCTAATCCTGCGGGTCGCCTTCGACAGCGGCGACGTTGTTGTCACGGTACCGGCCAAGACCCCGCTGGAGCACGGCTTGGTGTTTGCCGAAGCGCGCTCCAAGTGGATCTTGGAGCGCTTAGCCCGCGTACCGACCCGCGTTCCGTTCGCACCCGGCGCCGTGATCCCAGTCCTGGGCACCGAACATCGGATCGAGCCCATAGCTTCGCGCCGCCCATTCGTTGAGCAGGCCCCTGGCGTGCTCAGGATCGGTGGTGACACGGCCGGCGTATCGGGACGCCTTCTGCGATGGCTTCGGCGCCAAGCCCTCAACGAAACGACCGATCGGTCAGTTGCAAAAGCGGACCACCTGGGCGTTCACCTCGGCCGCGTCGGTGTACGTGACACCCGGACACGCTGGGGCTCATGCTCCCGCGAGGGCAATCTCTCATACGCGTGGCGGTTGATCATGGCACCATCGTTCGTCCTGGACTACGTGGTGGCACACGAGGTCGCTCATCTCCGTCACCGCGGCCATGGCGAAGCCTTCTGGATCACCGTCGATGGGCTGACTGACCGCATGTCCGACGCACGCGCCTGGCTGCGCCGGTGCGGCACAACGCTTTATCGCTATGGGCCGGCACGGACCGCGCCCACATCGAGCGCACGCTTCGGATAGCGGCGACGTTTCCGCTCGCTAGGCTGTGGTTATTGTGACACGTCAGCCCCACGGGAGGACCGAGCCATGACCGCTCAGCGGATGCCGATCCAGGATCAAACACCCCTGGTGTGGACCGCCCCCTTCGACGACACCGACCGGCGCTGGCAGGCTGTTGTCAGCCGCGATGAGAATGCCGACGGCCGGTTCGTCTACGCCGTGTGCAGCACCGGAATCTACTGCCGACCGTCGTGTGCGAGCCGCAAGCCGGCGCGATCCAACGTGGCCTACTTCCCGTTGGCGGAGGCGGCGGCGCAGGCCGGGTATCGCCCCTGTAAACGCTGCCGGCCCGATCGCGTTGCCCCGGCCGATCCGCGGCTCGCGGTCGTGCGCCGGGTGTGCGCCGTGATTGCGGCCAGCGATGACGGCGACCGGGCCCCCTCCTTGGCTGCGCTGGCCGAAGACACCGGTTTCAGCCCCCACCATCTCCAGCGGATGTTCACGGCAGTTATGGGCGTTTCGCCCCGCCAGTACGGCGAAGCGCTTCGCGTTCTCCGGCTGAAGCGTGCCCTGAAGAGCGGTGAAGCGGTGGCCTCGGCCGGATATGGCGCCGGGTACGGATCATCCTCGCGGCTGTATGAACAGGCCGCGGCCAATCTGGGGATGACGCCGGCATCCTACGCCAAGGGCGGAACCGGTGCCCATATAGGCTTTATTATTGTGGACCATCCCGCCGGTGCCGAGCTCGGACGCCTGCTTGTAGCGACAACAGTGCGCGGGATTTGCATGATTGCCCTCGGCGATAGCGATGCCGCATTGGAGCGATCCCTTCGCGAGGAGTTTCCCCTGGCGACGATCGGCTGCAGCGAGCCACAAAACATGGCGGACCTCGTTCGTCAGGTCCTAGCCGTGGCCGAAAGCCGATTGCCTCACAAAGCGCTACCGCTGGACATTCGCGCCACGGCGTTTCAGCGACGGGTGTGGCAATGCCTGCAGACGATCCCCCGGGGCGAAACCCGCAGCTATGCCGACATCGCCGCCGAGCTCGGCTGCCCCACCGCTGCACGCGCCGTGGGTCGGGCCTGCGCCACCAATCCGGTGTCCCTTGTCATCCCTTGCCATCGCGCAATCGGCCGCGACGGGAACCTGCATGGATATCGCTGGGGATTGGACCGCAAAGCCGCTCTTCTGCGCCGGGAGCGTGGTGGCGCGGGCGACGAACAGCCGGAAAAATCGGGGTTGTAAAGAATTCCGACAATCGGCCGGCGGCCGTTAATAGTTTGCATTTCAAAGCGTTGGTGGGACCGGGCTGCGGGTGCGCAATGACCCATTCGCTTAGGTTGTCAGATTTCTTTACACGCCGCCTTACCGTTGCCTTGTTAGGCCCTTGATTTTTAACAATATTGTTCTCGGCATGGTAATTGCTTTGATAGGCGCAGAGCGGTTCTGGATCCACAGGTTCCGCTGGGGATAGAGAGGAGAGCCTCATGCGCTTCCATTCACTTGCGTTGGGTTTCTCGGCATTTGCGGTCGCTGCGGTGACAACAACCGCCGCGAACGCCGTGCCGGACACATTCACATTTAATTTTGATCCATCCGTCATCACCGTCAGCGACTTCCAAGATGATGCGACCGGTGCTGGCAACAACCAGATTAATTACGAGTCGACAGACCTGTTTGGGTCTTTTGACTTCTCGAGCCAAGTGCCGACCGATATCAAGCGGACCTGGACGGCCAACTTCGACGTGACGTTGCAGTTCGGCCCCAATGGCCCCATGATCCCGCTGGCTGCTAGTGATTTGTTCCTGTTCAAGGGTACTATTCCGTCGGATCAAGTGCAGCCGGGTCTCTTCGTGCTCCAGGGCCCGATCGGCAGCGATATTGTCATCCCCGGTGCCACGTTCACCGACCTCGCCGTTAGCTTGGTCTTGAGCCTCGGTACGGACGCTCTGTCCGGCGACCTTGCGAATGCCGTTCTGCCGGGCGGCGGCATCAACCACATCACCGACACCACCCTCGGTGCGCCGGCGATGGGTACGTCCCCCGACATCCAGGAACTGGCCGAACGGGTCATCATCGGTCTTGAGCAAGCCGGTCTAGACCCCACGGCTGACATTGCCGAAATCACGTTCGGCGGCCAGCTTGAGTTCGTTGCGGACGTTCCGGTCCCGGCTTCGCTGCTGCTCCTCGGCGGCGGTCTGGTTGCTTTCGGGATTGCTCGTCGCCGCGCCTAAGGCCGGCGATGACCGTTTAGCCTTCCTGTTGACCCAAGCGCACGGAAGCGGCGCGAGCACTGGAAGCAAGACTTACGAAAAAAGGCGCAAGCTTCGGCTTGCGCCTTTTGTGTTGTGTGGACCCAGTTTACGGCATGTGATGCGCCGGTCATGCCCTGTGGCCGGTTGGACGGTGTTCCGGTGCGGGCTAAACCCGCGCCGTCAACCACCCAAAGGATCAAGCGTGGCCGCAAGCCGGCCGGCAGCGATGCGCGCAAAGCGCAGCAGCATGGCCTTGCGACGTGCAGCGGACAGCGGATGCAGCGGCGGGTGCCTCACGATCTCACCGCCGTAGGCATCGGCGATGATGAGACCCGTGTCTGGTGGCAACAGGTCCGACGGAAACGCAGGCCCCACCGCAAAGGCGAAGGCGTCACAGTAGGCCCGGTACTCTGGCCACTTGCCATCACTACGAAAATCCGCCGACGACGATTTAACTTCCACGATCAACAACCCGCCCCGCCGGTCCAGTCCGACCAGGTCGGCGCGACGACCGTTGGCGAGGGTCAACTCGCTGACAACGCAATAGTCGAGATTGGCCAGCACCCGCGCAGCCCCGCGCGAGATCGCCGCAGACCCCTGCGGGGGCGTCACAAGCGAAATGTTCTTTTTATGTTCCATCGTTTGCCCATGTAGCACGGAAACATCCGGCGCGCCAACTCGGGTTTACGCCAGGATCGCAGCGCTTGGCCCGGGCGTTCCTTGACCCCCCATGCGTCCTGCCGTAGGTTTTGTCTTCCGGGTGCTCGTTTCATGGGAGGGGCGGGAACAGGCGCAGGCACAGGTCAACCGCCCGGAGACTATCTCGCTCGACCGCCGTCGGCCGTTCTCGCAAGACAAACGGGAAGTCCATGACCGGCTTAAAATTTACGGAAGATTTTCCGCGCCCCACGTACGAGGAGTGGAAAGCCGAAGCTGAAGCGGCGCTGAAAGGCGCGCCCTTCGACAAAAAAATGTTCACGAAGACTTACGAGAACATCACGCTCCGGCCGATATACACGCGTCAGGACTGGCCCTCCGACGGCGATCCTTCTGGCTTCCCCGGTGCTATGCCGTTCACGCGCGGCGGGCGGGCCTCAGGCAACCGGGCCATGAGCTGGGACATTCGCCAGCTTTATTGCGAGCCCGACCCGAAGGACGCCAACGACATCATCCTTCGCGAGTTGGAGCGCGGCGTCACCTCCGTCCTGGTCCGCTTTGATCGGGCGGGTCGAGCCGGACTGGACGGCGATGCGCCGGCCGCAGCCGAACTCGCCGGGCAAGATGGGATGATGATCTATTCCGTCGATGACCTGGACTTAACGCTCACCGGGGTTGAGATGGACTTGATCTCGGTGATGCTGCAGGCGGGCGCTCACGGCGTCGCAGCGGCCGGTCTCCTGATAGCCTTGTGGCAGCGCCGCGGTCTGGCGGCCACAGTCTGCCGCGGCGCCTTCAACGTGGACCCGATCGGCACGTTGGCCACGGACGGTACACTGCCGGTCGCGCTCGACGCGGCACTCGCGCAAGCTGCTGCCCTCGCAAAATACACCGCGTCGACCTATCCGAATGTTACAACCTTCGGCATCGACACGGCGCCTTACCACACCGCGGGCGCCAACGAAGCCCAGGATCTGGCGGTCATGCTGGCGACGGGGGTGGCCTACCTGAAGGCCATGACGACGGCGGGTCTGGATATCGACCAGGCGTGTCGGCAAGTAACAGCGAGCCTGCCCGTAGGCTGTGATCAGTTCCTCGGCATTTGTAAGCTCCGGGCCGCCCGCAAGCTGTGGGCCCGGATTGCCGAGGCGTGCGGAGCGTCGGAACCGGCACGGGCCCTGAGCCTGCACGCCACGACGGCCGAGCGCATGATGAGTGAGTGTGATCCGTGGGTGAACATGCTGCGGACCACGGTCAGCTGCTTTGCCGCCGCCGCCGGTGGCGCCGACAGCATCACGGTCCTGCCCTATACCTACACGCTCGGCTTGCCTGACGAAGTGGCCCGCCGGGTCGCGCGCAACACCCAAATCGTGCTGGCGGAAGAATCCAACCTTTCCAAAGTCATCGATGCGGGCGGCGGATCTTGGTACATCGAGACCCGCACAGACGAGCTTGCCCGTGCCGCCTGGGGCGAATTCCAAGCCATCGAGGCGAGCGGCGGCATCGTCGCAGCGCTTCGCGACGGCTCGCTGGCCGGTAAAATCGCCGCCGTGTGGACGGAGCGGGAGAAAGCCCTGGCCAAACGGAAGGACCCGGTCACCGGGGTCAGCGAATTCCCCAATATCGGGGAAAGGGCGGCCGAAGTCCGCCGGCCCGATCTGGCAGCGGCTGCGGCGGGCGCGGCATCGCGGCTGTCGGCTGTACGCGCGAAGGCGGTAAGTACCGCTGCCATCACCGACACGAGTGACATTGCCGCTTTGACGACGGCCCTCAGCGCCGGAGCCACCTTGGGCACCGCAGCCCAAGCCGCGACAACGGGTGCGGCCGCGGACACGGTCACACCGCTGCCCCGCCACCGCAACGCCGAGGCCTTTGAGGCACTCCGCATGGCCTCCGATGCCTGGAAAGACAAAACCGGCTCACGGCCGCGCATCTTCCTCGCTAACCTGGGCCCCATCGCCAAACACACGGCTCGGGCCACGTTCGCGAAGAACTTCTTTGAAGTGGGCGGGATCGAAACGGTACCCAATGCCGGTTTTAAGGACGCAGAGAGTTGTGCGAAAGCCTATAAGGACAGTGGGGCCGACTTGGCCATCCTGTGCTCCGCCGATCCTCTCTACGAGGAGATGGTCGCCAGCGTGGCGCCAGCTTTAAAAGCGGCTGGATGCCCTTATTTATTCCTCGCCGGCAGTCCAGGTGAGCATAAGGATGCTTATATGAAAGCTGGCGTTGATGATTTCATCTTCCTTGGTTGCGACGTCCTTCAGACGCTCCGTACCACCTTGTCCCGCTTGGGAGTGATCGAGCAATGACGACCATCCCCGATTTCACACAAATTCACCTTGAGCCCAGCAACCAGCCTGCGGGCAGTGGGTTGGCTGAGTGGGCCGAACGCTTCCAGTCAGAGACCGGCCTTGCACCGGATGCCTATCTGTGGCGGACGCCAGAGCAGATCGACGTGAAACCGTTTTATTCGTCGGCGGATACGGCAGATCTAGATCACCTGGACACATTGTCGGGGATCCCGCCCTACCTGCGCGGCCCATACCCGACCATGTACGTGACCCGGCCGTGGACAATCCGGCAGTATGCCGGCTTCTCAACGGCGAAGGACTCCAATGCCTTCTATCGGCGCAACCTAGCCGCCGGACAGAAAGGCCTTTCCATCGCCTTCGATCTTGCGACCCACCGCGGCTACGACTCGGACAACCCACGCGTCGCCAGTGACGTGGGCATGGCCGGTGTGTCCATTGACTCTATCAAGGACATGCGCGTGCTGTTCGACGGCATTCCGTTGGACCAGATGACCGTTTCTATGACCATGAACGGTGCGGTGTTGCCGGTCATGGCGCTGTACATTGTCGCCGCCCAGGAACAGGGCGTGAAGACAGAGCAGCTGGCGGGAACCATTCAGAATGACATTCTGAAAGAGTTCATGGTCCGCAACACCTATATCTACCCGCCGCATCCTTCGATGCGGATCATCTCCGACATCTTTGGCTTCACGTCAAAGAACATGCCCAAGTTCAACTCCATCTCCATCTCGGGCTACCACATGCAAGAAGCCGGAGCGACGGCGGATCTGGAGATGGCGTACACGCTAGCCGACGGCGTCGAGTATGCTCGGGCTGGCGTCAACGCCGGTCTCACCATTGATCAGTTCGCGCCGAGGCTGTCGTTCTTCTGGGCGATCGGCATGAACTTCTACATGGAGATCGCCAAAATGCGGGCAGCCCGCATGCTGTGGGCGAAGCTTATCAAGCAGTTCGATCCGAAGAACGCCAAGTCACTGGCCCTTCGCACCCATTCCCAGACCTCCGGGTGGAGTCTGACTGCCCAGGACGTCTACAACAACGTGGTTCGGACCTGCGTGGAAGCCATGGCCGCGACCCAGGGACATACCCAGTCGCTGCACACCAACGCACTCGATGAGGCGCTCGCCCTACCGACGGATTTCAGTGCCCGGATCGCCCGTAATACGCAGCTGTTCATTCAGCAGGAATCGGGCACGACCCAGGTAATCGATCCTTGGGGCGGCAGTTACTACGTGGAAAAGCTCACGCGCGACTTGGCGGAAAAGGCGTGGGGCCACATTCAGGAAGTTGAGGAAACCGGCGGCATGGCAAAAGCCATCGAAGCCGGCATTCCGAAGCTCCGCATCGAGGAGGCCGCCGCCCGCACCCAAGCTCGCATCGACTCCGGCCGGCAAACGGTCGTAGGCGTCAACAAGTTCCAACTGGACGAGCACGAGAACGTCGAGGTGCTTAAGGTCCAGAATGCCGAGGTGCGCCGGCAGCAGATTGCTCAGATCGAGGAACTGCGCGGCGAGCGCGACGCGACCGAGGCGGAACAGAAGCTGCATGCCCTGACGCGCTGCGCCGACTCAGGCGAGGGCAACCTGCTGGAACTCGCCGTGGAAGCCGCTCGCGCCAAGTGCACCGTCGGTGAAATCAGCGATGCCCTGGAGAAAGTCTGGGGCCGTCACAAGGCGGAAATCCGCAAGATTTCCGGCATTTATCGCGGCGAGGTCGGGGAGAGTTCGGAGATGGTGGCGGAAGTTCAAGCCCTTGTGGAAGAGTTTGAGCGCAACGACGGCCGCCGCCCGCGGATCCTGATCGCCAAAATGGGCCAAGATGGCCATGACCGCGGCCAAAAGGTCATCGCCAGCGCTTTCGCGGATCTGGGTTTTGACGTTGACATTGGGCCTCTGTTCCAGACGCCCGCAGAGGCGGCTCGCCAAGCTGTCGAGAACGATGTGCATATTGTCGGGGCTAGCTCGTTGGCTGCCGGCCACCTGACCCTGGTGCCGGAACTCAAGAAAGAGCTGGCAGCTCTTGGCCGTGAGGACGTCCTGATCGTGGTCGGCGGCGTGATCCCGCCCCAGGACTATGACGAGCTGCGAACATCCGGCGCGGAGGCGATTTTCGGCCCCGGCACGGTGATCAGCAAAGCTGCGGTCGAGCTGATGGGAACCCTGAACGCCCGTCTCGGCTACGCCCCGAGCCAAGCCGCCTGAGGTGGAAAGGGGTACGACGACAGCGGCCCGCGCTCATGCGCGGGCCGGTCCTTCCATTGAAGATCTCGTTGACGGCGTGATCGCAAACGATCGCGCGCTTCTGGGTCGGACGATCACGCTCATTGAAAGCCGTAGCCCTCGACATTACGAGATGGGGCAAGAGGTGTTGCTGCGGCTTCTCAATCATCTGCGAACGATCCCGGACCACCAGCGGGCTCACCGCATCGGCATCACGGGCGTGCCCGGCGTTGGCAAGAGCACGTTCATCGAAGCGCTGGGCGGCAGCCTGACAAACCAAGGGCGCAAAGTGGCCGTGTTGGCCGTGGACCCCAGCTCGACCGTCTCCGGCGGCAGCATCCTCGGTGACAAGACACGCATGCATGACCTCGCCGTGCACCCGAACGCCTTTATCCGGCCATCGCCCTCGGGCGGCACACTTGGAGGCGTCACGCGCACAACGCGTGCGACCATGGTTCTCGTCGAAGCGGCCGGCTACGACACAATACTGGTCGAAACGGTGGGAGCCGGGCAGAACGAGGTTGCCGTCGCCGATATGACGGACTTTTTCCTCGTCCTGATGCTTCCCGGCGCCGGTGATGAGCTGCAAGGCATCAAAAAGGGCGTTTTGGAAATCGCCGATATGATCGCAGTCAACAAGGCCGATGGCGACAACGAGCTGCGCGCCAAGCAGGCCGCCGTCCATTATCGCAATGCACTCAAGATCATGAAGCACACCAGCCCGAACTGGACACCACCCGTGATGCTGTGCAGCGCCGTTTCCGGTCACGGCCTGGACGGTATCTGGGACCGGATCGGCAAGCACAAGGAGACCTTGACGGAGACGGGGGAATTGCAAGCCAAACGCCGCCGGCAGCGCATCGGCTGGTTGTGGAACATGTTGGAAAACCGCCTGCTGGACTCGCTCAAGTCCCATCCCGACGTGGTCGCCTTGTTACCGCAAACCGAGAAGGACGTGGCCGATGGCAAGCTAACCATCAGCCTCGGTGTCGAGCGTATTCTCGCAGCCTATCGCAGCTGACCGGCAGAGATTTGAGCGGAGCTCAGCCCCAAGAAACGTCACTCTCGCGGACGACCAAAGTTCGGACGGCTGTTGCTAGTGCCGGGCGATCATGGCTTCGAGCCATGTTTCCAGGCGGTCAACCCGCTCCTCCCATGAATTGTTTCGCGCGACAGCTCGTAGCGTCGAAGCCAGGTTCGGATCAGGCGCGTTAATCCCGTGCTCCAACGCGTCGATCCACGCCTCTGGTGTTGGTGCGATGCGAACAAGATCTGCATGGGACCGAACGGCGGCCAAGTCGCTGCTGACGATAGGTTTACCGACGGCCATGTACTCGAACAGCTTGAGCGGTTGGCCGCAGCGCCACCAGCCGGACCCATCCTGGCGATAGCACATCGTCAAAACGTCCATAAAGCGCGCGTAAGTCCCCACTTGCGTTCTTGGCTTGACGCCGAGGAAGTGAACATTGGGAAGTGACTTACAGTACCGCCACTGGGCTTCGACCGCCCGGTCGTTGGAAAAAATCTCGTCGTTGCTTTGCCCTTGCGGCCCCACCAAAACCCAATGCCAATTCGGCCGTCGCTCCGCAACATGAGCAATCAAGGAAAAATCTACCTTGTAGTTCAACGCACCAAAGTAAGCGACACGCGGATGAGGGATTTCTGCCAAGTCTTCCGGCTCGGATACATTACCATTCATCGTAAATGACTCGAGATCCACCCCATGCGGCAGCTCGTGGATCTTACTCTCATAGCAGCTTAACGTGCGATCATCCAGCATGAAGCGGTTGGCACACAGGATCATGTTGGCTTTTTCAATCATCTCGTTGTGATACTTGGAATTGTGATTTCGCCAATCCGGCATTAAATCATATCGATCATGGATACTGTAAACTAGAAAGTCTGGATCGATAAAACTATAGTAATGGTGTGAGTAGGGGTCCGTCGCGTAGAAAATGATGTTCCGGTAATTGTACTTTTTTAGCTGTGCGCGCAGAAGGTGCGCATGGTACCGCCGGACTGCGGAGTCCCACGGTCTGAGGCGCGGCCAGCGCGGTGGAATACGGCCAGCTTGACAGGTATCAAGTCCGTCCCGCGTCTCAAAGTGGGTCAGGAGTCCCGACGCAGCCCACCGCGTCGTCTCGCGATCCCAAACACTCAAGGCTCCAGAGGTGTACAAGACGTGCCATCCACGCTTGGCAAGCGTCGCCAAACAATAGTGACGCCCCTTCCAGTCCGAAGATGACCATTCACCAGTCCCGAATGCGATGATCGCCGGCCGCGACGTTTTGGACGACGCCAACTCTGAGCCCTCACGATCTCGCATCATCCTCTCCAGCCGTAACGTGTTCGCGTCCAATCATTCGCACCGAGCCGAACCGACAACAATCGGACTATACTGTCGGTAGGAACGCCAGCCCAGGTCGTTGTCCGTCGGGGGACTCCTACAGTTCCGATAGGAGTGCCCACAATATTGACCAGCCCACTTACCCCAGCGTTAATGTCCTGAAGGAAGTGTTCCCTATATCATAGTAAGGGAATCTCAGGTCCGCTTAATCTTCATAAACGCCAAGTCTTTACCAAGTTTCCGGCGCGGGTTGCAGACATCCAACCGTGATAGTCGATTCAATGCGACTCAGTCAATCATCCCCGCCCAAATCGCGGTTTGGGTCCCCCCTGCTGACGGCTCCAAGGTTCGATCGCTGCTCCGTGCCGCTGTGAGCGCATCAGGTGGCCCTTGCCACAGACTAACGAATAACCCGGCCAACATTTCCCATCTAAATTGTCTTGCATCCGTTTTTTGCCTTAGCGGAACGGTTCTGCTCACAAACGGCGTGACAGACCAGTATGGCCACGTATTTTTGTTCCACCCATGACGGTTTGATGTTTGAGTCGTTTGAACCTCTCTCGTTACGACAGACGGCGGGCGCCTATCAGTCGTGGCCGCTGTCAGGTCGGCTCAGGTCGAAGCGAGCCGTCCTGGCAAACGGCTAACTGTTGCCTGATCACCGAGCATGCTAGCTTGTTTGGTTGCTAACATGGCATCCAGCCACCCCTCCAAACGATCGATCCGCTCATCCCAAGTGTTTTTTCGTGCCACCGCCTGCAGGGTTGCCGCCAAAGATGGATCATGGCTGGCGATCGACAACTCAAGGGCATCGATCCACTCCGCCGGATTTCTGGCAACCCAAATTAAGTTCGCGTAGGGGCGGGCAGCGATAAGATCATTACTAACGATAGGTTTGCCGACAGCCATGTACTCGAAGAGTTTGAGTGGCTGAATACAATTCCACCAGCCGCCACCATCCTGTCGGTAACACATAGTCAAAACATCCATAAAGCGCGCATAATTACCAACTTCGGTTCTTGGTTTAGCGCCAAGAAAATGAACATTGGGCAGCGATTTACATTTTTTCCATTGACTCATAATCGCCGGTTCATTCGAAAAATTCTCATCATTGCTTTGGCCCTGTGGCCCGATAAGAACCCAATGCCAATCGGACCGTTGCTCGGCCACATGCGCGATCAGAGAAAAATCGACCTTGTAGTTTAGTGTTCCAAAATAAGCGATGCGTGGATGAGGTATTGATGCCAGGTCTTCCGGCTCCCCATGTTCCTGCCCGAACGAAAACGAGGTCAAATCGACACCGTGCGGTAATTCATAAATTTTATTCTCATAGCGCTCAAGAGATTGTTTCTGAAGCATCCATCTATTCGAGCATACCACAATATCAGCGGCATCCATAAGCCGCTGTGTGCAGTCGGCGAGCCGGTCTGTCCATCCTGGCATCAGGTGATAGCCATCATGAACGCTATAGACAAGGCACCTAGGCTTAAAAACATCTAAATAATCTGAAAATACCGGATGCGTCACGAACATGATCATCTGATCAAAGTCACAGTTTTTAAGACGCGCCATCAACTGTCTGCGATGGTAGGCCATCACAGTCTTGTCCCATGACTTGAAACGCTGCCATCGTGGCGGGATGCGGCCAGCTTGGCAGGTCAACACACCGTCATTCATGGTGAAGCGACTGGTCAACGATGACTTTGTCCAGAGAACCGATTCACGCTCCCAAATCCTAAGTGCCCCCGATGTGTAAACCACCGGCCAGCCGCGTTTTGCCAGGGTCGCCAAGATGAATTGACGATCTGCCCAAACGGTACTCCAAGCGTTCATACCAAAGGCGAATATGGGCGGCCGAGCGCCGTTGGCAGCAGAGACGGGGTCAATCGTCCGTTCACATATTGCGCGCTCTGCACCGCTCATCAGCGATAGTCCGTCATCCAACAGCCGTTTCAGATATGCTCGCGTTATGGGCACATGCGAGAGCGCGCCGCCTGGCTATGCCGGCCTTCGTGGCCAAAGTGTCGTCGCGGCCACTGCCTTGGATCGCATGTTTATGCCGCAATTCGTCCAAATCCATATTGTATGGCAATCGTTATCGAATTAATAAGACCTCGTGAATAGCATTTATACGCCAAAGGGCATATCGGCGCACCAAATATGTATTAAATGTGGCCCCAAGCGTTTGAAGGTCAAGAGTATGAGATATCTTCGGTAGAGCGCTGCCACAATCCCTATAGTCGTCGCGAGATTCTTGATCAAACCGCCCTTCCAGTCAGTTTTTTCAAGTTTTGCCCGGAGATCAATATGTTGGACAAGAGCTTGGTGTTCGTCGGTTTCGACTCAATGGATATCGAGTTAACCGAGCAATGGGCCGCAGCCGGCCTTCTGCCAAATTTCGCGAAATTCGTGAAAGCCGCACTTAATTTCAAGATCGAGTACGCCTTTGGGTTTGAGGCTGGAAGCGCATGGCCCACGATCACGACGGGCGTACCCGTCACCGTGCATGGCCAGTTCGACGGCATGCAAAAATTCGACTCCGGCCTGTACAAGAAGCGTTTGCTTAAGAGTGAGGAATTTGTCGTTGATCCATTTTGGGTTCATGCCAGTCGACAAGGAAAGAAAGTCGCTGTTATTGATGTCCCCTACACGACGTTGACCCCAGGCCTAAATGGACTTCAGGTCGTCGACTGGTTGGCGCACGTTCGAAGCGATGAAGGAACGGTGACATATCCGAAAGATCTAGCAAAAGAAATTATTAAGAACTATGGCGACAACCCATTTCCAACAGAGTTTAATTGTCCCACCAATTTTTTGAAGCTTGATACAATTGATGACATTAGAGATTTCATTAAGACATTAGCCAAACGGATTGAAGTGAAAACTACAATGTCCCTTGACTTCTTGAAGCGAGAGTCCTGGGACATGTTCATGACCGTGTTTCACGATGCACACGACGTCGGACATATGCTGTGGCACCTCCACGATCCAAGCCATGAACGCCATGACCCGGCGATCGCCGAAGCGGTGGGCGACCCCTTACTGGACATTTATAGACGGCTTGACACAGCGTTGGGGGAGGTCTTGGAAGCGCTTCCTAACGATGCTGCCGTTTTCGTGTTTTGTAGCCATGGTATCCGGGCCGAGCGGTCCGCGACAGATTTTCTTGACGTCATTCTTCGTCGCCTGCAGGACGCCTATTCTAACACCAACTCGGCGGGCCCTGCGGCCAAGGCGCCCGATCGTGACCAAGGCGTGACAACTCCGCTGTTCGCACTCTATAGGCGCATCATCCCGGCATCGTTGAGGGCAACGCTACGGCGCACGGCTTTGATGCGGCGGCGATATCGCGTGGCGGCGGCCAACGCTCGACGCTCACGGCCCTTCTTTGAGCTTGGCGCCAACCACGCGACAGGTGGTGTGCGCATCAACTTAAGGGGCCGCGAGAGCGCCGGCGTCGTCGCGCCCGGGCCCGAGTATGACATGCTCTGCGAACGCCTCATTGCGGACTTGTCAGACATCAAAAATGCCGAAACGGGTGAGTCGCTCGTCACCGCTGCCGTGCGGACTTCCACAGTTCATACCGGGCCAATGGCCCATTTGTTTCCCGATATCCTCGTAGAATGGAACCACAATGCTCCGATCCGCGTCGCCTCGTCTCCTTTGATCGGGGACGTGCACAATCCGATCAACCGCACGCGCACTGGCGATCACCTTCTGAAACATGGTGCTTTGTTCGTGTCCGGTCAGGGAGTACAACCCGTCGGCAATGCTCACGCTGTATCCGCCACCGATGTGGCGCCAACGATGGCGGTTTTACTGGGCCTCGACTGTGCCCCCTATGCGGGTCAGGCGTTTCTAACTAGCCCCAAGACCACACAAGCCGCCTGCAGCGGCTGACCACGTCCGCCGGCTCCGCTATACATCACGGGTTAACTCCTGGGTCAGTTACGAGACGGCAGCGCAATGCGGCTATGAACAATTTTCGCTCTATTGCTTTCGTTGCCTCCCAGCACGACGAGGCGAAGATCGCCCGGACCCGACTGATGCGACGCTATCCGAATGTGGAGCCGGGCGAAGCGGACGTGATCGTGGCTCTAGGTGGTGACGGCTTCATGCTGGAAACGATCCACCAGCACATGAGCCGCGACGTGCCGATCTTCGGTATGAACCGCGGTTCCGTCGGGTTTCTGATGAACGCTTTTCGCGAAGACCAATTGGTGGATCGCCTTGCCGCGGCCGAACCGATCAAGCTCCACCCGCTGCGCATGACCGTTGAGGATATCCACGGTGGCCACCACCACGGCGTTGCCCTAAATGAAGTCTCTCTGCTGCGCCAAACCCGGTTCGCCTCCAAGCTCCGCATCCGTATCGATGGCATCGTGCGGATGCAGGAAATGATCTGTGACGGGGTGCTGTTGTCGACCCCGGCCGGAAGCACCGCCTACAATGTATCCGTGCATGGACCGATTCTGCCGCTAAAATCGGACGTTTTGGCGCTGACGCCGATCAGCCCGTTCCGCCCCCGGCACTGGCGCGGCGCCATCCTTCCCCACGACGTAACAGTGGTGGTAGAGGTGATCCGTCCCGAACTGCGCTCGGTCAGCGCCACGGCCGATTTTACGGAGGTGCGCGACGTAACCAAGGTGTCGATTCGAGAAGACCGAACGATCGGTCATGCCCTGCTGTTCGACCCCGAGCATGATCTGGAAGAACGGATCATCAACGAGCAGTTCCTGATCTAACGGGCATACCCTTGGCTTGGCGGTGGTCGGCACCAACGACCTCCTCGATGCTGGAGAACCCGTCGCGGCGAAGGCAGGCGGCCAAGTCGCGGAGGATCCTTCCGACCACTCCGGGCCCTTGATAAACCAGGGCGGTATAGAGCTGGACCAGCGTTGCACCGGCTCGGATTTTGGCATAAGCGTCCCCGCCAGAGGCCACCCCGCCGACGCCGATTAACGGGACCGCACCGGCTACGTGAGTGTAGACGCGCGACAACACGGCCGTGGACGGAGCAAACAAGGGCCGTCCGCTCAGGCCGCCCGCCTCGGCGCGGTGCCGGCCACGAATACCCACTGGACGCCCGATCGTGGTGTTGGAGACGATGATGCCGTCAGCACCACCATCAGCGACCACGCAAGCGATTTGCGCAAGCGCTCCGTCATCCAGATCCGGCGCGATTTTGACGAGCAACGGCGGACGGCATGGTCCACGATCGCGTGCCGCACGACAGGCCGCCAGTACCTCGCGCAGAGGTTCGTGATGTTGCAGCGCGCGCAACCCGGGCGTGTTTGGTGACGATACATTGACAACCAGATAGTCGGCCAGGGATGAAAACGTCTCGACCAGGCCGGCACAGGCTGCCGGCGGATCGTTTTCATCTTTGTTGGGCCCGATGTTGACGCCGACCAAGCCGTCGGCACGATGCCGTGCGGTCACGCGCTCGTTCTCCAGGGCGCGTCGTTCGACGAGGCGCGCCACCACCCGTGCGGCCCCGTCGTTGTTAAACCCCATGCGATTGATGACTGCTCCCTCCTCGGGAAGGCGAAACAGCCTTGGCTTCGGGTTGCCGACCTGCGGCCTCGGGGTCACCGTGCCCGCCTCCACGAAGCCGAAGCCAAGACTCAACAGCGCATCGATGACCGCGCCGTTCTTGTCGAACCCTGCTGCGAGGCCAAGCGGGTTCGCGAACCTCAAATCCCAGACGCGCACCCGAAGTGCCGGATCGGTCACGACGGGCGTACCGGTCGCGAGCCCCAGGCGAAGCGCCCGCACCGCAAGGTCGTGAGCAATTTCGGCGTCTATGAGTCGCAACAGCGGGCCAATAACGCGATAGCTGTCTATCATCGTGCCGGGATAGCGGAGGTGCTGCCCGTTGCCAAGATCCATCCTGACGCTTGCGGACCGGTCGTACCGCCGCGATATCAATGGGCCGATCGTTCTGGGAGGGCCACATGCCATGACAGCAGAAGTTGATGCCGTTCTGCGGGCGAACAAGGCCTTCTATGAGGCCTTCAGCCGCCGCGACGTAGCAGCGATGTCAGCCCTTTGGTGCGCCGAAGAACCGGTCTCCTGCATCCATCCGGGCCATGCACCGTTGTTGGGGCGAGAGGTGATCTTGGCAAGCTGGCAATCGATTTTGACGAACCGTTCGGCGCCGCAGATTGACTGCCTGGCGCCCATCGCCCGCAACTATGGTGATACGGCCGTGGTTGTGTGCACGGAACTGGTTAACGGCGCATTCCTGGCCGCCACTAACGTGTTCGTTCGCCGTCATGGGACGTGGTGGATTGTCCACCATCACGCAGGCGCTGCGCCTGTGCCCCCAAGCGTCAAAGCCGCCGAGGAACGCAAAACCCTGCAATAGCAAGGCTAAGCCACCGAAGCTCCGAAAACAGGTCGAAGTGCTGCGTCCGAGGCCGTGTTGCGTGTGGCGTCGTCGTTGTTTTTGGTTGGCCTCGCCATCAACATGGTCCACGCAGCAGCAGCCATCCACTCCATGGCGCCGTCGCGCTCTAGACGAGCCTCATGCAAGAACGACGCAGGTGTCGGATCGGGCAAGTTGAAAGCGCCCTCAGCCAAACCATCGAACACTTCCAACGCGAAACCTGCGCCCTGCGCCAAACGCCGCATGGGCAGGTTGTCGGCTTGAACCGCCAACACCAAGCGAGAGCGTCGGCGATTGCGCGCCCCCAGCACAGCGCGCTCCATCAGCACCCGGCCGAGGCCCAAATGGCGATGGTTTTTCTCCACGCTAAACGCCAGTTCGATCCCGTTATCACCGTGACTGCACAATTCCACCGCCGCGACGACGGTGAGGGAATCGGCAAAAACTGCGATGACCCGACGTCGGGTAGGATCGATAGCGGCGACGTGGCGGTCAATGGCGTCATCACCAAGGGCCGAGCCGAAGCGCGACCGGCGCGCCTCCGGTTCGAGCCGGCGCAGATGGTCGGCATAGCGACCCAACTCGCCCGGCAGCAGGGTGCGAACAATCCTCATGCGCAGGCATATCGTGTTGCGGTGCACAAAGATCAACATCCCATCAACTCTCAAGACTGCACTGCCGCGGAGCCGTGGCCTGCACGCAACAAACAACAATATGTGAATCAGTGCGTTAGTGAAATCTTTAGAATGGCTTCAAACCGCAAACTCAAGTCGCGTCTTGGTGCGCGTTCTCGGGAGGGCCGATCACAAACGGCGCAAGCAGTTTCCCCTGGACTATCGCTTCCGTTGTATTGTTGGTGAGCAAGCCAATGCGTTGAGGTAGCGCGATCCATCAATCACTCGAGGGAGAATGATCGACATGAAAACGCTCAGAGTATTGCTGGAACCTCCGGTCCGTATTCTCGTTGTCGCTCTAATCGCGACACCTGCGGCTGCGTTTTCGCTATCGGGCCGATACGAGGGCGTCGTCGCCTGCGATAGCACTACGGCTGGAAAAGCCTGGAGCTGGGGTCGGAGCATCGAATTGGTCATCCTTCAGAAGGAAGCCGAGCTCCTGGTGGAGTACAAGTATACGGACAAGGCCGAGCAGGCCGGTAAGGAATACACGCTTTACAGCGGTAAGATGACCACATCGTCGGATGGCAGCGTCGTGAGCGCCTACTTCAACGCGTGCGAGGCCAGTTTTCCCGCACTAGAGCTCGTACGGATGTTTCCAACGTCGACGTCAAATGATCCGTTCAACTTCGCAGCCGACAGTGTTTGGGCGTCAGACCAGGTGCCGAACCTTCCTGGCCTCACGGTTCAGAGCTGTCGGTGGGCCTTGGATCGGGTTTCCAGCGAAACGCCAACAGTTCGACCTTGTCCGGACCGCTAAGCCGCGACAACGTTCAACCAAGATCGAGTTTCGCACCGTCTCGGAACGAGGGTGCCAATGGAGTGTATTGGCGGACTAGGCGCTTGAAGCGATCAAGGGTGTCGGCCCAAAGTTCGAAGGCATACTGCAAACGGTCAGCGTGTTTCACACAATGGCCAGCCCACGAGAACCCGGTTGGTGTAGCCAATGGAAGATACGGCCACCATCGCCATCGTGCTGGGAACGTTTCTCATCGCCGGCACCGTCAAAGGTGTCATTGGCCTGGGCTTACCGACAGTGAGCTTAGGGCTCTTGACAGTCGCAATCGGTTTGCCGCACGCCATGGCGCTGCTGTTGGTGCCATCGTTCGCCACCAATCTGTGGCAAGCGGCCGTGGGCGGCCACGCGCGCTCCCTCATCACCCGCATTTGGCCGTTCCTGGTTATGGCGACGGGAACCGTATGGCTTGGCGCCATGGCCTTAACGCGCATCGATGCGAACTGGCTGTCCGCCATACTAGGTCTACTGTTGATCAGCTATGCGGCCATCAACTTGGGCGGTTTCCGGCCCGCCATCTCCACTCGAGGTGAGCGGTGGCTCGGTCCGCTCACCGGCATTATGAACGGCGTGCTGACCGGCATGACGGGGTCGTTCGTGGTTCCGGGGGTCCTCTTCCTGCAAGCCATTGGCCTACCGCGGGACATGCTGATTCAAGCCATGGGCCTGCTGTTCACGGCCTCGACCCTAGCGCTCGCCGTAGCGTTGCACGGCAACCGACTGTTGACGGCAGATTTGGGCTCTTTGTCGCTGGTGGCGCTGCTACCCGCGGTCCTCGGCATGATTGTCGGTCAACGAATTCGGCTACGCCTTTCAGAGTCGCTATTTCGGCGGGTGTTCTTCGTGGCCCTAATGGTGCTCGGCCTCTACATCACGGCGACATCACTGGCTTAATTTCGCTAACACGCGGCCGTGACGGGTTGACGCAAAACACGATAGCCCCCCGAAGGCGCGCGGTACTGGCGCGGTCCACACTTTACCGGTCAAAGCGCAACAGGCACCGACCATTCAAATAGGGTGTGAGAGGCGTGGTCCTTGGGGATCGATATCCCAGGACACGGCCATCCCCCTATGCCGGATCACGCGCTTGAGGGCCTGAAAGGACTTGACCAAGCGACGTGATAGATGCCTCAACTCGCCGCCACCTTCTGTCTCTGCCAGAGCCTCAGCACGATGGCCGGAGGTGGCGAGTCGTAGGCAATAGGCCGCACGGCGGTGGAACTTGCGATGGACATCGCATGCGATGCGATACTCCCTCAGATGACCTAGTGCGTCTTGGTGGCGATTGAGCCATCGGCCAACCTCACAGGCCTCATCGTCTACGACCATTCGAGGAGACAGCGCCGCTCGGCCGTAAAGGGTTTCGCGAAACAGCGCAATCCACTCAGCATGGGCCCGCACCGGCGTCCAGATCTCCAACTAGCGTCTCCTGTCCTGGCCGGAGATAGCGATCGCGTTACAACCGTCAACGATAGCATGGCCTCGTTAAAACCCTACGTGAATAGAGGAGAACCCGACGCGTCAGCCCGCCCAAAGCGCGGAGTCAGCAAACGAGTCGGCTTGAGGCAGTTTATGCCCTGTCGCAGATCACGACGCGTTGAATGCCTGGACTCCTTGAGGGCTCTATAACGAGCTAAACCTAAAGTGCCGGGCCGCTCTCGTCGCTCAAAAAGCGGTGCCGTGCCGCCAGTGTCATGCCGCCTGTGAGGCCGCGAAGTCTTTCTTGATGACGATGTAGGCGCGGCCGATTCACAAAAAGGTGCGGCACAAGCTTATTCGGCTGTGTCGGCGTCCGCTCCTGGGTCGGCTTCGGCCGGTGCCTCGACGTCCTCCGCCGCTGGCGGATTGAGACGTTTGTCGATTTCAGGGAACACGGAACTGTCCAGAAAGATCTCCAGATCCTTCATGACAATTTCCTTGATGGCTGCCAAGTCAACGGGTTCGTCGCCCATGGAGCCAGCCTGTACGATCTTTACCACCTCATCGACGATCGCGCTCAAGTCGGAGCCGATCTTGTCTTGAATTTTCGGAAGGATCAGCCCCAGCTGGATGCGAAAGGCAACGTCATCGGACATGTTCCTGGTCCCCTCTCTAGTATGCCCGTACCTAAATATGCCGAGTGATCGTAGCCGCTCCAAAGGGATGGCTCAACGCGAACGGTGACCTAAACATCACTGTCGTGGAGCCAGCGGAAGGGTTTCCGCGTAAGGGATCCAAGATTCTTTTTTCGCAGGTGCAACCGACACTTCGCTCAGTGGCCGCCGGCAGAGGCCCGAGCGGCGGTGTCCACAGCCTCCAACATTGCCTCGGCAACGCGAACCTCGCGATCTGCCGACTGTTGTACGCTCGGCGTGTCCGCGCTTAGGAGCTCGTCGGTGGCCTTCTTAAGGCGTTGATCGGCCATCTCCCGCGTGATGTCGGTCACGGCCGTGGCCTGCTCCGTCAGTACCGTGCAACACTCCGGCGTCACGTCGGCAAAGCCCTCTTCGATGAAGATGCGCTTGGTGATCCGGTTCTCGCTGTCATAGAGCTCAGCCACGCCGGCCCGCAGCGACGACAACAGCGGCGCATGTTGCGGCAGCACGCCAAACTGTCCGTCGCTACCGGGCAGAACGACCATGGCGACCTGCTCCGACAGGGTCAACTTTGCCGGCGTTACGATTTCGAACAGAATGGTCTCATCGGCCACGGTTTTGCTCCTCGCCCCATCCTATCCCAAGTCCGGGCCTCAGGCGGCCTCTTCGGCCATGTCCTTGGCGCGAGCGATCGCCTCGTCGATGCCACCGACCATGTAGAACGCGGCTTCCGGAAGATGGTCGTACTCGCCGGAGCAAATGGCCTGGAAGCCCTTGATAGTGTCCTCAAGGTTTACGAACACGCCGGGCTTACCCGTGAACACCTCCGCCACGTGGAAGGGCTGGCTCAAGAACCGCTGAATTTTGCGCGCCCTGGCCACGACCAGCTTGTCCTCCTCGGACAGCTCGTCCATGCCGAGAATGGCAATGATGTCCTGCAGTGACTTGTAACTTTGCAGGATGCGCTGAACGTCTCGCGCGGTCTGATAATGCTCATCGCCAACCACGCGCGGGTCCAAAGCGCGCGAGGTGGAGTCGAGCGGATCGACGGCCGGATAAATACCGAGTTCGGCGATGGACCGGCTGAGCACGGTGGTGGCGTCCAAGTGCGCGAACGACGTCGCCGGCGCCGGGTCCGTCAGGTCGTCGGCGGGAACGTAGATGGCCTGAACGGACGTGATCGAGCCTTTGCCAGTGGACGTGATCCGCTCCTGCAGCGCCCCCATGTCCGTAGCCAACGTGGGTTGGTAGCCCACGGCCGAGGGAATGCGGCCGAGCAAGGCCGACACTTCGGAGCCCGCCTGGGTGAATCGAAAAATATTGTCCACGAAGAATAGAACGTCCTGCCCCTCCTCGTCCCGGAAGTACTCGGCAAGGGTCAAGCCCGTCAGGCCGACGCGGGCGCGGGCACCGGGGGGCTCGTTCATCTGACCATAGACGAGCGCAGCCTTAGAGCCCGCCTTGTCCAACTGGATCACGCCAGATTCGATAAACTCATGATATAGGTCGTTGCCCTCGCGGGTGCGTTCGCCAACACCAGCGAAAACCGAGTAGCCGCCGTGGGCCTTGGCGATGTTATTGATAAGTTCCTGAATGATGACCGTCTTGCCAACACCGGCACCGCCGAACAGGCCCACCTTGCCGCCCTTGAGATAGGGCTCGATCAGGTCGATAACCTTAATGCCCGTGACCAAAATTTCGGACTCCACCGATTGCTCCAGAAAGGTCGGGGCAGGGCGGTGGATCGGATAGGTTTTTTTTGCCTCCAATGGTCCCCGCTCATCCACGGGGTCACCGGTGACATTGAGAATGCGCCCGAGCGTCTCCGGTCCCACGGGAACGGAGATGGGGTCACCCGTATCGATTACTTGAGCGCCCCGCACCAAGCCGTCGGTTGTATCCATGGCGATCGTGCGAACGGTCGATTCACCCAAGTGCTGAGCGACCTCCAACACAAGGCGCTTGCCGTGATTGTCCACATGCAGCGCATTCAGGATCTCAGGCAGGTCGCCCTCGAATTGGACGTCGACAACGGCGCCTAACACCTGCGTCACTTGTCCGATTGCGTTTTTCGCCATGACTTTTCCTGCTCCCGTGGCGCTGCTGGTCGTCGCGCGTAATCCCGTCTGCTATACGGCCTCGGCACCCGAAATGATCTCGATCAGTTCCTTGGTGATCGCGGCCTGACGGCTGCGGTTGTAGGTCAGCGTCAGCCGATCGATGAGATCGCCCGCATTGCGCGTGGCATTGTCCATCGCGGTCATCCGCGCCCCTTGCTCGGAGGCGTAGCTTTCCAACAACGCTCCAAATATTTGGACCGAAACGTTCGCCGGCAACAGCTCCATCAGCAACTGGTCCTCGTTCGGCTCCAACTCGTAGGTGGCTTTTGGGGTGCTGCCGGTCTGCGTGGCCTCCGCCGCCCCATCGTTTTCGGGTAGAGGAAACGGGACCAGTTGCTTAACGGTGACCACCTGCGACATTGCGGACTTGAACCGGTTGTAGACGAGCGTGCAGACATCAAACTCATCGGCCTCAAACATGTTCGCCAATCGCGCCGCAAGATCGCGCGCGGGTCCGAACTGGGCGCCGTTTCGAGTGACGTTCTCGACCGAGTCCATAATCAGGTGGCGGCAATCGCGCCGTAGCCCATCCCGCCCCTTACCACCGATGCATATTAGTTTGACGTCCCGACCGGCATTCTGATGGGCATGGACCAGTCGGCGCGTTTCGCGCACGACATTCATGTTGAAGCCGCCACACAATCCGCGATCACCGGTGATCGGGATGATGAGTTGAACCTTGTCGTCGCCGCTGCCCGCTAGCAGTTTGGGAGCTACGTTGACGTTTGGCATGCTGGAGATCAATTGTCCAAGCATGCGTTCCATGCGCGCCGCAAAGGGGCGCCCCTCCGTCGCCGCAACCTCGGCCCTTTTCAGCTTGGAGCCGGCCACGACCTTCATGGCGGAGGTGATTTTTCGCGTCGAGTTGACGCTTGCGATCCGCTTTCGAAGGTCTTTGAGGCTCGGCATGCTGTGATCCGCTCGCCTTGTCGTTCCGGTTGGTGGTTTAAGGGCTTATGAGAACGACGCGGCGAACCGGTCCAGGAACGCGGTCAAAGCCTTGTCGATGTCAGGGGTCAGATCCTTCGCTGTGCGAATTTGGTCGAGAATTTCGGCGCCGTTGGCCCGAATGCTCTCCAAAACAGTCGTCTCGAATCGGCCAACATCACCAATGGCGATCTTATCCAAGTAGCCGCGGACACCGGCGAAGATGACGACCACCTGCTCTTCCACGGGATAGGGGTCGTACTGACCCTGCTTAAGCAACTCGGTTAGGCGCGCGCCACGGGCTAGGAGTCTCTGAGTGGATGCGTCCAGGTCAGATGCGAACTGGGAGAATGCCGCCATCTCGCGGTACTGGGCCAACTCCAGCTTGATCGTGCCCGCGACCTTCTTCATGGCCTTGACCTGAGCTGCGGAGCCCACACGGCTCACAGATAGACCCACGTTCACCGCGGGCCGAATGCCTTTGTAGAACAGTTCAGTCTCAAGGAAAATCTGACCATCCGTGATCGAGATCACGTTGGTGGGGATGTAGGCCGAAACATCGCCCGCCTGAGTCTCGATAACCGGCAAAGCGGTCAGCGAACCGGCGCCGTGATCCTTGCTCATTTTTGCCGCCCGCTCAAGCAAGCGCGAGTGCAGATAGAACACGTCGCCCGGGTACGCCTCGCGCCCCGGCGGCCGGCGCAGCAGCAGCGACATCTGACGATAGGCCACCGCCTGCTTGGACAAATCATCAAAAAAGATCACCGCGTGCATGCCGTTATCGCGGAAAAACTCACCGATAACGCAGCCTGTGTACGGAGCCAGAAATTGCAGCGGTGCCGGATCAGAGGCGGTCGCGGCCACGACCACCGAGTAATCCATGGCGCCATAGTCCTGCAGCGTCTTGACGAACTTCGCCACCGATGAGCGCTTTTGTCCCACGGCCACGTAGATGCAGTAGAGCTTGTCGGCCTCAGACGCCGCCGCCTCGTTGATGCGCTTCTGATTCAGGATGGTGTCGATGATGACCGCGGTCTTGCCGGTCTGGCGGTCACCAATCACCAGTTCCCGTTGGCCGCGCCCAATGGGGATTAGGCAATCGATAGCCTTGATACCGGTCTGCACGGGCTCGTGCACCGATTGGCGCGGAATGATGCCGGGAGCCTTGACTTCCACCATGCGACGCTCGGCGGCCGCGATCGGTCCCTTGCCGTCGATGGGATCGCCGATGCCATCCACGACCCGACCGAGCAGTTCCTTGCCAACTGGAGCGTCGACAATGGCCCCGGTCCGCTTGACCGTATCGCCCTCGCGAATGGAGCGGTCGTCTCCAAAGATCACAACGCCGACGTTGTCTTCCTCGAGGTTGAGGGCCATGCCCTTAATGCCGCCCGGGAACTCGACCAACTCGCCGGCCTGGACCTTGTCCATGCCGTAAACGCGCGCGATGCCGTCACCGACAGCGAGCACGCTCCCAACTTCGGCAACCTCCGCCTCGGTTCCGAAATCGGCAATCTGTTTCTTGATGATGGCGGAAATTTCCGCGGCGCGGATCTCCATTACGCAACCCCTTTCATCGCAAGGCGCAGTCGTTGGAGCTTCGATCTGAGGGAGTTGTCAAGCATGCGCGAACCGACCCGAACGATCAGGCCCCCGAGCAGCGCTGGATCCACCCGCTCCACGATGGCAATTTTCTGGCCGGTGGCCTTGTGCAGTGCCGCATCAAGGGCATCGCGCTGGGCAGCGCTTAGGGCCTTCGCTGAGATGACCTCGGCGGTCGCCTCACCACGTTGGCTCGCCAACACGTCCTGAAAGGCCTTGATGATACCCGGCAGGGCGAACAGCCGACGATTTGCCGCCAGAACGCCGAGAAAGCGTCGCGTCGTATCGGCCGCTCCCATGGCCTTGGCGATGTCTGCCATCACCCGCCCTTGCTCATCCCGCGACATCACGGGCGAGCGGATTAGACGCTTGAAATCCGCATTCTCATCAATGAGCGAGGAGAGCTGTCGAAGGTCGGCACCAACGTCCTCAACTTCCTTGCCCTCGCCGGCCAGTTCGATCAACGCGTTCGCGTAACGATGCGAAAGACCGCCGCTTTCCAAGTTCTGGGATGACACCCGCCAAACCCCAAGCTTGTTTTCGTTCTCGGGCCGGGATGGCACGCGTGCAAACGAAAATGTTGTGCGCACGCGACGCGATAACCACGGATCGCGGCTTGGTAACACAGCGAATTCGTGCTGGCAACCCGACCGACGCCGGTTGGGGATATCGCTGTCCGCGGTCAGCGGTTCGATCGCCTTACCAACTCCTCACCTCGCGAGCGCTTTATAGGAAGTTATAGGGATCGACGTCGACCTGCACGCTGACACTGGCCGGCACGGCAACGGCCATAAGCCAAGTCCGCATGACCTGTGGAACACGCACCCGGCGCTCGGCCATCACCAAGAACCGGCGACGATGACGCCCCCGCAGCACGGACAGTGGCGGCGGCGCAGGACCGAGAATTCGCACGCCATCACCGTCAGGTGCGTTGCGGGCAAACAGTCGTGCCACGGCCTCGACCTTGGCTTCGTCGCGCCCGGTCACGATCAACGCCGCCAGGCGGCCAAAGGGCGGCATGCCCGCCTGCCGACGTGCTTGTGTTTCCGCAGCGATAAAGCGATCGCGATCACGGGCGATCAGAGCCACCATTACCGGATGATCGGGCATGTAGGTCTGTAGCAGGACCTGGCCAGGGAGATCGCCGCGACCAGCGCGCCCCGCGACCTGAAACAGCAACTGAAACGTCCGCTCCGCCGCACGCAGATCACCACCACCCAGCCCCAGATCGGCATCGACAACGCCAACGCAGGTGAGGGATGGAAAGTGATAGCCCTTGGCCAGGATTTGGGTCCCAACGATGACATCCACCTCGTGGTCCTCGATACGATGGACAAGATCGGCCGTGGCCGAGAGGGTTGTCATGGTGTCACTAGCGGCCACGGCTAGCCGGGCATCGGGCCACGTGTTGCGCACTTCTTCGGCGATCCGCTCGACACCCGGGCCGCACGCCGTCAACGACTCCGTCGCCGCACAGGCAGGGCAAGCATCCGGCATAGGTTGACGAAATCCGCAGTAGTGGCATTGCAAGGTCCCGAGCAGGCGATGCTCGACAAGCCAAGCCGTACAGGCAGGACAACGTAAGCGCTCGCCGCAGGCGCGACACAAGGTGAGCGGCGCATAGCCGCGGCGGTTGAGAAACAACATGGCCTGCGCACCACGCGCCAGTGTGGCAGTCACGGCGTCGCGCAAGGATGGCGATAACCAGGTGCCGGGTGCCAGGCGCTGGCTGCGCAGATCAAGGGCGACGACGTCCGGAGGTGGGGTCGGCGCATGACGCTTAACGAGCACTACCCGCCCGTAACGGCCAGCCTCCACATTGGCGAGCGTCTCCAAAGATGGGGTTGCTGAGACCAGAACAATCGGTGCCACCTCCAGACGGGCGCGCAGCACGGCCATGTCGCGGGCATGGTAGGGAACGCCGTCCTCCTGCTTGAAGGAAGCGTCGTGCTCCTCATCAACAATGATCAGGCCCAAATCTCGGAAGGGCAGAAATAGCGCTGAGCGGGCACCGACGACGATCGGCACGTGCGCTTCCGCCACATCCCGCCAGGTTCGCCGTCGCTGGCCCCGGGGAAGCGCCGAATGCCACGCGGCGGGGTGCGCACCGAACCGTTGGCCGAAGCGCGTCAGCCACTGACTGCCGAGAGCGATTTCCGGCAAGAGAATCAGCGCCTGACGGCCCTGGCGGAGCACTTCGGCGATGGCCTCGAAGTACACCTCCGTTTTGCCGGCACCGGCGACGCCATCAAGCAGGGTGACCGAATAGCCGGCGTGAACGCGGGCGCAGAGTTCCGTTGCCGCGGCCGACTGTTCCTGCGATAGGGTGGGCCCGCATCGGTCCGGATCCGGTCGGTCTCCGGACCTGGAAGGAGCAACCTCCAAGGCCTGCAGCGCTCCGGCGGCCGCAAGCGCCCGGACAACACTCGTACCAACGCCGGCCTCGCGCGCCAACTCCGATGCCGACAGCGGCGGCCCCTGGGCGACCGCTAGCACCCGCTGCCGCGCCGGTGTGATCCTGAGTTTTTTCGGGATCGGAATCAGCGCACGCCATCCGACCTGGGTCGCCGGTGGCTCCAGGGCCTCCGGAACGCTCATGGCCATACGCAAGACCTGGCCCGGCGGCTGGACGCTGTACTCAGCGACCCAGTCGACCAGTCTGCGCATGGCGGCTGCCATGGGCGGGGCATCGATTCGCGCACTGACGGGGCGAAGGCGAGCTGCATCGGCCGGTTCGGCAGCGCCCGCGGGCAGATCGTCCCAGACCACCCCAACCACCTCGCGGGAGCCGAGCGGTACTCGAACGAAATCCCCCGGCCTTAGCGTAACACCTTGTAAAGGCTTATAACTGTATGCTCCTGGCAGGGGTAGCGGCAACAATACCGAAATCGACTGAGCGGAACCGACGCTTTCGGCACCGATATCTGACGTTGGTGTGTGCGCCATAACCATGACAAGAACTTTAGCCGTTAACGGCGCACGGGCGAATTTGCTATAGGACCATCATGAGCCATGACAGTTCCGCGGCCTCGCCCGCACCGCCTACATCCGACGACCTGCCAACCGAGGAACAGGTGGTCGCCTTTCTTGCCCGTCACCCCGACTTCCTTGTTCAACGTCCTGACGTGGCAAAGGAATTGGCGCCGCCATCACGGTGGACCGACGATACCGTTGTTGACCTGCAGCAGTTCATGGTATCGACCCTGCGCGAAGAGATGGCTGGTTTGCGGGCTTGCACGCAAGAGGTGATCGAAGTTAGCCGACAGAACATGACGCTGCAGTCCCGGACCCACCAAGCGGTGCTTGCAGTCCTGGCCGCCGGCAACTTGGATCGGTTGCTTCAGACAATCGCGGACGACGTCCCCGTGCTGCTGGAGGTCGACATTGCGCTGATCGCACTGGAGCCGTCGGTCCCGGTGCACGAGACGCCAGCTGACCACGCCATTCATGCGCTCGAAGACGGCGATGTCGAGCATTTGCTGGCGGGTCAAGACGTGGTCCTGTTGGATCGATTGACGGACGGCGGTCCCTTGTTTTCCGGTGCCTCCAGCTTGGTGCGTTCAGCGGCCTTGGCAAGGCTGATTCCGTCCGACGGCTGCCCTGCCGGTCTGTTCGCCCTCGGCTCCCGCGAAGAAGACACTTTTCAACCTAAGCAGGGTGGAGAACTGCTGCGTTTTCTCGCCAAAGCGGTGGAGTTGTGTCTGCATCGGTCGTTCCAGCACGCCTCATAACCAAGAGCGACGTTGCCGTGCCCAAGGCGCCTCAGACACGGTCAGCCGATGCTCCCATCACGGAGGATCTGTCCGTCGCCGTTGCGGCTTGGCATAGCTGGCTCGCGGACGAGCGGCGCGCTTCCGTGCACACCGTTGATGCGTACCGGCAAGATCTGTCTGCTTTCTTGCATTTCTTGACCGGCCACCTGGGCAATGCGGCCAGTCTCGATGCGCTGGCGAGCTTGACTATTGCGGATCTAAGATCGTGGCTGGCGTACCGTGCTGGTGCCGGGCTGGCTCGCACCTCTACTGCACGAGCCGTGGCCACCGTCCGCGGCTTCTATCGATTTCTCGAGCGGCGGGGCTTTGCGAGCAATCCGGCAATCGCGCACGTGCGAACACCGACGACGGCAAGGCGAGTTCCGAAGGCCCTTGTGGAGGCTGATGCGCGTGACACCGTCGGCCAAATCAGCGACTTGGCATCCCAGGGCTGGATCGGGGTCCGCGATAAGGCTGTTATTGCTCTCCTATACGGCTGCGGTCTGAGGATCGGCGAGGCGCTGTCGTTACGAGCCGACGCCCTTGATTATGGTGACATCTTGAGGATCGAGGGTAAGGGAGGTAAGGAGCGGATTGTGCCGGTCCTGCCCATGGTCGCCGACGCCGTTTCGGCCTACCGAGCGCAATGTCCGTGGCCATTAGCCGCGGACGGGCCGCTGTTCGTTGGTGTCCGTGGCGGTCGGCTTGACCCGGGTGTGATCCAGCGTCAAATGCGCCGGCTCCGAGCAGTGCTGGGCTTGCCGGAAACGGCGACTCCCCACGCGCTACGACACTCGTTTGCGACCCACCTCCTGGCGGGAGGTGGTGATCTTCGCTCCATCCAGGAACTGCTCGGGCATGCATCCCTGTCGACGACCCAACGCTATACGGCCGTGGACGCAGCGCAACTGCGCGCGGTCCACCGCGCGACCCATCCGCGGAGCGGCCGCAAATGAGTGCAAATGCCTAGCCCGGTCTACTTGGAGTGCGATCTTGAACATCGCTGGCTTTGGCGATAACAGCGTGCGCCAGAAGCCACCAGCGACCCCCGGGGCCTCCGGTGGCGGCTAACAAAGAGGTATGGTGGGCGTGTTGGCATGCGCTCCGTTGGTGTTCAGAGCGCCCCAGGCCTACAGCTCCGCCCCCACACCAAGGGGAGGCAGACACGAGCGGACGGGACCGCTTGAGGGGCGTATGCTCACGTTTGAGGGAAAGGAGCGAGATCATGGCACCCAGAACCAGGATAATGGTCGCGGGCCTTTGTTGTGGACTTGCAATGCTATCAGCGTGCGGCGGCCCCGGGGACGACGCCATGCTACAGGCGCCCTCGTCTCCCTCGACACTACCCGTCATCAACAAGGCCACGCTTCAGGCAAAGCTTTCGCCGAATGAGTTGCTGCAGATGCCGAGCTTTGCGGACTATGGCAGCACGACAGTGTCCGGATCGGTGGTAGGCTGGAGGAGCCGCGTCTGGGCCATTCCCGTTCTGCAAGGCCAATTGCTCACCGTATCCATGAACACCGATAACCCAGCAGCGTTTTTCGATGTTTACGACATGCGAGGGCCCGAACCGGTTGCTGTCTACCGCGGCGATACCGGTGGCCCTACTGCCAACATCCAGGTCCCGATCGACACCACGTTTGTGATCCGCCCGTTCATGCCAGACGGCTTGGCCGAACGCGGAACTCGCATCGACTATTCGCTGTCCATCTCGCGCAACTGAGGACGAGACGCCTGTCTGAGCGCCGGCCTTGTGTGCTGTTGACGTTGCGGCAATGGAGCGGACCGGAAAGAGCGTATGCTCAAGACCTACCTAAGTGATTTTCGATCGGGTCGGTTGAACCGGCTCCAATATCTTGGCTACTGGCTGCTGCTGGCGGTTCTGGTCATCGTGGTCGGAATGGGCGTCGGATTTGCCATTGGCATTGCTGAACATGCCGTGGACGGCGAATTGCAGCAGGCTCAAGACCAGATTCGAGGTACCATAGGCGGCCCAACCTTGGTGGGTCTCAGCATTATCGGCGCCATAATCTTTGTTGCCAACCTGAACCTGCAGGCCAAGCGGTTCCGCGATATGGGCCTGCCTGGATGGATCGCAACTGCCGTGATCGTTGCGACCGGCGTGCTCCTGACGCTTACGTTGCCAGCGCAAGCCAATGCCATGTTCAATTTGGTTGTGCTTCTCACGCTCGTTCTAGTCCCGACCGGCGCGTTCGCAAGACTCACATCATCCGTTTGAGAAGCCGGGCGGTGCTAGCGTCAAGTCCGGCGCTACCGTCGGATCGCAGGGATCTCGGAACGAGACGCCCCTCGGTCGGACCTATACCGTCGCCGTCCATATGGCCCCAATCGCCGTTGTTCGGATCGAGCCAGTAGGACCCGCACGGAACTTGAACCCCATAAAAGTCCTGCAACGCACGCACCTGATTGGCGCTTAACCTCTCGCCATTGACGCTGATCGTGCAGGCGATCGCCGGCTCTGCCGCCGCGAAGATCGCGACAAGCGCAACAGCGCCGCCAAAGAACCATCCGTGGATGCGTCCCGACATCGTCCTGGTCATCTCTCGCTCCTCTCTCACGTTCCCCGATGTACTCGGGTCCACTTCAGGTGTTTCTGAAGCCAGTAAAGCGCACGGGCAACCGTGGCGCTGTGACGGTGATCACGGTGCCCCCAAAAAAGCCGAATAGGGTAGAGCGTGCGAGCGAATGTTAGGCTGGGCGCTCAGGGATCGCGTGATAACCCCTTCTCGGCGAGCGCGCTCAGGTAGCGCTGCCAGATGGGCTCTCGGTTAGCACCGAGATTGTAGAGCCAATCCCAAGTGAACAACCCGGTGTCGTGCATATCGTCGAACTTGATGCGGATCGCGTACGTTCCAACGGGCTCCAGGGCCATTATCCCTACGTGGCGGCGGCCCGACACCACTTGCTTTTGCTCCGGATTGTGACCCTGTACTTCCGCCGACGGGCTTTCAACCCGCAGCAGTTCCGCAGGCAACGCAAACGATACGCCGTCCTCGAAATCGATTTCCAGCACCTTCTCGGCCCGCTTCAACCGAATCTCCTTGGGCCGGTGCCGGGTGCCATAGGGGTTATCGGTCATGGTTTCTCGGCCAACGCGTCACCATCGAGCGGCCGGGCTTCGTCGGCGAGCATAACCGGGATGCCGTCGCGAATGGGATAAGCCAGCCGCGCCGCCTCGCTGACCAATTCTTGGCGCTGCGCATCGTAACGAAGCGTGCTTTTCGTCACTGGACAAACAAGAATCTCGAGCAGTTTGGGATCGACTGATCGGGTCATCACGGCGCTACCTTTCCTTTGACGTCCCTGCCGCCAGCTATTGCAGAATGGGCAGTCTCGACGAGTCCTGGTCGCGGAGCGCAATCTCGATGATCGAGATCAAAAGCTCCGCGCGAGTGCTTAAGTCAGGTGCTTCCAAGAGTGCCTGCTTTTCCGGCGGATCGAACGGACAGGACATGGCCAAGGCCGTCACCAGTGCCTCGTCAGACGCATCCACCAGCGCTTGCCAGTCCACCCGTAGTTCCTTGGCGGCCAGGAACGAGTGCACGAGCTCAAGCAGCTGCTCGCGATCGAAGTGGCCGCCACCACCACCGTCCACATGCTGATCCCGTTCGTAGGGCGCAAAATCGGGCCGGACGCGGCGAAAACCGTCCTGCACCGAAAGTTCCTCGGCGATGTCGAAGCGGGATACCCCGCGGAGCGTAATCAGATAGCGACCGTCTTCGGTTTCGGCGAACGTGACAATCTTGCCGGCACAACCGGTGTCGTAGACGTCCACAGCCGATCCACCAAGGTCGTCCTGTACCACTCGCGGTTGGACCATGCCAATGAGCCGATCGGATTGCAGCGCGGCTTCGGTCATGGCGCGATACCGCGGTTCGAAAATATGAAGCGGCAGGTGTCCGCGGGGTAACAAGAGAGCACCGGGGAGGGGGAAAATGGGCAGAACTTCGGGAAGGACGGAGAGCGTTTGAACGGTCATCGGGGGCGATTAGGAGAATAGGATGGACGACAGCTTGCGGCGTGCCGCCACGGTTTGCGGATGGGTGCTGCCAAGGGCTTCGAAGATTTTGATCAGTTGCTTGCGCGCTGCCGAGTCATTCCAATCCCGATCCCGACGCACGACCTCGATCAAGGCTTCGACCGCCGCGTTGGTCTGGCCGGCGGCGAACAGAGCCTTCCCAAGCTCGTAACGGGCTTCCAAATCCTCGGGATCGGCCTCAACCCGGGCCTGAACGGCAGCAATGCCATCGGCTTGCCCAGCGCCTTCTTCCGCCAACTCGACAGCCGACGCAGCGGCGCGAATATCTACGTCCATCGCCAAATCGCGGGGCAGTCCACTGACCAGGCCCCGCGCTCCGGCCAAATCACCGATGGCCACACGGGCACGGATCAGGCCGGCGACGGCCTTGGGGTTGCTGGGATCCTCGCGCAACACCTCACCAAAGATGGTTACTGCAGTGCGCGCATCACCGCTTTCGAGGGCCTCTCTGGCCTGCGCCAGCGCGTCTTCCACCGGCGATCCGCTGGCCGCAGTTAATCGATCGACAAACGCGCGTACCTGGCTTTCGGTTTGGGCTCCTACGAAGCCGTCCACCGCCCGACCGCCATGAAACGCGTAGACGGCTGGAATCGACTGGATTCGCAGTTGCGCGGCCAGCTCCTGATTCTCATCTACGTTGATCTTGACCAAACGCACGGCGCCGCTGGCCGCACGAACCAGCTTTTCGAGTATTGGCGTCAGCTGCTTGCAAGGACCGCACCACGGCGCCCAGAAGTCGACAATGACAGGCACCTTCAGCGAGGCATCCAAAACGTCCGCCGCAAATGTGTTGGTGTTGCCGTCCCGGATGAGATCGCTTGGCGCATCCGCCGGTTGCGGTGAACTTGGATTGATCAGGAGCGCCATGTCCCCTTTATCCTTATGACAGTGATCAGTTTTAGCCGCCTCCGTTACATGGCCGACTGGGCGGGTCCTGGCAAGGCCTCAGTCCGGTTCGCCGACCTGGAAAGCGCTCCCGAGAACAACGATCTCCGGCTCGTGACCGGTTTGAGACAGGAATGACAGTAAGCCTGCAACGTCGATGGCGGTCGTCGCAGTATTGATTAGCGGATGAGCGTTCACCGTGCCGCCCGCAGCGGCGATCGCAGCATCGAGCACGACCCTGACGCGGCGCTGCTCGTCATTGATGACGGCGAAGGGCGAGACGGAGCCCGGCTCCACGCCCAGGACCTCCATCAATATCTCGGCCTTGGCAAAGCTGAGCGATGAGGCCGCGCCGATTCGGCGGCGCAGATCCTTTAAGTCTATGGCGCGATCTTCCTCGGCCACCACCAGCCAAAGCTGGCCTTTCTTATCCTTCAGAAACAGATTCTTGATGTGGTGGCCGGGCAGCGTGCCACGAAGTGCCTTCGCCTCCTCCACCGTGAACACCGGTGGATGGCGTTGGGTCGTCGTGGCAATCCCAAGGTCGCCGAGACGGGCCATCAGCTGGTCTTCGCTAGCGGGCATGAAGACCACCTTAGGCCGTGACCAAAAGGCTGTTCAAGCTGCTGTTCCAACGCAGGCAGACTCGTGGGTCTTCCGTGGCAACGGCGATGGTGCGATGTCCAACATCGCCGAGAGGGAGCTTGCATTGCGTGCTGCGCCCGGTATCATCGCGGCTCTTATGTACTGGATTGCAGTCCAGGCGGGCGTAGCTCAGGGGTAGAGCGCAACCTTGCCAAGGTTGAAGTCGAGGGTTCGAATCCCTTCGCCCGCTCCAGTTACAGAAGGGTTTCCGAAACCCGGCATGGGACTAGCTGCTACGCAACTCGCACGCGCTTTATTTTGATTTAAGATTGGGCTCGAGGGGGAGAGCAGCTACCCACCCTTACTCTCCCATAAACCTTTGATGACCTTCTTCACGATCCGCAGGGAGTGGGGGCGGTGCGTCAAATACCGGGTTGCCGTCCGAAACTGCACGGACGTGTGTCCCATGCAGGTGCTGATCTCAGCCGCTCGGGCTCCAGACTCGTGAAGCACAGTTGTCATGGTGTGACGGATTGTGATGGCGACAACTCGGGACCACGGTCTGCCGCTTTGCGCGCCCGCCGACACCCCGCGGTGAGGCTATTGATCGGCCGGCCGTCGTCGGTGATCAAGCCACCTTGCGGAACGCCAAGCGTGAAGCAGGTCAAGGCCGTCAACCGTCACCTACCAACCCTCACTCTAAACCCGTCGGATACGATAGCGGACGCCGCGCATTTTCCGACTCTTCAACCACTGCTGTTTACGCTTGGACTCTCATCCCCCGGCCGTGAAGCGGATGGGGACCCACAGGTGTGTGAGCCACAACGTGGTCAGCAAAACAGCAAAAGAGCCAATGACCCAAAGTACACTCTGGGACAATGGCAGGCTGTTCATCATCATGCCATGGTGACTATGACCAAGATGGGTATCGTCTTGAGCTTGCGTTGGGGACATTGTCCCGGCCCCCGCATCAACGACATCACCCTCCGCCGGCGCCTTTCGGTCTACGTGCGCCGGCTCATCCATTATCATGGGTTCATGGGACTCTGTCCGTGCCACGGCCGGTTCCAAGGAACGATGGCCAAGTCCGTACGCCGGACCATCAGCACCCGGCAAGGTCATGCAGCCGTGCTTGAGGTGGTTTTTAACCAGCCAGTAGTTGATCGGATATGCCAGCGCTCCACCGACAATCGACGCCAAGCTCATCCGAAACCAAAAGGTGGGCGAAAGCGGGTCCTCCGATCCCTCCCAGGCGGCAGCGAGAACCACCATCGTTGGGATCATCCCGGCCATGACAAAGTTCATTGAGACAGTTTCAGCGAACAGAGTCTTGCGCACCGCCAGCAGATAATCACCGTTATACATGCCGCGCATCATCAACGCCTGAAAAATGAACAGTCCCGAGACGAAGCCCGCAAGATATTCAATTGTGACGTCCCACCCATTGGAGAGGGCGAACGCCGGCACGATTGACGCGGCGACGATAATCCCGGTGGCATCCCCGGCGAGGCAATGCATTTCACTGTTGAGACCCTGCTTCCAGGTGGGTTCAGTGAATCTGTCGTGGCCGCCCGGAAACGGTCGTCTACACACGAGTAGATACAGAAACGCGCCCACCGGTCCGGTGTAGGCGGTGACCAGTATCCATGCGGCTCGCTGCACCCAACTCGTAACGCCGTTGGTCAGCGAGTCCCAGATAATGAACATCGTGCAGCCTGCAGTGAGGATGAACCACACCAACATCGCACCATCGATCATTACCATGCCTCCACCCTTTTTATTTCGCTCGTCGACGTATCGCTCGAGTCTGGATGTGTAAAGACCCCTTGGCCGTGGCCGGATTTTTTGGTTTGTGTTGCGTCGTTTCGGGGATGGACGTGCGCATGCCGAGAGCCTGACGTTGTAGCGCTGTACTGATAGACGGTCCCGTTGCGCAGGCGGGCTCTGTGCTGACGTGGCCCGATAGACTATAATCGGCTCGTGAAGCGACGAGTGAAATGTAGCTGCGCAAAAAACAGACGTACTATTAAGCGCGTGGGCGACGACTCCGAGCTATGGACTTGTAAGAAAACCAGCGCCTGGAAATATGAGGAGAACCATCAATGCTAACCCGATGCGCTTTTTTTGAGGGCCATGTTCGCGAAGGAAAAGAAGAAGAATTTGAAAAATTTGTCGAAGAGCGAATGATCCCGCTTTGGAGGCGGTTTCCAGGCACCAGTGATGTCCGAATTTTGCGTCATGTTTCACAAGACCCACAAGCACCATACGTGCATATTTTGCTTGAATTTGACTTCCCATCGCCAGAAGCTCTTGAACAAGCCACTGTATCGGCAGTGCGTTCAGAATCAAAAGTGGAAACAGAAAAACTTCTATCCATGTTCGACGGTCGCCTATTCCATATAGTTTTCGAACGAAAAGAATTTTCCAAATGAAAAATTCATAAAAATGAAAAAAATTATAAGATTTCAGTGCGGGAAAATGCAATATTTACTCTCAATATGAGCCCTTTTGTTCTCCGTATTCTCCAAGAATCAACGATGCGTTGCTACGATTAACTTAAGGGGCTGGGATAATAAAAATACGGCACTACCACACCATTTGAAAATCAACTGTCGTGCGAAATAGGCCTCGCATCCTGAACCCATTCGAACACACACCATAAAGATCAGCGTTCACCGCTCGTCCATACCGCACTTGTCACTTCAGCCGGGCGAAAGCCGACAATCTTGCTTGATCCGAAACCAGGAAGCAGGTCAACCGGGACGACGGCGAAAAAAAACTCTACAAAAATGACGGATAGAGAGTCTGGAGGGATACCTTTGAATTCGACAGCGCACTCCCCTAAGCCGTCCGATTCAGACGCGAACGACCTGGAAAAGGCCGATCTCGACACCGTCTACGCAAAGCTCGGGACCTCGAACGAAGGGCTGACCTCGACGGAGGCAAACGAGCGGATCGGCAAATACGGCCGCAATGAGCTGGTCGACAGAGAAGCCAGCGACTTGGAAAAGTTCCTGCGCTTTTTCTGGGGGCCGATCGCCTGGATGATCGAAGCCGCCGCCTTGTTATCACTGCTGATGGGGCACTGGGCGGATCTCACGATCATTCTGGTTCTGCTGCTCTACAATGCCATTTCGGGCTTCTGGCAGGAGCGCAAGGCGTCCGATGCCTTGGCGGCCTTGAAAGCCGGGCTAGCCCCCAAGGCCACGGCATTGCGCGATGGGACATTCACCACCGTCGACGCCGCGGAGGTCGTTCCCGGAGACATCGTGCGGATCAAGCTCGGGGAGGTCGTTCCCGCCGATGTGCGATTTATTGACGGCGAGTACATCAGCATCGACCAGGCCGCCTTGACCGGCGAGTCCTTGCCGGTGAGCAAGAAAATCGGTGACGCGGGATACTCGGGCAGCATTGCCAAGAAGGGCGAGATGGGCGCCGTGGTGATCGGTACGGGGAATAACACCTTCTTCGGCCGCACCGCCAGTCTGGTTGCCAGCGCCGGCGGCGGGGCTTCGCATTCTCAGAAAGCCACGACCCAAATCGGCGATTTTCTCATCATCACCTCGGTGATCCTCTGCGTTGTTCTGGTGGGGTTCGAGCTCTATCGGGATATCGTGGAGACGCATCCTTGGACTTGGTCCGCACTTGCGGACATTTCCCGTATGGTGCTGGTGCTTCTCATCGCCTCCATTCCGGTGGCCATGCCGACGGTGATGACGGTCACCAACTCCCTTGGTGCCCAGGCGCTCGCGCGGAAAAAGGCTATCGTCTCCCGGCTGGAGGCCATTGAGGAGCTCGCCGGAGTCGATATCCTGTGTTCGGACAAAACCGGCACGCTCACCAAAAACCAACTGACCCTTGGTGATCCGATCCTGTTTGGTGCAAAAACCACCGATGAATTGATCCTCGGTGCCGCCTTGGCCTCCGAGCGAGGCAGCAAGGACGCCATCGACATGGCGGTCAGCGGCGGCCTGAAAGATCCCAGGACTTTGGAAGCCTACACGGTGACCGCCTTCGTGCCCTTCGATCCGGTCAGCAAACGCACCGAAGGATCGGTCACGGACGGCCAGGGCAAGCCTCACAGGTTCACCAAAGGCGCTCCTCAGGTCATCACCGACTTGTGCGCTCTCGACACGGATACGGCAGCCGAGGCCGACAAAACGGTGGCGGATCTGGCGGCCAAGGGTATGCGTGCTTTAGGTGTGGCAGAGTCCACCGACGACGGCAAGAGCTGGCGCTTCCTTGGCATCTTACCCATGCTCGATCCACCCCGTGACGACTCGAAAGAAACAATCCAGAAGGCCAAGGAGCACGGCCTCCGGGTTAAGATGGTCACCGGCGACGACGTTGCGATCGGCAACCAGATCTCCGGTCAGTTGGGCATGGGCGCTCACCTAATTGCGGCCTCGGACATGTTCACCAAGGACATGGACATGGATCACCTGCCGGCTCAGATCGAGGCGTGCGTCGACAAAGCCGACGGGTTTGGTCGGGTGTTTCCGGAGCACAAGTATGGCATTGTCAAGGCGCTGCAGAACCGGGTGCATGTGGTTGCGATGACCGGCGATGGCGTCAACGACGCCCCAGCACTTAAACAGGCCGACTGCGGCATTGCAGTAAGCGGCGCAACCGATGCCGCCCGCGCCGCCGCGGCCCTCATCCTTACGGCTCCGGGCTTGTCGACAATCATCGACGCCATCGACGGTGCGCGACAGATCTTCGAGCGGATCATTAATTATATCATGTTCCGGGTCGCGATGACGCTCGACATTATGTTCGTGGTTGTGCTGACGACAGTGTTCTTCGGCTTCTCGCCACTGACCCCGGTCATGATCATCCTGATTGCGCTTCTAGATGACATACCAATCATGACCATCGCCTATGACAACACCCTGCAACCGAAGCAGCCCGTGCGGTGGCATATGCGTAAGCTCTTGGTCATTTCCGGCTTCATGGGTCTGATGGCGGTGGCACAAACGTTCGGTTTATTGCTGATCGGCATGGAGTGGATGAGCAACCCCCACTGGCAATCTTGGATCGAGCTTACCCAGGATCAGATCCAGACGGCGGTCTTTCTGCAGATCGTCGCTGGCGGCCACTTGTTATTGTTTGTAATGCGCTCGCGGTCGAGCATGTTTAGCCGTCCTTGGCCTGCCAAGCCTTTGGTTGCAGCCATTGTGGGTACCCAATTCTTCGCCGTGCTGATGTGCGGGTTCGGCTGGTTTGTAACAGCCCTCCCATGGGTGCTTATCGGACTGGTATGGATTTACCTTCTGGTGTGGATGGTCGTCCTCGATGGGGTAAAGCTGGCGCTCTACAATAGAATTGGCACGAATGTAAACCAGCCGCACTGGTATACACAGTTTCTTAAAGAACGCCACGCGGCGCATGTTATTACGCAGGGCGGTAAAATAGCCCGATAGGATATAGCGACCTATGCCAGGTGCCTTTCAATTGCATTTGGAATCCTAACTAGCGGATTAAAGAGCGCGAGAATGACATTCGGCATTTAGAAAACCGCTATGGCCGCAATCGGCGGTGCTGGAGTATGTCACTGTGAATTACATGGAGAAGTTTCGCGTCGCACCGAACGACAAAATCGATCTAAGCAAAGTCGACGCTGGCTTCAAAGATCAGCATGAGTCGCACGAGCACGCGCTGCCAGAGATCGAGAAACATACCCAGAAATTGCGTGAACTTCAGTATCTCTTGTATGCGGAGGGAAAGCGCTCACTGCTGATCTGCCTTCAAGGGCGTGATGCGGCGGGCAAGGACGGCACGATCAACCATGTGCTGGGAGCCATGAACCCCCAAGGCTGCGCGGTTACCGCCTTCAAGGTTCCCACCAAGGAAGAAGCAGACCATGACTTCCTATGGCGCTACCACAGGGCAACACCACGCAAGGGTCAAGTATCGATCTTCAACCGCTCCCACTACGAAGATGTGCTGGTTGTGCGTGTGCACAACCTCGTGCCTAAGACCGTTTGGTCGAAACGGTACGACGTGATCAATAACTTTGAGAAACTGCTATCAGACAACGGCACGCATATCCTAAAATTTTACCTGCACATCGACGCCGACGAACAGCTGAAGCGATTTAAACAACGCCTCGACGACCCCGCCCGTCATTGGAAGATCAGTGAAGGAGATTATGCGGAACGGCCGTTTTGGAATGCCTATACAGAAGCCTTTGAGGCGGCATTGACTCAATGCAGCACCGTGTCTGCTCCGTGGTTCATCATCCCCTCGAACCACAAATGGTTCCGCAATCTCGCAATCTCCAGGATCATCAGCGAATATATAGAATCATTGAGAATGGCGTTCCCTGCACCCTCAGTCGACATCAATGATATCAAAAAAAAATATCACGCCATCGCGTAAGAAGTACGCGGACAAACCAAGTCAAGACAAGAACACATTTAGAAGCTCCCCCACTTAGCCGACGGCATGCTCTAAACCAAAAAAATCTCGCCGTCTCATGAGAGACACTATAGTTGCACCTCACGACCAGAATAACATATTTAAATTCCAGACGGCAAACCTCGCCTCATATTATTAAATTTAATACCCTTGGATTTACCGTGCGCAAGACCCTCTATGCGTAATGTTGACGTCATATTTGACAAAAAAACTCGATTTATTTTAGGTCCATGTCGATCTTATAATCAAAAAACAAAAAATCATTTTTATAATATCGTTGGCAGAAAGATTTGACTGCTTTGACAGATTCAGGAGTCATGACGATTTTATTAGAAGACGTTACGAGCGGTATATTAACTTCAAATATGTTAAACCCGAGCTGAAAACGCCGAGAAACCTCTTGTGCCCAAGATTTTCCGAGCCCTGTCTCAATTTTAAAAATCTTGAGGTTAGGATGAAAAAAATCAATCTGTGGCCTCAAATGATTATCAAGAGCACAAGGATTATTTTTGAAGCGGTCTTCTGCTGCACGAACCAAATCACAAACGTCGGATTTGTGCTTAAGGAGTTGATATCTTAGTTCCGACATAAACCTATCGTAAGGATGCCGCACAGTCATAAAAGAAAAATCAATTCTGTCAAAATCAATTATTTTCTCGTATATTTCACGATGGTAGTGTTGTGGGGATATTTTCATTCCAAAACGCCACGGTTTAGAGAAACTCAAACACTCCTCGTACCTATTAGCTTTAAATAAATTTTCCACATACGTCCCGCCAGTTTTGGGCGTATGAGCGAAGAAGACCAACCTGTTATTCCAGGAGCGAAAAACTGGCATAGCCCTACTCTTAGATCTTACTGTGAGCTTCATGAAGACCGCTACAGGATCTACATCGAATAACGTGGGTCAACCTCGCACGCTCCCACGTGTGCATTCCACGGACCAACCAGCCTTAATGAACGCACGTCACTCATTTCCCACAACGGCGATGAAAATGATTGAACGATTTGGCTCTAGACTAAATCACTGTACCCCCGTCGCCGGCGCTTTAGACCAATCATATAGGTGCGCTATCCGGGATACCAACGATCAGGCGTTGTCGTGGATGTGGAAAGTTCTGGATAGTTTGAATTAAATACAGATTGCGATGCTTATCACCGCTCATGGTATCATTACGATTCCGCAAAAAGGCATGCCAAATACAGCAATTGGGGGGCAACACAGGCTCAAAAGGTGATCTCCTGGTTGCGGCCGTCATTGGCCTTATCTTCAGCACAATCGCTGCCCACCATGCGATCTAAGATTTGGTGATCATCAGCGGTCACGTAATCGATCCGATGCGGACCGTTAGCGGCCAACGGATCGCCAACGCCCTTCGTGCCCCGGGCCATCCCGAGCGGACGTCATCAGTGAACCGTTGAAATGGCCCCGGGCCTAGGGCAGCCGCCGCGCGGTTCGTCGCTGACCAGGTGGCCACATACTCGATGACTGCATCAACCGGCCAGGTAGCGTGCATGGATAGGGCTGGAACGGGCCGTTCCGGAAATGGGAACGGCAAATCGCGATAGTGGGTTTCCACATACCGGCGTTCAGGCGGCCAGAACGGACCCAACACGTCCACATAGAATCTATCTATCGCCTCGCCCACGGGGCCGTCGATCTCGATGGTGCCATAGGTGATCAGCGCCACAGCGCCGCCGGGATTTAACACACGGCGGACTTCGGCATAAAACGCGTCCAGATTGAACCAGTGTGCCGCTTGCGCGGCCGTTACCAGATCGACGCTAGCCCCATCCAAGCCAGACGCCTCGGCTGCGGCCGTGCGATAGCGAACGCGGGGATGGGGTTGCGCGTGGAGGATCTGCTGATCACTGGCATCCGTGGCGATCACCGAAGCGAAGTGGTTGGCTAACAGAGTTGCAAGCTGACCGGTGCCGCATCCGCAATCCAAGGCGCATTCCTGCGTGGACACAGCATCGGCTAGGACCGTGCCCAATTCCGGCGGATAGGCCGGTCGGAAGGCCGCGTACGTAGCAGCGACCTTGGAAAAGTGGTCGTGGAATAGCCGCGTCATGACCCACTACCTTCCCTGCACGATCACACTGGGGAGCGCCTGGCGTTTACGGGCGTAACAATCATTCGCAAGCAGCAGGCAGGGCCTGTCGATACCCACGCCGATGAGGTTCAAGCTTTGCGGTTTTGATGCGTCAAAAGCCGCCGTTACCGAGCCTAAATCTTTTTCAAAGATCGGAATGGACGGCACAATGCGTATCAGAACCGGATTCGGCCTTACCCAAGATGGGTTTAGGCAGCGCGGCCATTATTGCCGAAACAACCTGCGAGCATGCGTACATGTCTATCATGACCACCCTCTCGATACTTGATAATAGCGGGCAGTTTTCTGTTCGGGCACGCCGAGGCATATTCATGGCCCTCGTCATTATGACTATTATGGCCCTTATCAGTGGACTTGTCTTCGCATTTGGCGCTGACGGCCTAAGCCTACTTGACGCAGGTATGATCGCGTTGTCGGCATGCACACTACCATGGCTGGTGATTGGCTTTTGGAATGCTGCTATCGGCCTTACTCTAATGTTGAGAGGATCATACGCGACCGTCGATGCGCTGCAATCGCCAACACGAAAGGCCCCCTTGGGCCGATCTAGGGCACGAACAGCTCTCCTTATGCCGATCCGAAATGAGGACCCACAGGCGTCGCTCCGCAATCTCAAGATTACGCTGAGCAGCCTCGATCAAGTGTCGTACGACCATGGCATCGATGTTTTCATCCTTAGTGATACGGACGATCCGGACATTGCCGCGGAGGAGGAGCGGCTGTTTGTCGCATGGCGGGCGACGGACAGGACGCCGCAGCGCCTGCATTATCGCCGTCGCCGGCAAAACGAAGGCTTTAAAGCAGGCAACGTGCGCGATTTCTGCGATCACTGGGGAATGAACTACGACTACATGGTGGTACTCGACTGCGACAGCGTCATGGCCGGCTCCACCATTCTCCGGTTGATTGCGGCGATGGAAACGAACTCGCGCCTTGGAATTCTGCAGACGCTCGTGGTCGGTTTGCCTGCGGAAAGTGCTTTTACCCGGATCTTTCAGTTCGGCATGCGCCTTGGCATGCGGTCCTATACGATGGGCAGTGCGTGGTGGCAGGCCAGTGCAGGTCCGTATTGGGGGCACAATGCCATCTTGCGCGTGAAACCGTTCATGGATCACTGCCGGCTGCCGACTCTGCCGGGTGGCCCGCCATTGGGCGGACCAGTGCTTAGCCACGATCAAGTTGAAGCGGTGCTCATGGCACGAGCCGGCTTCGAAGTGCGCGTGACCCCGGTCGAGCACGGCAGCTATGAGGCTAACCCACCGAGCGTGCTTGCCTTCATTCGTCGCGAACTGCGCTGGTGCCAAGGCAATATGCAGTATTTTCAGCTGGTTGGCATGCCGGGCCTCCGGGCGCTCGGGCGCCTGCAGTTGGTGCTGGCGATCTTAATGTACACGGGCGCACCTTGTTGGTTTGGCTTCGTGATCCTCTTTCTGTGTAACATTGCCGCCGGCACGCCGGCCCCTTTGGTGACAGATGTGGCTCTGTCGGGCAGTTTGGCGGCAACGGGATCATCATACGTGTCCACCCTGTCGTGGTGGCTGATCGGGGCCTTTCTGGTCTTGCTGTTCGCGCCAAAACTCGCCGCCGCCATTTACGTCTTGGTTTCGTCGCAAGAGCGTCGGGCTTTCGGTGGAGGCGTACGCTTTGCCGGCAGTTTCTTACTGGAGGTGATTTTTGCGGCTCTCCTCGCCCCGGTGATGGCCGCAACGATTACGATTTTCCTAATCGGCCTTCCCTTCGGCCGACGCATCAGCTGGGGTGGCCAAGTACGAGCCGGCGATCGCATCGGCATTGCGACCGCCGTCGCTCGGCTCTGGCCGCAAACCGTCATTGGGATTGGCTTTATGCTATCCGTGGTGTTCATCGACGCGAATGCCGCTTGGTTGGTCATGCCGATCGCCGCCGGTCTTGTGGCAGCGATCCCGTTTGCGACCGTCACGGCAGCCCCGACGTTCGGTCGTTGGCTGACGCGGACCGGCCTATTCCAAACGCCAGAAGAAACCGCGCCACCGCAGGAAGTGCTGCAGGCCTGTCCGTGGCTTGCACAACGCCAGGCTCCGGACAGTCGCCAACTGACGCGCGATCGACACGCCAGGCGCTGGCGGTTACCACGACGCAGCGAATCCCATGGCTGAGCACGGCCGCCAAGATAGCGCGGATTGGCTTCGGCTCTTGGCCTTGGTTGAGCGAGTTCGCGCCGCTCGTCGGCGAGGATGCCCATGCCCTTGCGAAGACAACGTTCTGGACGATCTCGACGATCTTTGCCGAACCTCATCGGACCCGCTAGTAGCCGCCATTTACGCTCCAATTGTTCGCGACGGGGCTGCCGGACCACTAACCATTGGTCAGACCGGCCAAAGCTTGGACGCCCGCATCGCAACGAATACGGGCCATTCGCGATACATCAATGGCCATGACGCCTTGGATCACCTACACCGGCTGCGCGCTCTCGTCGATGCGGTCGTAGTCGGCGCAACCACAGTGGAAGTCGATGATCCAAGACTGACGGTCCGGCGAGTCTCGGGCCGCCACCCGACCCGCGTCGTCATCGATCCACGGGGCCGCGTGTCCCGCCAGCGGCAAATCTTCAACAATGATGCACCGACAGTCGTTTTGAGTGGTGGCAACGGTGAGAACCGCTATCTCAAATCAGCGTTCATTCTCGACCGGCTCCACGCCCTCCACCTCCGTATCGTCCTCATCGAGGGCGGCGCCCACACTCTGTCAGTGTTTATTCGCGAGGGATCGCTCGATCGGCTTCACGTGTCGGTGGCGCCACTGATCCTTGGATCAGGCCGCCCGTCCGTGTGCCTGCCCCCCATCGCCTACGTGCATGAGGGTATCCGCGTGCACATGAGCGCGCATCCGCTCGGATCAGACATTCTGCTCAGCTGTGAGTTTCCGGAACGTCAGGTCGACCAGAGCGCCAGCACATCATGATGACCCACGCGCATTGATAGGGCGCCGGTGCGAGCTTGGCAGAGCCGCTGGTCCCGCCAATCGATGATTGTCTGTCGAGCGTCAGGTGCCATGGTTAGCGCCACCATCGCCCAGCCTCGAAGCAACTCCTCCATGATGGACCTGTCCGAGGACCCGAGGCACCACGGACTTTCGCCAGCGACGACGCGAGCACCACATGCTCGCGCCCGGTCCAGGAACGTCGGCACCGCCTCCGCACCGAGCGCGTCGCCGAAACCCTTGTCGGTCCTCTGATGTGTATTGACAAGGCCGATGACTAAGTCATCGCCTGCGTCGTGTGGCTGGATGCTGACGTGACCGTCGTAGGACAAAGCAGCATGAAGCGTTCTATTCATGCGCGCGGCGACATCGATGAGCGAGCACAGCCAGGCACCGGAAACGAGATCGAGCAACGCTGAGGATGTGATCAGATCGGATCCGTCTAGAACGTTGTCTAAAGCCGCCTTCGCGAGATCCACAGGGTAGATCTCGCCTGTAAAGGTGCTCTCTCCCGCGATTGCGGATTCAGGCGGGTGCTTTAAGGCGGACAACAAAGATGGATCGGCGTCGATCATCCGCCACGCTTGGTCACACTCAAGGATCGGCGCCAAATGGCGGGCATTGCTCCCAGTGCCACACCCAAGATCGCTGACTCGAAGGATGCCGCCGCCCGCTGCGTTCCGATCGCTAGCCCAAGCAGCAAGAACTTGCTCAACGGGCCGACTCCGCGAGCGCGCATCGATCGGCTCGCGCAGCGCTAGCCATGTCGCCGCAAAGCCGGTCAAAGGCACACCAACTCATCGACCGCGCGGATCCATTCGCTGGCCGCCAGGCTCCATGGCCTTGGCGGTACACGTCCCGGTGGCGGGCGCCTGCCGCACAGGTAGATGCGTATCGCCGCCGTTAAGGCACTCACATCTCCAGGGGGAACCAAGTGCGCGGAGGGGGGGGCCGCTTCGGGGATCGCGCCTGCGGTCGTGGCAACGATGGGCATGGCGTGTTGGGCGGCCTCAGCGATCACCATGCCGAACCCCTCGTGATGCGAGGGCAGAACAAACGCGTCGGCATTCTGGTAGTACCAGGCAAGCCGCGTCTCGCTAACGGCACCTGCGAAGAACACACGATCCTGAAGGCCGAACTCTCGGCATAGGCGGCGCAAGCGGTGCGCGAACCCACGATCATGCTCCGGCCCGACGAGGACCAACTGCCAGCGAAAGCGACGCAGAGGCATGAGTGCGCGAAGGAGGACATCCTGCCCCTTACGTGGGGTCAGACTGGCAACGCAGAGGAGAATTTTGGATCCGCAGCCGCGGCGCCGTCGCGGGCGCGCCCCACGCTTCGGGTCAACCCCCGGTCGGACAATGCGCACACGCTCGGGGTCCACGCCGAAGTCCAAGAGGCGCGATGCCGTCGTGGCACTCGTCACAATGGCACCGCAGGCGAGAGCAAGCGCCGCTCGTTCCTGGTCGAAGTAGCGTTGTCGATCGTCCACTCCCAGTCCCGTTTCATCGCAGATCGGATGATGAACCAACGCGACCAAGCGCAGGCGAGTGGACAGGGACGTGAATACAGCCAATAGCGGGGCGAAGCAGAGTCCGTCGATCACGACGGCAGAATGATCGGCGAGAGGGGCGACTGCCCCGCGCAGGAGTTCCGCGTCGGCGTCCGTGCTTCGTCCGGGATATGTGCCTGAGAGTTCGACAACGATACCCAATCGCCGGCTGGCCGCAAGTGCAAGGAGTATCTGGTGATCATAGCGAAAGCCGCCGGTGGGTGTGTCACGTCGACCCGGCAAGACAACATGAACAGCCGCGGTGGTCATTCCGTCAGGTCAGCCTCGTAGGCGGCGGAGGCCACATGGGACTCATGCAGGACAACCCGCAAAGACTGTAGGCCATCGGCACTCTGGCCGAGCCGCTTGGCGGCAATTGCGTCCTTCAATTGATCGAACACGAAGCGCGCGAGCACCTCGGTCGTGGTGTTGACGCCAGCAAAGGCCGGCTCGTCGTCAAGGTTGCGGTAGGTTAGGGCGCCAAGCACCTCCTCCAGCACGGTCGTCGCGGCACCGATATCGACGACGATGCCGTTGCTGTCGAGCACAGGGCGGCGAAAGTCCACATCGACAACGTATGTGGCACCGTGCAGACGCTGAGCCGGCCCGAAGACCGGGCCGCTTAAGCTGTGGGCGATCATCATGTGCGAGCGGACCGTCACCGTATACATGATCGTTTAAACTCCTGTCGGGGGCCCATATCGGATGACATGACAGAGGACGGACGGCATCGTATTCGCCGCAAGCGACGACATAACGGCGGGCATCGCCTCAAAAGGGCTTTCACCGGTCAGCAAACTGTCCAAGCGATCATCCCGGAGCAGGCGTAAGGCCGTTTCCAGGCGGCGACGCCGTGTCCACCGTGACCGTTGGCACGACGCGACAGAACCAACCTGCGAGGAGCGAAGCGTGAGACGTTTTGAATGGAACGCCTCGCCGAGCGAGAGCGAGACGGTTTTTGTCCCGAACCAGCTCATCTCCAGGATTGTTGCTTCGAAATCGCACAAAGCGAGGGCGGCCGAAAGTCCCTCCGGGTTGCCGCTGGCATGGATCACGACGTCAAAAGCGGCGTGCAGCGGCGGCTCGGAGCAGTGGGTGAGCCCAAGTCGTTCAGCGACTGGAGCCTTCGAGGCATCGGGATCGACGAGCAAGACCTCCGTTGCAGGCAGTCCGACAGCGAGCCACGCCACCAAAACCCCGACGACGCCTGCTCCAAGGACACAGACTTTGTCTCCTGCGCGAACGTTCGCATCCCACAGGCCATTCAGGGCCGTCTCCATGTTCGCGGCCAGCACGGCGCGCTCCACGGGAAGACCCGTCGGTAAAGCAACCACCGTCGATGCGGGCACGTAAGCGTAATCTTGATGCGGATGCAGCAAGAAGACGTTGCGGTTCACAAGGTCGCGAGGCCCCTCTCGAACGTACGCAACGAGGGCATAACCATACTTAACAGGTGCGGGAAAGGTCCCTTCCTGGAAGGGACACGCCATTGTATCCGCTTGGCTGGCCGGAACGTCGCCACGAAACACCAACACCTCAGTACCGCGGCTGATCCCCGAGACCACGGCTTGAATCAGAACGTCATTCTCCGCCGTGGGTGCGATCATCGACGTGCGGATCTCGCCGCGACCGCGATCTGCGACCCAAAACGCTCGCGCGTGCCGCAGACCCGGCAGACTCACGGCCGGTCCGCCGGGACAGTCGCGCGGGCGCCGGCGCGAAGGTCTCTTGTCGTTGATAGCGATGGTACCGACATCCGGGTCGGGGGTTTGTGTCGCGGCCACTCGTTTGGAAAGGGAGCAAATCTCATGCGTCATTCTCTTCGCATCGCCGGCGTTCTTGCCATCCTCCTTCCCGTTACGACGGGCGGTAGCGCTTCCGCGACCCCGGCCCAGCCGGAGCGATACGTTTTAGATCCGGACCACATGAGTATTGCGTTCCTCGTGATGCATTTGGGGTTCGCACGCGTGCTCGGTACCTTCAATACTGCTGAAGGCAGCTTTGTGTTCGAGCCGACAGGCCCCACGCTGCGTGATATTCAGGTGCGTATCGATGCCGCAAGTGTCGATACGCGGCACGATGCTCGCGACGATCACCTGCGCTCAAAGGATTTTCTTTGGGCCGACGAGCACCCCACGCTCACTTTCGCGGCAACCTCCGGAACGCCGCTTGGAGAGCAAACGGGACAGGTCGACGGCGACCTCACCATCCGCGGCGTCACGAAGCCTGTTACCCTTGACGTGACCTGGAATAGGAGCGGTGAATACCCGTTCGGAGATCGCCATTTCGCCATGGGACTGTCAGCCCGGACCACGATCCTGAGAAGCGATTACGGCATGACCTATGCCCTTGAGGGCGATCTGGTCGGAGATGAGGTCGAGATCATCATCGAGGTCGAAGCCATCCGCCAGCCTTAGGCGCGTGCGCGATTGCACTCCGTTAGCGGACGCAAATTAGGAAGCACGCCTGCCGAGGCCGCCAAAGACCGACTGCATTTTCTTCAACAACAGTGCGGAGATGTTGCCAATCTCATCACTATCATCACCACGCACTGCTTCCGACATGATCTTGGTATTTTGTAGCTGGACACC
>CAZUDB010000004.1:0-98960 GCA_964619055.1 uncultured Rhodospirillaceae bacterium
GCCCCCCTCCACATCATCGATCCCGCGGGCCCACCGGGGACCAGCCCATCTCCAACGGGCACCGCAGCCGATTCGGAGCTGATCGCGGCCTTTCTTCGCGGGGCCGGCATGGACCCGTCAGCGATGGAGGGTCGCGATGCGGCCGCAACCATGGAGACGCTTGGCGCCACCTTGCGCGCCACGGTGGAGGGGTTGATCCTGCTCTTGAATGCGCGCAAGAAGATTACGAGCCAGTTTGCGGTCGAACAAACGATGATGACGGTGGACAACACCAACCCGCTCAAGTTCTCCCGGGATGCCGATCAAGCCATGAGCCGGATGTTCGGGCGAGACAGCGGCGGCTATCTCGGCCCCCGCAAAGCTGTCACCGAAGCGCTTGAAGACGTTAGCACGCTGCAGTTTGCCTTGTTGGCCGGTGTCCAAGATGCTTGGGGCGACTTGTTGGCCCGCTTCGATCCGGAAGCGCTGGAACAACGGATCGGCAAGGAGGGAGGGGTCGCCAGCCTGCTTGCCTCGGCCAAGGGACGCTGCTGGGATTTGTACTGCGATCGCCATCGCGAGATGCAGGAGGACGCAGACAACGTGTTTCGGGTCCGCATCGCCGATGCCCTGCAATCCCGCCTGCGGAGCGGCAACGGCTCGTGACCGGGTTCGGACTAGAAGGAGTGGAGAGTTTGACCCAGACCAACCGGGATCGATACCGGCGTCTGCCGTGGCCGAGCGCGATCCCACTGCGATCCGGCGTGAGGCCGCTGACGCTTCTCGCTTTGGCCAGCACGGTCGTGCTCGCGGCGTGCTCGTCCGATGACGGTCCGGTTGCGACCCGTATTGACGCGACGGTCACCGCCACCGAGGACGCCAACCCGGACTTCAACGGCGAAGCCTCACCCGTGTTCGTGCGCATCTTCGAGCTGACCAGCGATTCCGCCTTCAATACGGCCACCTTCTCCGCACTTTGGAACGAAGACAGCGCCACGCTGGGCGCGGAGATGGTAGGACGAGAGGAGGTGGTTCTGACCCCTGGGGCGTCCACCGTTGTCGGCCGGGAGTTCCAGCCCGGCTCAAAGGTGATGGCGGTGGTGGCAAGCTATCAGAACATCGACAGCGCCTCGTGGCGGGCAACGGCGCCGGTGACCGAAAACCAAGTCAACGGCTTCGAAGTGACGGTGGGACGCTCCAAGGTGGAGATTGCCGAAAAGCCCATCGCCCCGCCGGACGATGACTGAGCCGACGGGCGGCGGGCAATGCACTGGTATGGTAAAGTCGTCTGGTCCGAGGGCATGTTCCTTCGCTGCCAGCATTTCCAGCAGCAGGACCGTTACCTAGAGAACCTCGTCCGCGGCTCCGTCGTGAACGGACTGCCCTTCCCTTGGGGCGTTCGCCGCCTTGTGCTGGACGCCGCGGTTCTAGAACGCGGACGCATCGCCGTTGTGGAGGCGGACGGCATCCTGCCCGATGGCACTCCCTTCAACGTGCCGAAAGATCAGGACGCACCACCGGCGCTGGCCCTAGACGAAACCACACGTGACGAAACGATTTACCTGTGCCTGCCCGTCGATCAGGCCGGCAAGGCGGTGGCCGAGGTCAGCGATGGCGACACCGGCGCCGCTCGCTTTCAGGCGTCCGTTACCAAGGTGGCGGACTGCAGCGATGTTCGCACCGGGTCCGAGGCGGACATTCGGCTTGGGCATTTGTGCCTGCGCCTGATGCAGGGCGGTGACGACCGCTCCGGCTACTTCGGCATCCCCGTCGCCCGCATCCGAGACGTCAGCGCAAACGGCAAAGTCACCCTGGACAAGACCTTCATTCCGACCTGCCTCAGCATCCAAGCCTCGGACCAGCTTCGCGGTTTCGTGGTCGAGTTGCAGGGCCTGCTCCACCAGCGCGGCGATGCGCTGGCCAAGGTCGACAACGCCCCGGAGCGTCAGGGCACGGTCGCCGACCATATCAACTTCATGCTGCTTCAACTGGTTAATCGCCATGAGCCGGTCCTGACGCACTTGGCTGGCGATGCGGATTTCCATCCGGAAGCCCTGTTCAGACTTTACCTGCAGCTGGCCGGGGAGCTTGCGACGTTTTTCTCGCGCAGTCAGCGACCGCCGGAGTTTCCCGCCTACCGCCACGACGACCTGACCGCCACTTTCGAGCCGCTGGAAGCGACGATCCGGGAGTTCTTGTCCGTTGAGTTCGAGAAACGAGCCATTCAGATCCCGCTTCAGGCCCACCCCGAGTACGGGCTTTATGTCGGCAAGATTGAGGACCGCTCGCTGCTGTCCTCCGCCGCTTTCGTTCTGGCTGTGACCTCCGATCTCGATGCCGCCTCCATGGCCCGCCAATTCCCGGATCACAGCAAGACGGGTGCCGTGGAACAAATCCAAAAGCTGGTCAACCTGGCTTTGCTCGGCATTCCGCTGCGCCCCCGACCAACGGCACCGCGGCAAATCAATTACAACATCAACGCCGCCTACTTCGAGCTGGACAAGACGTCCGAGCATTGGAGCGAGTTGGAGCAGTCCGGCGGCATCGCTTTTTTCGTCGCCGGCAAGTTCCCCAATCTGAAGCTGGAGCTTTGGGCAATTCGACCGGTGGGACAGCGACATGCCTGATCCGAAGGGGCCTCCGCGCGAGTTGGACGATGGCCGCACGATCATCATGCCGACGCCGGGCGGAAAACGCCGCGGTGGCGCCGCCGCCGGGGCGCCACCCGTTGGATCGCCACCAGGACTGGAGAGCGCCCCGGGCATGCGCGGACCGGCAACGCGAAGCGGGCCTGCCATAGCCACGGAGCCGGTCTCGTTGGATGCGATCGAAGGCGTCGGCGACAATCCGCTGCTCCGCGCATCCGGGACAATCCTGGCCTTGATCCCGCACTTGCGGACGACCCCCGATCACCAGGACGTCATCGGCCTTCGACAACGCATGATCGGAATCTTGACCTCGTTCGAGGACACCGTATGTGCAGCCGGGATCGACCCGGAAACAGCACGTCGCGCCAAGTACGCGCTCTGTACGCTGGTCGACGAGTCGGTGATGACCACCCCCTGGGGTCACCAAACCGGCTGGGGGACGGAATCCCTACTCGTGACCTTTTTCGGCGAGGTGTTCGGGGGTGAGCGCTTCTATGTCCATCTCGGCCAAGCCTTAGAGTATCCCGCCCGGAACTTGGACTTTCTTGAACTCAATTACGTCTGTCTCGTTCTCGGCTACAAGGGACGCTACGGCCGCGACCCGGATGGCCCGACTCGGCTGCGCGAGCTGACCCGTGAGCTTTATCGAGTCATCCGGCACGAGCGCGGCGAACCTCTTCAGGAGTTATCGCCGCGGTGGGCTGGGGTGATCGATCGCCGGCCCAAGATCTCCCAGTACATGGCGTGGTGGGTGGTGCCGGTGGTAGCGGTGGCCGTCTGCCTCTTGTCGTACGTGGGGCTCAGTTACGCCCTCAACGAAGAGTCCGACCCGGTGTTCGCGCAAGTGTCCGATCTTAAGACGCCGCCACCGCTGCCGGAGCCCGCAGCCGACGTCCCCTTTGTCCTGCCGATACCGGCTCGCGCCCCGGACACTCCCACCCTGCCTGTGGATCCAAATCCGCCGCCGAACCCACTGGCCGAGGATTTGTGCCGCGCTTTGAAGGCGGAAATCACCGCCAAGGACCTCGCCATACAGGATCAGACCCGCACCCATGACCTGTGTGTGGTGCCCAATCCTGGCGGCGCCGAGCGGCTGGCCGAGCGGCGCCAGGACGCCGAAAGCGTTAAGATCATCCTGTTCAACAGCGGATTGTTCCCAAGCGGCAGGGCTGCCGTGGGCGATCGGTTCAAGGGCATCATCGAGAAGATCGGCGCGGTCCTGAAGCAGGACCGCCCGCCCGGTCCCTACATCATCTCGGGTCATTCGGACAACGTGCCGATCCGGACCGCCCGGTTCCCCTCTAACTTCCACCTCTCCAAAGCCCGTGCCGAGGCCGTCGCAGCCATCCTGTCCCCGGTCCTGGACGGCACCGCAGAGTTACAGGTGGAAGGGCTCGCCGACAAAGAGCCCATTGGCGACAATGCAACGGCCGACGGCCGCGCGCTGAACCGTCGCGTGGAAATCGACGTGCCGAACCAGCTCGGGGACGGATGACGACGCGGGTTGTTAGTTTCCCCGGGAGCCGTTCCCCAGTCCCGGGCGTTGCGGCAGAGGCCAGAAGGATGCGCGACCGCAGCCATGGGTAAAGTCCTCTCCCTGATCTTGGGTTTCCTCGGCAACTCCTGGTTCCTGTCGATCGTGGGCCTGATTTTGTTTTCGGTCCTGATCTGGATGTTTGGCGATGCCGTTGCCGTTGGCGGCGTGGCCCCCTTGGGCTCACCGATCAGCCGCATCGGCACCATCGCCGGGATCTGGATCCTGTGGCTGATCTGGAAGCTGATTGCGGTCCTTCGCGCGCGCAAGGCCAACGACAGAATGGTGACGACGCTTGCGGAGGACCAGGCGGCGGCCGACCCCAACCAACTCGCCGCCGATGACGAACGCAGCGCGCTCCGCGATCGCTTCCGCGACGCCATGCGTGCGCTGAAGGGCGCGCGTTTCACCAGCAAGAGTGGTCGCAAGTATCTTTACCAGTTGCCCTGGTACCTCGTGATCGGACCGCCCGGCGGCGGCAAAACCACGGCGATCGCCAACTCCGGGCTCAAGTTCTCGCTACAGGATCAGTTCGGCAAAGATGCCATCGGTGGGGTCGGCGGCACTCGCAACTGCGATTGGTTCTTCACTGAGGACGCGGTGCTGATCGACACGGCCGGGCGCTATACGACTCAGGACAGCAACGCACCGGTGGACACCTCCGCCTGGCGCGGCTTCCTGGAGCTGTTGCGCAGGTATCGCAAGCGACGACCGGTGGACGGAATCATCATCGGCATTCCGGTCACGGAGCTGTTGGGCGCGGACGCGATGCGCCGCGAAGCCCATGCGGAGGCGGTGCGCAAGCGTGTTCAGGAGGTATCCGAGACGCTCCAACTCCGCGCGCCGGTCTATGTCATGCTACTGAAGTGTGATCTGGTCGCAGGCTTCAATGAGTTCTTCGCCGACCTGCGGCCCGCGGACTTGGAGCAGGTGTGGGGCGTCACCTTCCCGATCGCACGCTCCCAGCGGCCAAGCACCGCCATCAAGATTTTTCCGCAAGAGTTCGAGGACATGGTCGAGCGGCTCAACGCGCGCGTCATCACCCGTCTCGAACATGAAACGGACGTGCAGCGCCGCGGCGCGATCTTGGCCTTTCCGCAGCAGATCGCGCTGTTGAAGGAACCCATCGTCAGCTTCCTGAACTCCGCCTTTTCCGAGACGCGCTATGACCAGCCGGTGCTGCTGCGCGGTGTCTATCTCTCCAGTGCCACGCAGGAGGGGGCGCCCATCGACCGGCTGGTGGGTGCGCTGGCCCAGACCTTCGGCCTCGATCGCCCCCAGATGGCGATCCAATCCGTGCGCGGGCGCAGCTATTTCCTGACCTCCCTGTTCCGCGATGTGATTTTCCGCGAATCGGGCCTGGTGACGGCCACCGGCTTTTTTGAACGCAATCGCGCCCTGCTGCTCCGCGGCTTCTATGCCGGCGCCGCCGTGATCACCGGCCTGATCGTGATCGGAATGGTGGTCAGCTACATGCGCAACGACGCCTACGTAGCGGAGGTCGCCAAGGCCGCAGACGAATACGAGGAGCGCTACGACCGCGCGCCACCGGGCACCGGCGATCTGACCAACGATCTCTGGGCTTTGACCCGACTCAGCAGCCTGCCCGGCGGCTGGGATGAGCGCAACGAGGGCTCGGCCCTGCTCAGTTCCTTCGGTCTGAGCCAGCACGACAAGCTCGGCAGCGCCGCCATTGAAAAGTACCGCGGGGGGCTCAGGACGATTTTGATGCCGCGACTGATGGCGCGGCTGGAAGAGCAACTGAGCAAGAGCGTCGCCGACGCCCAGGTCAGCGCCACCAGCGACACCATCGGCGTCTATGAAACCCTGAAAACCTATCTGATGCTGGCCGATCCCAACCGACGGGACCCGGAGCGTGTGAAGTTGTGGATCGCCACGGATTGGGAGACCCGCTATCCCGGGGCGCGCTTCGCGCCATTGCGCGAGGAATTCGAGCGTCACCTGGATGCCCAACTGGAGTTGCAGCGTCGACCTTTCCTTCGCAACACCGAGCTGGTCACGGCCGCACGGGAGACCATCCTGCGCTCACCGCCCGCCCAGCGGATCTATGACGGCATCAAGGACGACGGCCTGCGCAGCCCCGAGTTTGCCTGGAGCGTTGCGGAGCTGCCGGCCATCCAACAGCGCTTCTTTGTCCGGCGCACCGAGCAGCCCTTGAGTGCCGGCATTCCCGGTTTCTTCACGCCGGAGGGTTACCGTAAGCTGTTTCTTCCGGCCCAAGAGGAAGCGGTTCGCCAAGCATTTGACGAGACGTGGGTTCTCGGGACCCCGACAACCGCGGAAGGTGATGATTCGGTAAGCCGGCTGCGCATCACGCAAGACGTCAGCGAGCTCTACTTTGACGATTATATTCGCGCTTGGCAGACTTTACTTGACGATCTTGATGTCATCGCTGGCAATGACGTTTCCAGCCAGGAGGAAATCGTCCGGATGCTCGGTCGGCCCAACTCGCCTCTGAAGGCCATCCTGACGGCGATTACCGAGCAAACGACGCTCACGACCCCCGCCACCGAAGACGCGAGCGCCGATGCCGCGGAAAGCCGGCTGGAGCGGATCGAGCGGCTGGCCGGCGGCGGCGCGGACGCGATCGCTGTCGACGATCCGGCCGGTAAGGTGGATTTCTACTTCCAGAAGCTGCACGACGCCGTCAAACAAGAAGGCGCCGAGCCACCGCCGATCGATAGTGTGCTGACCGCCTTGCCGCCGGTGGAGGATTGTCTGGCCGAAGCGTCGCTGACCCTCACGGGTCCGTCCACCTCCCTGGAGGACCGAAACCAGCTCAACCTGAAATGCAAGAAAGCAGCCCGCGATCTGGACACTCAGGCCCGCTACCAGCCGACGCCGCTGAGCCGCTGGCTCGGCAGTCTCGCGGCCGGAAGCCTTAGGCTCGTTTATCAGTCCGTTCGAACCGAGACCACGAACGAGATCCAGGAGGCCTGGAGCGGACCCACGGTCAACTCCTGTCAGACCATGATCGACCGCCGCTATCCGGTTGATCCGTCGAGTGCCGATGACATCTTTATCAGCGATTTTGCCCGCTTCTTCGGTCCGGGCGGCGTTCTCGACAAGTTTTTTATCGATTTCATCCAGCCCTCCGCCGACACGGCACGCCGACCCTGGAGCTGGAAGCGGGAAGCGCCAGTCGGGATTTCTGACTCTGCTCTCAGTGTGTTCGAGACGGCGTCCGAAATCCGCGAGGCGTTCTTCCCCGACGGTGGCGCCTCCCCCTCGGCGATCTATGAGGTGGAGCCGATCTATTTGGACAAGACCCTTTCGGCACAGGTCACGTTCGAGGTGGGCGGCCAGGAGGTGACGTTCGGGCACGGACCGAGGGTTCGTAAGCGGTTCGAATGGCCCAATCCTGGACAGCCCGGTGCACGGGTGGTGTTCATGCCGCTGGATGGCAGTTCGCCCAAGACGATTTCCTCCGACGGTGACTGGGCTTTGTTCCGGCTTCTCCGCAAAGGCAATGCGCCCTTGGGCAGCGGCCGCGAACGCTTCGATGCAACCTTCGAGATTGATGGCCATCGCGCGACGTTCCGAATTTATGCCCAGAGCGCCAAAAACGCCTTCTCCTCCTCGGAGTTGCGAGGATTCCGGTGCCCGGAGAACCTTTGATGGAGTCTGACGGGTCCATCACCGTCGGGCTGTATGGAAAGGTCCCGGCGCGTGGCGACTTTATCACCCGCCGTCTGCCGATGACGTTCGTTCGGCCATGGGACGACTGGCTGCAGGCCGGGATCGTGGCGAGCCGGGGGATGCTCGGAGACGCCTGGTTGGAGTGTTACATGAGCGGACCGCTTTGGCGGTTCGCGTTGCCACCGGGCGTAGCGGGCCCCTCAGCGGCCGCCGGTGTGCTGATGCCGAGCGTGGATGCCGCCAACCGCCACTTTCCTTTGACCACGGCCGCCCTCCTGCCCGAACACATTCGCCACCCGTTCGCGCTCTGGCAGACCGGTGATACCTGGTTCGATGCCGCAGAGGACTTCGCCCTCTCCTGCCTAGACCAATCGACGGACATGGCCGAAATCGAGACCGGTCTCGATGCTTTGCGTTGGCCTGAAGAGGATGGCACCGACGAGACGACGGCTACCGGCGGCGATGCCGACTCGAACGCCGCGAATGCCGTACCGGTGATGCGGCCGGCGACAGACGGTGTCCGCATCGGCCTGCCACTGGCTACGACACCGCTGGATACGCAATCGGCGTTTGGCGATCTGCTCAATGCCATGGCCGCGGATCGCTGCGGCGATTACAGCTTGTGGTGGACGACCGGGTCCGATTTCGTGGCACCGACCGTTTGGCTCGCCCAAGGCCCCGGCCTGCCGGCGGCCGACGCGTTTGCGGCCTTCCTGTCCGACCCTTTCCCCGTCGCATCCGGCTCCACCGCTCCCGTTGGCGGCCATGGGGTCAGTGCGTCGTGACCGCCGACTATCACCGGCCCCATGCCCTGCTCTGGTCATCGGCCATCGCCAGCGACACCGGCCCGCTCCGCGACGTTAATGAAGATGCATGCCTGGACGCCTCGGAAGCCGGCCTATGGGCGGTCGCCGACGGTATGGGCGGCCACATCGGTGGTCAGATTGCGAGCCGAACAGTGATCGACGCCATCGATCCGGACATAACGCACATACCCGACCGGTCAAGCGCCGCCGCCTTCGTGTCCGACGTGCGCGCCCGGCTCGAACTGGCCAACACGCGACTGCGCCACATCGCCCGAGACAGTTACGGTGGACGCGTCATCGGGAGCACGGTGGCCGTAGCCCTGGCCTATGGCTCCCAGGTCTATTGCCTGTGGGCGGGAGACAGCCGCATCTATTTGCTGCGCGGTGGTCGGCTCCGCCAACTGAATCATGACCACTCCGCCGTCGCCGAGCTTGTGGACCGTGGACTGATCACGGTCGAGCAGGCCAAGACCCATGACCAACGCAATGTCATCACCCGCGCCGTGGGCGCCGACGATCACTTGGACTTGGAGGGCTTCGAACAGGAGGTTCTGGCCGGCGACCTCCTGCTCCTCTGTACTGACGGCCTCAACAAAGTCATCGACGATGATGAGCTCGCCGAGGTACTTCGGACCAGCGACGGTGTCGACGTTGCCCAGGCTTTGGTGGATTTGGCGCTCCAGCGCAGGGTGCCAGACAACGTTACCGCTTGCGTGATCCAGATCAGTGATCCCCCGGCGGTCGGGGCCGACGACGAGGACGTGACCATCCCGTCTCCGCCCGGCGTGCCTGGGCTTCGGCCCGAAGAGGCGGGCCGCTATTTAAGATAGTCGAGCAACGCAGCCCTGAGCGCGGCTGAGCCCGCCGCCGGCGCGTCCAGATTGAGCCGGGCAACGGCTTGGCCGCGGCGGAAATCGCAGCCCTCCGCGTCGAGCGCGATGGCTTGCCAGCCGTGGCCCCGCCGACCCAGTTGCTTTTGGACGGCCCGGTCCACGGCGTCGCCACCAAGCCCGTTCAGCGCGTCTAAAATCGCGTTTTCAGCGTCCGCGATGTCTTCTGCCGCGCCTCGGTCGGCCGTCAGCGCTGATGTGTCCAGCCAGCGGGCCACGCCAAAGCCGCCGACCCAATGTCCCGATTCCACGACCATCCGCCAGAATGCGAAATCGGCAAAATCGACATAGAGCGCAGCGCCCGGATGGCGGGCGAGAAACCGCGATCGCAGCCGCACCTCCGCTTCCAGCTGAACCGTGCCGATGAGCGACAACCGGGGACCGGTTTGCGGGTTGGCACGATTGGAGGCTGCCTCGACGACCAGGGACGCCCGTCCGTCCACCAAAAGGTTACGGGTGTGGTCCGACAGCTGGGACAGAAGAAAGATCGGACTGCCGTCCACGTCGCAAGCAACGGTAACGAGGGAGCCGTAGGGCCGCCCTCGGTCCTTGGCCAAGGCGGTAGCGAGAACTCCTGAGCGGGCACTACGCAGGAGCCGGCGCGCACTTCGCGCATGGTCAGACATCGTTTCCCTTCAACCTGTCAGTACATGGTCGAGGCTGCATGATGATCAGTGCCGTGAAGCAGAGCATCGGCACCGACATAGATGGAGACAAGTCCGATAGCCAGCACAAGCGTCGAGGAGACGTAAGGGGCACGTCGGCTCAGTGCGTCCAGGCCCTGCCAGCGCCCACGAAGCCGCTCCGCGCCCCAGGCCGCGGCCACGCCGACCCCCACCAACGTGGCAGCCAGTCCCAGGCTGAACGCTCCCACTAGCCCAACCCCAAGCCAGACATCACGCACCTGCAGGCAGAGGATCAGGACGGTGACCGCCGCCGTACAGGGTAGCAAACCACCGCTCAGACCGAACAAGGCCACTTCAATGGTTGTTACCCGACGGCCTGCATAGCGCGTCTCGATTTCGCGCGCATGGGCACGAGCGTGGGCGTCCTCTGCGGTGTCGCCCGCTGCGCTTTTGGTGTGGTGGTGATGGTGGTCGTGGCCATCATGGTTATGGCCATTGTGGTGGCGGTCGTGTTCGCCTGTTACGGGACCCGGTTTGTACCGTCGCAGCCGCGCGAGCATGACAATGGCGAGCACGATGATGATCACGCCAGAGACCAGCAACAGGTACGGCTCGGCTTGCGCGACAACGGCATCATCGGCGAGCCAGACCGCTGCCAAGGCGAGCGCCCAAACCACGGCCGTGTGCGACAGCATGGCACACAGCCCCAGCACGACGGCCTGCGTGACGGTGCCGCGCACGGCGACGATGAAGGCCGCCATCATCGACTTGGCATGACCCGGCTCCAGGCCATGGAGCGCACCTAACGCGACGGCCAGAGGGAGCATGAGCCAAGGCGCGTTCCCGCCTTGCTGCAGCAAACTGGCAAAATCACCCATGACACGCCCGCTCCTTTGGCTCGACCGGTTCCCGTCGGAGTTGGTCGAATTCGGGAGGTCCTACAGGTACTTGGCCACGTCCTTCAGTTCCCGGAGGAGCGCCTGGACCTCCTCGCCCGAGCGGCCTACGCCGCCATCGATGCAATGCTCGATGTGGTCCTGGACGAACGCGGTCTTGGCGTTCTCCACGGCCTTGGCGACGGCATGGAGCTGCTGAGCGACGTCTGGACACGGCCGGCCAGCCTCGATCATCTCGATGACCGATTGCAGGTGGCCGCAAGCGCGCTTCAGGCGCTTGACCACGTCCGGATGGGATTGATGAACGGCCATGGCATAGATCCTATCCTGGGGGATAGGATAGATTCAAGGCGATAAGCGCAAGGAGTTGGCCGACAACCCTCCACCCCCCCCTTTCCCCTACTTCAACCGTGTCGAAGTTGAACACCGCGTGGAGCGCCACTTACACCTCCTCCCCATATCAGCGGGGTTGAGCGCATCGCAGGGGCGCGGGGACATGACAGCGTCACGACAATCCGCACCACCCTTCGTGTCAGGCGCCTGGCCGTTGATCGGTCACGGCCTTGCCTTCGCCCGCGACTATCTGGCGGTCATGGCACGCGGTTACGAGGAACACGGCACGACGTTTGCGCTGAAGCTCGGCCCGCGGCGCGTGGCGGTGATCGCCGACCCGGACGATTTGGCAGTGTTTTTCGCCGAGACGGACCAAACGCTTCGGACCGATCTGGCCTACAAATTTCTAGTGCCGATCCAGGGTGAGGTCGATATGGCGGCCCCGCCGGAGGTATATCGCCGTCAACGGCCGCTGATCCATGAACCGTTCAAGGCCGCCCATATGCCACGCTACGTCCGCGTGATGACGGAGCGGACACAGCGTTGGCTGAACGGGCTCGGCCAAGAGGGGCAACTCGACATCGTCGCCGCATTACAGGCCCTGACCAAGGACATCGCCGGAACCGCCATGTTGGGCGATGATTTTCCGGCACTTGTCGATCACGATTTTTGGGCGCTCTACGACGATATCGCCGCCAGCCTGGATCCGGTGTTTCCACCGAACTGGCCACTGCCGAAGTTTCGCCGTCGAGACCGGGCACGGGCGCAACTATTGCGCCTGCTCCGGCCCATCATTGCCGAGCGCCGCACCCATCCGGGTGAGGTCGGCGACTTGCTGCAGACCGTTGTGGACTGGGCAGCGGCGAACGAGGAAGAGGCAACGGACACGTTTTTGGAGAACTATGTCATCGGCCTGCTCCTGGCCGGCTATGAGACCACAGCAGCCCAGGCGGCGTGGACGATCATCCTTCTCCTTCGCCATCCGGACGCACTGGCCCGGGTGCAAAATGAAATCGACCAAGGCACGGTGGAGCGCACCCTCCCCGCTCGCGAGAGCTTATCTGGCTTGAAACACACCTACTGGGCCGTGCGAGAGACAGAGCGGCTGAAGCCGTCCGCCGTGTTCCTGCTGCGCGTCGCCACCGCGGATGTTCCGATCTCGGGCTATCGCATTCCCACAGGTTGGACCGTTGCCGCGGCCGGCTGGTTAGCCCACCGGCTGCCATCTTTGTTTCGCGACCCGGAGCGGTTTGACCCCCTGCGCTTCGCCCCCGATCGGGCCGAGGACAAGCGCCACCGCTTCGCGCTTATCGGCTTCGGCGGCGGTATCCACAAATGTGCTGGGATGAGCTTCGCCATCAACGAAATAATGGTGATAACGGCACTGCTGTTCCGCCAGTTCGACGTGACGCTGCAAACGCCAGATACTCAGCTGATCTATGGCCGGGGCGCGCCGCATCCGACGCCGACGATCATCCACTATCGCCGACGCAGCCTTTGAGGTTTGCGCCATTGTTCCGGCGCCTGGAGCAACAAATGCCTTTTCCTTCAATTTATCCATCAGAAAAACCAAAACGTAAAATCAGACAAACCTTCTTATATCGATAAAAATTTCTACGTATAATGACACTTTTATAATTTTAACGATTTTACTAGGAAATTTTTTTCCATATAATTACTATAAGTTATTTAAATAATAAAAATTTATTTTTCATTTTTTTACCTGATACGAAATTTTTTTTGCTACAAACGCAGCCTTTTTCATTGAAATCATGCGGCGTTTTGGATATGAATTCTTCTAAAATTCCGTGACGGAGCGGACAACACACGATGACATTTCGCGACCATAAACACCCTGTTTGGGTGGACTGCCACCTTTCGGCGAGAGCCTTAGCGACCGCTTGCTTTGTAAGCGCAATCACTTGGGGCTGCGCTCAAACGGCCCAGTCGGCACCGATCAGTCATTTGTTGGATGACTACGTTACCGAAGTGGCCGCAGGCCAACATATCCTGCCGGCACCCGCGCCAACGGTGGGCGATGTGATTGCGCCGCTGCACCGGATCGGACCAGCCTCCGCCTATGGTGACGGCTACGCCGCAATGGCCGGCGCCGACCGCCCATCACCACGCGCGATCTCCAACGCGCTCAGTGTTTCTGAGAACCAGAAGCCGATCACGGTGCCGCTGTCGAACCTGTCCGTAGCCATGTTCCAACTCCTGGCCAGCCACGAAATTGCCCGCTCGCCAACGCTCGCCGGTGCTGAACACGCCATTAACGTCGCTGTCCCCGACAATGACCCCGTCGCCAGCAGCGCCGATGGCCAAACGGTGATGCCGCAGCAGCGCTCCCAATTCCAAGGCGGTTCCGGCCTCGGCGATCCGCGCCAACAGGTCAACGACGTCACCAGCGCCTTTGATGCCTCGACAGTCTACGGCAGCGATGCGGAAACCCTGGCATTGCTTCGCGCCAGCGACGGCACGGGGCGGCTCAGGACCGGGCCCGATGGAGGGCTGATGACCGTTGCAGGGCGCGTGCGCGCCGGCGACGTCCGCGCTGACGAGAACCCGACGTTGCAGACGCTCCATGCCCTGTTCGTGCGTGAGCATAACCGCCTGGCCGATGGCGTTGCCGATTGGTGCGCCTCAGACGGACTCGACTGTTCCCCTGACGAGATCTTCGATGGCGCCCGCAAGCTGGTCACCTATCAACAACAGAAGATCTTCTATGACGAACTGCTGCCCGCGTTTCTAGGGACGGCCCCCGGCCTCAACGGACTGGCGCCGCTGCTTCCCAACACGGATCTCCTGAAGGACGTCTCCGGCGCTGTGACGGAGTTTACGGCGGCCGCAGGGCGTATCGGCCATACCTTGGTGCCCAGCACCATCCTACTCGCCAGCCCGGGCGGACCCAAAACCAGCGTGCCTTTGGAGACTTGCTTCTTTGATGCCACCTGCCTCGGCGATGCCTCGATGGAAGAGATCCTCTACGGCGCCGTCGTCAACCCGGCGGAAGCGGTGGACACCTTCGTGATCCCGAGCCTTAAGGACGCGCTCGTTCCTGATTTCGGCGCCACATTCCTGATCGACTTGTTCGCCACCAACATCAATCGGGGTCGTGACCATGGCCTCGTCGACTATCAGACCATGCGCATTCTACTCGGACTGCCAGATGTTCCGCTGGAGGAGCTTCTGCCCGCTGAGGTCCTGGACATTTACGGTGATGGCGACACGGTCGACATCGACCTCATTGTCGGCCTGTTCAGCGAGTTCCGGCCCGACGGTGCCGTCGTCGGAGAGACAACAGCCGCCCTTTGGGCCCTTCAGTTCCTGGGATTGGCCGAGCTTTCCGACTTCTACGCCGCCGACGACCTGCCGGAGGTGCTTCGCCTCTGGCTTGACGATGTGTCCATGGCCAACTTGATCGCCCGCAACACCGATCTGAATGTCAAAGACCTCGGCGACAGCCCGTTTTTGGCCGCGATCCCGCTACCGCCCACCGCGGTTCTCCTCACCATAGCGCTGGCCGGGCTTGCGCTGCGTCGTCGTCGGGCGACCTGACGGGCCTCGCGGCTTATACCCGTCGTTTGCGCACCCCGCATTCCGTCGTAAAGTAGCGGTTTGACAAACTGCGGGATCCGGGCTCGGCATGCCCTCCGAAACGATGGATACCGAGAGCATCTTCGATCGCCTGGTGGACAGTCACCTGGAACTGACCATCGGCATCGTGGTTGTCGCGTTGGCCTTCATGATTGGTGTGAGAAGGCTGGGTGAACGGCCGCTGGTGGAGCAGTTTCCACGACTGACAGCCATTGCCGACCTTGTCCTGATGCCGCTTGCCGTCATCGTGGTCGGTAGCCTGGCCCGGGTCGGTTTTGGTTCCCTTGGTATCAACGAGCTGGATGAGGACGTTCGGGCACTAACCGTTTTTGCCACCTACATTGTGGCGACCCTGGTTGTCGCACGCCTGATCGAGGTGCTGCTGCTGACCGCCGGCAAGGAGGACGACGCCCGCAAGCTCACGGGACTGTTGCGCGGCCTGTTCTATACCGGGGCCACCGTTGTCGGCATCGCGATTTACCTCCGGATCCAGGGAGCCCCGCTTACCGGGTTTGCCGTATCCACCGGTGTCGCGGCGGCCCTTATCGGCTTCGCGTTGCAGCGAACCTTAGGCGATCTGTTTTCGGGCATTGCGCTCAGCGTCGAGCGACCCTTTCGCACCGGCGACTGGCTTAGACTGCCCGATGGTGTGGAAGGCCAAGTCATCGACATCAACTGGCGGGCGACACGGCTCCGAGGCTGGGACAACACCACCCACGTGATCCCCAACGGCATGCTCGCGGGCGAGCGCTTCGTGAACCTGCACGGACCGACGTATGTTTATGCGCCGTGGTACCTGGTCAAGCTGTCCGCGGAGGTGGACCCAAAGGTTGCAAAGTCGTTGTTGCTGGAGGCGGCCTTAAAGTGTAGCAGCGTTCTCAAGAAGCCGCTGCCGATCGTGCGGATCATGGACGCGAGCACGCTCCCCTACACCTACATGGTGTGGGTTCACTTCGCCAACTATCCGGCCATGTTCGTTGGGCGCGAGGAGCTGTTTCGGGAGGTGCACTATGCCCTCAAACGGGCCGGTATTCAGGTCGCACCGGATATCCAGGAATGGCACTCGCGCGAGGCATATGTCTCCCGCTCTGAGCCACCGAACATCCTCTCCGCGCTAAAAAACCAGCCAATTGCAGCGGATTTTTCAGAACAGGAACTGGAGCTAATAGCGTCCCGTGCGCATTACTTCCATGCCGATGCGGGAACCGTACTCGTCCGCGAGGGGGAGAACTTTGACGTCTTCGACATTATTGCGTCGGGCGTAATCGAGGCCAGTCTGAAGATGCCCGATGGCTCCCATCGGGTTCTTGAAGAACTGTTACCGGGTCGGGCGTACGGGATTGCGTCGATGATGACCGGGGAGCCGGCAATCTTCCAGTTCGCCGCCAAAACGGACGTGACCTTGATCCGCATCGGGACCAACTGCCTTCGCCCAATTGTCGAGGCCAATCCCAAGCATGCGGCCGCATTGGCGCAGTACGTAACGGAGAGTCGAGAAAGGGCAGCGGCAGTGCGGGCCGCCAGCGCGCGCCCAGTCCGCAAATTGGGCTTCCACGAAATCCTAAGTCGGATTGAAGACTCTCTTGCTGGCAAATGAGGCGCGCCCGACGCCCTGGCTTCGTAAGCCGCCTGTTTCGTTAATCTTTTGGCACGCCGCCGATCTCGTCCAACGAAATGAACGTGCCTTGCGATCCGGTGGGAGGACGGTCCTTCGCCTCCTTCAACACCTTGAACACGCGCTCGGTCAGCGGATCGGACGTGGTGAAATCCCGGTACGCCTTCTCCAACACCGCACGCATGCGCGCTCGAACCTCGTCGTCGGTTGCGGTCTCCAAGGACGCCGCAGACAGATAGTCATGGGCCCGTTGCAGGATGTGCAACCGACAGGTAGCGATGACGTTCGGATCGTAGCTGACCTCGAAGAATTCGAAAAAATCCTCCGCCGTCTCTAAGTCACGTAATTCGTTGAGAATTGTGCTCATGCCGCCGCTCCCGCCTGGTGTTCAAGCTCGCTGTGCCACGCCCTCAGTTCGGCCTCGCCCGGAGGCGACTTGTGCAGGCCCGCGTGATGCCGAACCCGGGCAAGCAGCATGGCGGCCTGCGCCGATGTCACGGTGAGCCCAAGCGTGCCGTAGACATGGTGGACCGCGGCCGAGCCGGAGTGCTTGCCAAGCACGATCTGGTGCTGTCGGCCGAAACGACCCGGATCGATCGATTCATAGGTGGCGCGGTCCTGCAACAGTCCGTGGACGTGCAATCCGGCTTCGTGGCTGAACACACCCGAGCCGACGATGCTCTTGCCGACCGGAACGGGCCGGCCCGAGGCTTTGGCAACCAACTCGGAAATGGCCGGTACGGCGGCCAGATCGACACCCGTGTCCACACCCCACAGGTGAGACAAGGCAACAGCGATCTCCTCCAACGGCGCGTTGCCGGCGCGCTCGCCGAGTCCGTTGACGGTCGTGCTTACATGCGTGGCGCCGCCACGCACAGCACCGAGCGAAACAGCCGTCGCCAAGCCCAGGTCGTCGTGAGCATGGATCTCGATGTCGAGATCGGTTTCAGCCCGCAACCTGCGAAAGCGATCCACAGTCTCGAACGGATCGAGCACCCCGAGCGTGTCGGCGTAGCGAAACCGGTCGGCACCGGCGCGTTCGGCACATGCGACGACAGCCAAGACGGCATCCGGATCGGCGCGCGAGGAGTCCTCGCCGCCCACGAACACGGTCAACCCGCGATCCCGGGCGTAGCGAACCGCCGCAGTCAGGCCGGCCAGCATGCCCGCCCGGTCGGTCCGGAGCTTCTTGGCGATCTGGCGGTCCGAAACGGGCACGGACAGGTTCACGGTATCGACACCGCAGGCGATGGCGGCGTCCACATCCACCGTGCGGCTTCGGCACCAGGCGATGCAGCAAGAGGCAAGCCCGAGATCGAGAACGGCACGGATGTCGGCGCGCTCCTCCGCGCCCATGGCCGGGATCCCAACCTCCAGCTCGGTCACTCCGGCGGCGGACAGGGCTGTTGCTATGGTGAGCTTCTCGCTGCGGGTGAACGCGACCCCGGCGGTCTGCTCACCATCACGCAACGTGGTATCATTGATGACGACGACGGACGCGGGCATGGCCGACCGATTTGACGCTCAAGTCGAAAACGATTTGCCGCACGAGCAAACATCGCCGGCGTTGGGATTTTCGAACACGAACCCGGACGTCTCCAGGGTTTCGACGAAGTCGACCTTGAGGCCATCGATCAACGCCAGACTGAAGGGATCTACAAAGATCTTCACGCCATCGAAGTCGAAAACGCGATCGCTGCGCCGCGGCTCCCGTTCGATGCCGAGTTTGTATTGCATACCAGAGCACCCGCCCTGATCGACCATGATCCGAAGACCACCTGTGTCCGCATCCGAGCGGTCGATGAGTCGGCGGATGACCGCTTCAGCGTTGGGAGAAATTGCAACCATGGAAGCCTCCGTGTCGAACAACCTTGCTTGGCCACCACTAAAGCAAACCTCATGCCAGTGATGGGGTTGTTTGCTTTCAGAGACTTAGAAAACGTTTGTCGCGGAGGCGTGCGTCGGACACGCCGGAATTGTCGGAACTGCGACATGGTGACGGGGCGCCGCCGACAGCGTTATCGCAGCGCCAACAACGGCTCTCCAACTTCTCCCGAGAAGCAAACGGACGCGTCCGAGCAGACTGCGCAATTGGGCGCCTTGCATACTAAAATGCCGTCACGCTGGCAGAGCTGGCGATAGAAGAACTTCTTCCATTTCATGTCCTGATCATTGAGTGCCGCCAGGATCGGAAAGTGGCGGTGCAGCAGTCGCCCCAGGTCCGTTCGGTTCACGAGCCCCAAATCCTGCCAGAGGTGGTTCGGAGCCAGTGATCGCCTGGCGATGATGGCGGCGAGCCACGCCTCCTCGGCCGAGCCGGAGCCACGGTGATCCAGCAAGAGTTGACGGAGGTCCGGCTCCTCCAGGGCATCGTCGCCAGACGATACGCCGTCGGAGGCCCCGATTTCGGTCAGACTGTCCGCCGCTTCGGGGAAGTAAGAGCTCACCAACTCCGCGAGGGTCGCGCCATCCAATCCCAGGGCGACCGTGACCGGCCGAATATCATCGGCCACAGCCAGCGCCAAAACACATGCGAAAACATGGCGATCAAACGGATCACCCCGACCCTGATCGAACAAAGAAGCATATGTGGCAGCGGCCATGCGCCCGCCCCTGGATCAGGCGGCTTGGTCGAGGGTGACGAACGAGATAGCCTTAGTGCCGCAAACCATGGCGCACGCGTAACAGCCGATGCAACTGCCCTTCTTCGCGATCGTCATGACCATGCGCTCGGCGTCATCGTCATCGGCCGCCACCATGTTGTCGTCCTCGTCGATGCCCTTCATTTCGAGTACCTCGAAGCTGCACACCTTGTAGCAGCGGCCGCAACCGATACAGGTTTCGGGATCAATAGTCTCCACAAAGCGGGGTGTCCACGGCGAGCCGTCGCGGGTCAGCGGTGTGATCTCGGGCATGGAATTATCCTCCTTTGGAATTCGGTGTTGGGGCCGCCGCTGGCCCTTAAAGCCCGGCGACCTGGGGATGTTCGCGGATGGCTTCGACCGCCTTGGCCACCAGGGCTTCGCCCTCCGAGGCCAGCTTGGCGTAGCTCTCGAAGCCGAAGCGGTGGACGTCACGAAGCTGGCGATCAAGGGCAACCAAGCGACCGGCGATTACAACAGCGCGTCCAAAGCCCTCGCCACTGATGTCCAGCATAGGTGTCGCCACGACGCCGCTTCCCTTTTCGATCGTCTGGGCAATTGCATCGTGAAAGACCTTGACCCGCCACAGCGTGCGGGCGTCCGGATCGGCAATGATCGGCATCCGACGGCGCTGCTCGCGCGTGACGATGAACTCCTCAACGGTGTCAGCGTCGCTCCGGCTGTCCCGCGATCCGAACGTGTCATAAGCGCGGACCAGCCGAACCAGATTGACCATAAAGGGTGTCTCAAAGCTGGCTAGGTCGGCCGGCTCCAACTCGGGACGCTCACGCCGGGCCGACGCCGGCTCTACCGTCGACGGCGGGGCCATGGCTCAGACGCTCGCGTCGACGCGTGCGGGATCGAAGCGGCTGGGCCCGCCAAGGGCTTTGCGTAGCCACGGCGGTGGCGTACCATTCAGCATCGTCCTGACCCGCTCCAGAACGTCAACGATGGGCTCCGGTTGCGGAACCTTGACGGGATGGATGCGTTGGTTGACGACCCGGGCCGCCGCCGGACCGCCGATGGCGAGCACGAACAGAATTGCGCAGCCGGCAATGGCTTCAATGCGGGGGGTCAGCCGATCCTCATCAGGGTCCGCATGCACACCATCCTCTCCGCTGACAAGATCGAAGCGAACCGCTTCCACAAGCCGGTAGCCGTCGGGCGTCACATCGTAGATGGCCATGTTGCGAGCACTCGCAAAATGGGCGTCCAGTGTTTTCAGGTCCTGAGTCGCGAACGCAATCCGCATGTTTCCTCCTTCGCGATCCCGTTCACGGTGCGGGTCGCTGGCGCAGTCAATCAGCCGAAGCCTTTGCACGGCGGTGCTGGTCATGGGCTGTGCCCTCGCTTTGCAGAGGCCCAGGCCGGGCCGGATGGTGGGTGGTGCCGGACTTTTCCGAGCCGGCGAGGAACAAATCCGCAATCTCGAAGATCAATGACCGCGTGCCGGCGTAGCCTAAGGTCACGCGCTGGGCCGCGCCAAGGCGGTCGAACACGGGAAAGCCGAAGCGAAGATGAGGGACGCCAAGGTGCTCAGCCGCTTGGCGCGCGTTGGAATTGGCAACAATGAGGCTGATGCCACCATGATCGGTGAGCCGGGTTTCAAGATCGCCCAGGTCACCGACGATCACGGTTTTCGCCGGCACGTCCGCTAGAATCGGGCGGCGTGTGGACGAAACGGCCAAAGTAACGGTGCACCCGAGGTCATCCAGCAGTGTCGAAACCGCAAACACCTCATCGGGATTTCCGGCAACGGCGACCGATTGACCACTGAAGAAGAAGTGCCCGTCCAACATGGCATCGACGAGGCGACTGCGCTCACGGCGAACGCGCTCCGGCGCAGTGGTGCCGCTGACCTCCATCAGCGTCGTAACGAGGGCGTCGACGGCATCGAGACCGATGGCGTTTTGTAGCACCCGAACCGGCACGCCGGTGAGTTGCGCCAGTCGATCAGCGGGCTTTCGCATGTGCTCCCCGATGGCCAGCGTGACCACGGACTCCGACATGCCGGCGATCTCCTCCACGGTCGTGCCGCCGAGCGTCGTCGGGACGTAAGCGTGCGGAACATGGCCGTCCAGCGAACCGGACAGGTCGGGCAGAACAATGGTGTGGAGGCCGAACGCCTCGATCAGGTCGCGCAGCGCCTCCACATCGGCCGGTGTCAGGTGGCTTCCCGGCAACAAGTTAACCTGACGGAGCGTGCGGCGGTTGCGAACCGGCTGGACCAGCGCCTCGATCATGGCCTCAACGGCCTCGGCCCAACCATCCTCAAGGCCGCCGAGATAATCAGGGGTGGCGGCCGCCACCACGGACAGACCCTCCCATTCCGGATGGGCGGGGACAATGCGCTTGAGGTCTCCGGCGATGTCTTCGTCGCGGGTTTCGGTTAAAGCCGTGGAGCAGATGCCGATCAGACGCGGTTCGGCCCTCTTGTGGATGTTGGCAATGGCCTCCTCCACATTGTCGGCACCACCCAGGATCGTGGTCAGCTCGCTCATGGCTGTGGTCTGCAGGGGAATCGCTTCCCGGAAGTGGCGCACGGCCATGACGAGTGCGAATGCCGTGCACCCTTGAGCGCCGTGGAAGAGCGGCAATGCGCGATCGATACCGAGGAAGGCCAATGCACCGCCGAGAGCCGGACTCACCTTCAGCGGATTGACCGACAAGGGCTTGGTCAGCATGCGCTCGGCGGTCATTGCATCAGCTCCGGTGTTTCGCTAACAGCGACACTGGACTCATGGTCCCACGGCGCGGCTCGCCGAACCTGGCGCCAGATCGGGCTGTTGATCTCTTGATCGAGGCGTTCGGCCAGCTCGACAAAGCCGTCATAGCCGGCATAGGCGTGGTGACGTTCCTGGTTGATATCGAGCCACGGCACCCGGGCTTTCAGCGCCGTGAACTGGCTGCGTCCGCCCGAAATCAGGATGTCCGCCTCCCCGGCCCGCAAGCGCTTATCCAACTCCTTCGCCGGAATCTGACCGAACAACTCGGCCTCCTCCCCAAGGCGCGTCCGAGCACGGGCCTTATCCTCATCCGTGGATTTGCGGATCGATGTACCGATCACGCTCATACCCAGGTCCTGAAGTGCGGTGATCCCGGACCAGGACTTAACGCCGCCAGAGTAGAGCAGCGCTCGCTTGCCGGCCAAACGCGGCAGGACCGACGCCAAGCGGGTTTCTGCCTTGATCGTCTCTTCAGCGATCAGGACCTCGGTTCGGTCCAACAGCGCCGCGTCGGCACCGCGGTCGACGAGGCCGCGGGCGATCGTGCGAAGCGCGTCGGAGGTCTCGGTCAATCCGTAGAAGGAGACCTCGACAAACGGAATCTGATAGCGCTCCTGAAGCTTGCGGGCCAAGGACGCCATGGCCTGGGAGCAAACGACCACGTCGAGCCGGGCCCGATGGGCGGTGGCAACGGCATTGAAGCGGGCATCACCGGTGATGGAGGCGAGCACGCGAATGCCAAGCGTATCCAGGAGCGGCAGGATCTGCCACAGATCCCCGGCCACGTTGTACTCGCCAAGCAGATTAATGTCGTAGGCAGTCGTCACTTCGGGCTCTCGGGTGCCGATCACATGATCGAGCAACGCATCGCCAGCGAGCTTGTTGCCGAAGTTTTTCGAGCCGGCGAAACCCGGTGCCATGACCGGGATAACGGGCACGCCGAGGCGATCGGCGGCGGCACGACAAACGGCCTCCACATCATCGCCGATCAGAGCCGGCACACAGGTGACGTAGACGAACACGGCGGGTGGCTGCCAACGCTCGGCAATGGCAAGAATGGCGGCAAAGAGTTTGTCCTCACCGCCATGAATAATGTCGAGTTCTGAAAGATCCGTGGTGAGCCCGGTCCGATACAGAGTCGGGCCGCTCGAGAGCGAATGTCGACTGTCCCAACTGTTACTCTCGCAGGCTAAGGGGCCATGAACCAGGTGGGCAGCATCCGTAATGGGCTGCAATGCGATTTTGGCACCGTCGAACGCGCAGCCGCCAGCCGCAGCGCCCGGGGTGAGCGACTTGGCGCTGCACCCCTGGCGCCGGGCTTGACCCGTTTTGGCGCGATTGACCTCACAGCCCGGCTCGTCAAACGCTTTAGCCAGTTTCTGCTCGATCATGGAAGCCTCCCTGTCGCACCAAGGGTTCGGGTCGATACTGTTCGGCGCCGGCGGTTAGCGGGTCAGATCGAAGCTGATGTCGGTCTCACCCAACTCTCCCGTCTTGGCATCGAGACGGTCGAAGATGGTATCGAGAATCCGCACCAGCACGTTGAGCCCACCTTGATAACCCCAGGTCGGGAAGCGATGGTGGTGGTGGCGGTCAAAGATCGGGAACGTTAGCCGGATCAGCGGTGTGCCCGTGTCCCGCTCCAGGAACTTGCCATGGCTGTTGCCGATCAACAGATCCACAGGAGCCGTGAACAATAGCGAGCGCATATGCCACAGGTCCGCACCGGGCCACACTTCACAGGCTTGACCAAAGGGCGACGCATCCAACATCTTCTGCATCTTCTTCGCCCATGGCTTCGTGCCATTGGTGGCGAGCGCGTGGCGTGGCTCGGCCCCCATTTCCATCAGGAAGCGGCACATCGCGTAAACGAAGTCCGGGTCGCCGTAGACCGCGAACGATTTACCGTGGACGATGGACATAGAGTCTGTGAGTGCATCGACTAGGCGGCCCCGCTCGAGCTTGAGCGCGTCGGGGATCGGCTTGCCGGTGAGCTCGGACATCGCGACCAGAAACTCGTCGGTGGCGCTGACTCCCAGAGGATAGTTGAAGCTGGCGACCTCATGGCCCTTCTCCTTGGCCATGGCGAGCGTTTTCTTGGTGCAGTATTCCTGCATCGAGACCGTCGCTTTGGCGTTGAGGGCGGCCCTGCACTCGTCCTGTGTGGTGCCACCGGCATACATTTGGAAGGTGCCGTTGGCAGGCGTGTCATAGGCATCCGATGGATCGCAGATCAGCGTCGCCTCGACGCCCATGACATCCAGGATCCGCTTGAGCTCCCGGTTATTGCCGACACAATAGCCGTCAAAGCCGGGAATGATGTTAATTCCGTCCGTGGGTGTGCGCTCCTGATCACTCCAAAAATTGGTCAGAATGCCTTGGAGCATGTTGTCGTAGCCGTTGATGTGGCTGCCGTGGAACGCCGGGGTGTGCGCGAAGGGAACCTCGAAGCCCTCCGGAACAGAGCCCTTGTCGCGAGCCTGGCTAATGAAGGAATGGAGATCGTCGCCGATTACCTCTGCCATGCAGGTGGTGGAGACCGCGATCATCTTCGGGTTGTAGAGGGCGTGCGCGTTGGCCAGCCCATCGATCATGTTGTTGAGACCACCGAACACGGCGGCATCTTCCGTCATGGATGACGACACCGCCGAGGCCGGTTCCTTAAAGTGACGCGACAGATGCGAGCGATAATAGGCGACGCAACCCTGGGAGCCGTGCACAAATGACAGCGTGCCGTCGAAACCGGCGGCGCAGAACACGGCACCCAAAGGTTGGCAGGCCTTGGCGGGATTGATGGTCAACGCTTCCCGCTGAAAATTCTTCTCGCGGTATTCGTCGGTTTTGGTCCATTCTAGTGTTTCCTGGACCAATTCCGCACTGTGCGGACATTCGAACTGCTGCCGCTTCGCATCCAGCATTTCCTTGTATTCGGGCTCGCGGAACAGATCGACGTGATCTATGACTTTCTCGGCGCTCTGGGGCATGAACAGAATTCCCTCGTGGCGACAGCAGACAAGGTGAAAAGTGGATTTGCTCGGACTCAGGCCGCCCAGGGGGCTTGCAGCATGCCCCATGCCGGGTTGTTGATGGCCATATCCATGTCACGGGCGAAGATCGCGAAACCGTCGTAACCGTGATAGGGGCCCGAGTAATCCCAAGAGTGCACCTGGCGGAAGGGCACGCCCATTTTCTGGATCGGGTACTTCTCCTTGATCCCGGAGCCGACCAGATCGGGGCGGATTTTCTCGATGAACTTCTCTAACTCGTAGCCCGTGACGTCGTCGAAGATCAGGGTGCCGGGCCGAACGTGACTGGCCGTCCTTTGATAGTCGTCGCGGTGCGCGAACTCATAACCAGCCGCGACCACTTCCATGCCCAAGTCCTCGTACGCCGAGACCATGTGACGGGGGCGCAGTCCGCCTACGTAGAGCATGACCTTTTTGCCCTCGAGCCGCGGGCGATACTTGGCGACCACGTCAGCGGCCATGCCTTCGTACCTGGCGATGACCTTCTCCGCGTTCTCACGGATGGTGTCGTCGAATTGATCGGCGATGTTGCGAAGCGACGCGGCGATACGGGTCGGGCCGAAGAAATTGAACTCCAGCCACGGGGTTGCGTACTTCTCTTCCATATGGCGGGCGATGTAGTTCATCGACCGATAGCAGTGGATCAGGGTCAGCTTGGCCTTGGGTGTTTTGTCGAACTCGGCAATGCTGCCGTCCCCCGACCACTGGGCGATGACGCGAAGACCCAGCTCCTCCAGCAACTTGCGGGATGACCAACCGTCGCCACCGATGTTGTAGTCGCCGATCAGGGACACATCATAAGGCCCGGGCTCAAACGCGGCGTCGGAGTCTTCGCCCCGGTCCAGCACCCAATCCCGGATGGTGTCGTTGGCGATGTGGTGACCGAGCGACTGGGAGACGCCACGGAAGCCCTCGCAACGGACTGGGATGACCGGCTTGCCGATATCTTTGGCTTTCTCCTTGGCGACCGCTTCGATGTCGTCTCCGATGAGTCCGACGGGGCACTCGGACTGGATCGAAACACCCTTGGAAAGCGGGAACAGCTCGTCGATCTCATCGATTAGCTTGCGGAGCTTCTTGTCGCCGCCGAAAACGATATCGCGTTCCTGGAAATCGGACGTGACCTGCATGGCGACGTAAGTGTCGATGCCCGTGTGGCCAGTGTGATAATTGCGCCGCTGCGCCCAGGAGTACTGACCGCAACCGACGGGGCCGTGCGAAATGTGGACCACGTCCTTGATGGGTCCCCACACCACGCCCTTGGAGCCCGCGTAAGCGCAGCCGCGAACGGTCATGACGCCCGGGATGGACTTGACGTTCGACTTTACGCCACAGTCGCTGGCGCCTTCTTCCGCTACATTGATGTGCTTTGAGCGCCGTTTGCGCGTCTTTTCCGGATAAGCCTCGAGCACGTCGGCAATGACTTGCTCGTGGAAAGCCTTATCATTTGTGTAGTCGTTCATGATTTCCTCCGGGCGCCCTCACGGGCGCCGCGACCGTGGAGGCGCCCCGGCATCGGGGCGCCCATCATCAGCAGGGAACGGCGAGCGCCGCCCCGCTTATCGTCACGCCATCGCAGCAGCGGCTTCGCGCTGCTTGGCTTCCTTTGCTTCCAACTCGGCGATCATCTCCTCGTCGGACTTCAGGATGCCAAACTCCATCAGCATGTCCTCAAGCTCGTCCATGCTGACCGGGGTCGGGATCACGCCGTTGCCGGCGTTCTCGTCGATCTTGCGGGCAAGCGTGCGATACTCATCGGCCTGCGGGTGTTCGGGCTTGTACTGAATGACCGTCATCCGGCGCAGCTCGGCATGCTGAACCATGTTGTCGCGCGGGATGAAATGGATCAGCTTGGTGCCGAGCTTTCCGGCCATGGCTTCAGCCAATTCCATCTCCATATCCGTCATCCGCGAGTTGCAGATGAGACCGCCGAGACGGACGCCGCCAGAGTGGGCGTACTTCAGAATACCCTTGGAGATGTTGTTGCAGGCATAGAGAGCCATCATCTCGCCGGACATGACGATGTAGATTTCCTGGGCCTTGTTCTCGCGGATCGGCATGGCGAAACCACCGCAGACCACGTCGCCGAGAACGTCATAGACCACGTAGTCCATGCCGTCGTAGGCGCCCTGCTCTTCCAGGAAGTTGATGGAGGTGATAACGCCACGGCCGGCGCAGCCGACGCCCGGCTCCGGACCACCGGACTCGACGCAGCTCACATCGCCCCAGCCGGTGCGCATGACATCCTCAAGCTCCAGATCTTCCACGGAGCCCACATCGGCCGCCATTTGCAGCACCGTTTGTTGTGCCTTGGCGTTCAGCATCAAACGGGTGGAGTCCGCTTTGGGGTCGCAGCCCACGATCAGAACCTTACGGCCCATTTCCGCCAGCGCGGCGATCGTGTTTTGGGAGGTCGTCGACTTACCGATGCCGCCTTTGCCGTAGAAGGCGATCTGGCGAGGTTTGGTCATGGTTCTCTCCTACAATTAACCGGGCAGGCGCACGTGGTCGCCTTCGAGGACCAGTGGAGCAAGCGCCGTGCCAATTCCGGCACGCCTCCCCTATTCATAGCTTTTTCCATTTAATTACAGGAGATTAACCGATGCCGTCGGGTGGGCACGCGCCGACCAGCGGGTTGTTGCGAACCCGACAAAGGCCGACACAGTGTGGGGAGGGCCACAGCGCGTCGACAGTGTGGAGGTATGGCAAGACGGGGACGGACAGGGGGTTGGCCAGACTGGTCCAAAAATTGCTTGGGACCTGTGATGGGACCGCCGGACGTCACAAGCCTGAACGCCCTGGAGCCACACGCTGGCGCTGCCGACGCTGAGGAAACCGAGCCTTGGCTCGGCCGCTACGGTCATTCAGTTAATCTTGTCGGAGTGCCGACAGCCCTCCTGGCGTCGGCGTCGTTCAACGAGCGTGCTTCGTCGCTTCGTATCGCAGGTGCACGGGAGACTAATGCAGGCCTGTTTCGTCTACTTGCGAAAACAACTGCGCGGGAGCAAGCCACTGCTCTATTTCGAGATTACATGACCGTTACTTATGGCCTTAGTGTGGAGCGCTGTCAAGATGCAACAGATAACCGTGGACGCCGTCGTTACAGATCCAGTTACTTGCGTCTTCTTAGGGGGTGGGCTTACGACAGTAACGGCCCAGAGGGTGCCGTCTTAAAAGGTTGGGTAGAAAGCCGCTTTGGTTTGTTTCCCACCTATCACAAGGAACCAATTCGGCGCTTCGCGTCAGATGCGTGGATCCGTTACGTGGAAGAAAAAATGGGGAGTCGGTTTCACAACAATGCAATCTTTAGCCAGCTTGACATTCTCTACGAGTTTTCGCAGTGGATGCTCACGCAGTACTATGGCCAATCCCATCGCTGGATGTTGTTCCGCGGCATCGAGCATTTCGACGAGCACCAGATCCTCCACCGCATCGATCGGCGCCATGTTGTGCTGCGCTTGAACAATTTAGCGTCATTCACCACCGATCGCGACATTGCCTCATGCTTCGGCGATCGCATTCTGGAAGCACGCGTGCCCACCTGCAAGATCGTGTATTGGAATGCCCTGCTGCCCGAAGGCTCCCGCACCGGTGAGGAAGAGGTGTTGGTGATCGGTGGCAACTATGCCGTTGGCGTTCGCTACCATTGAAGCGCCGCTCTGATTCCATGAGCCGGCGATCGTCGTTACCCGGCATCGCTGCGTCGAGCCGGGAGAGCCGGGCAATCGGGGCCTACCTCGGCTTCGCCGTGGGTGACGCCCTGGGAGCCACCGTAGAATTTATGACCCCGGCGGAAATTGGGATGCGTTACGGCCTGCATTGCCGCATCATCGGCGGTGGCTGGCTCAATCTAGAAGCTGGGCAGGTGACGGACGACACCGAGATGTCACTGGCCCTTGGACGCGCCCTCCTCGACGCCGATGGCTGGGATGCTCGCACCGCCTGCGAGGCCTTTGCCACATGGCTGCGCGGCGTCCCCGCCGATGTGGGCGATACCTGCCGCCGCGGAATCCGACGCTACATTGTCGACGGTACTACATCCAAGCCCTACGCCGAGGGAGACGCCGGTAACGGGGCCTGCATGCGCAACTTGCCCGTCGCGTTGGCCACACTGGGTGACGCGGAAGCGTTTCGAGCCTGGTCGCTGGAGCAGTGTCACATTACCCACAATCATCCCCTATCGGACGCTGCCACGCTTGCGCTGGGACGGATGGTGCAATCCTTGATCGCGGGTGGTGGAATTGTCGACGTGCGTGCCCATGCTCGTGACTTAATCGCCGAGCACGCACCTTTCCGCTTCGATCGCTACAATGGTCATTGCTCGGCCTACGTGGTCGATACTATTCGAACCGTGCTTCATTTTTACTTTCTGACGGATTCGTTTCGGAACTGCGTGGTGGAGACGGTTAATGTGGGCGGCGACGCCGACACCGCCGGCGCGCTTGCCGGCATGCTTGCCGGTGCCACTTACGGCGTCGAGGCCATCCCGGACGCGTGGCTGAGGCGCTTGGACAAAGCGATAACGGCTGCGATCAGGGAGCAGACAAGCGCTCTGCTGGCGCTCGCGGACGAGCGCGCCAACCGTTAGCGACGCAGCCCTCAATAAGGTGCGCCAACGAGACCTCGTTCGCGACGTTAGGCGTCGTGGCCGAGACTGAGGCGGCGAGCATCCACTGTGATCGGAAGCCGGGTATCAGCCGCCATCTCTGGCAGTGACAGGCGCCAGCCGTTGGCGAGTTCGATCCAACCACCCCACAGTTCGGGCCGCTCCATATCGACCACCGGCTCTTCCAAGTCCTTCTTGGCCACGTAGATGGAATAGGAATCGCCTTTACGGCCAACGGTCACTTTCATAGGGACGCCTCCACAACCGCGATTTCATGGCCACGCATGCCAATGATGCGCCCTTGTTCGTAGAAATCGACGGCATAGATGTAATAGCGTTGCAAATACTCGCCGACGTGGCTGACATAGCCAACCGCGCCGGCCTCAACGATGATATCGCCACTGTTGGTTCCTGCGACAGTCCCGTCGCTGCGGATCATCTGCAGGGCCTGGACCTTATCGCCGACCCGAAACCGCGGCGGCCTGTCCAGCTCAACGGTCTCTTCCGGGACCCGGGTCGGCTCCGTCATCACTTGCTTAGGCAGGTCCGATGCAATCCGCCGGGCAGCCGGCGGCGCATTTCGGCGCTTTGGCGACGCCCTGGCATTCGGTGCACGTGTTCGGGTTGATCGCGTAGGCGTCACCCTTCATCGTGATCGCCCCAGTCGGGCAATCGAATTCGCAAGAACCGCAAGCGGTGCATTCGCTGGCTGTGATTTTCATCGCCATTGTCGTGATCCTTATCCTCGGTTCGAAAGAAACGCGATTCAGGCCGAGAGAAAGCGCTCCCTCTCGGCTTCCAACCCCTCCAGAAACACCCTGGCCACCGAGGTCTCGATGTACTGGAAGGCAAAGTCGTCGCGGACGCGGATGCCGGCTTCGGCCAACCGCTCACGCGGGCAACTTCCGATGCGGGCACAGAGGACGGTGGTGATGCCCTCCAAGGACGCAATCACGTCCTCAAGGATGTCGTCATCGCCATCACCGCCCTGGCAGTAGGGCTCGATCCGGCGAAAACCCGCGAGGCGGACACCATCAGCACTGACCTCGAAAACCTGGAACTCGGTGGCGTGGCCGAAATGCTCGTTGACACGGCCGCCGCCGCGCGTGCAGACGGCGACAAGCAAGCGCTCATCATAGGCTGCGTTGACCGTTGTCAGGCCGTGCTCGGCCTTCGCCCGGGCATCTTTGCGCTCGCGCACCTCCTCGGCAACCAGCTCCCGGTAGGCCAGACGTTTGCCGTCGTCGACGACGGGGGCTTCGGGGACATGCTCCATAGTGAACGCCGCACCCCGATCCTCGCCGAGGAGGCCGACGGCATCGGCGCGGCACTGCCGGCAATGCCGCATCAGCGCCACATCCGTTGGCATATTTGAGCGAACCAGCTCCAGCTCCTCATGGGTTGGGCCACGCTGGCCGGTCAAACCGAAATGGGTGCCGTGACTCGCATCCGAAATCAGCGGCATGATGTTGTGGATGAAGGCACCACGCTTGCGGATCTCGGCGTTGACGGCAGGCATATGATCGTCATTGATGCCGGGAATCAGCACCGAGTTGACCTTGACCAGGATGCCCTTGGCGACCAAGGCCTGCAGCCCCTGCAATTGGCGGGCAAGCAGAATGGCGGCGCCGTCGCGCCCCGTCCATTTGCGCCCATCAACACCGATCCAAGCGTAAATCTGCGCGCCGATGTCGGGATCGACGGCATTGATGGTGATCGTCACATGATCAACACCGGCAGCGGCAATCCGCTCAACGTTCTGCGGCAACAGCAACCCGTTAGTGGAAAGGCAAGGCTTCAGATCAGGCAACAGCGCCCTAAGACGCTCGAACACCGCGAACGTATTGTCGGCATTCGCAAGTGCGTCACCGGGTCCGGCCACGCCAACAACGGAGAGCTGCGGCATTTCGGCGGCGATGGCCATGACTTTACGCACGGCCTGCTCCGGTGTCAGCCGTTCACTGACGACACCCGGACGGCTTTCGTTAGCGCAATCATACTTACGATTGCAGTAGTGGCACTGAATGTTACACGCTGGCGCGACGGCAACGTGGGCACGAGCGAAATAGTGGTGCGCCTCTTCGCTATAGCAAGGGTGGTCGGCGATGCGTGCTGCGATGTCCCCGGGCGTGGTGGCCGGCAAATCACCGCAGCCGTGCGGCGAACAGCTGTCCACGTCTGACGGGATTGCGACAGAACCACCGGGGCGGAATGGGACGACGGTCATGGGCTTGCTCGCTTTTGTCCTCGGCGCCACGGCGGACGCGTGCTTGAAGATCTAACAGCAAGTCCCGTGCCAGTTAGAGAACCAATTGACGATAAAGAGTTTTTGTTGTTGGACCCGATCCACGGGCGTGTTCGCTCTCCAACACATTGTCGGAACCGAAACAGCAACCGTCGCTCTGTCGACCGAGCTTACAGGCGCTTGATCTCGATGTTGTGCTTACGCAGCGCATAGCCGATCTGGCGCGGCGTCATGCCGAGCATGCGTGCTGCTTTGGCTTGAACCCAGCCGGCCTTCTCCATGACGCGGACCAGTCGTTCGCGCTGCGGCAGCCGCTCCAGGTCCTCAAGGTCATCGAGCTGCTTCCAGTCCGGATCCTCCTCCTCAGGGGCCTTGCCCGCGATGAATGCCTGGTCATCACGCGCGAACGCGCTTTGCGGCAGCAGCGAGGCACAGTGACAAAAGCTGCTCTGGCAAGGCAGATCAATGTCGTCGATCAAATCGCCCCTGGTCATAGTCGCGACGCGGTAGACGCAATTCTCCAGCTCGCGCACGTTTCCGGGGTAATTGCACGATGTGATCACCCGCATGGCGTTCTCACTGAAGCGAAGCGCTCGTTCGTTCTCTCGATTAAACGCGTCGAGAAAGTGCTCGGCCAGCGCCGGAATGTCCTGACGGCGTTCACGCAGAGCGGGCACGAACACCGGCACCACGTTGATGCGATAATAGAGGTCAGCGCGAAAATCGCCCTTAGCGACGGCCTCCTCCAGATTGCGGTTGGTTGCACAAACGAGCCGAACATCAACCTGAATCGTCGAGGTGCCGCCGACCCGCTCAAACTCCTTTTCCTGGAGCACTCGCAACAGCTTGGCTTGAAAGGCCGGCGATACGTCACCGATCTCATCTAGGAACAGAGTGCCACCATCGGCCAATTCGAACCGGCCTCGCCGCTGCTGCGTGGCACCGGTGAACGACCCCTTCTCGTGCCCGAACAGCTCGGACTCGAGTAGAGTGTCCGGCAGGGCAGCACAGTTGACCTTCACGAACGGACCGTCACGGCGGGCACTCAGAACGTGGATCGCATGCGCTATCAGCTCCTTGCCGGTGCCGCTTTCTCCCCTGACGACAACCGTCGACCGTGTGGGAGCCACCAAATGTACCTGCGCGAACACCTGCTGCATGGCGCGACTGTCACCAATGACGCCAGCGAGTTGCCGACCGGCAGCCGGCCCGCGGCTACGCGTCAGCGTTTGCGCCGCGCCTTCCGCCGTCACGTCCTCCTCGTCCGGCGAAACCGCTCGACGCTCCTCCAACTGCACCGCCTGGGCGATCAGGTTGGCGACCATAGTCAGGAAGCGGATATCGTCCCCGAAATTGACGGCAGTGGTCCGACTCCACACCCGTGCAATGGCGAGGCAGCCGAACGGCTTTCCGAACGTTTTGACCGGCACCGCGATGAACGACACCGTTTCATCGTCTAGAACGTTCGGGACACGGACATAGGCGGCAAGCAGCGGATCATCGGCGACATTTTCGGTCACGAACGGCGTCTGTCCGGCCATGATCCGCTCGGCGATCTCCCGCGGCATGTCGGCCGCACCGTCGTTGACGGCAGTCGGCGACAACCCCGCCGCGGCAACCACTCGCATGTCGCCGTCTGCGTTGGTAACGGCGACGATGCCCCGGCGCATATCCATGTAAGACGCCAGGAGATTAAGGACGGCTCGCAGCTTCCCCTGGATGTTCAACGAGGAAGTCAGGATCTTGCTGATTTCATAGATGTTGACGAGCGTGCGCGGCGCGTCATTTTCGGCAGAAAACGTCATGGAGGCAGAACCCTCAGCGCCCTCACGGGCTCAGCGGATAACCAAACGCGTTGCAAAGTCCAGTCGCCGTTATCGATGGCGGCCCCGATGCGGGTGCTTGCGCCATGTCCCGAATGCCCGCGGCGTCCGCAGCAATCGAACCGTTGTTCCAACAACGGTCCACCGTGCCCGTGGCGACGAGCCTTCGGCTCGTTCCACCTGACGTGACTTGTCCAGCCGATGTTTTGTTAACATCCAGCAAATTTCATGCCACTGCACCGATGTAATTTTATTCAAGATTCTCAATGGCCTTCTCAGAACAGGTGGCGTCAGTCGACCTCAGTTGGCGCGAACTTCGGCAGGCGCCCGAAGCCAATTGCCGCTAATTTGGGCCTTGGGCTTCCAAGCTGCGACGGCGTGCGGCCGGTCTTGGACGGCGCCGTTGTCGACTGTCCAACATTCTTCTGTCGCTTCGTCTCGTTCCGGCCACGGCCGTTTGCCTGTCATGACCGTTTTTATAATAAAATGAACCGCTTGGCATGTTGGCTTGATTCTTGCTGCATAATGGCGACGGGCTGTTAGCAAAACTCCCAGGCCGTGTGCGGCCGAGCTGCAACTGTGCTGTCCCTACATTTGGGTGCCTACGGCTTGGGCACGATTGGAACATCAGAGGATCGAAGACAGCCTGAATGGGCACTTCGGCGCGAAGGATGACGTGATATGGCCAATGTAACCTTTACCTCACCGGTGATGGCAAACAACGTGACCGTCTATGCAATCGCGGGTCACCGCGGAACCATTCTGTCGGTCGCCAAATCGCATCGAATTCCCATTCCCTTCGATTGCGCCGATGGCGAGTGCGGATCGTGCGTTGTCGAAGTCGAGCATCTTGGCGCGCCGCCCAAGTACGGAATCGCCCTGACGGAGAAGGAGAAGGAAGTTCTTCGCCAACTTGGCAAGATCTCCAAGGAGGAAATCGAGGCCGCCGAGGTCAACGATATGCCGCCTCGCTACCGGTTGGCCTGCCAGTGTTTCATTCGCGACGAGGACATCCAGGTCCTCTTCGGGGGCGACGAGGTCGTGCCGGTCGAAAAACCCCGCATGTCTATCGCCGCTGGTATTTTCGCGGGCGGCATCAAGCTGAAGTCTGTCGATGAATTCTTGGCCTTTTCGATCAAGATCGAGGAGGAAGCGGCGGAACACTTCGATGGCCTGACAAATGCGATGAAGCGTTGCGGAAACACGGAAGTTGCGCAGCTTTTTCAAACGCTCGGCGGATACGCCCGGCTGCATTTGAAGGATGCCAAAGCCCGTGCTGGCGATACAGACCTATCTGCCGCAGCTCCTGGCGAGCACGTGTGGCCGGACCTAGTTACCCCGGAGCAAACCGAGTTGTGGGCCGGTGACCCCGCCCTCTCCCGTCTTGATGCCTTGCGCGCGGCGTTGAAGGGAGAGCTTCTAGGCTTTGAATTTTATCATCATGTGGCGAAGACTTCGACGGATCCGGAAATCCGCACTATTGCGAAGGAATTCGCCGATGAGGAGTCCGAGCACATTCGGCTACTCGAACAATGGATCGAGCGCGAACAGAGCGAAACCGTGGCGGTCGGCGGCTAACAACGCTGATTCGCCCAACACACGATTGCTCCGCCAATCGTGTTCAACGGTCTGTTTCGGTTAGCGGCAGACGCTCGCCGTTCCACGGAGCGTTGGCAAGGGGGTTGCCGTTTACGGTCCGCCCGGCGCGCTTTTTCCAAGCGTTCTCTGGAGGTTAAGCGACGGATATGTACACAATCACTCAACGCGAGGCGTTCTCCGACACAACCTTTCTGTGGGATGTTCACGCCCCCGATGTGGCGCGCGCATCGCAACCCGGCCATTTCATCATGCTCCGGCTTCACGAAGGCAGCGAACGCATTCCGCTGACCGTTGCCGATTTCGATCGCGAGGCCGGTACGGTCACGCTGGTGGTGCAGGCGCTCGGCAAGACCACCCTGGAGATGCGAGATCGCTACAAGGCCGGCGACACGTTTAAAGACTTCGTTGGGCCGCTCGGGCTCCCGCAACATGTCGACAAGGTCGGCACCGTCGTTCTGGTCGGCGGCGGATTGGGCGTTGCGCCCGTTTACCCGCAACTGCGGGCCTTCAGGGAAGCAGGCAACCGTATTATCGGCATCATCGGCTTTCGGAGCCAGCCGTTGGTGTTCTGGGAGGACCGGTTCCGCGAGCATTGCGACGAGCTGATCGTCTGCACGGACGATGGCAGCTACGGCCGTGAGGGCTTCGTCACCGACGCCTTGAAGTCAGTTCTGGAGACCGAACACCCTGACTTGGTGGTGGCCATTGGTCCCCTGCCGATGATGAACGCCTGCGTCGAGACGACGCGGCCCTATGGCGTTAAGACCATGGTCTCGTTGAACGCCATTATGGTCGACGGCACCGGAATGTGCGGGTCCTGCCGCGTGACCGTGGATGGCGTGGTCAAATTCGCCTGCGTCGAAGGGCCGGACTTCGACGGCCACATGGTCGACTTCAAGGAACTGATCGCGCGGCAGAAACGGTTCAAGAGCCAGGAGGGCACGGCCAATGATGCCTATGCCCACATCTGCAACCTGGAGACCCGGCTGTTCGATAATGCCGAGCGCAGCTACAAGAAACTGAAGGAGGTGCAGCCCACCCAAATGCCCATGCCAGAGCGGGACGCAACGGAACGAAGCCGCAACTTCGAAGAAGTCAACCTGGGCTACACCATGGCCGACGCGTTGGTGGAGGCGGAGCGTTGCATCCAGTGCAAGAAGCCCACGTGCATCGCCGGTTGTCCGGTGGCCATCGACATCCCCCGCTTCATCCGCCACCTCATTGTCCGCGATCTGCCGGGCGCGTTGGACGTGATCAACGAGTCGAACCTGTTTCCTTCGGTGTGCGGACGGGTTTGTCCACAGGAAACCCAATGCGAAAGCCAATGTGTCCTGGCCAAGAAGATGGCTCCGGTGGCCATCGGCCGGCTGGAGCGCTTCGTTGGGGACAGCGTGACGGCATCCCCACCGCAAGCACCTCAGTTTGCCGAGGATTTGGGCAACGTCGCCATCGTTGGGTCCGGACCCGCGGGTCTGGCCGCGGCTGCGGACCTGGTTCGCTTTGGTGCCAAGGTTACCGTTTATGAGGCATTGCACGTCGTTGGCGGCGTGCTGCGCTATGGCATTCCAGCGTTCCGCTTGCCGCGACCGATCATTGACCGAGAGGTCCAACGGCTGAGCGATCTGGGGGTCAACGTCATCACCAACAAGGTCGTGGGCAAGACGTTCACGATCCCGGAACTTCTCAACGGCCACGGCTATGACGCGGTATTCGTGGGCGCCGGGGCCGGTGCGCCGATGTTCCTTGGCATTCCGGGCGAGTTCGCCGGCCAAGTCTATTCGGCCAACGAATTCCTAACCCGAGTCAATCTGATGGGCGGCGACCGCTTCCCCTATCACGATACACCCATCGGTCTCGGTGACCGGGTGGTCGTGATCGGGGCCGGCAACACCGCCATGGATTGCCTGCGCGTGGCCAAACGCTTAGGCGCAGGCGCCGTCGATTGCGTCTATCGCCGGTCTGAAGCCGAAGCACCGGCCCGGATCGAAGAGCTCCGTCACGCTAAAGAGGAAGGCATCGGCTTCCGGTTCCTGCACTCTCCCGTTGCCATTCAAACGGACGATGACGGCAATGTCCGCGGCATCCAGCTCCAGAAAATGGAGCTGGGGGAGCCGGACGCACAAGGACGGCGCAGACCGCAGCCCCTAGACGAATTTGTTGATTTGGAGTGCGACACGGTCATCTACGCCCTAGGTACCCAGGCCAATCCGATCGTCGCCCAGTCCACGCCCGGGCTTGGTCTCAACAAATGGGGCAATATCGTCGCTGACGATGCATCCCAGGCGACCAATCTCAAGGGCGTTTTTGCCGGCGGTGACATCGTGACGGGTGGTGCCACGGTCATCTTGGCCATGGGCGCCGGCCGTCGCGCGGCTCGGGCCATTGGCGCGTACCTCCAAGCGGGCAAAGCCAGTTGGCCTCCGTCGGCGGAGGAGATTGAGGCCTTCACGCCGCTTGCGTCTGCGGAGGCAGAGGCCGTTCCAGCGGCTTGACGTCCCCAGCAACTGATCGGTCCCACCGTCCCCGAACGCCGAGAAAAACACGTGTCTGTTAGGAGTTGACCCATGATCTGTCCGAAGTGCCACCGCCCGCTCGAAGGTGATGAGGTTTATATCTGCTGCGGTACCGCGTCCGTGGCTTGGCGCTGTGGGAATTGTCACAAGGTGAGCGAAGGCTTCGCTTTCCCCTATGGCAGTTGTCCGAAATGTGGCGGCACGCTGAAACTGTTGGATGCTCGATCCGTGGATGAAGAGCAGTCGCTCGCCGCCCTGCGGAAAGCCTTCGAGATCGAACTGGGCGGGCACGCCTTTTACAGCCGGGCGGCGCGCTCCACCGATGACCCCGTTTTGAAAGACCTGTTTGAGTCGCTCGCCAAAATGGAAGAGGAGCATATGGAGACGCTGGCGAACCGCTACCATGCGGCCGTCCCGGAGCCGTCGCCGGACTTCCAGATCGAGCGTGCGGCGATTTTCGCTGGCATTGAAAACCGTTCAAGCGATCCGGACAACCTGTTCCGCATTGCCATCGGCTGCGAGGAGCGAGCCGCCGCCTATTTTACGGAGCAGAGCAAGAATGTGCCGGCGGGTTCGGCCGAAGACGAACTCTATCGCGAACTGGCTGCCGAAGAGCGCGACCATGTCGATATGCTGTCGACGGCGTACGAGTGCTGGCGCGCTGACAAGCCGGCCCTGGTGTAGAAAACCGGCGAGAGTTACGGCGCCAAAAAAAACGCTCTCCGTCCCCAACCTCAATACACTGGCGCGCCAACACCGGGCTGATCGATCAGACGAGGTGTTGGCCGCCGGTGATGTAAAGTTCGGTGCCGGTGACATAGCCGGCTTCGGGACTGCAGAAGTAGTGAATGGCATGGGCCACGTCTTCGGCCGAACCCATCCGCTCCAGTGGAATGCGCGGAATTAGGCTTTCGTACTCCGGCTGGATCATGGCGGTTTTGATTTCGCCGGGACATACCGCATTAACGCGAACCCCAAGCGGCGCGAACTCATGGGCCAGCTCCCGTGTGAGCGCAGAAAGTGCCGCTTTCGAAATGCTGTAGGCGGAGCCGGCGAACGGGTGAATGGCATGGCCCGCGATGGAAGTCACGTTGACGATGGACCCGCGTCCGCGGTGCAGGGCCGCGGCAAAACCGCGTGCCAGGGTCAGCGCTGCAAACAGATTGAGCTCAAAAACCTCGTGCCATGCATCCAGGTCACCGTTCAAGCAGCCGAGCCGCTCCTTGTAAGTCGACTTTGGTGAAATCCCCGCATTGTTGACGAGCGCCGTCAAGGGACCGCCGGCGAGCGTCCGGTTGGCCCCGGCGATAAAGCCGTTCAGACTGTCGCGATCTCCGAGATCGGTGGGGAAATGTGTGGTCCAGTTCGGGTCCCGACGGCACTCTGCCGGCACCGGATCACGCGAGCAGGTCAGAATCTGCCAGCCTTTTTCGAGGAAAACCCGTGCCGTCGCATGGCCGATGCCACGGCTCGCCCCCGTAATGATAACGGATGGGCGCGCCGCATCGGTGGTGGCACGCGCGCGCTGATCATCCGCAAGTGGTTCCCTCGACGCGTGTGGACACTCTTGGTCCGCCACCTCGGTCCTTTCCACTGCCATGGTTAATGGGCCATCAGCAGCGGAATCATGGAGCGCTCCAAGACATGGCGAGTCACGCCGCCCAGGATCATCTCGTACAACCGACCGTGGGTGTAGGCGCCCATCACAATCAGGTCCGCCCCCGCAGCAACGGCTGCATCCAACAAGGCCGACCCCACGGAGCCGCCGGCTTCAGGGACGGTTCCGACCCGTGCCTCGATGCCGTGAAGGGCGAGGTAGTCGACAACACCCGCCGCTGCGGTCGGGCCACTTTCCTCTGTGGCGGTGCCGGCCATCCCGCTCGCCGGGGCGCTCAAGATCACTACCAGGCGGGCACGGGCCAAGAACGGCAAAGCCGCGGCCAGGGCCCGGGTCGACTCGGCACTCGCCGTCCAGGCCACGGCCACATGGCGCCCAAGCTCAGGAACGGGGTATGCGCCTTCGGCGCCGTCGTTCGCAGCAGGGGCACCTCCAAAATCGGGCGGCACAACCAGCACCGGACGACCGCTTTCAAACAGGGCGGAATTCAGTGTTGCCCGGGTCACATCATCGGCCTCGGGTTCAGCACGACCAAGAACGATGAGGTCCGACAGATGACCTCGCCAAACCGTTTCGTCGGCTTCGTGGCCGACAACGTCCGTCCACGTCAGGCTTGGGCCGTCCGCAATAGCCACCGGACCCACCGCCGACGCTGTGGCAAACGGAACGTCATAGGCCTTGCGGGCGACCTCTAGGGCATCGCGAACGGCTTCGGCGCGGAGCGCCGCCTCGGACTCCGCGAGGCTGACCAAGTCCTGAATCATCGCGCCGGAAATGCCTTCGCCGAGCAATGGCACGGCCTCCTGCGGGATGGCTCGCACATGCAACACATCGATCCGAGCCCGACAAGCTCGCGCAATGGCGACCGCAGCACGCAGGCGGGGCCGCACCATTTGGGCGTGGGAGACCGGGACGAGAAGTCGCCGCACGGCCATCGCTTCCTGCTCCTTGTGGACCCAATATTTTATTTTGGACTTGGGCGCTCGAAAAGGAAAGGCCCGGGTCCGACCCAAGGCCCCGAACTGCATCCATGCCTCACCGATACGTCAACCGATGTTGGCGGCAACCAAGGCGGCCGAAAGCGTGTCCTCGCGGGACCCGCTGGTATCGATCCGCGACCACGTGATATCGCCCAAATCGTATTGCATTTGCAGTTTCACGACCCAGGAAGTGGCATCGGACACATTGCGCCGTCGGCGCGTGACCCGCTGCTCCATCATGTCCGGCGGAGCCTCCAGCCACAGCCCGAAAAACGGCACACCCGCACCGCGCGCCACCTCCTCAATCGCCATGCGTTCACCCGGATCGGAAAACACGGCATCCGCGATAACGGACTGGCCGGCGGCAAGCACGGACCGGCACTCGGCGAATACGGCCGCATAGGTTTTTTGTGTCATCTCGGGACCATATGCCGCACTGCCGAGGCGACGTTCAAGCTCGACCCCGGCCAGGCGCTTGCGCGTGGCATCGGTCCGAACGATCCGAGCCCCCGGCGCTGCACCGAAATGGGGCGACATATCCCGCGCCATGCGTGATTTGCCCGTGCCCGAGAGTCCGCCGACGGCCACCAGACGCGGCGAATCTGGCTCCAGGTAGGCGAGCGCACGATCCAAGTAACTTCCCGCCTCGTCTCGCGCGGCCTCCGCTGCCTTCGCGTCGGTAAGGGTCGCGGACGCCAGGGCGTCGACGTGGCTGCGAATGGCCGCGCGCACGGCAAGAAACAGGGGCATCGCCGCCAGTCCGCTAGCAGCACGCATTCCGGCCCCGCCACCATCCGCTCCATCGCCGTCGCCAAGCGCGTCACCGGTGACGTCCAGGTAGCGATTGAGCAGGATGCTGGCATGGCGGCGAAGTCCGCGGTGGTCCAGGTCCATGACGAGGAACGCCAAGTCGTACAGGACATCGATCTTGGCCAAGTCGGGATCGAATTCGATGGCGTCAAACAAGGTGGCACTGCCATCGTGCAGAAAGATATTGCGCAAATGGAGGTCGCCGTGACCGTGGCGGACGCGACCAGTCCGTCGGCGCCGCTCCAAGCCGTCGGCCACGGCCGAGAGCACCTTTCTGGAGCCCGCGGTTACGGCTTCGACGCGCGCTTGATCCAAAAACGCCGCGGCCGGGTCGTCGAAGCATTGCGCGTTCGAGGTAATGATCCGATCGATCAGGCCAGCGCCGCCGGCTTCCGGGCAAACTTGTGCATCGCTATGGAAGCGTGCGATCGCATCGGCCAAATCCTCCATGGCGAAGCGATCAAGCCGGCCGTCGACGGCGAGACGATCGAACAAAGTGCTCTGATCGAAGCGTTCCATCGCCACCAGCCAATCAACGACGGTGTCGCCGCCCTTGGGGTCGTTCAACTGGCCCAGGCGCAGCCGTCCGTTGGATGTGCGGAGAACCGGCACGACACCGCGGTAGATGTCCGGTGCAGTGCGACGGTTAACACGCACCTCCGCCTCACACATGCGACGACGCTGTTCGACCGTGGAAAAGTCCAGGTAAGGTAAACGCACGGAGCGCTTCAATTTGAAGGCGCTACGAGCCACTAGGAAGATGATCGAAATGTGGGTGTCGAGGCGATCAACCCGTGAAAGCCACTCCCCGTAGGCCTCGGGCCGCGACAGGAACTCCACAACCTCGCTTTGGTCCTCGACGATCAAACGACTCAGCCCTCCGGGACACGGTCGCGCCGGTTTCGGGATTCACTGCCTCGGTGCGGTCCCCTTGTACCCCAATCCCTACCCTACGCCGTCAACTAAACGAGGCAAGAGCGATGGCGTACCAACGCTGTCCCTCCCTGCAAAGCGAAATGATTTCTGATGGTTAGGCGTCGGTGAGCGCTGCTGCCCTCACTCGAAAGTCGCTCTCCGTTCCGCCACGCCGTAAGGATCTTCGTGAATCAGCACGTCGGCGCCGGGAAACGCCGCTTCGACAGTCCGCATGACCTGATCGGCAATGGCATGGGCGTCGAGCAATGTCATCCCGCCGTCCATCTCCAGGTGAAACTGAATGAACGTGCGCGTACCCGACGACCGCGTCCGTAAATCGTGCATATCGATCACGCCGGCATGGGCCGTGACGATGTCGCGTATACGCACCCGGTCGTCATCGGGCAACTCCCGGTCCATCAGAAAATCCAAGCTTTGGCGAATGATCTTCCAGGCACTGCTCAGCAGATAGGCTCCGATGGCAAGCGCGACCACGGGATCAGCCCAAACGGCGCCGAACTCCGATACGAGAACGAGGGCCGTAATGACCGCCAAATTGCTCAGCAGATCCGCCCGATAGTGCAGAGCGTCGGCGCCGATGGCCACGGACCCCGTACGTTTGACAACGAAGCGCTGAAACAGAACAAGGGCGAGGGTCAGCACGATCGACAAACCCATGACGGCGAGTCCCACTTCCGTCCGCACGACGGCCGCGGGTTCGACGAGGCGTTGCCCGGCCTCAAACATTAAGAACCCTGCCGAGCCAAATACAAACGCCGCCTGGGCCAGCCCAGCGATCGGTTCCGCCTTGCCGTGACCAAACCGGTGTTCGCGGTCTGCTGGCTGCATTGCGTGGCGAACAGCAACCAGGGTGACAATGGACGCAGCCAAATCGAGCACCGAGTCAACCAACGTCGACAAAACGCCCACGGAGCCCGTCAGCAACCAGGCCAGCGTCTTCGCCGCAATGAGAAGGCCCGCCACGCTCACTGAGGCGATGGCCGCAAATCGCTTCAAACGATCGTGCCGCGCTGCACCGGATGGCGTTGTTGCCGCCGCTACGGAGCTGCCGGGCGTTTTGAGAGCCGCCGAGTCCGTCACGGATAAAGCTCCTGATGGGTCCAGCCGCCATCGATTCGCTGATAGACACGGCGGGTGTGGAGACGAAACGCCCCGTCCTCCCAAAACTCAATGGACGACGGGACAACCCGAAAGCCGGACCAATGCGGCGGGCGCGGCACATTCAGGGCATAACGGGCCGCATAGCGGGCAACGCGAGCTTCCAGCTCAAACCGGCCCCGCAGCGGCTGGGATTGTTTCGATGCCCAGGCGCCGATCTGACTGACCCGCGCCCGTGTTGCGAAGTAGGCATCGGCCTCGACCTCGCTGACAGGCTCGACAGCCCCTTCGACGCGAACTTGGCGCCGTCGGCTTTTCCAATGGAAACAGAGCGATGCCCAGGCGTTTTCGGCCAACTCCCGCCCCTTTCGACTCTCCAGATTGGTGTAGAAGACAAAGCCGGACTCATCGACCGCTTTTAGCAACACCATCCTGGCGGAAGCTCGGCCGTCGCGGGTGGCCGTGGCAAGGCAGACGGCATTCGGATCATTTGGCTCGCTCCGTTCCGCATCCGCCAACCATTGTCGAAAGCGCTCAACAGGGTCATCGCCGCACTGGCTCGAGAGCTCGGAAGCGGGTTCGCTGGCAACCATGGGGGTATGCCCTATATCCTTGCCGTCGCATCACGGGAGAGTTTAGCCCAATCGGCACCGTAATGCGCCGGCGCGGACTAACGTGGAAGCGCATCTATGTCACCGCTCGATCGGATGATTGCGGTGGAATTGATGGTACACTGTTCGCATCAGTTGAACGACACGATGATGGTCGTCGGATCATCTTTAGGAGGATTGAGACATGCGTTGGAGTTTGGCCGCTCTCACCGTTGCGGGGCTGATCGGCGCTGGCTGCTCGGGCGCCGATGGCGACCAAAACGGAGCCGGTGGCGGCCTGCCAGCAACGGGGGAAGGATATGCCGTACAGTTCGTGTCGGCTTCGACCTCACCCATTGCGATGTCCCTGGACAGGGCCTTTAGCGGCACGCTGGACGCCACACTGGCACACTCGCTACTGGAACGTCTTGATCGCGCCGACTGGGCTACGGCCGAACAGGCCCACGTTTTCGCGTTCGAGCGCTTTCCAAGCGGTACCGCGAAAGCATGGGAAAGCCCGGCCACCGGCCAGACCGGCGTCATAGTTCCGACGAGTACGCGGTACGACGCGACCGGTCAGCCGTGCCGCTCCTTTGTTAGTACGGCTGACGTGGACGGTCGCGAATCACGGATCGAAAGCTTGGTCTGTCGGCGAGCGGGGGGAACCTGGTATGCCGCGGCATTCTAAACAACCGTTATAGGGCGGATGGCCACGACTGATGCGCGACCCGTACGAGGTTTTGGGCGTCTCGAAAGGTGCCGATGAAAAGGCGGTAAAAACAGCCTACCGGCGCCTGGCGCGCGATCTTCACCCTGATCTGCATCCAGGCGACACAAGCGCGGAGGACCGCTTCAAGGAAGTGGCCGCTGCTTACGATTTCCTGAGCGATGGCGATAAGAAAGCCAAGTACGACCGTGGCGAGATCGAAGCGGATGGAACCCCACGTATGAACCGGACCTTTTATCGCGACTATGCCCAACACGATCCGGAGGGCCGGTATGGCGACCGCGCCTCCTTCGCGGACTTCAGCTTCTTCGCAGAGATGTTCCGTAACGCCAGCGGTGGCTCCGAGGAACGGACCTGGACGAACAAGGGAGCCCGCGGCCAAGATATCCACACGCGCCTAGAGATCGATTTTGTTGAAGCTGCAAAGGGTGGGACACGCGAGGTCGTGCTTCCCGCCGGCCGCCGGCTAAAGGTAACGATCCCGGCGGGATCCACAGACGGCCAAGTGCTCCGCCTGCAAGGTCAAGGTGCTGGCGGATCGCGCGGCCCGGGTGATCTGATGATCGAGCTCTCTGTTGCGCCGCACCCCCACTTCCGCCGAGAGGGGGACGACATCTTTGCTGACCTGCCGATCAGTTTGCCAGAAGCGGTTAAGGGTGCCAAAGTTGATGTGCCGACAATTGATGGCGCCGTTTCCCTGTCCGTGCCGAAAGGGTCGAACTCCGGTACTCGATTGCGTCTGCGTGGCAAGGGGATCGCCAAGGCGGCCGGTGGCCGTGGCGACCAGTATGTTACGGTCCAGGTCATGCTTCCGGAAAAACCAGACCCAGATCTCGAACGCTTCGTGGACGAATGGCCGGCCGGATCCAGTTACCCAATCCGGGGTCGGCGTTAGGAGCGGACGGAGATGGCCAGCTTCGAGGACATCGTTCGGCTTTACCGCGTGGAGCGGGTTGAACTGCACACCTGGATCGAGCGGCGGTGGGTACGTCCCCACAAAACTGCTGATGGTTTCGATTTCGACGAAATCGATGAAGCGCGCATCTCACTGATCCGCGAGTTGCAGCGCGATCTCGTGCCGGACCCGGACGGGCTTTCCATCGTGCTGTCGTTGCTCGATCAGCTGTATGAAGCTCGCCGCGCTTTGCACAGCGTGGAAGACGCCATTACGGCGTTGCCCGAAGATCTGCGCGCCCAGATCCTGGACCGCTTACGCCACCCCCGCCCGCGCTGACGGTTGCAGCTGCGCTCCGGCGCCGGGAGCGTCGTGCAGGTCGTGTTCGATCAACAAAGTCCGCAGTGGCACCGATAGTGTTTCGCGCCGCTGACGAACGGCGTTCGCAAGCAGCTCTGCCAAAGCATCGCGATCATCGTCAGCGGTTTGGGCATCGCGCCAATGACGCTCCATGCCACCCTCGGCGAGCGCAGGCGTGACTGGCGCCAACTCCAGGTCGAGGGCGTCGACGATGTCGTTCAGGGTCACGGCGGCCGGATCGCGCGCGGCGACCCAACCATCGTCAACGGTATGCTCCACCAACCCAGCGGCCCTTAGGCGCACAAGGACATCCAGCACCTCCCCGCCCGCCACATCGACGGCCGCCAGCAGCTCTGGCTCGTCCAGGGCGCCCCCTTCCTGGCTTTGACGATACAACTGACCAAGGATCGCGAGCGCCGCATGCAATGATTGAGCCGGCGTCCGGCCGCCGTCGTGCGCGTACGCCGGTTTCGCCTGATCCGCCCGGCGCCGGCCCCATTCCGGCAGGGTTGCCGTGATCACCGCGCCAATCAGCACAACGGCCCACGACAAGTACATCCAAAACAAAAAGATCGGGACCGTCGCAAGCGTCCCATAGAGGTTCTGATAGGATGGAAAGGTCGTCACATACAAGGTGAAGGTCCATCGCAGCGCCGAGAACGCCATGGCGGCAATCATGGCGCCAATGATGGCATGACCAATGGCCACGCGCCGATTCGGCATGATCAGATAGAGGAAGGCGAGCGCGACCCCGGATAAGATGGTCGGCACGGCGACGGTTAGAGAATTCAACAGGCCCGCAGGGCGGTCGCTGCCGAGCGCCTCAGCATAGAGAGCCGTTGCCACCGAGAAGCTGGCGCCCATCAACAACGGGCCGAGAGAGAGCAAGGCCCAGAATACGAGCAAGCGGGTAACGATGGGGCGCGACCGTCGAACCTGGAAGATGGCGTTCATGGCCGCTTCGATTGTGTTGAACAGGAGAAGCGCCGTGACGGCCAAGCCGATAATGCCGGCAGCGGTCAAACCCTGGGCCTTGCCCACAAATTCGGTGATGTAGTCCTTGGCCGTCGCTGCTGCCGACGGTACGAAGCTCTCAAAAATAAAATCCTGAAGTTGGACTTGCGCCTGCTGGAACACGGGAAACGCCGACAGCACCGCAAATCCGATGGCGATGAGCGGTACTAGAGCCAAGAGGGACGTGTAGCTGAGCGAGGCCGCAATGACGAGGCAGCGTTCCTCGACAAATCTGCGACCGAGCACGGTCGCGAAATCTCGGGCGCGCTGGACTTGCTGCGCCAAGAAAGACGGATTGGCCAACCGCTGTCCTTTCCGGTCGTTGACGTCTTGACGACCATCCTATATGGCACGTCGACCCGGGGAAACGGTCGTTCTGGTCCACCGTAAAGCTGGACACGCGTCCGCGCCGCGGTATCTGGCCAGTAGCGTCGGTGATGACGTTGACACCGGCAGGCTGCGAGGAAAACTCATGACCGCACTCACACAGCTGATGGCCGGAAAGCGCGGCCTGATCATGGGCGTCGCCAACGACCGCTCCATTGCCTGGGCCATTGCGCGTACCGCTCGTGCTCATGGCGCCGAAATTGCCATGACCTACCAGGGCGCCCCCCTGCTCAAGCGCGTGCGCCCCTTGGCGACGGAACTGGACGTCGAGCTTCTCCTACCCTGCGACGTGTCCGACGAGGCCAACCTGGCAGACACCTTTTCAGTCATTGCAAATAAGTGGGGCTCGCTCGATTTCGTCGTTCATGCCATTGCTTTTTCGGATAAAGAGCAGCTTAAGGGCCGCTACGTGGACACGACACCGGAGAACTTCGTGTCGACGATGCTGATCTCTTGCTATTCATTCACAGCCGTCTGTCGCCATGCCGAACCGCTGATGACCAATGGCGGCAGTCTCCTCACCCTGACGTACTTCGGCGCCGAGCGTGTCATGCCCCACTACAATGTCATGGGAGTCGCCAAGGCCGCTCTCGAGGCGAGCGTTCGATATCTGGCCGAGGATCTGGGCAAGCACACCATCCGCGTCAATGCCATGTCGGCAGGGCCAATGAAAACGCTGGCCGCCTCCGGCATCGGCGACTTCCGTCACATTCTGCGGTGGAATCAGCTAAACTCGCCGCTGCGCCGAAATCTCGAGATGGACGAGGTTGGCAACGCCGGGCTTTACCTTCTCTCGGACCTGTCGTCGGCAGTCACCGGAGAGGTCCACCATGTAGACTGTGGCTATCATGTTGTCGGAATGTTGGCCACGGACGCCGCTGATGGCGTCCGCGACATGTTGACGAACTTTCGCTCGCAATTGCAAAGCGCGGCCGATGGCAAGTCCGCTTCGGTTGACTGAACGGCCGCGGCGATCCGTACCATGTCGGGCAACTCCTTCGGACACCTCCTGCGCGTTACATCCTTTGGCGAAAGCCATGGGCCGGCCATCGGCGGTGTTGTCGACGGCGTGCCACCGCGAATAGCACTGTCGGAAGCAGACCTTCAGGTTTGGCTTGATCGGCGTCGACCGGGACAAAACAGGCATGTCACCCAGCGCCGAGAGTCCGATCGCGTCCGCATCCTGTCAGGCGTGTTCGAGGGAGCCACAACCGGGGCGCCCATTGGCCTTCTGATCGAGAACGAGGACCAACGCTCCAAGGATTACGGCACGATCAAGGACCTGTTTCGCCCCGGCCACGCGGACTTCACGTACTGGAAGAAGTATGGAGTGCGGGATTATCGAGGCGGTGGGCGGTCTTCGGCGCGGGAAACCGCAGTCCGCGTCGCGGCCGGTGCCATCGCCCGCCGTGTTCTCGGCGACGGCGTCATCATTCGCGGAGCATTGATCCAGATCGGCCCCCACGCCATCGACCGACAGCGCTGCCACTGGCCAACGGTTGAAGAAAATCCATTTTGGTGCCCGGATGCGAGCGCCGCAGAGACCTGGGTCGGAGTCCTCGACGATGTCCGCAAGTCGCGATCTTCGATCGGCGGGTTGATCGAGGTGGTTGCCACGGGCGTTCCTGCCGGCTTAGGTGCCCCCACCTTTGACCGCCTCGATGCCGACATCGCTAAGGCCATGATGTCGATCCCCGCCGCCAAGGGTGTCGAAATCGGCAGCGGCTTTGCCGCCGTCGCCATGACCGGTCCCGAGCACAACGACGAAATGCAGATGGCCGACGGCCGGCCTACCTTCTTGTCCAACAATGCGGGCGGCGTTCTTGGCGGAATCTCATCCGGCGCGGACGTGGTCGTCCGGCTTGCGATCAAGCCCACGTCGTCGGTCGCCACCCCACAGCGGACCGTGACGACGGCGGGCCAGGACACAGCGGTCGAAACCCATGGCCGCCATGACCCCTGTGTTGCCATTCGCGGCGTGCCCGTGGCCGAGGCCATGTTGGCGCTGACGCTCGCCGACCATCTATTGCGCCATCGTGCCCAGTGCGCCTAGCGGACGCCTCGGCATCAAAGGAGCACGGCAAAGCCGGCCCTACGGTTCCTGAGCTGTCCTGACGGGGGCTGCCAGCTCCTCTGGCGTTGGCACGTCCTCCTTCATCCAGGCCAGGAACAGCGTGTAGCCCACAGACAGCACGACCGCACCAATGAAGAGGCCAATAATACCAGTGCTGATGAAGCCGCCGATGGCACCTAGGAAAATCACGGCCATCGGCACGGCCGCCCCGCGGCCAAGCAGGATCGGTTTCAGGATGTTGTCGATGACTGCGACGGGTAGGCAGCAGACCACGAACAAGATGGCCGTCGTCGTCGGCTCTACGGAGAAAACATAGATCGCGAGCGGGATCAGAACGGGAAAAATCCCGATCTGGACGACCGCAAGCAGCAGACACACCAACGCAAGCAGTCCGGCACCCGGAATGCCAAACAGCAGGAAAACCAAGCCCGCGAAGATCGCTTGGATCAGGGCTACGCCCAGGATCCCTCGGGCGACATTGCGAACCGTGTCGCGGGCGAGGCCGGCAAACTCCACACCGCGTGGCCCTGCGATACGAGTCGCGACGGAATCGGCAACGGAGCCACCGACGTTTGAGTTGGGCAGCAACACGGCGGCGATAATGATGGCGATCACAAACTTGACGATCGCAAACCCCGCGCCCGCGGCAACTGTAATCAACCACGATCCGATCGCGCGGAGCTGCGGGGCCACCTTGTCAAACGCCTCCTCCAAATTCTCGTTGGCGACGGACCAATACTCGTAAAGGCGTTTACCAACAATCGGCCAGTCGGCCACGCTCGCCGGAGGCGGCGGCACCTCGATATCGCCGTCGGCCAGCGCATCGGCAGCCGTGCCCGTGGCACCGATCACCGTATCGGCTAACATTACGGTGGGTAAAATCAGCACGGCCAACGCCAGCACCACGAATATGGCCGCCGCCAGGTATCTGCGGCCACCAAGCCCGGCCTCCATCCGTCGATAGCCAGGATAGGACGCGACGGCGATGATGATGCCCCACAGGATCGGCTCCAGGAACGGGCGAACGATCGTGAAACACCACACCAGCATCAACGCGATCAAGCCGAGCCGAATCGTAATTTCCAGCGCCGGTCGCATGAACGGGCTACCCCTACCGGTACCCGTGCCGGCCGGTGATGGGCTTGATGATACGTCGACGTCGCTCATGGTTTGTTTTGCTCCCCGCGTCGGTCTCTTTCCCCGGCCAAGGCTGTCGCTTGCCTGGACCGCGCCGTCAAGGTTAATTCTTGGCACGTCTGATGCCGCAGCGGGTCGAAGCGACTGGCGATGGTCCGCTCCGTTGGCCGAAAAACCCATGGTGCTGCCGTGTCACGGGACATGCATGACGAGCAATACGCCACCGCGAGAGACTAAGGAGACGTAATGCGGGGGATCAGGACCGTTGCCGTCATTTGGCTGTTGAGCAACCTCCTCGTCGCCGGCTCACCATTGGCAACTCCGACCACGGGCGCCGCCCCCACGGTTCCCACGGACGATCCTTGGCAAGCCTGTCTCGATGCGGTTGCCGTCGCCGAGAAGGATGCAAAGCTCCCGCAGCACCTCCTTCGCGCCATCGCGACGGTCGAATCGGGACGCCGCGACGCGGACACGAAGCGCTGGCGGCCATGGCCATGGACCATCAACAATGCCGGAACCAGCCACTTCCTGGATGCCAAGCAGGATGCGATCGCCACGGTTGAGCGACTCCGGGCGGAGGGCGAAACCAATATCGACGTGGGGTGCATGCAGGTGAACCTAGCCTACCATCCGAAGGCGTTCGAGAGCCTGGAGGAGGCGTTTGACCCAGAGGCCAATGCTGGCTATGCCGCCCGGCTGCTGAAAACCCTGTTTCGGCGTCATGGCTCCTGGATCCATGCCGTCGCCCTGTACCACTCAGCCAAGTACAAGCACAGTTACAGATATCGCCAGCGCGTGATGCGGACCTGGGCCGCCTTGCGCGGGCTCTGAACCCAACCCGCTTCGTCGTGGCACGGTCTTTGCGCAAGACGAACCAAAGCGGTTCGGAGGCCATCCATGACCCACTCCCAGTTTTTCCCGGTGTCGTCGCCACGGGCGATAGTGATCGTCGCCCTGCTCAGCGGTGCTCTGGGTACAACGTACCTGGAACCAACGCCGGCTGCGGCCGCCCGCCCCTTGGTTCAAAGCGATCCTTGGACCTTGTGTAGCCGCGCGATCGCAGCCGCGGAACGGCGAATGGGTATTCCGGATCAACTGTTGGTCGCCATCTCCCTAGCGGAATCGGGCCGCCGCCACCCTTCGGGCCGGGCCGTTGTTGCCTGGCCGTGGACGGTTATGGCCGAGGGCCGTGGGCAGTATCTGCCGACAAAGGCCGAAGCGATCCAGCGGGTTCGAAGCCTGAAGGCACGTGGTGTTCGCAATATTGACGTCGGCTGTATGCAGGTGAACCTGAAGTTTCACCCCGATGCGTTCGCCAATCTGCAGGAAGCCTTCGAGCCCACCGCCAATGCCGCGTATGCCGCAAAGTTCCTCGCCTCGCTGCGGGTGGAGACGGGATCGTGGGACGGCGCCATGGGCCGCTATCATTCGGCCACGCCCAGGTATGCGGAGCCATATAAAAAGAAGGTGGCTGCCATCTGGAAGCGTCAGCGTCGCAATCCCTCGGATGAAAACGCGTTGCCGCCGACCGAGCCAGTGGTGGCCCCGACCGCGCCACCCGCTCGATTGGCACCAGTGGACCCGATCCGCACGGCGAAGGTCGCACGTGGCCGGTCAACCCTCATCCGCTCCACCTCCACCGCTAGTCCGCGCCGCGATGCCGCCTCCGCCGCTCGATTTGCCGCCCGCCGGGCCGAGCAGTTGACCGCTTGGCGTAACCATGTTCGACGCCTGCGCGCGGAACAGGGGCAACCCAACGGGTGATCGCGGCCTGCTCCCCGTCCGTAGTTAATGGCTCAGGTTCGGCAAAGCTGGCAGTGGACTGGAGTTATGGTCTTTATCGACGTCGCGGCAACGCTCCTCATTGCCCTGATCCTAGGCGGAATGGTGTTCTTTGCTGGAGTGGTCGCACCGATGGTGTTCAAGGCGCTCACGCCGGATGCGGCGGGCGCTTTCCTGCGGGCTTTTTTCCCCCTGTACTACAAAGTCTTAGCTGCGGCATCCGGCGTCGCCGCAGTGCTTCTTTCGGTGGCCATATCGGTTTGGACCGCCGCGCTGATGCTGATTGTCGCTGGGCTGTTCGCGTTCAGCCTGATGATCCTAACACCCCGAATAAACGATGCCCGAGATGCCTGGCTCTGCGGTGACAGCGCGGCGCGCATCCGGTTCGGCCGCCTACATGGGGCCAGTGTCGCCATCAACCTCGCCCAAATGATTATCGTACTTGTCGTATTTCTGGCCTTGACCACGCCGTGGTTCAGGATCTGACGCGAAGGAAATGCCGCTAAAGCGCGCTGCGGGCCGCACCGATCAAGAACTCGACGTTGCCTTCAGGGCCCTTGATGGGGCTTTCAATAACACCCAAAACGGACCAGCCGTCCTGCGCACCCAGCCAGTCCTCGATGCGGGCACAAACGGCCTTGCGAACCGCCTCGTCACGAACGACACCGCCCTTGCCGACCTGATCCGGGCCGGCCTCGAACTGTGGTTTGATCAGCGCGACAAGATTGGCGTTTTCGCGGGCGAGCGTCAGGGCCGCTGGCATCGCCGTGGCGAGGCCGATGAAACTCACATCAAAAACCATTAGCTCAATGGGTTCCGGCACCAGAACGGCTGACAAGGCCCGGCAGTTGGTACGTTCCAAAACCACGACCCGGGTGTCCTGACGAAGCGGCCAAGCCAGTTGCCCGTGACCCACATCAACGGCGTAAACCCGCGCCGCGTCGCGAGTGAGCAACACATCCGTGAAACCGCCCGTGGACGCGCCCACGTCCAGACAAACCCGCGCAGCAGGGTCGATTTGGAAGTGATCTAGTCCATGTGCTAATTTGATGCCACCACGTGACACCCAGGGGTGGTCCTTGCCGCGGACGTGCAAGTGAGCATCGACGGCGAGGTAATCGCCCGGTTTTGCTACGCGACGATCGCCGGAGTAAACGATACCGGCAAGGATGAAGGCCTGGGCCCGTGCCCTGGACGGTGCAAGACCGCGCTCGACCAAAAGTTGGTCAGCCCGCCGCTTCACCGCCGGTCACGGACTAGACGAACGCGTCCGACGACGCGTAACGTCCCGGCAGAGGATCTTCACGCTCGCGCAGCGGCGGCGGCGGCGGCCTCCAGGCCAAGGGCGGAAAGCGCCGTCCGCACGATATCTGCGGCCGAGAGCCCGGCGAGCATATACTGCACGTCCGGGGTATCCTGGTCGATGAAGAGATCGGGCAAGACCATCGGACGGAACCGTACGTGCCCGTCCAGGAGCCCCTCATTGGCGAGGAAATGCATAACGTGGGAGCCGAATCCGCCCGCGGCCCCCTCCTCGATCGTGATCATAACCTCGTGCTCGCGCGCCAGCCGGCGCAGCAGGCCCTGATCTAAGGGCTTCGCAAAGCGGGCATCCATAACGGTCGTAGACAGGCCGCGAGCGGCAAGATCTTCAGCCGCCTTCATGGTATCCCGTAGTCGCCCACCCAGGCTGACCAGCGCGATCTTCGTGCCTTCACGCACCAAGCGTCCGCGCCCGATCTCCAATGGTTGTCCGACCTCCGGCATCTCAACGCCCAAACCTTCGCCGCGCGGGTATCGAAACGCGATCGGACCCTGGTCATAGGCATTGGCGGTGGCAACCATGTGGACGAGTTCGGCTTCGTCGCCGGCCGCCATGACCACCATGTTCGGCAAGCAACACAGGTAGGCCAAGTCGAAGGAACCCGCGTGGGTGGCGCCATCGGCCCCGACCAAACCGGCCCGGTCTATGGCAAAGCGGACCGGCAAGCTCTGCAACGCCACGTCGTGAACCACCTGATCGTAGGCGCGCTGCAGAAACGTAGAGTAAATGGCGGCGCAGGGCTTTAAGCCATCCGCAGCGAGGCCGGCGGCAAAGGTTACGGCATGCTGTTCGGCGATACCCACATCGAAAAAGCGCTCCGGAAAACGCGACTCGAACCGGTCAAGCCCCGTTCCTGCCGGCATGGCTGCCGTGATAGCACATACGGCGGGGTCTTTCTCCGCCTCGGCGATGAGGGACTGCGCGAAGACCTTGGTGTAAGCGGGAGCGTTGGCTTTGGACTTCACCATCTCGCCAGACACAACATCAAACTTGCTAACGCCGTGGTACTTGTCCGCGGATTGCTCAGCCGGCGAATAACCATGCCCCTTCTGCGTGACCACATGAAGGAGGATCGGGCCTGGCTCCCGATCGTCACGCAGATTCTTCAAAACCGGCAGCAAATGTTCGAGATTGTGGCCGTCGATGGGGCCCACATAAAAGAAGCCCATCTCCTCAAACAACGTTCCGCCCGTGACTAAACCCCGCGCATACTCCTCGGCTTTTCGCGCGGCTTCTTTGAATGGACGCGGGAACTTCCGCGCAAATTCGGCGGCGAAATGGCGTACCGAGCGATACGACGTGGATGAAATCAGCCGCGACAAATAGGCACTAAGAGCCCCCACGGGCGGCGCGATCGACATGTCGTTGTCGTTCAGGATGACGAGCAGGCGCGCGTCCATCGCCCCGGCATTGTTCATGGCCTCGTAGGCCATACCAGCACTCATTGCGCCATCACCGATGACAGCGATCACGTTGTGGTCGCCTCCCAGCGCGTCGCGGGCAACGGCCATGCCAAGGCCAGCAGAAATAGAGGTCGAACTGTGTGCGGCACCAAAGGGGTCGTACACGCTTTCGGAGCGCTTGGTGAACCCCGACAAGCCACCACCCTGTCGCAACAGAGGCATCCGATCCCGCCGTCCAGTGAGGATCTTATGGGGATAGCATTGGTGGCCGACGTCCCAAATCAGCCGATCTTTCGGCGTGTCAAAGACATAATGGAGCGCGACTGTCAGTTCGACCACGCCAAGACTGGCGCCAAGATGGCCGCCGGTGCGCGAAACGATGCGTACGGTTTCGTCGCGCACTTCGTCGGCGATCTCCTGCAGGCGTTCTTCGGGCAAACGACGCAAGTCCGAGGGATCGCCAATGTCGTTGAGCAGCGGGGTCTTTGTTTGCATCACGTCTTAATACCTCCTTACGCGGACAGGGCGTTGAAGCCCGGGCCGATCCCCAAAGCTGGACTTGACCGTCAATGGCGACGCTCCACCACAAATTGCGCCAAAGCCCGAAGCGGCTCAGCGCCCTCATGAAACATATCCAAATGCTGCACAGCTTGACCGGCCAACAGCCTAGATTGTTCGCGGGCACGCTCGAGACCAAGCAACGTAACGAACGTCGCCTTGCCGGCGGCCCTATCCTTACCCGTGCGTTTGCCCACTTCTTCCGCTGACGCCTCTTCGTCTAACAGATCATCAACAATCTGGAACGCCAGCCCCAAGTCGTGCGCGTACGCACGAAGTGCTGTTCGCTGAGAATCAGAGCCCTTGCCAAGAATGGCGCCAGCCTCACAAGAAAAAGCGATGAGGGCGCCTGTCTTCAGCCGCTGCAGTCGCGTGATCTCTGCCTCTTCTAAAGTGTCGTGCTCAGCGATCAAATCCAACATCTGCCCTCCACACATACCTTCAAAGCCCGCCGCATGGGCCAGGGCCACGACGAGGTCGGCGCGGACCCGGGCATCGGGATGGGTCGCTGGATTGGCAAGAACCTCAAAAGCTCGTGTCAACAATGCGTCCCCGGCCAAAATGGCCGTCGCTTCGTCAAAGCGAACGTGACATGTCGGCAGGCCGCGCCGCAAATCATCGTCATCCATGGCCGGCAAATCGTCGTGAACCAGCGAATAACAATGGATCATCTCCACGGCTGCCGCGACTCGCAACGACAGCGCTTCCGTAACGTCAAACAAAGCCGCGCTGGCCGTTACCATAAACGGCCGAATCCGTTTGCCGCCGTTCAAGCAGGCATAGCGCGCAGCATCGGCCAAACGCGCCTCCGGCTCCGAATCTCGGGGGAGCAGTTGATCAATAACGTCACTCACGGCTTGGGCGTTCTCGATGAGAGCCCGCTTGATGTCCACGGAAACCTATCCTTCGCTCGGGACCAGCGGCTCAGTGCCAGCAACGCCATCGGGACTCAAAACGATTTTCTCTACGCGCAACTGTGCCTCGTGCAGCTTGGTGTCACAGTGGCGCTTCAAAGCCGCACCGCGTTCGTAGGACGCTATTGCATCGTCAAGGCCCGCAGATCCCTGCTCCAGCCTCTTGACGATCGCCTCCAACTCGGCGAGCGCTTGCTCGAAGCTCAGGCTTGCGATCTCGGCATCACGCACAGGATCGACCAAGGCGTTCCCCCCTTTTGGGCGCTGTCACAAAGATGAAGCACAATAAGTGAGGCTGATCGATACGGGCAACACCCTAGCCCAACCCAGGTGTCCAACACGACAACATAGTGTGGCGAAAATATCAAACTGCGTAGCGGCGTCGAGACCGCTACTAGCTGCCCATGAGCGCCCGAACATGAGCACTGACACTTGCCGCCAACGCTTCCAGATCGTAACCGCCTTCAAGCGTTGACACGACGCGCCCTCTACAACGCCGCTCGGCAATTTCCAGCATCTCGCGTGTGACCCACGCGAAATCCTCGGTCTCGACCCGCAGTTGCGCAAGCGGATCGCGGATATGGGCGTCAAATCCCGCAGAAATCAGCAGCAAGTCCGGATTAAACGCATCAAGAGCCGGCAAGATTCGTTCAGCATAGGCCTCTCTAAATTCAGCCGAGCCGGCGCCGGGTCGCAGCTGGCAATTTACGATGTTGTTGTACACGCCGGTCTCGTGCTCCATCCCTGTACCAGGATAGCATGGCCATTGGTGGCTGGAGGCATAGAACAAGTCGCGATAGCGATAGAAGTAGTTCTGGGTGCCGTTGCCGTGATGAACGTCGAAATCGACAACAGCAACGCGTTCGGCACCGTGTTTCTTGCGCGCGTGTTCTGCCGCGATAGCAACGTTGTTAAAGAGGCAAAATCCCATAGCCTGGGCTGTTTCCGCATGATGGCCCGGCGGACGAACAGCGCAGAACACGTTGCGGACGGCGCCGGTCATCACTTCGTCCACGGCGGCACACAACCCGCCGACGGCGCGGAGTGCCGCCTTTCCCGACTTCGGGTTTACGGCCGTATCGGGATCCAGATGCGTGTGACCGCTTTTGGGGATGTTCTCGAAAATGGCCTCCACATAGAACGGTGCGTGGACGTACTCCATTTCCTTAAATGTCGCCTCCGGCGCTGCGTGCCGTTGCAGGTAGGAGAAATGCTCCGCTTCCAAGGCTTTCAACACGGCCGTCAGCCGCGCAGGGCTTTCCGGATGCCATGACCCCATGTCGTGCTCAAGACACGCGGGATGAGTGTAAAACGCAGTCGGCATAATTTCCTAATCCATGCGGGTATGGGACGCGCGAAACAAGAAGCCCGACGAAATCGACGCCACACCTCTTTTGACCCATGTCGCCAATCACATGTGGTCCAATCCCCGCCAAGCACAATCCGGAGGCGATCACGTTGCACCAGGTTAGCGACCAAAACCTCATGAACTCAATCGCTGATCTTTCGTTGTTCTGGCATCGAAGTGCTCCCGCATGACGACGAATGGCGACCGCAGAAGCTGCTCAAAAATTGCTCAACAATGGTCTCAGCATACTGGCGGCGCTGCTTTGCCCCCGGAGGCGTTCCGATCCTGAGCAAAGCCCGGAGGAATACGTCGCCACGCACCATCGCAAAAAACTGCGCGGCCGCTTCCCACGGCTCTGGCACCGAGAGGTAGCCGGCCTGCTCAAGCTCCGCCAAGCAGGATGCAAGTTTGGCCGTAACCTTCATTGGCCCCGATCTGTAGAACGCCTCGGCGAGCTCGGGGTGCCGCCCACTTTCGCTCACGACCAGCCGAAATCGCGCCAGTGCCTCTTCCGACAGAACAGCGTCCAGAAGCCGCTCAGCGATGGCGGTCAGAACTACGACGGGATCCTGAGAGGACGGAGTGGCCGTACCGAGGGACTCCAGCATGACATCCACGCGATCGGCAACGATGGCCTCGAACAGCGTCGCCTTGCAGCCGAAGTGATTGTAAACGGTCTGCTTCGAGACGCCAGCCGTACGGGCGACCACATCCATGCTGGCACCGTGATAACCAGCCCTAAGGAAAACCTGCGTTGCAGCCGCCAGAATACATCCGCGCTTGTCCAGCAACGCCGCATTGCTTCCCGTCACGCCTTGCATGTGCTGCTGTCCAACGGGCTAGCGATAGAACCGGTCAAAAAACCGCAGCTCCTCGTGGATCCCTCCTAGATTATTGAGCTTAACGTGATTGGACTAGACCGTCCAGTCCAATTAACATTCGACAAAAGATGTGTGATAGATAGTTGTGGCGTCTTAGCCTGCCTACTTCCGTTGCTCAACCCTGATCCGGTGGCGGCGCTGCGCGAAGAAAAGAGCATGACGATACGACCGGCACCATCCGTCGCTCAAAGGGTTAGCGGTCCACTGATCGACGTAGGCCCCCGCGTGGTTGAACAGTTCGCCTTGGCTGTTGAGCGTCTGTCGCTCGCGCTGGTCCTGGCTGTTTTCGGCGCAATGCTGCTAGCCCCGTTGGCAGTCGCGCAGCCGGCCGCTTTGGTGTTCGTTGACCCTGTTCGCAAACAGCCGCTTGATCAAACCGTGCCGGTCATCGGCCGGCTTGTGGCCTGCCGCGCCGGTGTCGTTGCCGCACGCGTGTCCGGTCCGATCACCGAGATGGCCGTTGACGTGGGTGATCGGGTTGCGGAGGGCCAGGTGCTGGCCGCAATCATGCAGGACCGTTACGCGGCGGACTTGGATCTCCGAGCCGCACGCGTGGTCGAAGCCAAGGCCACGGTGGAGGCCATGATGGCGCAAACGAGCTTGCGCCGGCAGGAGTTGGTCCGTCTCGAACGGCTGCGCCGCTCCCCGGCGTTCAACGAAGGGCAGTTCGAAGATAAGCGCCAGGAAGTGGCGATCGCTGAGAGCGACCTCGCTCGGGCACGGGCGGCGCTGACCAGTGCTGAGGCAGAGTTGCGCCTGGCACACATATCACTTGATGACACGAAGGTACGCGCACCTTATGCCGGCGTCGTCAGCCGCCGGTTTACGGAGATCGGCGCCCATGTGGAAGCCGGAAGCGATGTGGTGGCCCTGGTTGACGATCGCTGCGTCGAAATCGAAGCCGATGTACCAGCGTCGCGTATTGGCGGCCTAAAGCCTGAAACCAGGGTCGCATTCACCCTGACCGATACCGAGCGCACCCGCCCCTCATCCGGTGACAGTTCCGGTTACGCAACGGTTCGTGCAGTTGTGCCCGAGGAAAATCCGATGACCCGGACGCGGCTCGCCCGCTTCGCGCCGGAACGGGTTGAGATGCCCAATCTTGCCGCTGGTCAGTCTGTGGTCCTCCAGATCCCCCTCGGCAGCGCGCGAACGATTGTGACAGTACATAAGGATGCGGTGCTGAGCCGGCGCACGGGACGTGTTGTCTTCGTCGCCACCGACGGCAAGGCACAACCAAGACAAGTGCAGTTGGGCGTCGCCGCCGGAGACCGGTTTGAGGTTTTGGACGGCCTGGAGACCGGTGACCTAGCCGTTATTCGCGGCAACGAGCGGCTGCGCCCCGGACAGGACGTCCGCATCGGAGGGCCTGGGGGGGCGCCAGCGACCGATACAGACCGCGCACCAGACCGATCGGGATCAAGCCGCCAAAGCGCCGCACGAGCCGCCGGATGAACCTGATTCGACTCTCCATCGACCGCCCCATCGCCGTCCTTGCGGGCGTACTGATGGTTCTCTTGTTCGGGATCGTGGCCCTGCAGTCGATCCCGATCCAGCTTACGCCGGATGTGAACAAGCCGGTCATCAGCGTGCGGACAAGCTGGCCCGGCACTGCGCCTGCTGAGATAGAGCGGGAAATCATCAACCGTCAGGAAGAGGCGCTGCGCGGTCTGGAAGGTCTGTCAGAGATGTCCAGCGCGGCCTCCCAGGGATCCGGTGGCATCACCCTGGAGTTCGACATCAATCAGGACATGGACAAAGCCCTGCTGTTGGTGGCGAACCGCCTGGATCAGGTCACGGGTTATCCCGAGGAGGCCAACGAGCCGCGTCTCGACACAGCCGGTTCGGACGATCAACCGATTGCATGGTTCATCATTACGCGCCTTCCAGGGAACGATCGCGATATCGCCACGTATTTCGACTTCGCCGATGAAGTGCTGCGCGAACGGCTGGAGCGAGTTTCCGGTGTCAGCCGCATTAACATTTTTGGCGGCCGTCAGCGCGAGATGCGGGTGGTTGTGGACCCGGTCGAGATGGCCCGCTACGGCCTCACAATCCCGGATATCCTGAGGGCCCTCCGATCGGCCAACGTTTCCGTCTCCGCCGGAGATCTGGACGAAGGCAAACGCCGCTATCGAGTCCGCAGCGAAGGCGATTTCGAGACGCCGGAAGATGTGGCTACTGTTCTATTGAGAAGCATAACGGATGCGGGCACCGGCCGCGTCGCCCGTGTTACGGTCGGCGACGTTGCCCAGGTCAGCTTTGCCTACAAGGAAGCCGGTGCCAAAATCCGCCATCTGGGTGAGCCAGCCATCGCCATGAACGCGATTCGCGAGACCGGCGCCAACGTCATCGAAACGATGGCGGGGCTCCAGACTGCGCTGGACGAATTGCGGGCCACGGACGTCCCCGAGCAGGGCTTACAGATCAAGCAAGTTTATGACGAAACCACGTACATCACATCGGCCATCGACCTGGTGCAACAGAACATCTGGGTCGGCGGCACCCTTGCCGCGCTGATCCTTTTTTTGTTCCTGCGCTCTGGCTCAGCAACCCTTATCGTCACGCTTGCGATTCCTGTCTCGATAATCGGCTCGTTTGTGGCCATGGCGGCGCTTGGCCGCTCAATCAACGTGATCTCGCTGGCCGGCCTTGCGTTCGCGGTCGGCATGGTGGTCGATGCCGCAATCGTCGTCCTGGAGAACATTTATCGGCTGCGCCAGCGGGGCGTTCCAGCCGCGGAGGCCGCATATCGCGGAGCCAGCCAAGTCTGGGGTGCGGTCCTGGTTTCGGCGCTGACCACGGTAATGGTGTTCATCCCGATCCTCATTATGAAGCTGGAGGTGGGCCAACTGTTCCGCGACATTGCTGTCGCCATCTCCGTCGCCGTGGTCCTGTCGTTGGTGGTCGCAGTTACCGTCATCCCTGCCCTAGCCAAAAAACTCCTGGGCAAGCCAGTGGACGATGTGGCGACGGGCCGGCGACTGCCAATCGTGGATCGCGGGGCCGCCGCTTTTGCCCGCACGGCGACCCAGGTCACCCGTTCGATCGTCGCAAACCGGTTTCGCGCAATTGCACTGGTCGCCGCCGTCTGCGGCACGGCTGCTCTCGCCACCTGGTTGTTTCTGCCGAAGCTGGAGTATCTGCCCGAGGGGAACCGGAACCTCGTGTTCGCCGTGCTGATCCCACCGCCCGGCTACAACCTGGACACGATGCGGTCCATTGCCGAGGAGATCGAGTCGCAGGTTCGCCCGCTGTGGGCCAGCGAAACGGGACCGGAGTCGGCAGAAGGTGAGCCGCCGAAGATCCGGCATTTCTTTGTCGTCGCCCGCCCAACCACGTCGTTCATGGGGGGTGCAGCCGTGGATCCGCAACGCGCCGCCGAGTTGATTCCGGTTATTACGCCGCTTGTCTATCAGGAGCCGGGCGCCTTCGGGATTGTGACACAACCCTCCCTGTTTGGGCGCGGCATTGGCGCCGGCCGATCCATCGACCTCGATATCTCCGGGCCCAACCTGGAGGATAATCTGGACGTCGCCCAACGTGCGGCGGACCTGATCTCTGGCGTTTTACCGCGCACGGACGGCCACCAGATGCGCCCTGAGCCAGGCTTGGAGCTCGGCATGCCAGAGGTCAGGATCTACCCTGATCGCGTCCGCTTGGCCGACGCGGGGGTGACGGCGCGCGACTTTGCCGAGACCGTCGATGCCTTCAACGACGGTGTACGAGTTGCTGAAATCACCGTCGGCGGCAAGCGCATCGACTTGACGCTAACAGGCCCTGAAAATGGCGTGACGACGACGCAGGGCATCGACTCCTTGCCCATCGTCACCGGCTCCGGTGAGATTGTGCCCGTCGCATCGTTGGCCCGCGTCGTCGTAACCGAGGGGCCGACCCAGATTCGCCACCTGGAGCGCCAACGGACCGTGTCCTTGGATGTGCGACCGGCTCCGTCCATGACAATCGAGGAGGCCATGGTGATTCTGCGAGAGCAGGTCATGGCCCCCCTCAAGGCGGAGGGTCTGCCACCGGGGGTGACCGTGCGTCTGTCCGGAGTTGCGGACAAGCTGACCCAGACCTGGGATGCCATGGAGTGGCAGTTCGTGCTCGCCATTGCGATCGTCTACTTGGTCATGGCTGTGCTGTTTGAGAGCTTTGTCCTGCCGCTGATCATCGTGTTGGCCGTGCCGCTGGCAACGGCTGGCGGGGTCGGCGGCCTTGCGCTCCTGAATCTCTATACATATCAGCCGCTCGACATGCTGACCTTGCTTGGGTTCGTCATCCTGGTCGGCATTGTGGTGAACAACGCAATTCTCCTCGTGCACCAGACAATTTATCACATTCGAGATGACGCCATGGACGCACGCCAAGCCATTGTCGAGGCGACCCGCAATCGGATCCGGCCGATCTTCATGTCAACCCTGACGAGTGTGTTTGGAATGCTGCCGCTGGTGTTGTTTCCCGGTGCCGGCTCCGAGTTGTACCGCGGGCTCGGTAGTGTTGTGGTTGGTGGCTTATCTTTATCCGCGGTGCTGACCCTGACGATCATTCCGCCCCTGCTGACGCTGGTGACGCCGGTCCTCGAAACGCGTCGACGGGCGGCACCGGATGTGGCCATCACCGATTTTTCGGGCGACGGCGCTTCGAAACCGCGCCATGCGGCCGAGTGACCCATCAGCTCGCTAGCCGCAGGTTATCCGATCTTGGGTTTGAGCGCCATGGCTTTAGCCAGCGTGCGAAAGCGCCGGTCAATGGCGTCGGATGCGAAGACGGGACGGCCGTCTGGCACGATTAGTCGTAGCGTTTCGTCGCTGATCTGGAGCGCCGTTTGTGACAGCAAACCTGGCGCGCCGCCAGAAATCGTAAATGCCAAGCGCAAAGCCAATCCGAGCGTTTTCGCTCGATCCAGCCCGCCGTTATCAAGAACCCCTTGCACCGGTACGATCGCGGGATCCTCCATGCTGCCGTTGTAGCGGACGAATATGGCGATCGCCAGCGATGCCCGTTCGACATGCGTCAATCCTGCAAACGGGAGTCGAAGAACGCGCAGGAAAGCATGAATGGCGCGGTAGTCTGGGTGTTCGGACCAGCCGATATCGGACAGGATGCAGGTGGCCAAACGAAGCCGGGCCTCAGCCGCGGTTTCAGTGGGGAACAGAGGCTGAAGCCACGCCTGGGCCTCCGCACCCTGGAATCCGAACCGGCCCGTCCGCTCCGCAAAGCTCTCGCAGGCGGCAATCAGGGAGTCTTGAGCGCGCAACTCCGGCGGCAACAACTCCAGCATCTGGCCCTCACGCATCCCAAAGCCGGAAAACACGACTTGGGCGGGACGCGCGCGCTCAAGCAATGCAGCCATTGCGACAGCAGCGGCCGGCAGCGTCTCCAACCGTGCTGGTGAGATGCCGCTAAGGTGGGACAGCGTTGCGGCGCTCAGGCCCGCAATCAGGTTGGCGAGTTTAAGCGCATCGAAGAAGCCGATCGCGTAGTTGTCGACCACGTGCAGAGGATGGTTAGTCTGATCGATAAAGATGCGAGCCAAAGCACGCCAAGAGCCGCCCACCGCATAGAGGGAGCGACCGGCAATGCTGCCGATCCACGGTACGGAATCCAAATGCTCCGTCACTCGGACGCGGGCCTCGGCGTTTGCGCCGCCCGAGTCCTCGGAAAGCCGTAAGTGGCCCACGGGAAGCGTGGCGAACGTACCGATCTGGCCCGAATCCAAACTCACCAAGTCAAGGCTGCCGCCGCCCAGGTCGCCAAGCATGCCATCGGCACCTGGAACACCGCTGAGTAAGCCAACAGCGGCCAGTCGCGCTTCCTCGGCTCCCGAAAGAACCTGCACCGGGAGGCCCGTCTCGCGCTCAACCCTGGCAACAAAGTCCTGGCCATCGGCGGCATCACGCACGGCAGCGGTGGCAACCACCTCCAGCCGCCCGACGCCCATGGCCTCGGACAGGCGCGCGAACCTGGCCAGCGACCGCAAAGCCTCAGCAACGCCAGCCTCGTTCAACCGGCCTGTTCGACCAAGATCTCGTCCCAGCCCGCACGGAGCCTTCTCGTTAAAAATCGGGATCGGCAGCCGGGTCGGAGTGTCGTAGACAACCAGCCGCAACGTGTTTGAGCCGATATCAATAACGCCCACGCGATCGCGCCTGGCCCGTCTCAAGGCGTCGGCTGACGGCTCCTGGATGGCAGTATCATGCGACACGACGACCGGGGACGACGGCAGTGCAGGGCGCGCCGACGCCTGGTCACGGCTTGTGGCCGTGTCCAACGATCCGGTTTGGCGTGCGCGGCCGGACTCGCGCACCGGCTCCCCCCCCGCTGTTATGGTTCAAGAGACACTGCGCTGCGTCTCATCCTTTGCTTGTGACAATCAGTACCATAGCAGGGGAGTCGGTGGGAGCAAGGCCGACCGGCTGGCGAGACAATTTCCATTATATTAGATTATAATTGCTGTTTTGGTGAAGGGGATATCGGCGATGTTTCGAACCGCCGAGTTGGGCAGGACAATCACGAAGGCGGACTACCTGTCACAAATCCCGCGTTTACGGAAAGCGCTTGTCGACGTGCAGCAGCGCCTCCGCCAAAACGCATCATTTCCTGTGATCGTCGTATTCGGGGGCGTCGACGGGGCCGGCAAGAGCGAAACCGTCAATCTTCTCAACGAGTGGCTTGATCCGCGTTGGGTTGTGACCCGTGCCTACGGGCCACCGTCGGATGAAATGCTGGAGCGGCCCGAATTTTGGCGCTATTGGCGCGATTTGCCGGCGCGGGGCCGCATCGGGCTGTTTTTGAGTTGCTGGTACTCGCGGCCGATCCTGGACCGCGTTTTTGGCGGATCGCGTGAGGCGGATCTGGACGAAAACCTTGACCGAATTGTCGCTTTTGAGCGGGCATTGGCCGAAGACGGCGCCCTGATTATCAAATTTTGGATGCATCTCGGCAAAGACGCCCAGAAGCGCCGCCTGAAGGCCCTTGAAAAGGACCCCCTGACGCGCTGGCGTGTGTCCCAGTCCGATTGGGAAAACTGGCAGCGATATGATGATTTCATTGCCGCCGCCGAGCGGACAATTATGCGCACCTCCACGGGCCGCGCGCCCTGGCATATCGTCGAGGGGTCCTGCAAACGCTATCGCAGCCTGACGGTCGGCAAGCGTCTCCATACCGCGATCCTGGAACACGTGCCCGTCGTCGAAATCAGGAACCAAGCCCTAGCAGAGCTGGAGACGCGGCGCGACGCCGCCGAGACAACCGTCGATGAAGAGGGCAATCCCGAAGACGGTGCGGAACTCGTTACGCTGCCCCGGATGACTGTGCTCGACAGCTTGGACATGTCGCAATCGGTATCGAAGACCGACTACGAGCACCTCCTGGAAACTTGGCAAGGCAAGGTCAACGGCGTGTTTCGCGAGGCCAAGGCCAAGGGGATCTCGACCGTATTGGTGTTCGAAGGTTGGGACGCTGCCGGCAAAGGCGGCACAATCCGACGCGTTACACCGGCATTGGACGCACGATACGTGGACGTGATCGCAATCGCCGCCCCCACCGACGAGGAGCGCGCCCACCACTACCTTTGGCGTTTCTGGCGCCACCTGTCCCGCGCCGGTCGTTTGACGATTTTCGACCGCAGTTGGTACGGACGCGTCCTAGTAGAGCGCGTGGAGGGCTTCGCTGCGGAGCCTGAGTGGCGCCGCTCCTATATGGAAATCAACCACTTCGAGGACCAGTTGGTTCGACACGGCATTGTCCTGCTCAAGTTCTGGCTGCATATCACCAAGGATGAGCAGCTCCAGCGCTTTCATGCCCGCGAACGGATTGAGTACAAGCGCTGGAAGCTGACCGAAGAGGACTGGCGCAACCGAGAGAAGTGGGACCAGTACGAGGCTGCGGTGAATGACATGGTGGAGCGGACCAGTACCCGTATCGCGCCGTGGACGCTGGTGGAGGCCAACGACAAGCGCTTCGCAAGGATCAAGGTTCTGAAAACGATTGCCGCCGGAATAGAGGCTGGGCTCAAACGGGCGACGGACGCTGCCGATGAAGCCTCAGCAACAAGCCGCAAGACGAGCAAACTGAAAAAGACAGGATGACCACGGATACCAACCGACCGACAGAGACACCCGCCGGCGAGTCCACGCCCTCTCCGGTTGTGGACATGAACGCCGAACATCCCGACGCGACCGTCCCTGAGATGGCTGATGATAACGCCGCCGCGGCAGATTCCGAACAACAGGCCCTGAAGTTGACAGCGGCCATTGGGCCGCCGTCTCAACTGCCCGCCCCTCCCTCACGGTTCGGACCAGATGCCCCACGACCTTTGCCACGACCGGGTGCCACGGCACCCTCATCGCTTGGCACGGCCGAATCAGCCCCACGGGTGGCGGCCACGATCGATCTGAAAGATCCGTCCTTGTATCTAAGTCGTGAGCTCACGTGGTTGCGGTTCAACGCGCGAGTCCTGAACGAAGCCCGCGACCCCCGCACCCCGCTGCTGGAGCGCGTCAAATTCCTGGCCATTTTTGCGTCCAACATGGACGAGTTCTTCATGAAGCGGATTGGCGGGCTCAAGCAACAGATCGGGGCCGGCGTTCACAAGATGACGCCGGACGGGCGAACGCCGACACAGCAACTGGCTGTCTGCCGCTCAGAGATATCCGCGCTGATGGTAGCCGCCAGAACCGTGTTCCATGAACTGATCGCCGAGCTTGCCAAAGAGAACATCCGTCTGGTGCGGTTCGCTGATCTGTCCGAAGACGATCAAGCCCGAGTCCGTGACCACTTCGATGCCAACGTCTTTCCGCTTATCACGCCGCTCGCGATCGATCCCGCCCATCCCTTCCCGTTTATCTCCAACCTGTCGCTCAATCTCTTAGTGACCTTGCGGCTCACGGACGAAGCGGAGCTGACCTTGGCCCGCATTAAGGTCCCCGTCGGCAACGGCGTGCGACGCTTCGTGGCGGTGGACACGCCCGCCGCAGGCGAAATCCACCGTTTCGTGATGCTGGAAGATGTGATCGCCCACTGTTTGGATGATCTGTTTCCGGGCATGGACGTGGAGACTGTGGAGCTGTTTCGCGTCACACGCAATGCCAATACGGAGCGCGACGAAGACACGGCCGATGACCTGCTCGCCATGATCGAGGCCGAGCTGCGCGACCGCAAGTTCGCTCCCATCGTCCGCTTGGAGACGGCCAAGGGTATCGACCCCGGACACCGCGGTATGCTGGCCGCTGAGCTGGGGCTGAACGAGGGCGACGATGTTTACGTCAGCGACATCATGCTGGCCATGCGCGACCTGATGGAACTGGCCGCCATCGATCGGGCCGAATTGCACGACCCGCCCCACGAAGCGATTACCAACGTGCGCCTGCAGGACGGCGACAATATCTTCCACATCCTGCGCCGGACCGGGCCAATCCTGTTGCATCATCCGTATGAGTCATTCGTCACCTCCGTGACGCGGTTTGTGCGGGAAGCTGCCACGGACCCCAAAGTCTTGGCCATCAAGATGACCCTATACCGCACCAGCGCAGACACGCAGATCATCGACCACTTGATCGAGGCCGCCACCAACGGCAAGCAGGTGGCTGTGGTTGTAGAATTGAAGGCGCGGTTCGACGAGGCCGCCAATATCCGTTGGGCCACACGGTTGGAGGAGGCGGGCATCCACGTCACATACGGCGTCGTCGGACTTAAGACCCATTGCAAATTGATCCTGATTGTGCGGCGTGATTACACGGGCCTGCGGCGTTACGTTCACGTAGGCACGGGCAACTACCATGCCGGCACGGCACGCTTGTACTGCGATCTCGGCCTATTGACGGCGGATCCAGACGTGGCCCGCGACGTGACGGAGCTGTTCAATTATCTGACCACGGGGTGCCGGCCCACGCGCATTTACCGCAAGATCCTCGCGTCCCCCAACTTGATGAAGCGGGGCCTTTTGCAGCGGATTGAGCGGGAAATCACCGTCTCGACGCCGGAAGCGCCGGGGCTGATCAGGCTCAAAACCAACGCCCTCGAAGATCCGGACATCACGGAAGCGCTATATCGGGCCTCGCGGACCGGCGTGATCGTCCAGTTGTTCGTACGCGACACTTGCCGTTTGCGACCCGGCCTGCCTGGCGTGTCGGAGACCATCGGAGTGATCAGCATCGTTGGTCGTTTTTTGGAGCACGCGCGGGTTTACTACTTTCAAAACGGGGGTGATGAGGAGTACTTCATTGGCTCAGCCGATTTGATGCGTCGCAACCTGGAAAGCCGGGTGGAGGTGATCGTGCCGATCGAGCCGCCCACGCTTCGGCGTGAGCTGGCTGCCATGTTCGAGTTTCAGATGCGCGATCACCGAAGCGTATGGGACATGCAGCCCGATGGCTCTTATGTCCAGCGCCAACCGCGCACAGAAAAGGAGCAGAGATCCAGTCAGGAGCTTCTCATCACCGCAGCTAGTTTGCGCCATGAACGTTGGCGGCATCGGCGCAAGATGAAGCCACGCGCTTACGCCCGTCGAAATCCGCGCTGACGGCCTGCGGCATCACGATTCGGATCGAATTAAAGGGATCGGCGAGTTCCATTCGGTGTTAGCGATGCCGGTGTGGCCTTTCGCCGGTGGTGTCCCCAGCCCCGGCCGGTCGCCAGTGCTGCGAGTGCCCCGCCGAGAAGGACAACCTTATCCGATACTTATGGCAAAGATCGGGATTGACCCGTGAGGTACAAGGGTCATGCGTCGTTGCCATCGCGCCGAATTGTTAACCAATCAGAGATATCTCGCCAAATATCGGTATATATGCAATGTTTAACACAAGATGTTGGTGGGAGCCCAACCGCTATGGTTCATAACTTCACTTCAACCGATTCGGCGTTGGATGAGTCCGATCGCACGTTGTGGCTTTCTGTCCTCGAACAGGCAATCCGGGACGCGCGCAGCCCGAACAACTCGGTGGAGCGAGGCGAAGCTAGGCGCTGGTTAACGGGCAATGGGGCCGACTTTCGCCTGGTCTGCACCTACGCAGGACTGGACCCGGCCTACATGTTGCGACGTGTCCGTGTTATCGCGGCGTGGGAAGATTGGTTTGCTAAATCGCCCCCAGCCAATGCGCAGGCTGCATTGACCCCACAAGATGTAGCGCCTGAGCGCTCCGACACGGCTGCTTCAGCACTCACCACCCAAGAGGTTGGTGGATCGCCACAAGTGGCGACGATCCGGGCCGCCTAATTCAAAGCTCAGGTAACGTTAGGCCTCAAGGAGCCTCTGCGCGAACGAAACCACAAGAGGAGATGCCGTCAAGTGACGGCTTCTCCTCGCGGTCTTATGGTCAGTACTTAACGCTGCAACCGTAAGGTTGGCTCACTGTTTCGGCAACGGGGCGTCCGGCGGCCAGATCAGCTAAGGCCAGTTCCACGTAGTTGCGCGCACCCTCAACATCGCTCCAGCGAGCGGTCGGCTTGTCATCGATCCCGCCCATGTAGACGAGCATGCCTTCGGGATCGACTATATACATGTGCGGCGTAGTGCGCGCGGCGTAGAGGCGGCCAATGTCACCCTCAGGATCTAGAATGACGGCCGTTGGCGCCGCATCACGCTCAGAGGTCAGCGTGTTGGCGGTGGGGCCGTCCACGTGGCCCTGCTCACCCGGCGCGGAGGAAATGACGGACAACCAGACGATGCCATCCTCCGCAGCCGATTTCTGTAAAGCCTGCATGTTGTTGGTGCCATAGTGCTTCTTGACGTACGGACAGTCGTGGTTAGTCCATTCTAAGACCACGGTCTTGCCGTGAAAATCCGCTAGATTGTGTGACTTGCCGTTGCTGTCGACGCCAGAGAACTCGGGCGCCGGTTCGCCCACGGAAGGACTCGCGATCGCTCCGCCCATGAACGCAAACAGGCCGGCGGCGACAACCGCCGTGGTAACCATAGAGCGGCCTGGGACGATGCAATTCGGGATCGACATTGACGAGAGCATCAGTGATCTCCTGGTCTGGATGAGAAGGCAAAGTGCGTTACAAACTTCGGTGGCGTTGGAATGAGACTCAACGCCCCTCCCCCGCCGCTCGCAAGGCACCCACGTCAACAGTGGTTAAGCGAGCCGCCTGATAAAAGGCGTCAACTAACGTCTGCTCGGTTAGAATCTGCGGAAGAATTTTGCCGGCACCACCGCCGACGGGGTACAGCACATACAAGGGTACGCCAGACCGCCCGTAGGACTGCAGGTAGCGCGTGATCGCGGGATCACGGTTGGTCCAATCCCCGAGCAGATAGACAACCTCCGTGTCTTCAAACGCATCCTCAACGCCCTCCGTGCGGAGCGCAACTTGCTCGTTGACCTTGCATGTGATGCACCACGCGGCTGTCATGTTAACGAACACAGCCCGGCCGTCACGTCGCAGCGCCTCTAAACGCTCGGGCGAAAATGTTTCGCTCCTTTCGTCTGCGCTGACTTCCTCCGGCTCGGTTGGAGCCGCCACACCCGATCCAGAGCTTTGAACGGTGACGATCAAGGCCAACGCAGTACCAACCGCCGCCAACGACCCAACGCGACCTGCAACGCGCCAAACGGTCGTGCCCGCGTCCGCCGTCGCTCGCCACAGCCATACGGAAAAACCGATCAGCAACATGCCGCTCAATGCTGCGGCGACAGCCGCCGGGCCCGCTTGCAGGGCCAGAACCCACACCAACCATACCGCCGAAGCGTATAATGGAAACGCCAAGATCTGCTTGAGACGCTCCATCCAGACGCCCGGCTTTGGGAGCAGTCGTGCGAGGCCAGGGATCAACGTCAGCAGGACATAGGGCAAGGCCAAACCGACCCCGAGCGCGAACATGACCGCAAGCGCGACGCCCCAAGGCTGGGTCAGCGCAAAGCCGATCGCCGTGCCCATAAACGGCGCGGTGCACGGTGTTGCTACAAGGGCGGCGAGCGCACCCGTGCCCAGGTCCCCGAGAACGCCCTGCCGGGCCGTGAATCCGCTGCCGATGCCGGAAATGGAGCCGCTCACGGAGACGAAGCCCGACATGACGAGCCCCAACGTAAACAAAACCAGGGCCATAACGCCGACAAAGAGCGGCGATTGCAGCTGAAATCCCCAACCGATCTCTGCTCCGCCATAACGCAGCGCCAGCAGAACGGCGGCCAATAACGCCATGAACAGGAGGACGCCGGCGGCGTAGGCGAGCCCGCCTTGCCATAGGCGTCGCCCACCCGCATGGCCATGCCGGACGAAGCCAATGGCTTTCATCGACAGGACCGGAAACACGCAAGGCATTAGGTTTAAGATCAGACCGCCGAGAAATGCGAAGGCAAGCGCTTGAGCAACGCTGACCGGAGCAACGTTGCTACCCATCCCGCCCACCACGGTGGCACCTGAGGTGGTTCCGGGGATTGCCGCGGCCTGATCGGGGTTCGCTGAAACCGTAATGGCGCGCGTGATGGCGCCATCGTCGGCTTGCTCCGTCAGCACAATGACGCCCTCGAGAACACCGGTCGGAACCGCCTGACCACGCGAGGCTCTAAGGGTGAGGTCGGACGGCGAGCGATGCAGAGATTGCTCGGCTGCCGGCTCGATGGGGCCCCATTCGTTGGGGAAGAACACTGCACCCGACACCCGGTCGCTGGCCGAACCGGTGTCCAGCGTCAACACGATATCCTGCTCATCGAGGCGAAAATAACTCGGCCAGGGACTGTCGACTGGGATTAGCGTCCTCGCTTCCTGAAATTGACTGGACAGCGATGCGTTGGCTTCCGACGTCGGACCCGTAGGGATCTCGACGCGCAACTGCGCCGCTTCAGGAATGCAGACGTCGGCGCACACGAGCCAGGACGCGTTGGCGGTCACCGGAATAGGGTTGCCAGCCTCCCAGGTCGCCGGGACGTCCAGGCGAATGAGGTGCAGAACCGAACCCTCATAACCGAAATTGACAAGGGAGCCATAGGGGATGCGGTGCGGATAGGGCCATTGTATCGCCCCGGCCTTCACGCCCGCGGGCAGATCCCACTGGATTCGGGTCGGCTCGCCGGAATCACCCGGATTTCTCCAATATGTGTGCCACCCCGGATCAATGTCGAACCGCAGCGCAAGCCACAGGTGATCGCCAGGCTTGACAGTGGTGAGCTCCGAAAGCAGCGACGCCCGAACACGTGGCTCCGCAAAGATATCCGACTGCTGGGCACGCGACGGCGACAGAGTGGCAAGAACCAGCGCCAGGACAATAAGCGACGATCGGTGGGGACCCCACCTCGACCAATATCGTTCCCCCAAATTCCGAAAATCACGTGCCATTACGGTGTCCACTCATCAACGCCGGAGATGTTGATCGTGCCCCCCTGTTCGCAAGCCAGAGCGCACCTCGATCAAGCAGTTGTCATCGCCGACGTTGTAATGGCAGATGACCAAGCGCCACCGCCGGAATCATCCGTTCGGTGCGTCCGCCCGCCACGTGGCGTCCGAAGGCGCGCCGGCTAATGGCTCATGAGGGTCGGGACCGTCATGTGCGTCAGGATGTGACGTGTCATGCCGCCCAGCACCAGCTCGCGCCAACGCGCATGACCGTAAGCCCCCATTACCAACAGATCGGCACCGTGATCGGCAATCCGGGATAACAACATATCGCCGGCGCCGATATCGTCGGCAAATACGTGCTCGGCATCCGCGCGCACGCCGTGGCGCGCCAAGTGCAGGCAGATGTCTGCGCTCGGGATGTCGCCATGGCCGTCCTCGCCCCCTTGGGGATTGATCGCGAGCACGGTCACCTTCTTGGCATTGACAAGAAATGGGATGGCATCTGCAATCGCGCGCGCAGCAAGGCGACTGGCATCCCATGCCACAACGACGCGCTGGCCAATGTCCGGAAACGTTCCAGCACTCGGGATGATCAGGACCGGTCGGCCAACGGAGAGCACCAACCGATCCGTTAGATCCGCATCGGTGGACACATCGTCCGTATCAGGATCGCGTTGGCCAACCACCACGACATCGGCATACCGCCCGTGCAACTGCAACAACGGTTCGGCTTTTCCCTCCACCGCGCGCCATTCTCCACGGACGCCCGCCCGGTCGACGCGTTCGTTGAAGTCGGCCTCTGCGTCCTGCGCCGCTTTCAACACCGCCTCCGCCTGACGAACCAGGATCTCCTCGCTGATCTCGGCACGAACAAAGCCCGGGATGTGGGGCTGAGCCAAAGCATAAAGACCGGTCAGGTGAGCGTCGTGGTTCTGTGCTAAGCTAATCGCCGCGTCGAGCCGGGCAGCATTGTGCACACCATGGTCGACATGAACGAGAAGGTCTTTCAGAGACATAAGGACGGTGCCTCACGTGTTTGTTGTCGTTGCGGGCGGGTCGAGACATCCGCCACAGGAGTGGAAAGTATAGCGCGGCGCATGGGAAGCCGAAACCGCCAACATGGGACTCCTTGCATGCCGCCTTATGGCTTGCACTCGCCGCGACCTAAGGTCGAGCATATTCGCATTGTGTGCCATTCTGGAAGCACAGGCGCGGTGTGACGCACATATACGGGATAACCGTTTTGAGTTGTATCATCGCCGTAGCGACGGCGATCGCGTTTTTTTACCCGGAGAGCAGAAAACAGATACGCGTTGCGACGTGGGGGGGACCGACCCTTGCCCGCCAAGTCCAAAACGATTTTCGGCCGTTTGAGGCCGAGACGGGCATTGGCATCGTAGCTACGGCATGGGACGGCGGCGCCGAATCCTTGATCGAGATGTTCGATTCCGCCGCTGTTGCCTTTGACGTCGTGCTGTTGGATGCGGTGATGTTAGAACGGACCTGTGACACAGGCGTACTTTTGCAACAAAAACCTCCGGGCGGCAGCGCTGAGTCGCCGGCACGATCGCCGCTCAGCCATCCGTGTGGTGTTGTCGCTCTGACATGGTCGGTTGCTTTGGCGTGGAATCCGCAACTATTTCCCCGTGGGGCGGAGTCCTGGTCCCAATTGTGGGACGAAGCGCATGTCTCCGGCCTCGTTGCGCTTCGTATGAGCGCCCGCCATACGCTTGAAATCGCTTTGCTCGGCGATGGCGTCGCACCCCGTGACGTTTACGCTCTGCTTGCAACGGCAACGGGCCTGGAGCGTGCGTTCGGCAAACTGGAGACCCTGGGCGACCGGGTGCGCTGGTGGCGAGTCGGCCCGACGCCACGGCGCTGGTTGGAGGACGGCACCGTTGCGCTGGCAGCCGTTTTTGCAGATCAACGGCACGACCAAGCCGGACCGCTTGCCGTATCTCCCGGCAGTCGATTGACAACGTTCGACTACTGGGCTGTCCCCAAAGGTGCTGAAGGTGTCGCGGAAGCCCGCCGCCTGATCCAGTTCATGACCGATTCGGCGCGGATGTCCCTCCCCGCCGGCTCCTCCGACGGCCACGATCGCGACACGCTGCAACAACCCTCGTTCATGATCGATGCCCAGTTTTGGGCGCAGCATGGCAGACGCTTGCGGGCCGCTTTCAGGGCATGGCGAGAACGTACGCCGACCGGAGCGGGCGATCTGGGCAACGCCATGGACACGGGCAAGCGCGCGGAGCGCTGACGGGTGGGCCTTACGCCACAGGCATTCCCGCGGTTGATTGGTGATCGCCATAGGAGCTCGGATCAGATAACTCTTGGGCGTATGGAGCGAACAACACGCCAAAGTTGCGCGTTCGAGTCATCATCAAACTACGGGAGCCGAGGGAGCGAACACCATGAAGATCATCGTGGATCGTCCGACGGATAGCAATATCGCCGAGATGCAATCGTGGCCCATCTGGCAGAAAGAGCCAAGCCGATTTGACTGGACTTATGACGTGGGTGAGACCTGCTATCTCCTGGAAGGCAAGGTTCGCGTCACCGCAGCGGATGGAACTTCGGTCAGCTTCGGTGCCGGCGATCGCGTCACATTTCCGGCCGGTTTATCCTGTGTGTGGGAGGTTGAGGAACCGGTGCGCAAGCACTACCGCTTGGGCTAGCCGATGAGTTGATAGGTCGACGGGCCATGACGCAGGCCTCTGCCGTAGCAGGCGGTGAGCGCGAACACGGCGGCCGGCTTGATGCTGCCCGGCAGCGCTGGGGGCGCCGCGCCGGCGACTGGCTTGAGCTTTCGACGGGCATCAATCCAGAGCCGTTTCCGCTACCGCCGCTGGACCTGGGCCTATGGACTCGGTTGCCGGACCAGGCATTGGATGCTGCCCTGCGCGACGCGGCGGCCGCGGCTTATGGGGTCCCTGGCCGTGACTGGATCGTTGCGGCCCCCGGATCCCAAGCCCTGATCCAATGGCTGCCGTGGCTTGTCGGACGAACACAGGTCGCCATTCTGGGGCCGACCTACAACGAACATGCCCCGGCATGGATGGCCGCCGGTCACGATGTCCGTGAGGTGACGGACCTGGACAGCGTGCCACCGGCGGCGAGCGTGGCTGTGGCCGTCAACCCCAACAATCCGGACGGGCGTCTAATCGACCCAGATCGTCTGACGGCAATGGCGGAACATCGCCTTGTCGTGGTCGACGAGGCCTTCGCGGATGTGGCACCCGAGATTAGCGTGGCCGCCCATGTCGATCGACGAGATATTATCGTCCTGCGATCGCTCGGGAAATTCTTTGGCCTTGCCGGTCTCCGCCTTGGCTTCGCCATCGCCGGCAGAGCGCGCGCGGATCGGATCCGGAGTGCCCTTGGCCCGTGGGCCGTGAGCGGACCGGCCACGGACGTGGGTCGCCAAGCCTTGCTCGACGACCGCTGGCAGGCTGCCACCCGACGCCATCTTGCCGCCGCCGCTGCGGATTTGGATAAACTACTCGTTGCCGCGGGCTTGTCCGTCTCGGGCGGAACCAACCTTTTCCGACTTGTCCGGACACAACGGGCTCAGGAGGTGTACGAGGGCCTTGGTCAACATGGAGTCCTGGTGCGATCGTTTGCGCGCCATCCCACTTGGCTGCGCTTCGGACTGCCACCGTCAACGGGATTCAGCCGCCTTGAGCATGCGCTAGAACGCGTTTCCGGATCGAAATCGGAAGGAACCGAGCTCCGGCGCCTTCGCGGTGCCCGCCGATGAGTCTCGCAGAGCTGGCGCTGCGCTCATTCACGACATTCTTTGCCACCATCGGTCCCGTCGACGTGGCGGTCATTTTTGCTGTTCTGACAACCGCCGCAACGCCGAAGGAGCGCCGCATTCTGGCCATCCGCGGTGTCGTTATCGGCAGCTTGATCTTGACCATGTTCATGATCCTGGGCGACGCGCTGCTCAAATGGCTTGGGATCTCACCGCCAGCGCTGAGAACCGCGGGCGGCGTGCTGCTCATGCTGCTTGCGATCGACATGGTGTTCGGGCGGGTCTCGGCTATGTCGTCCACCACCAGCGCCGAAACCAGCGAGGCCAAAGCCAGGCAGGACATCTCCGTGTTTCCGCTGGCGACACCCTTGATCGCCGGTCCGGCGGCCATGGGCGGCGTCGTGCTGATGAAGGCGGAGGCCCAGGGCGATTTCGTGTCCGAACTGGTCGTCTATGGTACGTTGATCGGCGTTCTGGTGCTGACGCTCGTGTTGCTGCTGGTGGCCACTCAGGTCCAAAAAGTGCTCGGCGTCACGGGGCAACACGTGGTCTCTCGCCTGTTCGGGGTGCTGCTCGCCGCCCTGGCGGTGCAGTTCGTGTTCGACGGCTTGGCGGCAAGCGGACTGTTTGATCCGGCTCCAAGGATGTAAAGAACCAGCGGTCTTTCGGACGGGCGTTGGCCTGCGAGGGTTCGACACCGCCGATGACCACGATAACCGCCGTTAATCGCCGTCGCTGTCTTTAACGACATCACCAGGCCGAACCATGACGTTATAGGGCGGCATGACGCCGAGACGCCTGCCGGCCTGGGAAACCGGCAGAGGATGGGTCAAACAGTCCGGACGGCCCAACGTTGAATAGCAGAATGCATCCTGCGCCGGTTGGAGAGCGTTTTCACGGCAATAGGATCGCGCTTGGCTCGCGCGCATGATGGAGCAGTCCTTGCCGCTGAAAAGGGACACGACGTGATCAAAGGACGTTTTTCGGGTCGTGCTCAATAGCGCGATTTCCGCTGCGGGCCAAGCCCACAGCGAGCACCCAGCGGTGGCGAGCGAAATCGCGACGGACGTAACGACAAGGATTGTACGCATCGGGCTTGGCCGGTCCGCTCCAGTGACCTTTTGGGGCCGTCTCCCATCAACGATCACCTCCGGACATTAACAAGCGGTAATCACCGCTTAGTGAGCGTACCTTGAAGCGCAGCCAAACCTCAGGTTACATCCAACCTTAGTGGCAACAGCTGGTGTGTGGAGGTTGACCAATGGCGGCTCTCGAAACGCCGATCTGCGATTTCGGTCGGCCGGCGGTTGCGTTCAGCCTGTCTGATCCGGATGGACACACCGTCAGCCTCGCCGACGTCCGGGGCGAGCGCGGAACGCTTGTAATGTTTATCTGTAACCACTGTCCGTATGTGCGAGCCGTGGCCGACCGTATTGCCCGCGACGCGCGTGAGTTGCAGGAGATTGGCATTGGTGTGGTCGCGATCATGCCCAACGACTATGCGGCCTACCCCGAGGATGCCCCAGCCAAAATGGCGACGTTTGCAAAGCAACACGGTTTCACGTTTCCCTATCTGATTGATGAAACCCAAGAGGTGGCGCGCGCCTACGATGCTGTTTGTACGCCGGACTTCTTCGGCTTCGACGCTCAGCTCGGCTTGCAGTACCGCGGCCGGCTTGACGAGTCGGGGCGCAGTCCCGCGCCCGCCGGCGTGCGTCGGGAGCTGATTGAGGCGATGCGCCAAGTGGCGGATACCGGTTGCGGTCCTACCGAACAGACGCCCAGCACGGGCTGTTCGATAAAGTGGCGGGCGACGGCGTAGCGACCTCGAAGAGTATCTCTATGGACCCGAAAGTGTTGCGATAGCATGGCCAAGAATGATCAAGGCGACAAAAAACCCGATGCGGCGGAGGAGAGCCTCTTTCGGGAGATCGACGAGGATCTTCGCCATGAAAAGCTGGAAGTCTTCTGGAAACGCTGGGGAAGCGCTATTATTAGTGGTTGCATCGCGCTGGTTGTCGGCGTCGCCGGCTGGGAGATCTGGCAAGGCATTCGTGACGACGCGCTGCAGGAAGCCTCGGTAAAGTACGACACGGCGCTCGCTACTGCCGATCCGGGGCAGTCGGTGCCGGTTTTGGCGGAGTTAAGTGCCGACGGTCCAGGCGGTTACAGTATGTTGTCCGCTTTTCGACGAGGCGCCATCGCCGCCCAAACTGGAAACGTGGATGCGGCCACGGCCGCTTTCGGAGAGGCCGCATCAGCCACAAATGATGAATTCTATAAAGACTTAAGCGTGCTGCTGACGGTCGTTGCGGAGATGCGGGCGGGCGCTGTGGCCGATCACGCCGCCCTCGTACAACAACTGGAGCCACTTGCGGCACCGGGCAGGCCGTGGCGCATCTCCGCCCTGGAGTTGCGGGCCTACCTCGCTCTCCAATCCGGCGACCGAACGCGGGCCGTTGAGCTGTTCCAGGAGCTCGGCTATGACGAAACGGTTCCGCAAACCGTTCGCGCCCGCGCTCAGAACTTTGCCCAGTACTTTGCCGATGGTTGACACGCCCGCCCGCGCCTTTCCCGAATCGAGAAGATTGATTCAGAACCCACGCCCCCGCTTAGAGGGACGATCGCGATGCCGCCCGGCAATTTGCGCGTTGCTTCTAATGACTGCATTACCCCTTCTTGCCGGCTGTGAAACGTGGTTTGGCGAAGCTGACGATCCACCACTGCCAGGGGAACGGATCTCGGTCATGGTTCTGGAGACTTCTCTGGAACCAGACCCAGTCCTTGAGTTTCAGGAAATCGTTCTGCCCGCACCACAGGTCAACCCGGATTGGCCGCAGGCCAGTGGCTACGCAAATCATGCTATGCACCACTTATTCGTAGAGGCGGATTTGAAACCCGCCTGGAAAGCCGATGTGGGCGTTGCAGCTGGCGACTTCCAACCACGCCTTCCACCTCCCGTCGTTGCGAACGGCCAGGTCTTTGCCATGGATGCCGAACATGCCGTTAGCGCCCTCGATGCGACCACCGGCAAGTTGCTGTGGCAGGCCGAGACGGCCGTTGAGGACGAGGATGATCACATTCCAGGCGGGATCGCGACGGAAGGAAACCGCGTGTTTGCGGGGACGGGATTTGCCGAGGTCGTGGCGTTGGATGCGGGCACCGGCGCCGAACTGTGGCGCCGGTCCGTCGACGCCCCCATCCATGCGCCTCCAACGGCCCGCGATGACCGCGTTTTCGTGGTCACAATCAGCAATACCCTCACGGTTTTGGACGCGACCACCGGAACGACCCAATGGACGTATGAGGGTATTCAGGAGGTGGCGTCGCTGATCGGCGGCGCTGACCCGGCCGTGGACGATAGCGTTGTCGTAGCCCCCTTCACTTCCGGCGAATTGATTGCATTCCAGGCGGAAAGCGGACGCGTTCTGTGGGGCGATTCGTTGGCTTCAGGGCGCCGAACGGACGAGCTGGCCAATCTCTCGCAGATCCGCGCGGCTCCGGTGATCGATCGCGGGCGAGTTTTGGCCGTGAGCTACGGCGGTGTCATCGCCGCAATCGACTTGCTGAGTGGACGCCGCATCTGGGATGCGGACATCGGCAGTCTGTCAAAGCCATGGGTGGCCGGCCGCTACATTTTTGTCACGACCACCGATGGCGAGTTGGTGTGCCTGAATCGCGATACGGGCGGCATCCACTGGGTCGTGGAACTGCCGGCTTACGAGGACCCGGTCGAGCGCGAGGGGCCTATCATGTGGCAAGGCCCCGTGTTGGTGGGCGACCGTCTGATCCTGACCAGCACAAATGGTTGGGCAATGTCCGTCTCGCCCTATGATGGACGGATGCTTGGCCGGGAATTTGTGGAAGATCCCATATCCCTGGCTCCGGTGGTCGCAAACGGGACCTTGTTCTTCCTCTCCGACGAGGCTTGGTTGTTTGCCTACCGTTGATCCGGCTCGCTCGGCCGTCCGCCGGGCAGCGGTATCTCCTCTTTGCCCATTCGGCTCCCACGTCCGCCTAAGGATCATCGGCCGTGGGTGAGCGGAAAGGTGCTCCCTACCACTCGCCAATGTCGCCGTCGCGATTCACGGTCGCCATCGTGGGCCGCCCTAACGTGGGGAAATCGACCCTCTTCAACCGGCTTGTGGGAAAACGGCTAGCCATCGTTGATGACACGCCCGGTGTTACCCGGGACCGGCGCGAAGGCGAAGGACGGCTTGGAGACCTCACCTTCCGAGTAATCGACACCGCCGGTCTCGATGACGTGCGCGGCGAGGCGCTCGAAGCCCGCATGCGCACACAGACAGAGCGCGCGATCGCTGAGGCAGATGCGGCGTTGTTGCTCATCGACGCCCGCGCCGGCGTCACGCCCCTTGACGCCCATTTCGCGGCAGAGATCCGCAAAGGCTCAGCGCCAGTGTTCATCGTGGCTAACAAGTGCGAGGGCCGGGCCGGGCTGCCGGGGCTGATGGACGCCTTTGCGCTCGGCCTGGGGGAACCGATCGCGCTCTCCGCCGAGCACGGCGAGGGATTGGCGGAACTATATGATGTGCTGGCCCCATTGGTCGACGCCGCGACGGCGGCCACTAACGACCTCATGCCCGACACGATGAACGCCGAAACCGACGAAACCGCTTCCAAGCCCGTCCAGCTTGCCGTGGTCGGACGTCCAAATGTTGGGAAATCGACCTTGGTCAATCGCCTGCTCGGCGAGGACCGAATGCTGACCGGGCCGGAGGCCGGCATCACTCGGGACGCAATCGCTGTCGAATGGGTTTGGCACGACCGCCCTTTCAAGCTGATCGACACGGCAGGCCTGCGCCGGAAAGCCCGGGTTGGCGCCAAGATCGAAAGCTTGTCCGCGGCCGATACCCTGCGTGCGATCCGATTTGCTCAGGTGTGCCTTTTGATGCTGGATGCCAGCGATGGTCTCGAAAAACAGGACCTTACCATTGCGCGAACGATCATCGACGAGGGCCGAGCGATCGTTCTGGTGGCCAACAAGTGGGACGTCGTCACCGATCGCTCTAAGGCCATGGCGGGCATCCTCGATCGGCTGCAAACCTCGCTCCCGCAAATCCGTGGTGTCGGCCTCGTTACCATGTCGGCGCGGCTTGGCAATGGCGTTGATGGCCTGCTGCCGGCTGTCGTTAGCGCCTACGATACATGGAGCATCCGCATTCCGACGGCACAGCTCAATCGTTGGCTCGGCGAGATGTTGGAGCGCCATCCGCCGCCGCTGGTTCGCGGGCGCCGTCTAAAAATCCGATATGTGACGCAAGCCAAGTCGCGGCCGCCCACCTTTGTTGCGTTCGTGGGCGGCTTGGATGATCTGCCGGAGTCCTACCTCCGTTATCTTATCAGCGGTCTTCGAGATCACTTCAAGTTGAGCGGGACGCCCATTCGCCTGCTATGCCGAAGAGGACGAAATCCCTACGCATCCACATCGGAATGATGATGTTGGAAGGAATGCAGGTTTGGATGATCCCGATCGCTACCGAATTTTCCGAGCCTCGACGGCCACCATCGTCAAGGGTCCGGGATCGATGGTATGTTGGCTCCGTCTGGACGGTGTAGAGTTCTGGAGCGAGACCGGCTGTAAGGAACGCCGCTCAACTGTTCCCACAAACCATGCTTACCCGCCCCGACTTGGCGCACGGTCAGACCATGCATTCGATCATCGTTCGCGGCGCCCGCGAGCATAACCTAAAGAGTGTTGACGTCACGATCCCGCGCGATCGGCTGACAGTTATTACGGGGCTTTCCGGCTCCGGCAAGTCCTCCCTGGCCTTCGACACCATCTACGCGGAAGGTCAGCGCCGCTACGTGGAGTCGCTGTCGGCGTATGCCCGACAATTTCTGGAGCTCATGCAAAAGCCGGATGTGGACTCGATCGAAGGTTTGTCGCCGGCGATTTCCATCGAGCAGAAAACGACATCAAAGAACCCGCGTTCGACCGTGGGAACCGTCACTGAAATCTACGATTACATGCGCCTGCTGTGGGCCCGTGTCGGGGTGCCCCATTCGCCGGCTACGGGCCTGCCAATCGAAAGCCAGACGGTGAGCCAGATGGTCGACCGCATCCTGGCTATGGCCGAGGGCACGCGGCTGTTGCTGTTGGCTCCCATCGTTCGTGGCCGCAAGGGTGAATACCGCAAGGAACTGCAGGACCTGCAGAAGCGTGGCTTCCAGCGCGTTAAGGTGGATGGCGCCCTGCTCGACATCGACGCGGTGCCGGCTTTGGATAAAAAGCGCAAGCACGACATCGCGGTCGTCGTCGACCGCCTGGTGGTCCGGGAGGGCGCGGCCCCTCGCCTCGCTGACAGCATCGAAACGGCCCTGTCGTTGTCTGACGGCTTGATCATCGCCGAAAATGCAGACACGGGCGAGGAGACGACCTTTTCGGCCAAGTTTGCGTGCCCCGTCTCCGGTTTCACCATCGACGAGATCGAGCCCCGGCTTTTTTCCTTCAACAATCCCTTCGGCGCATGCCCAGCCTGCGACGGCCTCGGCACCGAGATGTTCTTTGATCCCGAGTTGGTAGTGCCCGATGACCGGCTTTCGCTCAACGCCGGCGCCATTGCGCCGTGGGCAAACAGCACGTCACGCTATTACCAGCAAACGCTCGAGAGCCTGTCCCGCCATTTCAAGTTCGATCTCCTGCGCCCGTTCGCCGAACTACCGGCCAAGGTCCGCGACGTGCTGCTGTTCGGCTCTGGGCCCACGGTGGTTGAGATGCGTTATGACGACGGAGTCCGTGATTACACCGTCCGAAAACCATTTGAGGGCGTCATTCCCAATCTTGAAAGGCGCTGGCGTGAGACAGAGTCGTCGTGGATTCGCGACGAGCTGTCCCGGTTCCAGACGGTTTCGAACTGCGAAACTTGCGCCGGCAAGCGGCTGAAGCCGGAGGCGCTGGCGGTCAAGATCGCCGGCCTCGACATAAGCCAAGCGACCGAGATGGCCATCGACCGGGCCGCGGCCTGGTTTGCCGAGCTCGATACCACCCTGACATCGCAGCAGCGCGAAATCGCCCGTCGCATCTTGCGGGAAATCAACGAACGCCTCGGCTTTCTCGCTAACGTCGGCCTTTCCTACCTCAACCTTTCGCGCAACTCCGGCACGCTGTCTGGCGGGGAGAGTCAGCGGATTCGGCTGGCCTCCCAGATCGGCTCCGGACTAACGGGGGTGCTCTACGTGCTCGATGAGCCGTCGATCGGCCTGCATCAACGCGACAACGAACGTCTCCTCGCTGCGCTCATGCGGCTTCGAGATTTAGGCAACACGGTCGTCGTGGTTGAGCATGACGAGGACGCGATCCGGTCTGCCGACCACCTCATCGATATGGGTCCTGGGGCGGGCACTCATGGTGGCACCGTTGTGGCCGAGGGCACGCCAGACGAGGTTATGGCCCATCCAGCCAGCATCACGGGTCAATACCTGACCGGCACACGCTTGATCGCGGTTCCGCCTACGCGGCGTTCGATTCAGGACTCCCGTATGCTCTCTGTCATTGGTGCCAGCGCCAACAATCTTGCCGATGTGACCGCCCGCTTTCCGCTCGGCACGCTGACATGCGTGACCGGTGTGTCCGGCGGCGGCAAGTCCACGCTGGTGATTGAGACACTGTACAAAGCACTAGCCCGCCGTCTCCATGGTGCTAGAGAGCACCCGGGCGCCCACGAACGGCTCGACGGCGTTGAACTCGTCGACAAGATCATCGACATCGACCAGTCCCCAATCGGCCGCACCCCCCGGTCAAATCCTGCCACGTATACCGGCGCCTTCACCCCCATTCGCGATTGGTTCGCGGAGCTCCCGGACGCCAAAATTCGTGGTTACAAACCGGGCAGGTTCTCCTTCAACGTTAAGGGCGGGCGCTGCGAGGCGTGTCAGGGCGACGGCGTCATAAAGATCGAAATGCACTTTTTGCCCGATGTCTATGTGCAGTGTGATACCTGCCACGGCCGGCGCTACAACCGAGAGACTCTGGAAATCCGCTTTCGGGACAAATCGATCGCCGATGTTCTGGATATGACCGTTGAGGAAGGGTGGGACTTCTTCAAGGCGGTACCCGTGATCCGTGACAAGCTGGCGACGCTTGAGCGAGTCGGTCTCGGCTACATCCATTTGGGCCAGCAAGCCACAACGCTCTCTGGCGGTGAAGCACAACGCGTCAAGCTGGCCAAGGAACTGTCACGCCGCGCCACCGGGCGCACGGTCTACATTCTCGACGAGCCGACAACGGGCCTTCACTTCGAGGATGTCCGCAAACTGCTCGAAGTCCTGCAGGCCCTGGTCGACACCGGCAACACAGTCATCGTTATCGAACACAATATGGAAGTGATTAAAACCGCCGACTGGATCATCGACTTGGGCCCAGAAGGCGGTTCTGGGGGCGGGCGCATCGTTGCCGAAGGTCCGCCCGAAGCTGTGGCGAACGTGGCCGACAGCTACACAGGCCAGCATCTGGCGCCCCATCTTGCCAAGTCCAAGATACGGCGTCGCGCATGAGGGTGTCGGCATAGCATGCTTCGGCGATCCGCCCCTTATCCCGCTCCCTGTCCCGGTGTTGGTTTACTTGGGCCGTTGAGGCTGCTACGTCCTGTGACGTGCGAGGTGCTTATAAAAACCTCCGCGACTGCGGGAGAAGCGAATCCTGGTCCAAATTCGTACAGCGACTGCACGCATTGCTGCTGCCATGATGGCGTGACCTCATGGCGGTTGTGGCCGTTCTCGTTCGGCTGATCGACACGCTCAACGAATGGGTGGGTAAGACCGTCGCTTGGCTGACGCTCACTATGGTGATTGTGACCTTTGCAGTTGTTGTACTCCGCTACGTGTTTTCTTTCGGGCTGGTGTGGCTTCAAGAATCCTATGTCTGGATGCATGGCGCCGTATTCATGCTCGGTGCGGGTTACACGCTGCTGCACGATGGTCACGTCCGGGTCGATATCCTTTATCGCGATGCCAGCCCACGCTTTCGCGCCTGGGTTGACCTTTCCGGCGCCCTAATTCTGCTTCTTCCGGTTCTTGTCATGATTTGGATCGTGTCGTTTCCGTATGTGGAAGCGTCGTGGCTCCGCTTGGAAGAATCGCGCGAGGCCGGAGGCCTGCCCGGCTTATTCCTACTGAAGTCGGTAATCCTCGCCTTTTGTATTCTCCTGGGCTTGCAGGGACTATCGCTGGCGGGCCGCTCTGTCCTGGTCCTGACTGGCCATTCTGACGGCACCCGGGCTTAAGGGCCATGGGCGCGGAGATCCTCAGCCTGGTCATGTTCGTTGTCGTTTGCGGCGTGCTGATGCTGGGCTTTCCGGTCGCCTTCAGCCTCGCTGGCACCGCCCTGGTGTTTGCCGGCATCGGCGCTGCCTTCGATCTGTTCGATCTCCGGCTGCTGGGCGGGTTGTCGTCGCGTTACTTCGGCGTGATGATCAATGAGGTGCTCGTTGCCGTCCCGCTCTTCGTGTTCATGGGCGTGATGCTGGAGCGGGCACGCATCGCCGAACAGCTTCTAGAGACTATGGGCCTGCTGTTCGGCCGGATGCGAGGTGGCCTCGGGCTCTCGGTCGTGTTCGTGGGCATGTTGCTCGCCGCCTCGACCGGGATCGTCGGCGCCACCGTTGTGACCATGGGTTTGTTGTCGCTGCCGACGATGCTGAAGGCTGGCTATGACCCGAAACTCGCCACGGGCGCCATCTGCGCCTCGGGCACACTTGGGCAAATCATCCCGCCGTCGATCGTGCTGGTCCTGCTCGGTGATATCCTTCAGGGCGCCTACGCCGAGGCGCAGCGGGCAACGGGTAACTGGGCCCCGGAACCGGTGTCGGTTATCGACCTGTTTGCTGGCGCCTTTCTTCCCGGCATGCTGCTGGTCGGCCTCTACATGGGCTGGATCCTGATCAAATCGCTAATTTCACCCGCCGCGTGCCCGGCGCTAGTAGCCGAAGGAGAAATGGTCGACCAGCTCGGCAAGCGCGTCTTGACCGTCCTGGTGCCGCCGGCCCTGCTTATCCTATCGGTCCTCGGCTCCATTCTCGGAGGCATTGCGACGCCCACCGAGGCCGCAGCCGTCGGTTCTGTTGGTGCCCTTCTTCTCGCCGGACGCCGTACCGCATCGGAGATGAGTGTACAACGCGAGGTGCCCCGTCATCGGCGCCGCGGCCTTGGTACCATGCTCCTCGCGCCCTTTTCTCTAGGCCGCTGGCTCGATCGCGGCACGGACACGCCGATCTATGCCGCCGGCCTTGCCATTATCGGCCAACTTCTGATCACATCGGCCTTTGACCTGCGGATGCAGCGCGAGACCGTACCGCTTGACGACCAGGCCGCGTTCCTGGTCGCGGTTGGGCTTTGTTTCGCCATTCTGTGGGGCTTGCTCGTGGCGCTGTCGCGTGTCCGCGAGACCGCCGTCCTGAACAGCGTCATGCGGGCAACGCTCCAAATCAGTTGCATGGTGTTCGTGATTTTGCTCGGGGCATCAGTGTTTTCCCTGGTCTTTCGCGGCTTCGGCGGCGACGATCTGGTTGCCGAGATGTTGCAGGGGCTGCCGGGCGGTGTGTTCGGCGCCATGCTTGCGGTGATGCTTGTGATGTTCGTCCTGGGCTTCTTCTTGGACTTCATCGAGATCATCTTCGTGGTGGTGCCGATCGTCGGACCAATACTGCTGCAGATGGATATCAGCCCGATCTGGTTCGGAGTGATGATCGCCATCAACCTGCAAACCAGCTTCTTGACGCCACCATTCGGTTTTGCGCTGTTCTACTTGCGCGGCGTGGCGCCGGACAATGTCGGCACGCTTGACATCTATCGCGGCATCATTCCCTTTGTCGTAATTCAACTGTTTACCCTGATCGTCATCGCCGCCATGCCGGAATTGGCCACGTGGCTGCCGCAAGCTCTGTTCCGATAGGGCGAGCCCCCAAACAGCAACGATGGATCCCGGCTCACGCACGCCGTGCGGACAGCAATGCTTAGTCCTTCTTGGGAATACCTTTGTAGGCCTGATCGCCCCACACAGCCTCGACGCGTTGGTTGCGCCCACAGTTCCACCGGTAATACCGATACCTGAGTGGGCTTTTCTTATAGTAATCCTGATGATATGCTTCTGCGGGATAGAATTCGCTTGCCGGTTCGATTGCGGTTGCGACCTCTGTATCTAGATAGGCTTCCGCAGACTTCTTTGACGCCTCCGCCAATGCACGTTCTTCGTCCGTTGTCGTGTAAATTGCCGTTGAATAGGAATGGCCCCGGTCGCAGAACTGCCCGCGCCCGTCCGTCGGATCGATGGAGCGCCAAAAGATCATGAGAAGATCCGAGTAGCTGACGACACTCGGGTCGTAGGTGATCTCCACGACCTCGCGGTGCCCGGTCCCACCCATGGTCACCTGCTCGTAAGTCGGATTCTCCAAACTGCCACCCGTGTACCCCGAGATGGTTTTCAAGACGCCCGGAACCTTGTCGAAATCCGATTCAACGCACCAAAAGCAGCCTCCAGCGAACACGGCCGTTTTCGGGTCTTCCGCATAGACGCGGTCGCCCGCCACCCCCAACAGCAGGACCATTAAGGCGGCAAAGGATGCTCTCATTACGCTGCAACTCCACTGTTATCTCAAGGAGATATACGTAATCGCTTCTAAGTTTGGTACCGGTCGGACAATCCATAACGCTGAAGTGTTTAAGCTGAAGTCGTCATCATCTCCGATGCTCGCGCGGGGTCATCGGGCGCATGGACGTTAAAAGACGGGGCGATCGGTCTTGCGGAAAAGTCAACCTCGGTAGCGTTGTACCGAGCCGTCGAGCCATCAACTTTGCGGGACGCCTGCTTGATCAGTGGGCGCGGCTAAACAAGGCCGAACCGGACTTCTCAAGGCCATGCAAACCTGATGATAACGCGTGTACGGAAGCCTTCAACAGCCGTGTCCGGCAAAAGTGCCTGAACGCGTCAAGGTTCCCGTCCATGGCCGATGCCCGGCAGTGTATCGACGAATGGAGGATCGACTACGCGACAATCGGCCGCATTCGGCACTCGGAACCTTGACGCCGAACGCCTTCGCGGCCCTACTTAGCCCAGCCCGAAAAGTCGCATGAAATGCGTACCAAAATCGGGGTGAGATCCATCCGCTCGCCTTCTCACTCAGAAACTGGTCTCGTTTGTGGGGGCAATTCACAAAGTTTCCCAGAACGTTCCAGATCCAATTAGCGGGGTGATTCTGCCACCTCATCAGCGGAAAAAATGTAGAGCCTGGAGGCATCAAATGGTCTGGTCAACGAAAGGGTTACTGTTACCGACGCTCGTGATCGCGCTGTCGCTACTCATGGCATGCAGCGACGAGACGCCCATGTCCTCCGAAGCTGTGCGGGCGATCAAGAGCATCACGGTCACGGAGCGAGCCGACGGTCAACCACGCAGATATTCAGGCGTCGTCGAGCCGTCAGATACTGCCAGCATTAGCTTCCAAGTTCCGGGGAACGTTCAGAAGGTCAATGTTGACGTGGGTGATCGAGTCTCCAAAGGTGACATCCTCTCGCTTCTTGACGATAGCACGTTCCACCTGAAAGTCGAAGCTGCGGAAGCGTCGCTTGGACGCGCCGAAGCAGAGTTGACCGACGCGAAGCGCAACTGGGAACGGTTCCAACAGGTCGCGCAAGGAGCCGTGGCGGCAAGGACGATTGACCAAGCCGAGGCCGAGTACCACAGCGCCCGCCAGAACCTAAGCTACGTTAACTCGCGTCTAAACTTGGCTAGGCGCGATCTTGAGGAAGCCGTTCTTCGGGCTCCGTTCGACGGGATCGTTGCCGAGCGTCTTGTCAATTCCTTTCAGGAAGTTGCCCGCGGCGAACCGGTGTTTGAGCTCAACAGGGAAGGCGCCATGGAGGCGGCGATCAGCATCCCGGAGTCGGAGATCAGCCAAGTGTACCTCGGGCTCCCAGCAGAGATACGTGTTCCCGCGGTTTCGACGGAGACTTTCAGTGGTGTTGTATCAGAAGTCGGGAGAGTAGCCGGCGCTGCCAACGCCTTTCCGGTTCGCGTTGCCTTCGATGACGCCGATGGCACGGACATCCGTGCCGGCGTCACCGCCAACGTGACCTTGATCCTGGGCGTAGAAAACTCGGCTGACGCGTACCTCGTTCCACTGCGAGCACTTGTGCCTGGCGAGGAGACCGGAACCAGCTTCATTTTCGTTTTCGATACGGACTCATCAACCGTAAGCCGCACGCCAATCGAGAGCAGCGGAATTCGTGACAATGATGTCGTCGTGAACCGCGGTGTCCGCGCCGGGGACATCGTGGCGGTCGCGGGCGTGAGTTTTCTTAGAGACGGACAGGAGGTGCGACTGATGGAGCGGTGAACCTGATCGTCTCGGCACGCCATCCTGGGCATCCATACCACGAAAGCAGTTCTCGGTTATGTCTTTCATCACGCGTTTCTCGCTGCAGGCCAACCGGCTGACCATCCTGTTCATCGCCGCAGTCATCATTCTCGGCTTGAACCAATTCCTCGCCTTTCCGCGCCAGGAAGATCCGCCGATCGTTATCCGTGAGATCGTGGTCACGGCGGCATTCCCCGGCATGGAGGCCGAGGACATGGAGGAGTTGGTTACCCGCAGGATCGAGGCGGAGCTCCGCACTCTGCCGGAACTCGCAGATATCCGGTCGGAATCGCGGAACGGTCTAGCCGTCGTGCATGCTGACACGCGGGATGAGTTCAACGATCTCGACATAATTTGGCAGAACGTCCGAAACAGAATGGCTGACGTGAAGCCCAGGCTGCCGACGGGGACGCTCGGCCCGTTCGTCAACGATGAGTTCGGCCTAACCGCGGTCGCAACGATCGCGCTGTGGAGCGACGGCTTCTCCATGTCGGACATGCGCATCGTCGCCCGCGACGTTCGCGACCGCTTGTACGAGCTTCCTGGCATCCGCAAGGTCGAGCTGCACGGCGTTCACCAAGAGCAGGTGTACCTGAACTTCTCGGCGTCTAGGCTAGCACAGTTCGGCATCACGGCCGGGGAGATCGTGGGGGCCCTGGCCGAGCAGAATGTCGTTCTACCGGGCGGGCGGGTAGATGCGGCCGCCCAGGACGTGATCGTCGTGCCGACCGGCAACTTCCGAAGCGTCGAGGATATCGAGGATGTCGAGATCACGATCCCCCGCACACGCCAAACGATCCGTCTCGCCGATATCCTGATGGTCGAGCGAGATTACGCCGACCCGCCCCGCGACCTCGCTTACTTCAACGGCGAACGGGCGATCGTGATCAGTGTCTCGATCACGCCGGGCGTCAATTCGGTCGCGTTCGGACAGCGGCTGACGGAGAAGATCGACGAGCTGCAGTCGCAACTGCCCATTGGTTACGTAATGGAGTTTGCGACGTTCCAGCCGGACCTTGTCGAAGCTGCAGTGAACGGCGGACTAGGCAACGTCTACCAGACGATTGTTATCGTTCTTGTTGTGGTCGTGCTGTTTCTGGGCGTCCGTACGGGCCTCATCGTTGGCTCCTTCGTTCCGTTGACTATGCTGTTCGGTCTCATAGTCATGGGACAAATCGGCCTTGAGCTCGAGCGAGTGTCGATCGCGTCCTCGATCATTGCCCTCGGCATGCTGGTCGACAACGGGATCGTTATTGCCGAGGAAATCCGCAGCCGTCTGGAACGCGGCCAAGGCCGGCGCGAAGCCTGCGTCGAGACGGGCCGAACGCTGTCGGTTCCATTGCTCACCTCCTCGTTGACCACGATCCTTGCATTCATGCCCATGCTACTGATCGATGGTCAGGTCGGGGAATACGCCTTTTCGTTGCCGATGGTCGTGATCGTGCTGTTGTTGAGCTCGTGGTTTCTCTCGATGTACGTGACGCCGGCCATGTGCTTCTGGTTTATGAAGGTCGAGCCATCCCTAAAAACCGTAACGCCAGCGGAAAGCAGCTCAGGAGGCCAGCGGCAAAGCGATGGCGAGGCCCCATACGCCGGGCGTGTATATCGCAGCTACCGCAGGCTGCTCGAGCGGACGATGCGCAGACGGGTCTTCGTGCTTGGCGGCGCGGTTGTGGCAATCGTTCTCGGTGGCGTCATCGTGTCTTTGCTCGTACGCGAGTTCTTCGGGCCGAGCGACCGCAATCAGTTTCTCGTCTATATCGACCTGCCGGCGGGTTACCAGATCGCGAGCACGGACGAGACGGTTCAGCGCTTGACAGCCTGGCTGTCCGACGAGGCAGTTAATCCCGAAATTACGAGCACCGTGGCCTATGTCGGCACCGGCGGTCCAAGGTTCTTCCTCGTGCTTTCGCCAGTTACGCCGGCCCCTCACGTTGCCTTCCTCGTTGTAAATACCGAAACCAGCGATCAGGTCGAACCGGTGATCGACAGGCTTCGAACGCATCTGCTTGATCAGTTCCCCGAGGCCGCCGGCCGCGTAAAGCAAATGTGGCTCGGCGCCGAAGAACCGGGCCTTGTCGAAATCCGTCTCTACGGCCCCGATGCCGCAACGCTGCTCCAGAAGGGCGATAGACTGGTGGATGGACTGCAGGCCATGCCCGGTACTCTAGACGTTCGCAGTGATTGGGAGAACGAAACACCTAAGGCTCGGATCCTCGTGGATCAGGCGCAGGCACGGCGGGCCGGCGTTTCGTCGCGAGACGTGGCCATGTCGCTCCAATCCCACATGGATGGTTTCGAAGTCACCGAGTACCGCGAGGGCGATCTGGCGATCCCAGTCGTCGCGCGCTCGGTCGCAGAAGAACGCACCGGTCTTGGCGATCTGTGGAACGTTAAGGTCGTGTCCTCTCAGACCGGCGAGTTGGTGCCACTAACGCAGATCGCCGACATTCGCACGGATTTCGGCCTCTATCGCATCTCGCGGCGCAATCAGGAACGCTCCCTTACCGTCGAAGTTAAGCACGAAACGCTAAAAGCACCTCAGCTTCTGGAGGCAGCCCTGCCGCTGATCGAGGACCTGCAGTTGGCGCCCGGCTACCGATGGGAAGTTGGCGGGGAAATTGAGAACAGCGAGGAAACTCTTGGCAAGATCAAGGGCTGGATGCCCGCATGCCTATTCGGGATCGTGGCGCTTCTAATCTGGCAATTCAATTCATTCCGTAGGCCGCTCATTATCTTCATCACGATTCCGCTCGCCTTCACTGGTGCCTTTCTTGGGCTCCTCCTGATGGAGGCGCCATTCGACTTTTTTGCGATGCTGGGTCTGCTCAGCTTGGCGGGAGTGATCATCAACAATGGAATTGTGCTCATCGATAAATTTGATACTGAGCTGATGAACGGCGGTGACCGGTACGCCGCCATCGTCAACGCTGCCATCTCTCGGTTCCGCCCCATAGTTATGACGACGATCACCACAGTTTTTGGACTGATGCCGCTGATCCTGTCGGCCGATCCCCTCTTCTTTTCGATGGCGGTCATCATCGCCTTCGGTCTAGTCTTCGGTACTGTGTTGACGCTTGGCGTCGTACCCGTGCTCTATTCGGTGTTCTTCGGCATCAAACCGCCCGGTCGCGATCCAGCCACAGACAAACAAGACGAGTATGAACTTGCGTAGCGCCCTCTCCGTATTTGTTTATTTTTCTTGCGAATTCATCATCCTTATTTCTTTCAAAAAAGTAGGTTCGACCAATATATTCTTCATTAATGTATTTGTATAGTAAATATTATGTTTTTGTATATTTATTTTTGTTATTTAGGTGTATAACTAATTCGGAATTTTATCCCGAATGTTGTACATTTTCTATGCAAGCAGACATACTCCTAAGGAGTTTTTCATTGAGATGATCATCATCTTGTCATTGCCGGTATAGTGGCCCGCACCGGTCGGCCATTAGGATACGCTTGGGCGGGAACGAACAGGTAAGCAAAAAAATTCTGGTTCCCGAGTCCCGGAGATCTGTTTTTTGACATCTGCTTGTAATGAATTCTTCATGACGAGTCTTGAGTCCTGAACCTGTCGATCGAGTTTATAGCTGCGCTGTTTCGCCGAACCCACACCACTATTAAACATGAACTGGGCCGCGTTCAGAATGCGCCGAAAAAACTGCCAAGGAAGATGATTGCGATTAGCGCAACGATCGGCACGGCAATCGCGACAACGAAGATATCAAGGTAGGCATCTCGATGACTAATCCCGCACACCGTTAGAAGCGTGATGACAGCGCCATTGTGAGGTAAGGCGTCCAATGCGCCGGAGGCGACCGCAGTTACGCGGTGCATGGCTTCCAAAGAGACGCCCGCGGCGTTCGCGAGGTCGACGAACGTTGGGCCTAGCGACGTGAGAGCAATGGTCATGCCACCGGAGGCCGAGCCAGTCATCGCCGACAGCAGCGAAACAGAAGACGCGACACCGATCAGCGGATTGCCGCCGCCGATTGAAAGGGCCGCTTCGGTGATCACGTCAAAAACTGGCAGAGCGGCGATCACTGCGCCGAACCCAACCAAGCTGGCGGTATTGAAGATGGGGAGCACCGAGGCGTCGGCTCCCTTGTCAAGGCTCGCCCGCAAGTCGGTCAGTCGCCGCCAGTTGAAGGCGATCAGGAAGAGAATGGCGAGAAACAAGGCCGCTATGACCGCCCAAACGCCGCGCACGCTCTCAATCGTTGTCTCTCCAAATCGCGGCTCCGCCAAATAGGACGTATCCATCATCGGAACGATGAGCTGAATGAAACCGAAATTGGCAACGATGACGACAATGACTGGCAGCAACGCCACCGCAAAGGAGGGCAGGTCTTCAGTATCCGCCGGCTGTTTGGGCAACTCGGCGAGGTCGAAACCCCGTTCTTGCGCTTGCTCACGCATTACGACGTCGACTTCCGGCAGCTTGTCAGCGTGCTCACCGTATCCCTCATCGGCAGCACGCGCGCGGGCCGCACGCCTGTTCAACCAAACGGTCCCAAGCACGGCCATGATGAGGGAGGCGATGACGCCGAGACCTGGCGCCGCGAATGCAGTGGTTTCAAAGAACGGCATGGGGATGGCGTTTTGGATGGCCGGCGTGCCTGGCAGGGCGGACATAGTGAACGAGAAAGCGCCGAGCGCCAGTGCCCCAGGGATAAGGCGCTTGGGTATATCAGCGGAGCGGAAAAGTGCCGCTGCCACCGGAAAAATTGCGAAGGCCACGACAAAGGCCGAGACGCCGCCGTAGGTCAGCACAGCGCAGCAGAGCACTACTGAGACAATTGACTGCTTGGGACCGAGCTTTGCGCTTACTGATCGTGCGATGGACTTCGCGGACCCGCTATCGTCCATCAGCTTGCCGAAAATGGCACCCAAAAGAAATAAAGGGAAAAACGAGACGATAAAGTTGCCCGTGCCAACCATGAAGATCTGTGTGTAGGCTGCGAGGATCGGCAGGCCACCCGTCAAAAGTACGGCAAGCATGGCCGTACCTGGGGCAAGCAGGATGAGAGTGATCCCCCGAAAGGCCAAGAACATGAGCAGCCCGAGCGCGAGGAGAATGCCCCCGATTTCGATCATCTTGCAAACTCCGTCGTTGAGGTGGGCACCGCACCAACCCTGGTCCCGAGGGAGCGGTGCGATTGGGCCGGCCGTCGCCGAACGCCGCGGTCCGCTGGGACTTAGCGTTCCTCAGGATAACGAGCGTCGTTGGGATAGGACTCGAAATCGCTGCCAAGGGATCGCCATGCTCGAAGCCAATTCGAGGCCACCAGGCGGCCCTCGTCATGAAGCTTCCGCAAATGCACCGGGTTGCGGTCAAATTTCGATGTGCGACGAAGGCCCCATGCCGTCTCGCGGGTCATTTTGATTGTTCGAACGTCAACAACCTTGTGATTGGCTAGTACAGGGATCTCGCTGCCGGCTGCCACAAGCCAGTTGTTCATGGAGTGGATGTGGTCCAGCTCCTGATTGAGGGACAAATTCCCGGCGAGATCGTTTTCCCGGTCCCGAATATCTTCGAGGCTGGTCAATTTTTGCTCTCTGTCGATTTCTTGCGGATTGATGCGGATGACCCAAATTTCGTCGGGCTTTTCATCCTTGGACTTGCGATCCAGGAATTGGCGTACTGGCGGGTTTTGCGAGTAGAGCCCATCCCAATAGTAGCCGTCGCGCTGGATGCTCTGACCAGGCACGCATGTGGGAAACGTGAGGTCCTCGACGCACTGGGCGGGAAGGACCTCGGGTAGCGTTCCGGACGCCGCAACCCCCTCCAACGAGACGGCGCGGCGCATGCGCCACCGTGTGGTGTCGTACTGGTCGCTTTCCTTGTGTGGGGGCCGCAGGCCCATGTCCTCGAGGGTTTTGTCCGAATCGAAGACCTCGAAGTTCCCGCTATAGACTTCGATAGCGCCGACCAGCATGCGCCGGTTTGTCTTCGCCGTCGCCGACCAGTCGACGGAGCCAAAATGTGGACAGATGGATTTCAGCAGTCCTGGGAACGACACATACTGTTGGCGGGCTCCGAGGAGGGACAGCGCTCTGACTGCCATATCCCCGTATATCTCGTAGGGGCTTGAGTCCGGGAAAGGCGCCCCCTTTTCTTTCAGATTCAATAGGGCACTGACCGTTTCATTGTGTGTTTTCTCGATGGGCGTGTTAGCAGCGAACGTAGTCCAAAGATGGTTGAGACGTTCAATCGCCTTATCGATGGTGCCGCAATCGGCATCCGCCGTGTTCGGTGCAAGCCCGTACCAAGTGGCCAGAGCACAGAGCGCTCCCGCTGAAGTGCCGCTAACGGCGGTGATATCAAAAGTAGCGCTGTCCCCAGGCTCTCGGTCCCATTTCTGTTTTGTCTCCAGGATCTGCGTCAAGACGCCCCATGTAAAAGCAGCGTGAGTGCCGCCGCCTTGGCAGGCAATGGCGACTGTCTTTTTGCTCATGGGATGTTCCTTATCCTTTTAAGGTATGCGACAAGCATTCGACCGCGTGATGGCCTTGTTTCGTGCTGACGGCGGAGGCTAGACCCTGGAGGCCGTTACTTCCCAAGCGCTTAGAGCTTGCTGAGCATGGCGTCCACGTCAGCGCGTTGGCGTTGAATGTACTGGTAGTGGAGACGTTCGACGCGGCGAAAGCGCGTGCCGCGAACGCTTGCAAGGCGGTTAACTTGGGCATCGTGTTTAGCAAGGATCGCGTCGTATCGATCCCGGAAATAGCGGAGGTTTGCGTCCAGCTCCACAAATCGCTCGTCGGATAACAGGCGGACCGCACCCTGGGTCTTGGTGATTCGGAGAGGCGACTGCACGACGAAAAGCCGAAAACCCGTCTCATAGACGTCATTGGGTGTGTGTACCGGCAAGGTCTTAACCAGCGCGCCGTGGCGCGTCGGCAGCCAGCCGAAATCGTGTAGCGCGTCCCGAGCCGGGCCACTCCGGTGAACCTCACTGTATGTGTCCAGCGGGCCCTCCGCGCCGAGCAAGCCAAGGTTCACGAACTCGTTCGCCGGTGCCGCGACGTTGAAGAGATGGCGAATCTTGACGTTTCCGACTGACATGGGCGACCAAATGTTTGCCGCAGCCAAGGCGTTACGCAGTGTATGGACGCAATTGTTGGCAAGGAGGCTCCAATTATAGTCAGCCTCACCCGTCGCATACTCTTCATTCTTGTCGTTTAAGAATGCGATCACCTCGTCGAGTGCTGCTTCGTTAACAGGCACACGCGCACAGAATGCATTACGCGCGAACTGCATGGCAAAGTCCGTTCCTATGGACTGATCAGCCACGTACTCTTCAAGGGTCCAGTTCTTGTTGCCGGTCCAATTCGGATGCAACTCGACACCGTAAAATACGCCTTTATCAATGACATCGCGTACGGTGGCCTTTAAATGCGCTTGTGTCAGCGTTTCTCCAGGTTTCAAATTGCCCGCGTAGAACAATTCATATCCGGGAACAACAACGAAGTTAACGTTGCGAAACCAGCGACCGACACTGACGCCCGCGCCATGTTCCGGGTCACTTAGCTCCTTGGCGACCGTTCGGCAGCGGCGCAACTGCGGAAACGGGGCATTATAGTCCTTGCAGGCGCCCTTAATGTACATCACAGCGTGAGCAAATGGATTACCGCGCCCCGAGCCGTCTAGTCTGCGCCATTGGCTTTGCGTGCAATATTCGACATAGTATGAGAAGAGTTGCTCGTAGGCGTTGTCCGGACGTCGCTCCACGATGATGTCATCGGTCTTTAGCATAAACCGTTCGAGTAAGCCGCCGACGATAGAGTTTATGCTGAGAAATCCCGTTAACCCGAGAACGGCGACGACACCAAGTATCCCAAGGATCCAGCGTTTTCTGAACATAGAGCAGCGTTCCGATCCGTCGGTTCGTCCGACCTCTGATACCAAACCGCGTCGATGGCTTCGCTAGCGATAGTCACGACTAGCTCATCCTCCTGGATCAACGGTCGCGTGACCTAAAACAGCATCTATAGCGTGACGACAGCAAGCACCAACTCGGCGCCCGGCACGACGACATGCGCCACCGACTCGATCGTATTGTGATCGTCCGCAAGTTCGCCGAAACCACGCGCCATTGGCAAGGCGGCACGGTTACCCGGTTCATTGACGAATCCGGTGCCAAACGGGCCGATCGAGCCCGGCGGTCTATGTACTGCGCACCACGGCCCGTCACTCTGAGATCGATCGCGTCGGGATCGGCAGGGCCGATCATGTGGAGGCTGCGTGTCTGCAAGGAGAACCCCAGGGCCAACGCTTACAGGGGCGGAGGCAGGCGCTTGGCACGTTGACGAGCGGTGCTGTCAGCTTCGCGGCCAGCACCGGCGAGGCGTATCCGGCTCATTTGGGTCCGGATGACAGCAAGCGATGACGGACGTGCACACACAGCCAAGACCAGATTCAGACGACGGTCGAATAGACTTCGCTCTCGCAGCCGCTTTGCCGGCGTGCCAAACGGCGTCAGGTGCGCAGTGGCCCCCGATCTGACGTCGGCGCGAGCGCCCTCAAGTCCGGTGCATGCTGCGACGGGGTGAAATCCGGCGAGCCCTCGCGCGGGTAGTCGAGAGTGCCGTCGACCCGACCCCGGTCTTCTTTCGCAAACTCTGGGAACGGCAGACGACCCTGCTTGCGCCAAGCCTCAACCTCCTCCTCCGCGGCACGAGCACGCTCTTCATCGTATTCGAACGACATCGGCGGTTGCAGTTGCATGGGGAGCGCGAAGCCAGTGCCGGCGTCTTCCAGAATCCGCATGACGCGCAAAAGAAGATCCTCAAGGATGGCATGGTATTCGTTGATATCCGGTGTCAGCACATAGACGAACACGTCAAGCACGATGCCGTTTTCAGCCAAGCCGAATACCCGGACCCGGGCCGGATTGGGGGAGACCTTTGGGTGGGCGATCAGCATTTCGCGCATTTTGGCTAG
>CAZUDB010000005.1:0-94952 GCA_964619055.1 uncultured Rhodospirillaceae bacterium
GCAACTCGACCAGACCGACTTCATCGACAACTTCGCGCTGGCTTAGCCGTCAGGCCGCGGGCGCTGGCTACAAAGTGGGCAAAGGACGGCTTGCACCGGTTCGGCTAACGCCCGTCGCTGCCCATCCTTACCGTGGTTCCCACGTGGCGACGCCACGCATGCGCTTGCTCGCTGCTTCCTGAAGTGCCACCAAGGAACGGCGCCGTTAAGGTTTGGTATCTTATTGCTGTGCCAGTATCACCTATCTAGGCGAGTTCGGTCGACGCGCCCGGGTGATCGTGGTCCGCACCGGTCGGATCGATCATGGGACGTGGGCGACCCACTGGCCGCCACACCGGTGCCACTTCAGGAAGGTCCGACGCATGAGCAAAATGCCGAGCAAGCTCAGTATGGTTCTTGGACGAGGACGGTCGGGCACGACCCTATTGGCCAAGCTGTTGGACAGTTCCCGCATCGTGCGCTATCGGCACGAACCCGATACAACTTTGATCAATAACACGATCCCGTATTTACCAAAACCGGAAGAATATATCGAGAACAGGCAAAAAACAATTGCCTACGTCGAGCAGATGATCAAAAATCAGACTAGTAAAACTGTTTCGAGCCGCCCAATTTTCGAAAAAGTATACCGCACTGATCTTGATCGAAAACTGCATGTCATGTCAATTTATATGGCGGGCGGCCTCGAAAAAGCTGGTATTCCCATCAAAGTTCCGGATTTTTCATCGAACAACTGTGAGCCGGTTTACCTGATTAAGTCCGTTAGCTCCCTGTGTCGCGCCGGACTCTTCTTAAGATCTATGCCGGACATCAAAATCATGCATTTGATTCGCCACCCCTGTGCAGTGATTTCATCGCGACGGCGTGGCTTTAAGCAAGGCAAGATGCCGGATCGACTCTTTATCCACTCCGTCGCCCGCATGAACGAGGCGACAAGCTACCCATTTACGTTGGACGAGGTTCTGGCATGGCCTTGGGAAAAGCAGGCCGCCTATGAGTGGATGATTCACAACAGCGCCGTCTACGAAGAACTCAAGGGCGAACCCAATTATCGGATCGTTCGCTACGAAGATTTGTGCACAAATCTTAGGGATACGACGAAAAACCTCGCAGAATTTATTGATGTAGAATTTGACGATCAAATGCAGAAATTTGTTGATGGTCTATTGAGTGTGAGCGATGATAAGAACGCTTACTTCAACGTACTAAAAAACCCAAAGCAGTCCTTGTATCGCTACAAGACCGAACTTTCGGAAGTTGAGCAGCAACAGATTGAAGCTGTCGTCTCACTGTCCGCTGTCGGCCGGTTGGCTCTCGCCCCGGTCAGCGATGGACGGGATACTGCTGCGTCAGCGGCGAGCGTTGCCCCCTGAAGCGACCCCGCTTCAGCCGTGAAGGGACGCCATGATCCAGCGGTTGAGGATCCCCAGCACGCCGACAGTCGCCGCCATGCCCATCAGGATGGCAAGAAACAGTTTGACCACACGTTCTATGCGCGGCGTTCGCGCATAGAACCACCAAGCCACGGCGAACACGATGATCGAGAACAGCGAGACAACGTCCATGCGGAACGAGATCCTCCGGGGTGGCGCATTCCGGCGGGCCGAGGCCGTGGCACCGCTGTTCTTGCTGGCTGGCGGTTCGGTCTAGCCACGCGGATGGCAATCCCGCCCAGCTCTTGATACATCAGGGTGCGCTTTAGGGCGACACACGCTTGGTCGCCGCTGTGACGGCTAACGAGCGGTAGGGCCCTGCTTGGGGGTGCTGTTCCACGTCCTAGACTGGTGCGCTTGCGATGGATCAGGTACAGTTTGGAATTCGTTGGTAGAAAGCGCGTACGGCAAGAGGAACACCGGCATGCCCGATGCAGATGGTCCGAAGCAACACGTGGTCAAGTCAGACCGTGACCCCGCCCCGTTGGTGCAAAACCGCACACGAGCCGTTGAACACAGCACGCTAGCGTCTTCGTCCTTTCTCGAGAAGTTCGTTTTGTTGTTTTTTGGATTTGCGTTTGCGGCTGCGCTGTTCGGTGGATTGAGCTACTACGAGCAGGAGGTGGTTGAGCAAAGGCTGCATGCCCGCGCCGTTGATAATCGTGACGTTGACCGGAACCGAAATCGCTTAGTCCGATATCACGATTTCGTCGTCCACATGCGCCGGGATATCTTCACCTCCGTCACCAAGGAGGTCGGTCGCAACCTGCAAGTCATCTCGGCGCTCACGTGGTCCTATGATGACAAGCTCGGTCCCAACGACATCGCGTCGCGCCTGAACCAGTATCGGAAGGCACGCGCGGAATGGGTAGCCGACGAGGTCCGGCTGCGTGCGTTGATCGAGACATACTTCGGATCGGAGCTTCGCGACGAGTTCGAGTTTGGCATTGCCCACGAGCTGGAGGCGCTCGGTATCGACGTGGAACGGGTCTACACGGAGTCGCTCCGCCGCGCGCAGGCCGGCGACGCACCCATTCCCGGCACCACCGGCCTCGCCCTACGGGCCCGATACAACGACCTAGAGCAACGTGTCTACACGTACTTCTTGAACATGCTACAGGCGATCAACGTCCTGTACGCCGACCGCACAGCCATTCCACCAAACCTCGAACTTGGGACCGAGGCCGTGGAGGCAGGTACCGAAGCGATCAATCAGAACGTTCTGCAGAACACCCAACAGATCGAGTAACGCTGGCACAAGTCTTCAGGCGACGGCGACGGCCTTTTCTTCCATCAGCTTCTGCAGCTCACCGGCGTCGTACATGGCACGAACGATATCGCAACCACCCACAAACTCGCCCTTAACGTAAAGCTGCGGAATTGTCGGCCAGTCGCTGAATTGCTTGATGCCCTCGCGGAGCGAAGGATCGGTCAGAACATCGATACCGGCGAACTTAATGCCCATTCCGGTCAGGATCTGCACAACGGCGGCTGAGAAACCGCACTGCGGGAACATCGGTGTTCCTTTCATGTACAAGACTACGTCGTTGCCCTTGATGTCCTCACGGATGCGGGAAAACACGGCGTTCTCAGTCATGTTTGGACCTCTCTTTTGGTGCGCGCGATCGACACGGTCATGAAGCCCCACCCTGGAGCGACATGCTGGGTTTGATTAGGTCGTTTCCGGAGTTTCCGTTTGCAGGGCGAGCGCGTGCAGTTCACCGCCCATGCGCCCTTGCAGAGCCTTATAAACCATTTGATGCTGTTGCACGCGGGACTTACCTGCAAACGCGGCGGACACGACCCGGGCAGCATAATGATCACCGTCGCCGCGCAGATCTTCAATGGTCACGTCCGCATCGGGCAGCGCGGCCTTGATCAGTTTCTCGATCTCGTTGGCTTCCATGGCCATGGCCATCTCTCCCGTGGTCAGAGAGTTGCGCACCCAAACGGCTGCGTCGCGGTCACCGGGACCGCATGTAATCTGGAAGCCACGCTTCGTGGCACTGTCGCAGCTCCGCGAGGGATATGGCGCGCTGGTCAGGGAGCGTCAACCGATCGCCGCCGCTGTGCCCGATGATGCTGATGGCGACGCCGTCCTCTGCGGCCCGCGCAACGATCGCGGAGACGGAAGCTCTTGCCACGGCCGCTACGTAGCGCCCCTGATCTTCGCCAAACAGTCGGGCATGGATCGGGCCCGGCTCCAGTGCCGTGGGGTCCAACACAACGCCCATTCCACCCGCTAGCGCCATCTCCGCCACGACAACGAGGAGGCCGCCATCGCCGATATCCTGGCACGCAATGATCGTCCCCTCATGGATCAGACGTCGCACCCAATCACCGGTGTGCCGCTCCAGGCTCAGGTCCACCGGTGGCGGAGGGCCTGCTTCACGGTTGCCAATTTTGCGCAAATAGAGGGATTGGCCGAGCCAGCCCGCGCCCCCAGTGCCGCCGACCTCCAGCAGCACAAGACCGTCTTTCGTCAGTCCCGAGGCCGCGCGACGGTGTACATCGGCGATCAAGCCGACCCCTCCGACAGTCGGGGTCGGCGGGATCGCGGCACCGCTGGTTTCATTGTAGAGGGAGACATTGCCGGACACGACAGGAAATTCCAGGGCGCGGCATGCCTCGGCCATTCCCGTCACGCACCCGGCGAATTGGCCCATGATCTCGGGCTTTTCCGGATTGCCGAAGTTGAGGCAATCGGTAATGGCGAGTGGCGTGGCGCCCGTGGCCGTCAAGTTGCGCCAACACTCGGCCACGGCCTGGCGACCGCCCATGACCGGGTCGGCTTTGCAGTAACGCGGTGTGCAGTCAGTGGAAAGCGCCAAGGCCTTTTCGGTACCGTGGACGCGAACGACAGCGGCGCCCGCCCCCGGTGTCTCCACAGTGTCGGCCATCACCATGTGGTCGTACTGCTCCCAAATCCATCGCTTGGAGGCCAAATCGGGACATCCGAGCAGGCGCTTCAGTGCGTCAAGTGGGTCGATGGCATCGACAGACGCGGCGGCAAGCGGTGCTTGCGGTGGCGTTTCAACCCAGGGACGGTCATAGCTGGGCGAGGCCTTGGCGAGCGGATCGATGGGCACGTCACAGACGATCCGCCCCCTATGGCGGAGGCGCATCCGGCCTGTGTCCGTGGTCACGCCGACAACGGCGAAATCCAGCTCCCACTTTTCGAACACCCGTTTCGCCTGATCCTCGCGGCCGGGCTTTAGGACCATCAGCATGCGCTCCTGGCTTTCCGACAGCATGATTTCGTATGCGGTCATGGCCGTTTCGCGGACCGGCACCGCGTCCACGTCTAGGTCCAGCCCCAGGCCGCCTTTGGATGCCATCTCGAAGGAACTGGAGGTGAGGCCCGCTGCCCCCATGTCCTGGATCGCGATGATGGCGTCCGTCGCCATCAACTCCAAGCAGGCCTCGATGAGCAGCTTCTCGGTGAACGGGTCCCCAACTTGCACGGTGGGGCGCTTTTCCTCCGTGTCGTCGCTGAACTCCGCCGATGCCATCGTGGCGCCGTGGATACCGTCCCGACCGGTCTTGGAGCCGACGTAAACAATCGGGTTGCCGACGCCGGTGGCGGCCGAATAGAAGATCCGGTCGGCCTGAACCAGACCCACGGTCATGGCGTTGACGAGGATGTTGCCGTCGTAACCCTCATGAAAGGCACATTCACCACCAACCGTGGGCACGCCGACGCAGTTTCCGTAGCCACCGATGCCGGCCACGACTCCCGCCACCAGGTGGCGGGTTTTGGGATGATCGGGGGAGCCGAAGCGGAGCGCATTGAGATTGGCGATGGGCCTGGCGCCCATGGTGAACACATCGCGCAGAATCCCACCGACGCCGGTGGCCGCGCCCTGGTAAGGCTCGATGTAGGAGGGGTGGTTGTGGCTCTCCATTTTGAAGACCGCAGCCTGACCGTCACCGATGTCAACGATCCCGGCGTTCTCGCCTGGCCCGCATATTACCCACGGTGCTTCCGTCGGCAGGGTGCGGAGCCACCGCTTGGACGACTTATAGGAGCAGTGCTCGCTCCACATCACCGAGAAGATGCCCAGCTCGGTTAGGTTTGGTGCCCGACCCAGGATCTCCAACACCCGTTCATACTCTTCGGCTGTCAAGCCGTGCTCGGCGACCACCTCAGGCGTGATTGCGGCCTCGTCCCCGTCCATCATCCAAGCGTTTCCGCCAGTGCCGTGAACAGCGCCGCGCCATCGGTGCCACCGTGCAGAGCATCCACGACGCGCTCGGGATGGGGCATCAGGCCGAGAACGGTGCCGTGCTCGCTGATGATACCGGCGATGTTGTTCTGCGAGCCGTTGGGGTTGGCGTCCGCCGTAATTTCGCCGTCGGGCGCGCAATAGCGAAAGACGACGCGACCGTCGCCTTCCAGTCGGGCGAGCGTTTCCGGCTCGGCAAAGTAGTTGCCGTCATTGTGGGCGATCGGCATCCGTACCACCGGCTGATCCTGGTAACCGCATGTGAACGGCGTGTCGTTGCGCTCGGTGCGCAGCCAGACGTGGCGACAAACGAAGCGCAAGCCGGTGTTGCGCATCAACGCGCCCGGCAGCAGGCCCGCCTCGCACAGCACCTGAAAGCCGTTACAAATCCCAAGCACGGCGACGCCGGCCTCTGCCTTGTCGCGAACCGCCGCCATGATCGGGGAATGAGCCGCCATCGCACCAGCCCGCAGGTAATCGCCGTAGGAGAAACCGCCGGGAATCACGATCAAGTCCACCGCCGGGATCGCCGTGTCGCGATGCCACAGCATGGTGGCCGGTTGCCCCGTCGCTCGCTGCAAGGCAACGGCCACGTCACGGTCGCAATTGGAGCCGGGAAAGACGATGACGGCAGCGCGCATGGTCGGTTAAAGCGCCAGAACAAGCAAAATCAATGCGGTTGCGTCCATTAGCCGTCCAACTCGATGGTGTAGTTCTCGATGACCGTGTTGGCGAGCAAACGGCGGCACATGGCGTTCACGTTTTCATGGGCGCGTTGGCGATCAGTCTCCGCCAAATCTAGCTCAATGACCTTGCCTTGACGCACCGACTCAACACCCGCAAAGCCGAGCGTAAGCAAGGCATGGGCCACGGCCTTTCCTTGCGGGTCCAGAACACCGGGCTTCAGCGTAATGTGGACACGGGCTTTCATGGGATGGTCGTGCTCTCCCTTCAAAACATTGCCACGTATTGTCGCCACTTATTGCCATCGTTGCGGCGCGTGCGCCAAGCTTCCCCTTATTTGGCAAGGGCGCCCTATTGAACCGTGGTCGGCCCCTGGACATCCACCGGCCCGCTATCCGGCAGAATGCCCAAGCGGCGAGCCACTTCCTGGTGGACCCACGTGGCGCCGTTGAGCCCGGCCTCCCCGCGATCCTGATCCAGGCGGGTGTTGGTCCTGGCATCCCAAAGCCGGCAGGAATCGGGGCTGATCTCGTCGGCGAGGACGATCCGCACCTGCTCCTCCTCCCACAATCGGCCGAACTCCACATCCAGATCGATCAGGCGGAGTCCAATACCGAGAAATAGGCCCGACAGGAAATCGTTGACCCGGAGGGCAAGCGCCATCATCTCGTCAAGGTCCTGGGGCGTCGCCCACCCGAAGGCGGTGATATGCTCCTCGGCAACCAGGGGATGGCTCAACTCTTCCGACTTATAGCGGTATTCGATGATGGAACGGGGCAGGGGCGCCCCCTCCGTCATTCCGAACCGGCGCGCGAAGGAACCGTCCGCCGAATTGCGAACGATCACTTGAAGCGGGATCATCTCCACCTCACGCACAAGCTGTTCGCGCATGTTGAGGCGGCGCACGAAGTGGTTGGGAATGCCGATTTCCCCGAGCCGCGACATCAGGTGCTCGGATATCCGGTTGTTCAGGACGCCTTTGCCGGTGACGACCGATCGCCGCTGCGCCGATGCCGGTGCGGTTTCATCCTTGAAGTATTGGACCAGGGTGCCCGGCTCCGGCCCCTCGAACAGGATCTTTGCCCTGCCTTCAAAGATCTGTCTGCGTCGGGCCATTTTTTTCAAGCCAGTTGGTCATGTGCGCACGGCACCCTTGCGGAGGAGACCCCGTCAAGTGTCGCTGATATAGCAACAAGTGGTTAGCAACACAACGTCGTGGACCCAACAGTTTTTCTCCGTTCACGTTAGCCTCCCACAGGTTCAAACGGCACCTCTCCTGGCCGCCCAGCGGCGAAGCGCCAGAGAGCTCGGCGGTCTCGATCACCGGCCAGCGCGAGCAGGGAGGCGCAGATAGTGCCGAAGCCGCTGTCCGTGACGACGGTCATCGCCCCACCCGGTCCGGCATTGGCGTCGTGGTCGCGGGCCGCCAGAATGGTTTGCCAAGCCTGCCAATCCCCTGTGTCCGGGTCGGGAATGGCGGCGTGCTGGAATTGCGGCAGGTAGCGCCGCATGCGGGGCGAGGCGGGATCGTTGAGGTCGTGGGCCGTCAGCATGGCGAGACCAGTCGGCAGCGGGGCTGCATCGATCGTGCCGCCCGTCGCGGTTTCGTCATGGCGGCATCGAAGCCAGTATCCGTGGTTGCGATCCAGGATGACCATGTTGAAGGGCCGGTAGGCGCTTGGCGTCAGCGCCTCGATTGCCGCCGCGGCCGATCGCGCCTTGTCATGCTGCAAAGCCAGGAGTGGCAATTGGCCGCGGCTTGCCCGCCCCTGCTCCGGTCCCAAGGTGCCAATGCGATTAAGCACCCCGGCCACCACCCCGGCATCGTTCAGGCCAAACCAAGTGCCGCCGGCCAGACAGTCGAGACCGGCAACCACGTCCGTTTGGGCTGGCCAATGGCGTGCCGGCGACCGCCAAGGCCGATCCGCCATCTCGTCCCGGTTGGCGGCAAGGAGCACGGGCCACGGATGGCCCGGCCGGCGAAGGATGACGACGGTGCACATTGTTGGGCTTTAGCGCGATCGGGCCGGCGGTACCAAGGGCTGATCCCTTGCAACCGTGAAATGCGGATCAGTTTGGTGCACCGGCCGGCCCAGACTCCATCTCCGGCAGCGGTGTGTAGCCGTCTGTGGGCTCGGGCTCCGGCACGGGTGCCAGGAGGCTCTCCACGGATGGGGCCAGCCGATCGGCAATGTGCTGCGGCAACGCGAACACCCAGCCGGAAAGCCGCTCCGAGACATCTGCGGCCGTCTCGGTGCTTCCCATATCGCCGTCCTCTGCGCTGTCTGCAACGCCGTCGGCCTCTGCAACCTCGAAGGTCGCCCATTGGGTGGCATCCATGGTGGCCAAATCAAGGGTGATGGTCAGGCCATCGAACGTCTCGATCATGACGGTGTGTTCCGGTTCGGGCAGATTCAGCGTGCCCGCCTGCGCCACATCGCTGAGCCTCACGGTCTCGAACGCTCGGGTCAAACGCGATACGGCATCAGCCGCGACATTCCGTCCAGCGGGTGGGTCAATAAGGGTGGCGTCGGCGCCTGCCTCCGGCCTTTCAACGCTGTAGCGCACAAGCGCACCCGTTCCGCCCTCATCGCCGCTTTCGGTGCGCGCGCGCACGGTGATGCGTTTGATCCGATCGGCCGCCACATCCAAAACGTCGCGCGGCAGCCAGGTCTGAGCGTCGGTTTGTACGTTCATGCCGCCGCTGCCGAGCCAGGCGCGCTGGTCATCGCCGCGGCGAACATAGGTGCCGGCGGCTTGGCCGCCCGTGGCCGCAAACACCCGCCGGCCGATGATCGCGTCCGCAACGACAGTACCGCCATCGGTTCGAACGACAACACGGCGCGACTGCGCACTCGGCTCTTCTGGGTCTTCCAGCTCAAGGCGCGCGTAGCGCTCCGGGTTGGCGGTCTTGGGCTCCACCAGCCGCATGTCCGCCAGTCCCTGCAGCAGTGTACGCACAGCGTCTGTTTTGGCCGGATAGCCGTCCTTCTCCGCCACGCGCCAGACCCCGTCCGCGTCAAGGGTGATCGTTAGGCGATCGTCCGCGGCGCTCACGTCGATGGCCGCCACGCGGTCAAGCTGGTCCCGCAAAGCTGGGAACGCCGGCTCCGCATCCAAAGCGACGGTCGCGACCCCGGGCCGCGACACCACAGCTGCAATGGCCGCCGCAACGGTAATGACGGTTAAAAGCGCCAGAACAACCACGGTACGAAGCGTCATGCCAGTTTACTCCGCCGCCACTGCACCGTGGGCAACGCTCTCACGGGCTGCTGCCGCCCGCCGCCGCCGCCAAGAAGCGAGCACAATCGCGCCGATGGCGACGAGAGCGGGTACGGCAACGATATTGAGCGCCTGCAGCCAGCCTTTCAGCGTGTTGACGTCCTCGTGCAACGCGAACTGAACCTCGCGCAACTGTCCGCGCAACGCTAACAACTCGCCCCTCGCGGCCTCGATGTCCCCCTGATTGGCCGCGGTTAGAATGGTACCGCCACCATCCCCGGCCTCCTGGAGGGAACGCAGGCGTCCGCGCGTATCCTCGATCTTTGCGAGCAGGGCCTCTTCGGTGGCCCGGTATTCGTCCTCGGCGCGGCGGGTCATGGCGTCCACGACCTCGAATCGGCGGGTCTGAATGTTGCGGCCCCGAAGACTTGCCAGCGCCGTGCCGCCGGCCAAGGATTCGAGGGCGTTAAGGACCAGATCGGCGTTATTCGCGATAGGGACATTAACCGCCTGGCCCAGGATCGTGCTGGCCTGGACCCACGACTCATCCGCGAGCAAGTCGGCGTCGGCGACAAGGATCACGGTTGCCGGTTCGTCACCCTGATCCCGATGCTGGGTGGGCTCGAGGTCTTCGCCGTCGGTGATCTCTCCGCTGGATGGCTCGGACTCCGAGGCATCGGTGGTCGAGTCATCCGGTGGGCCGTCCGGGAAAGCGGAGCGGAGTTGTCCTGTCATCCGTGCCGCCAGCGTCAGCGGCTCGCCACCCGACTCAAATCCGCGCAGCAGGCGCACTGGATCGGGCATGCCTTGAACGTCGGCGGTGGGGATCATCGCCGCTTCCGAACTGGTCACGAGCAACGGCTCCAACGCTATGGTCGCGTCCTCGGTCGCGCGAATGCTGCCGGCGGATTTCAGGATCAGGGTATCCACGTCGCCGACCACTGGGTCCGCCGCCATGGCGTTGGTCTCATCCAAGGACAGCCACGACAGGTAATCGGTCACCACCTGGCGATTGTCATGCATGGCCCGCACGCGAATGGCGGCCTGGCGATCCCCAACCACCATATCGTCATCGACTTCGACACCCCAGGCCGCCAGAAGGGGGGCCAACCGCTCGGCCGCGTTGCCCGGCCCCTCAGGGCTTCCGGGCATACCAGCGGGTCCGGCCGGGGTTTGGGACTCAGTGAACGGGTCGATGAAGGCCAGGATGGAGCCACCGGAGACGGCAAACTGATCAATGGCATAAAGGGTCTGCTCGTCGATGTTTCCGGGCTGTGCGAGCAATAGGATGTCCACATCGTCCTGGATGCGCTCGACGGTGCCGTTGAGTTCCACGACGTTGAAAAACTGCTCCATCACGTCCGTCACCAACCACGGTTGGAACCGGCTGCGGGCGTCACCCCGCAACGCCAGATCGCCGATCACAGCGACGGTCTTCTTGTCCGGATTGGCTAGATCGTTAATCAGGCGCGTAACGTCGTACTCGAGGAAATCGCCCCGCTCCGGGGCCAAGTATGGGATCACCTCGCGATCGTCGGTGCTGTTGGTACCGGCAATGCCGAAGTAGGCCAGGCTGCCCCCGGCATCGATGGCGAGGCTCTGCACGCCATCGGCAACGGCCAGGTCCTCTTCCGGCGAGTAAGGCAAGGGATCGTAGCGCTCAACGATCAGGTTGCCGTCGGCCAACTCCACATAGCTTTCGAGTAGGGCATCGACCCTTTTGGCGTGCGGTGAGAAATACGCGCCTACATCGTCCAGTTGCCGCGAGCGGTAGTATCGAAGGCGTATGGGCTCATCGATGCCCGCAAGGACAGCGCGGGTTCCGTCCGAAACCGTGAATCGCGCATCGGCGGTCAGGTCGATGCGGGCCGTGTTCAGCGTCAACCCGGCCAGAATGTTGGCGGCGAAGAACAACACGACGGCCAGACCGATCGCGATCAGCGTCAACGTGCGGCGGTGAAGTCCTGTGATCGATTTGGACACGGCCGGACTCCCGTCAGCGATCTCGCCTGAGCTCAACGAGCGCAACGTTGACGAACAAGCCGATGGCGATCACGGACGCGAACAGCACCACGGTCGGTGCCTCCACGACCCCCTGAGTGAAGCCATCAAAGGCCGTAAGGAAACTGAAGGAGGCCACGGCCTCGAGGAGCAGCGGAGGTAACCATCCCCGAAGCAATCCCTGAATCACCTCAACACCGCTCATCAGGAACAGGAACCCGAATACGGCGCCGAGCACGAAGGCGACCACCTGGTTGGTGGTCAACGCCGAAGCGCAAGAGGCTAGCACCAGGAATCCGCCGGCCATGAGCCAGCTGCCGAGGTACCCCACCAGGATCACTCCGTTATCGGGACTGCCCAGGTAGTTGACGGTTAGCCAAACCGGAAAAGTGAGCGCCAAGGCGGCCGCGGTGAACAGCCACGCGGCAATGAACTTGCCGACCACGGCGGCCGCCGCCGTTACTGGCAGGGTCATCAACAGTTCAAACGTCCCCGTCTTCTGTTCCTCCGCCCACAACCGCATCCCGATGGCCGGCATCAGGATCAGGTAAAGCCAGGGATGAAACTGGAAAAAAACTCTTAAGTCCGCTTCGGCGCGCTCGAAGAAGCCGCCGGCAAAAAAGGTCAATGCTCCGGCCAGAACCAGAAATACGATGATGAACACATAAGCGAGCGGCGAGGCGAAGTAGCCCGTCAACTCCCGCCGGCAGATGGTCCACGTCCCGGTCATGATGTCGCCGCCGTCATATTCACGAGGGGGCCTTCCTGCTGTGCGGGCGCGGGCTCGCCGCCGGGCATCGTCAGCGCCCGAAACACGTCGTCGAGACCGACCGGCTGGCCCGCTGGAATGTGGGTGTCGGCACGGTATTTGGGATCGGTCACCAGTCCGGCCGGGGTGTCATCGGCCACGACCCTTCCGTCGGCAACGATGACGGCGCGGGAGCAAACGGCCTCCACCTCCTCCAGAATGTGGGTGGAGATGACGATCGCCTTGCCCTCCGACAGGCGGCCGAGCAGGGTCCGCACCTCATGCTTCTGGTTGGGGTCGAGTCCGTCCGTTGGTTCGTCAAGCACCAGCACGGCAGGATCCGGCAAGATCGCCTGCGCCAGTCCGACCCGCCGCTTGAAACCCTTCGACAGAGTTTCGATCGGTTGGTGCCAAACATGGTTCAGGTGGAGAAGCTCCGCCACTTCGTTCAAACGGTGCTCCTTTGCCGTGCCGTTCAGCCCACGAACACCGGCCGAGAAGTCCAAAAACCCAGCCGGCGTCATTTCGCCATACAGCGGCGCGCCTTCGGGGAGGTAGCCAATCTGGCGCTTGGCCGCCACCGGCTCGGTCATCACGTCATGGCCGCCAACGCGAACGGTCCCGGCATCGGGGGTCAGAAAGCCCGTGATCATGCGCATGGTGGTGGTTTTGCCGGCGCCGTTGGGGCCTAGAAACCCCAGCACTTCGCCGCGAGCGACGGTAAGCGTGATGCCGTCAACGGCGACAATGGGCCCAAAGCGTTTATGCAAATCTTGAATGTCGATTAGCACGTTCGTGGCGACGGCATCGCTGTCACGGCTCATGATTGCTCAAGCCTGCTGAAGATCTCCACTGAGGGGCGCATCTAAGGGGGACTAACGGATGGCGAACAGTGTCACGAAACCGCGATCGCATATAGTAAGCCGGTCGCACAACCGCAAGTCCTGAGATAGACGCGGAGGCGCTGATTGTGGTACGTATTTAGGTGTAACCGCCAGTTGGTGGGAGGCGGATGGCCTTAGCTGGCCAGTTTGGCCGGCTTGGTGGCCACGTATGGCGCCAGTTTGGCGTCTTCCTCAACCACGTGGACAAGCAGCCAATCCGTCAAGAAATCATAGAAGCCATCGTCGTCAAAAGCAGCAGGGTCTTCACGATACTGTCCGCGATAGGCCTCCAGCTGTGCCAACAAGTCGCTGTGGAGCTCGCAATGGCGGTCGGCGGCGGGATAGGAGCTTGCCCGGATCAGCGTTTCCTCACGCCGAAAATGATCGCGCGTGGTTGTGACCAGGTCGTCTAGCAGGGCTTGGATTTCCGCTGGCTCATCGCCAGCGACGACCATATAGTGGAGCTTGTTGAGCCGGTCGATCAAGGCCTTGTGCTCCGCGTCCACGTCGGCCACTCCAACGCTCATACTGGGCCGCCAATGCAGAAGCGTCATTGCGTCCTCCGCTCCACGTTACCTGTTTGTTAACTTGACATCCTAGCGCGCCAGGGATCGCGAAACAACGGTCTCGATTCGCTCAAGGGCGTCGCAGGCCTTGAATGCCATGGTCACCAGTAACCGGCCCTCGCACCGTCGCGTTACGTCCGTCGAGGATTTGCGGCACGTCACGTTTGTGGACGACTGGGCGGAGGTGGATGTGCCGGTGGAGGCGCTGGACCACTTACCGCTGGTCAACGCAGACCGATTGGACAGCCCGCGGTTGCGAGCCCTGATGCGCTCCATGCGTCGGTTCGGCTATACCAGTGTCAAGCCGATCGTCGCACGTTTGGGTCGCAAGGGCCGTTGGGTGGTCCTGGATGGAGGCCATCGCATCACCGCGGCTCGCCGTGTCTCCAGGGAGTTTTGGACCAACCTGTTCCACAAAAAAGTCCGCATGCTTCAGTTTCAGTTGCTCCGCACCCCTCACAGCAAAATGCCCGAGGAGGAAGCGGAATCGAGCGATCGATAGCTCCGACGCCGTGTTTCACTTCCCGCCGGATGTGGTTCGGCTCGTCGTCTGGATCGCTGGTACTGCAGTGGGCACTTCATCGGAAACAGCCGCGATCCTGCCCGCGGCGATACTTTTGCGGAGACGGGTCCTCGCGTGAAGACGACCCAGACATATGACCTCGATCTGAGTGCGCCAGGAAGCAAGATGCTGACCTGCGACGGCCTTGAGCTCATCGACCTCAATGTGCCGTTCCAACGCAGGATTACCGACGAGACAGGTGTGTTCCAGCGACCGCGAGGTCAGGTTACGCAAACCGCCATCGGTGCGAATGCGACGGGCCTGTTCAACTTCGTCTTCGACTTCGAAATCAGGCCGACCATCCCGCTGTACTGATGATAACAGGGGCCGGGGGACGGAACGGCAAGGCGCTCCGCCCACTGTCGGCAAAGCTATCCGTGGCTATCGCTTGTCGCCTTCGGCCCATAGTCCTTGAACTTCTTCACCACGCGCGCGATTTCGTCATCGGGCAGGATGGTCGGACCGCCCAGGAGCAGTGACAGCACGTACTGCTTGGCGAGTGTTTCCACCTCGATGGCCAGCCACAACGCATTCTCGAGGCTCGGCCCGCAGGCGATCAGCCCATGGTTGGCAAGCAAGCAGGCTGTCCGACCCTCCAGGGCCGCCAACGCGTTCTTCGATAAGTCTTCCGTGCCGTAGGTCGCATATGGTGCGCAGCGCACGGTTGGACCACCACAGGCAGCGATCATGTAGTGCACGGCCGGGATCTCCATGCCGCGGATGGCAAGCGTGGTGGCGTAGGTGGGGTGGGCATGGACGATGGCATGCACATCCGCGCGCGCGGCCATAATGTCGCAGTGGAAATGCCATTCGGAGGAGGGGGCAAGGTCACCTTCGAACGATCCGTCGAGGCCCATTGCGACGATGTCGCCGGGCGTCAGCCGCTCGTACGGCACGCCCGACGGTGTGATCAGCAGGCCGTTGCCATCCCTGACGCTGACATTTCCGGACGTGCCCTGGTTGATGCCGGACGCCTGCATGGCAAGGCAGGTGGCGATGACGGTGACGCGCTTGACCTCGTCCGCCGCCGCGTCGGCCGGGTCCATCGCTGGGCCCGAACCGTGTCCCGAACTTCGCTCTGTCATTACCTGCGTCGCTCGAAGCGACTCTCGAACGCATCCCACAGTTCGGCTTCCAGGCTGCGGTCGTCGAAGCGTCCAATCTCCTGAATGCCCGTGGGTGACGTGACGTTGATCTCGGTCAAATAGTCGCCGATAACGTCGATGCCGACGAACACCAAGCCTTTTTCCTTGAGCGTCGGCCCAATCGTTTCGCAGATCTCCTGCTCGCGCGGCGTCAGTGTCGTTTGCACAGCCGTGCCGCCCACGTGCAGATTGGCCCGCGCCTCCCCCACCGCCGGCACCCGGCTTACGGCACCGGCGGCTCGGCCATCGATCAGGATGATCCGCTTATCCCCGGCCCGCACCTCCGGCAGGTATTTCTGGACGACGATCGGCTCCCGATAGAGTGACGTGAACATCTCCAGGAGCGCGTTCAAGTTGTCGTCCTCCGGGTCGATGTGAAACACCCCGGCCCCGCCGTTGCCGAACAGCGGCTTGACGATGATATCCCGGTGCTCGGCCCGGAAGGCAGTGATTTCAGTCTTGTCGGAACTGATCAGGGTCGGGGGCATCAGTTCCGGAAAATGGGTGACGAACAGCTTTTCCGGGGCGTTGCGCACTTCCACGGGATCGTTGATCACAAGCGTGTGCGGGTGGACGTGCTGTAGCAGGTGGGTGGCCGTGATGTAGGCCATATCGAAGGGCGGGTCCTGGCGCATCAAAACGATGTCCACATCGGCGAGATCGATGACCTGCTCGGCCCCAAATGAAAAATGGTCACCCTTGACCCGGCGGACCTTCAGGGACCGGGCGCGTGCGCGGATGCGGCCCTTGGTGAGCGACAGGCATTGCGGCAGGTAGTGCCAAAGCGTGTGGCCGCGCCGTTCGGCTTCCAGGGCCAGGGCGAATGTCGAGTCGGCATCAATGTCGATGTCCGCGATGGGATCCATTTGGATGGCGACTTCCAGGCTCATGGCACCCCCTTCAACTCTTCTTCAGTGTAGGATCGACCAAGCGTTTCTAGGCCACACACACTGCCAGCTTGAAGGCGCATTAACGGTCACCACTGTCCGCAACGCAAGGTGTTGATGGTCTTGGCACCCAGTGAGCCCGATCGAGCAAAAAAACAGGCGGCTTCAGACCTCGAGCCGCCTTAGTACGCCGTTGAACCGGTGATGGCTGGAGTTTACATGTGGACTTCCGGATTGTAGCGGAATGAGGCATGGACACGGGCACGGTACTCGACGACCTTGTTGCTTTCCATACGCATGTCGAGCAGTTCCACTTCAGCAACCCGGAGTTCGTCCAGGTGTTGGGCCGCCTGTTCGACGGCATTTTTGGCGGCTTCCTCCCAGGATGTCGGGCTGGTGCCGATGATGCGAATGACGCGATAGGTGCTCATGGCGATTCCTCCGATGGCGTGACGACGCGTCTCTCGGTGTGATGTCAAGCGTTCGCCCGCTTGACGCGTTGCGCCCGTCTCAGACTCTCTCTCCTGAAGGGCGTAATTCTTTATGGTAACTCGCGCAAATGGCGGGAGCCAATGTCGATCCGACAGGGCAGGGCTGCGTTGACCACCACGCGGACTCGTGCACGCAAAATCGCATCCCACTTAGTCAATAGAGCGAACATCGATAGGGTGCACGATGAGCGAAACGCTGAACAACGGCCTCGAACCTGGCGCGTGCCAAGGTCTTAGCCGCCGGCAGTTGTTGGCCGGTACCGCGATGTCTTTGGCCGTGCTTTCGGCGGCCGGCCTCGGTTTCGCCTCGACACCCCAGCGGACTCCGGCGATGTCGGCAGGGCCGTTCTATCCGCCCGAGCGGGATCGGTTCTCAGACCAGGATTGGGACTTGGTTCGGGTCGATGGGGCCACGGATCCAGCGCTAGGCCAGGTTCTGGACGTGGCGGGCCGCGTGCTGGATGCTGACGGCCGCCCCATCACCGGTGCCCGCGTGGAGATTTGGCAGTGCGACGTCCGGGGCCGTTATCGCCATCGTGGCGATCACGGTCGGAGAGCGGAGCGCGACCCCGGCTTCCAGGGCTACGGCGCGGTTGTCGCCGATGGAGCGGGCCGCTACCGGTTTCGCACCATCCGGCCCGTGGCCTATCCTGGCCGCGCGCCGCACATCCATGCTCGGGTCACGCAGCCCGACGGGCGGTCGTTAACGACACAACTCTTTGTCGCCGGCGATCCGGCCAACGACCAAGATTGGCTGTTTCGAAGGCTCGGGCCACACCGCTGGGACGCAACCTTGATGTCTTTATCGACCCTTCCCGACGGCACTCTGACAACTGGCTTCGATTTTATCATTTGAGAACAGGGCGGTTCGTCGACGTTATCGGGTGTTTTAGAACAATTCTAAAGTGTTTCACGTGAAACACTTTAGATCGGCTCTAAACTCTCTTGTAGCGCCTTGATGTTGCTTTGTGAATTTTCGCCGAACTGGAGCTGGTGGAGGCGGGAATAGAGTCCACCCTGTGTTAGCAAGTCGCCATGGCTGCCCGAGGCAATAACTTTGCCGCTGTCGAAGACATGGATGACGTTCGCGTGCTGGATCGTCGACAGCCGGTGAGCAATGACGATTGTCGTGCGCCCCTGCATCAAGTGTTCAAGGGCCGCCTGAATTTGGCGCTCGGATTCTGTGTCGAGCGCGCTCGTCGCTTCGTCCAGGAGCAGGATTGGCGCGTCTTTCAGGATTGCGCGCGCAATAGCGATGCGCTGGCGCTGCCCACCGGATAGACGGAGCCCATGCTCGCCGACGATGGTGTCATAGCCGTTGGGCAGATCCTCAATGAATCGGTCGGCCGCCGCCGCAGCAGCAGCGGCCCGAACGGCCGCCATCTCGGCGTCACTCCGGCCAAAGCGGATGTTGTTGGCGACCGTGTCGTCGAACAGAACCACCTCCTGGCTAACCAGTGCCATGGCATCGCGAAGGTCGGCGATAGCGACCTGCCGCACGTCCGCGTCATTGACGGTTACCCGTCCGGCCGTGACGTCGTGGAAGCGCGGGATCAGGTTCAAGACCGTGCTCTTGCCGGCGCCGGATGGGCCGACAAGCGCCGTGATGCCACCGGCCGGTACTTCGAAGCTAACATCGCGCAACACAGGTGCGTCGCCGTAGGCGAACGAAACCTCCTCGAAGCGAATGGCGCCGGCCACGCGCGGCAATGCCCTCGGATTCGTGGGATCGGCGATGGCGGGCGCGCGGTCCAGGATGGCGAAGACGCGCGCTGCTGCCGCCAAGCCTTCCTGCAGATAGGCGTTGAGCTTTCCGAGCGCCCGGATCGGCTGGTAGACCATGCCGACGGCGGCGATGAACGAGAAGAAAGCACCCGGGGTCATGGCCCCCTCGATCACGCGGTGGCCGCCATAGATGATCACGGCGCCCATGGCGAGCCCGCCGAGGGTATCGATGATCGGGATCACGGCCGCGCGGATTTTGGTGGCGTGCAGGATCAAGCCGAAGATTGATTCCACCCGCTCCCCGATGGTCGTCGCTTCGCGGTCCTCCAGGCCGTAGGCCTTGATCATGCGAATGCCTTGGAAGCTCTCCGAGAGCCGGGTCGTGAACGCCCCCATTTCCTCTTGGGTCCGCGTCGAGACCTTGCGGGCGCTGCGGCCCAGGCGGTCGATGTAATGGGCGGACAGTGGCGCCACGATCAGCGTGATCAGCGCCAGGACCCAGTCCTGATAGAACATCACCCCGATCAGAAAAATCACCGACAGGGCGTCGCGGCCGAGGCCCACCAGCGCATTGGCGACGGCATTGCGCATGGCGTTGACATCAAAGGTGAAGTGGGAGACGAGGGCGCCCGAGTTGCGGTCCTGGAACAGCGCCATGTCCTGATCCATGAGGTGGCGGAACAGGCGCTTTTGCGTGTCGGCGATCACGCGCTGGCCGACGAAGCCGATCAAGACCTCCTGGGCGTAGGCGGCTATGTTCTTAATCGCGAACACGGCCACGACGGCCAAGCCGATCATCCACAACGACGACCGATCCTCGGCCACGAACACGTTGTTGACGACGGGTTCAATTAGCCAGGCAAACGCGGCCGTCATCGCCGCCACCAAGCCCATGCAGATCAGTGCAAAGACGAGTTGACGGGCATACGGACGAACGGCCTCCCCGAAGAGGCGCTTCAGCAGCGGCCAACTGCGCTCGTCGCGAAAGTCCAATTTGGCTGCCTTGGGATCCGGAGCGGTCATGACCGCTTACATACAACCATGGCGACGTTCATTGAACAGTCATCCGCTCCCGTGGTACCGACGCCACGAGCTGCCAACGTCTAAATTTGATGGCGCGGATCGTGGGCCGGCGCGCACCATGGTCACGCCCAGGACCCCGTATCCTCCATGGTCGATTTGCCCGCATCCGCCCTGCCCGCACCGCCGCTAACCCCAAAGGAAGGGCGGCGCGCCTGGCTTGACAGCCTTTTCGTAGATCACGGCCTGATCCGTTATGTTTATTTCAACAAGCATCGCGTCAGCCAATCGCTGTGGCGTTCGGCCCAACCAACACCGTGGCATTTGCGGCGCGCGAAAACGGATGGCATTCGCACCGTGCTCAATCTTCGCGGCCGGCGCGACACGTGCGGTTCATACATTCTGGAGCGCCGGGCGTGCCAACAACTCGGCCTCCGGCTCGTCGACTTTCCGATCCGATCGCGGTCCGCGCTTGAACCGGATACACTGCGTGCCGCCGCTGAGTTGTTCGGAGAGCTTGAGTACCCAACCCTGCTGCACTGCAAGTCTGGGGCCGATCGGGCCGGGTTAATGGCGACACTTTACCTTTTCCTGCATGAGCAGGTGCCGCTCGCTCAAGCGCTCGATCAACTATCGCTTCGCTATGGCCACATCCGGCAGGCCAAGACCGGCGTCATCGATCATGTTTTTGAGACGTTCCTGGCAGAAACGGACGGCAGCCAGCGGTCCTTCCTGACCTGGTTGGACAATGGTTACGATCCCGTCAGGCTGACGGAGGAGTTTCGCGCCGGCACGCTCGCCAACTTCCTGGTCAACGCGGTGCTGCGGCGCGAATAGGGTGTCAGACTGCTCGAGGCCGCCCGATCGCCGTTTCCACCTCATCGCACAAGCGGGACAGCGTGAACGGCTTCGGCAGGTAGCGGATTGACGGATCACTACGCAAATCGTCGTCCAGCGGTTCATCGGCATAGCCGGAAACCAGGATGACCGGCAGGTTCGGGACATCCTGGCGCACGAGGCGCACCAGTGTGAATCCGTCCATCACCGGCATCACGACATCGCTGACGATTAGATCGACCCGGCCAGCTGTTGCCGAGAAGCGCTTGAACGCGGCCTCGCCGTCACCAGCCTCCAGGACCTCGTGGCCCCGCTGCGCGAGGGCGCGGGCGGCGAGGGCCCGGATCGGGTTTTCATCCTCAACGAGCAGGATCGTTGCACCGCTGCCAGCCGCGGCGCGGCGCTTGTCGAGTGTCCCGGAAATGAGCGTTTCGGCTCTGATGATGGAATTGCGGGCTGTGTTGGTGACGGGAGCCGGCGTGTGGCGTGATGGCGATGCGGCAGCCTCCTGCTCCAGAGCCGGCAGGTGGATCACGAACACGGTTCCCGCGTTCGGGGCGCTGTCCACCGCGATGTGACCGCCGGCACCGCTGACGATTCCGTAGACGGTCGCAAGCCCCAACCCAGTTCCCGCCCCGGGGGCCTTGGTCGAGAAAAAGGGATCGAAGATGTTGCCCAGGATCTCGCGCGCGATCCCCGCGCCCGTGTCGGCGACCTCGATCTGGATGTGTCGGCCAACGGGCAGGACGTTGATCGGCCGGTCCGTCGCGCGTCGGCCGTAGAGCGTTGGCGGACCAAATCGGGACGCTGCCGGCCGCGGCTCGGTGTGGTCGACGGTTTGGGTTCGAATCGAGAGGGTGCCGCCGTTCGGCATGGCATCACGCGCGTTGACGGCGAGATTGAGGACCACTTGGTCAAACTGCCCAGGATCGATGCAGGTGATACCTCGATCCGCTGCTAGGTCCAGGTCGAGCCGGATGGTTTCCCCGAGCAGGCGGCCGAGCAAGCCGGAGAGATCGCGAAGGGCCGTGTCGACACACAGGTCCTCGGGTTGGTCAGGTTGTCGTCGCGCGAAAGTGAGAAGCTGTCGGATCAATCGGCTGCCGCGCTCGGCGTGGCGGCGGATTTCGCGCACCTCGGCACCGTCATCTCCCAACACGGGGAGCCGGTCGCCCAGCAGTTCGCAATGCCCCAGGATTGCCGTCAGCAAGTTGTTGAAGTCGTGAGCGATGCCACCAGCAAGCTGGCCCAGGGCCTGGAGTTTTTGCGCGTGCAGTTGGCGTTCGTCGAGCACGCCCGCGCCTGTCGCCTCAACCAGATGGGCGGCAATGCCGACCAGTTCGCGGGAGGCATCGTCAATCCGGCGGAGATGAAGCGTGATTCGGCGATCGCGGCCACTTCGGCGGTCCAGCCGGATGTCCGCCAGGGTCGCCGTGGAACTGGTGTTCAATACCAGTTTGCTAAGGACACTGAGGATATCCTCGCGGTCGGCACGTGCCATGAACTCGACCAGGGGGCGGTCAAACGCACGGTCGCCCCGTTTGCTAGATTGCGCGCCGAGACCATCAACCAGCCGGACATATGCGGCGTTGCCGGCGATGACTCCGCCAGTAGCGTCGAGCACCGCCATTGCGACGGGCGCGGCCTCGACGAGGGCGCGCAAGTGCACCAATTCGGCCGCGTCGCCCGCGATGCCGGTCAATGGATCTTGCCTTTAAGCCGCATGACATAACCGATGACTTCGGCAACGGCGTGATAGTGCTCCGGTGGCACTTCTTCATCCAGATCGAGGGCAGCGTGCAGGGCGCGGGCGAGCGGCGGGTTTTCCACCACGGGCACGTCATGGACTTCCGCCAACTCACGGATGCGCCGGGCCATCTCATCGGTGCCCTTGGCGACGCACTTCGGTGCCGCCATGTCGGCCATGTTGTAGGCCAGAGCAACGGCATAGTGCGTGGGGTTGGTGACCACCACGTCGGCCTCGGGAACCGCTGCCATCATGCGCCGTTTGGCGCGCTCGGCGCGCAGGCGTCGGATGCGCCCCTTGACTTGGGGGTCGCCCTCCTGCTGCTTGTGCTCGTCGCGGACCTCCTGCTTTGTCATCCGCATTTGTTTGAGAAAGGCCCAGCGCTGGTAGAGGTAGTCAGTGATGGCGACCAGTGTCATCACCGCCAGCGTGCCGCCGACGATCAGGACAGCCTCCTGGTTCACACGCTCAAGCGCATCGCCAATGGCCATGGACGGCAATCGCTCCATATCAGCCAACAGCGGCGCGGACACCAGGACACCCACGGCGGTGACGATAATGATCTTGGCGATCCCCTTGGCGAACTCTACCAGCGCGCGCGTCGAGAACAACCGCCCCATGCCCTTGATAGGGGAGATCTTTGACAACTCGGGCGCCAGTTTGGAAGGGGCCCAGATGGCGCCGGTCTGCAACCAGCTCGCGGCCAGGGCCGCGAAAAATACCACACCAAGAAGGGGCGCCAAGGCGAGCGTCACATCGATCAGCAGATCGATGAAGGCGGTTTCAGCCCAGGCCACGCTTAGTCGATGCGCGTGTGCCTGGTCGAGCAGGAGTTGACCGGAGGCGGCGAGATGCGTGGCCAAGCCCGGGATCATGAACAGCAGCCCCAACGCGGCCGCGAGCAGGATCGCCCAACTGCGCACCTCCTGGGAGACGGCGGTTTGACCCTTTTCCCGTCCCTGTTCGAGCCGTTTCGATGTCGGGTCTTCTGTTTTCGAAGCGTCGTCTTCGTCCGCCATCGTCTAAGGCCCGAGCCTGTGGTTAACGTACATGGCGCGTGCCGACCATGTCATGTGGCAATAATACCCCGAACGGGGTATTATTGCCAGCGAATTGGAAAAGCATCCGGTGGATCCGCTAGAAGCCGAGCGAGCCCAAGAAGCTGTGGAGTGATTGGGCATACCAATCCAGGAATGCCAACACGATCGCCGATGTCGTCAGCATCAGTGCCCACAGCTGCATGCTGAGTTGGATGGGCAGGCCGAAGAAGAAGACGGGTAGTTGCGGCATCAAGCGCCCCAAAACGCCGAGTCCGAGGCCGTAGACGAAGCTCAACAGCAGGAATGGTGAGGACAATTGCAGGCCGAGAAGCACACAATCGGCCACAGCGCGGGCGAGTGTGCCGGCGAGGTCGCCTGCGGGCAGGTTTCCGCCCGCTGGGAACGCCTCATAGCTGTGCGCCAGCGCGCTGATCATCAGGTGATGGAGGTCGGTGATGAAAATCAACACGACCCCAAGCGTGACCAGAAAGCCGGACACGGTGGAGCTTTGCTGATCTGATGAGGCGTCGTTGACGAGGGCGTTGGCCAGGGAGCCAAAAAAGGCAATAAAACTGCCGGCCACGTGGAGTGCGGCCACGAGAATGCGGGCGACCGTGCCGAGGAACGCGCCCACAATGATCTCGCCGCCGACGATTAGGAGCAGGCTGGCCGGCTCGGCCGGAACGGGCGGCAAGCTCGATGCGATCACCGGGGCCGAGACGGCGGCCATGGCAAGGGCCAGCAAGGCACGCACGCGTGTGTCCACATATCCCGCCGAAAACCCAGGCATGACCATCAGGGCCGCGCCCATGCGCGCCATCACCAGGAGGAGGGCAAAGGTTTCCGCGGACAGCCAACTGGCCAGCATGCGATCCTATCCGATCACGGCGATGCGGTCGAACAGGCTGCGCGCGAACTCGAGCAATGTCGTCATCATCAAGGGCAGGCTGAAAACGATGGCTACGAAGATCACGATGATCTTAGGCACAAACGTGAGCGTCATTTCCTGCAGCGTGGTCAGCGCCTGAAACAGCGCGATGCAGAGCCCGACGATCATGCCGGCGGCCATAACTGGGGCCGAGATCATCAGGACCACGTACATGGCCTCCCGGCCTACCTCCAGAACCGCAATCTCGTTCATGGCATTCGTGCCTTTTTCGTCGTCCACATTCACGTGCGATGCCCGCCCGCATCCTTGATGGAAGCAGTTAAACGGGCATCCGGATCATTTCGCGGTACGCCTCCAGAACCTTGTCGCGGACGGCAACAATGGTTTGGAGCGTCAGTTCGGCTTCGGCTACGGCTGTCACCACCGTGCTCAAGTCCGCCCCGCCATTTGTGACCGATTGAAACGCCGTGCGCTCCCCGGTTTCGATCACGTCCGCTGCGTTACGGACAGCCGATTGAACCAGGTCCGCAAAACCGCCTTGAGTGGGCGCAGCCGGCTGCGCGCTGGTTGACGGTTCATCCGCCACCCGCGCCGCGGTACGGTATGCCTGCACGGCCGCGGTGTAGGGTTGGGACGCCATGGTCATGCTCAGGCCTCCTCAGGTCGTACGAGCCGATGGATCGACGCGCGTCAGCGCAGAATGTCGATGGTGCTGGTTGCCATTTCGCGTGCGGTTCGAATCATGCCGAGGTTGGCCTTGTAAGAGCGTTGAGCCTCCAACATGTCCATGCTTTCGACGATTGAGTTCACGTTCGGAGCCGTAACGTAGCCATCCGCGTTGGCGGCGGGATGGCCGGGCTCGTAGCGCTGCTTGAACGATGACTGATCCGGCTCAATCGATTTTACCCGGACCATATCGACACCCGAATCCCGGTCGAGCAGGTTGCGGAAAGTGATTACCTTGCGGCGATAGGGGGCCTCACCCTCTGCCGATGGCAGCGAATCGGCATTGGCGATGTTCTCGCTGATGACGCGGAGGCGGGTACCCTGCGCTTTCATGCCGGCTGCCGAGATTTCAAAACTGCTGATCAGGTCGTCCATAGGAGGTGCCTTTGTTGTCGTCGGCGACGGCCTCAGCGCCCGCCGATCGCGATCCGAAAGAAGCCGAGGTGCTTGCGATAGAGGGTGTTGGCGAGCTTGTGCGCCAATTCCGTCCGGTCGACCTTCGCCAACTGCTCCTCCAGAACAACGGCGTTGCCGGCCGGGGCCGTTTCGAAAACACGGCGTTGCTTATTGGAGCGAATCGGCGACGTGGGCGGCATTGTGCCGTCCATGTGGGTGCCGCTGGTGGCGGCCAGCTTTAGGCCCGGTTTGGCCTCGGCGACAAGCGCATCGAATTTGAGCGGCTTCACATCCCGGGGTCGGTAGTCCGGCGTGTCGGCGTTGGCAACGTTCTGCGCGAGCACGGTTTGGCGTTGCTCAAGCCAGTCGATCCGTCGATGGATGGCCGCGAAAAACGGCATGTGCCGAACGTTCATCCTTGCCCTTTCTCGTCCGCGGCTTCAGCCCGTGCCCTGTGATGCGGTTTTGGCAACGCACTGGTTCGCAGGCTCAAGGTCGCGCTCCGTGCCTCGCGGCAGTATCGGGCGAGACGCTTAATGACCCGTTAAGGGGCCGGGCGTGTGGCTGATTTCAGGGTCCGCAGCGCTGTTCTGGATGGCCAAATTGTGGCGTGACGCCGAAATGAGAAAAAATTGCAGGTGTGACGGCGCTCACAGCCGGGCCGCAAGAAGTTCGGTACAGTGGGGTCAACTGGTAAAGGGCAACGGCGCTTTATGCCGCGTTCCCATAGAAGTGAGGACGATCAGCCATGGGACGGCATTTGAGGCCGAGCATTTGGATTACACCGGAAGCTTATCCGGAAAAGAGTGAAGGAAACCCGTTGATGTATCTCGATCGCCAACTTCCGAACGTCTTCGAACTTACGTTTGGGCATCTGATGGTTTGGCTCGGAATCATTGCCTTCATGGCCGTCATCGGCTGATGCACAGGGCTTAAGCACGGACGGGAGACCCGCGCGCGAAAAAAATGGCGCTGACATCGCCAACGAATGCGAGTGGTCCCACCGACCCCGTTTCCTGATTTTTTTAGTTGACCACCGTCCGCTAAACCTTGATTCGGCCTCCGCATGTAAAACGGGGGCCGCTTTTTTTTATGTCCTGATCGTTTGATCATCGATTCTTGTGGATGTAGCCGTCATCGATCGTACGGGGGAGGTCCTTGATCTGGCAGCCCAGCGGAAACTCTCGACATTTCCGCTTGTCCGCCTCGGCGGCGAAGAACTCGTTGCGATCCAGCCGGTCTTCCGATGTGAGGTTCGGGGAGCTGCGGGTTGCCGTAAAATCAATGGTGGCGGGACACCCAGCTCGCCACGTTTCGCAGTCCTCCGGCGAGGACGGAGCACCTCGATACTGCATCAACTCACACGCACCGAGAACCGTAAGCACCGAAACGGCCACAGCAACAAGGCCCGAGCGGCACCAGAGGCCTGACCGCGGAGGTTTGGCGCGCTGAAGAGTGGCGAAGGTCGGCATGAATCGATTTCCCTGAGCGTGGACAAGACGAGCGACCATCGTCGCTAGCACATTTTTAAGCCCACCTCACCCTTGTCGTGACTCGATGCGGCCCAAGGCCACGGTGGCGCCAGGTGTCGTCCGATCGGTATCGCCACCCGTGTCCGGTCCACGCCCCACAACGGTCGCTCCAAAATCATTTAGGATCGCGTACGCGGAGGGAACGACAATCAGCACCAAAACCGTTGAGGCGAGCAGGCCGAACACAACAGCCGCCACAAGCGGAATGAGAACCTGAGCCTGGAGGCTCTCCTCGAACAGCAGCGGTGTAAGGCCCGCGATTGTTGTCAGCGAGGTCAGCAACACCGCGCGAAACCGCTGTCGGCTTGCCAGCCGCGCGGCGTCCACGACCGAAAGGCCGGATCGTGCGTTTCGCTTCACGAATACCACGAGCAGGATCGAGTCGTTGACGACGATGCCGCCCAATGCGGCGGCGCCAAGAGCGCTTGGCGTCGAGAGATCCAGGCCCATCAAGGCATGGCCGAACACCACACCGATGCCGGCCAACGGGATCGCGATCAGCACGATGATTGGTTCGACGTAACTTCGGAACTGGAAGCTCAGCAGCAGGAAGATGCCGAGCAGTCCGACGAGAAACGCCCGCTGCATGGAGTCCCCGGTTTCTTTTTGCTTTTCCACCTCACCCTTCAGCGTGACGGTTACGTCCGGATAGCGCTCGGCAAGCGTGGGTAGGAAACGGGCTTGGACATCGGCCAAGATTTCGTTGGTGTTGGCAAGGGCGGTGTCGACATCGCCCCGAAGGGTTACCGTACGTTGACCGTCGATGCGGGCGATGCGGGCAACGCCTCGCGCTTCCTCGATTTCGGCGACGGCGGACAGCGGCGTTTGGCTGCCATCTGGCAAGGTGATGGCGAAGTTATCCACGTCGGCAAGACTGTCGCGGCCGATAGCCGCCAAGCGGACGTCCACTTCAAAGCTCTCTGGCCCCACCTGAATCTCTCGAGCGGTTTGACCGTGGTAGGCGCTCCGCAACTGATCGGCGACCATCGCCGCATCCACGCCGACAGCCATGGCTCCTTCGCGCAGGCGCAGTCGGATCTCCGGTTTTCCCGGCCGCAGATCGTCCTGCAGGTCGGCAACGCCATCATAGCGGGCGAGCCAAGCCGATAACTCCTGCGAGGCCGCTTTCAGTTCCGCTAGGTCCGGTCCCTGCAGTCTCATCTCAATGGCGCGTCCGGCGGGACCGATCTGCAGCTCGGCGAAGGTCATGGACAACACGTCCGGGATGACGCCCACCTCCCGCCGCCACTGATTGAGCACGTCAGCCAAGCGGGCGTCGCGCGACTGGGCCTCCAAAAGGTCGACTGTGACGCTGGCCAGATGGGGCCCGCTTTCAAAAGCATCGGAGTTCGCGCCATACTGAATAACAACGTTCTCCACCAGAGATCGCCCATCGGGTTGGTCCGGTGTTAAAGCGGCATTGACACGGTCCAGGGCCGCCACGACGTGACGCACTACGTCATCGGTCTGGGCTAATGGCGTGCCCTGCGGGAGCAGAATGCGGGCTTCAATGACGTTGCCGTCCAGATCCGGAAACGCACGGAACTTGACGTGGCCACCCAAGACAAGGCTAACGCCTGCCAGAAAGACCAGGACCACTAGGCCCATGGTCAAGTAGCGCCAGGCCACGGCGGCATCGACGACCCGACCCAGCACATTTTCCCGGATATGGGAGAAGCGTTCGTCGAACCAGCGTCGGAAGGCGCCGTTGTGGTCCTGGCCTCGACCGCCGGCGAGGTGGTGCGGCAAAATCAGGAACGCCTCGATCAGACTGACCGCCAGGGTCACAATCAGGACCACAGGCACCACCCGAAGAACCTTGCCCAGATCCCCTTCGAGAAACGCAAGCGGCGCAAACACGCAGATGGACGTCACAAACGACGACACCACGCCAATGGCGACTTCTTCCGTACCGGCTACGGCAGCGGCGGTTCGGTCATCGCTGGAGCGCAGGTGGTGTGCCACGTTTTCGGCGATGACAATGGCATCATCCATGATCAGGCCGATGGCAATCAGGAGGGCCACCATGGTCAGCATGTTGATGGAGTAGCCGATGGCCACGAGCACGGCGAGGCTGGCTAAGAACGACGCCGGCAGCCCCATGGCGACCCAGAACGACAGGCGAAACGAAAAGAACAGCCAGAGCGTCAGAAACACGAGGGCAAGGCCAATGATGCCGTTGTCCAGGAGCAGGTCCAGGCGGTCCTGGACGATGGAGGCGACGTCGCGGGTGATGACATAGTCGATCCCCGGCGGGGCGCGTTGTTGCTCCGTCTCCAAAAAGTTCCGGACCGCCGCCATAACCGTCAGCGTGTCCTGGTTCTTGGTCTTGTTGACTTGTAAAAGGGCCGCGCGTTGGCCATTGAGCAGGACCTTGTCCTCCTCCAGCTCGAACCGATCCGTAATCTCGGCGATCTGACCGAGGCGCAGCTCCGCGCCGGTGTCGCCGCCCATGATAACCAGGTCCTCGTAGCCGCGGGGGCTCCGGCGCTCGTCGGCATAGCGGATCAGAACATCGCGCTCCTCCGTTTCGACGGTGCCGGAGGGTAGGTCTATGCTCTGACGCTCGATCGCCCGGGCTACGTCACCGACCGACAGTCCGTACTGGCGAAGGGCCAGCGGGTCGAGCTCGATGCGGATCTGGCGATCGGAGAATCCCAATAGAACCACTTGACTCACCTCGGGCAGCCGCTCCAGGCGGGACTTGACCCCCTCGGCATAGACCTTCAGGTCTGGCGCCGCCATAGGACCCGAAATGGCGATGGAGACCACCATGTCGGTCCGCTCAAGCTGTTTGATGGTGACCTGCTCGGTCACGTCCGGAAATTCATCGATGGCATCGATTTCGGCCTTCACGTCCGTGAGGAAGCGGTCCACGTTGCCGCCCTCCTCCATCTCGATGGTCGCTGAGCCGATCCCTTCGCGGGCTTCGCAACGGGTTTCCCGTACGTCCGTCAGCGTATCGACAGCGTCCTCGATACGCTGACAAATGGCCTCTTCGACCTGTTCTGCGCTGGCGCCAGGGTAAGGGACGGAGACCTGGATCAGACTCAGCGAGAAATCGGGGAAGGTTTCGCGTTGCAGGGCCGGAAGTGAAACGATGCCGATGGCGATAAGCAGCAATAGCAGCAGATTTGCCGCCGTCGGGTGCTCGGCAAAGAACCGGATCACGGTGCTGCGGCCGCCCGCCGGCCGTCGGTGTCAGGCGTAACCGACGATCGGCCGGCATCGCGACGGAGCGCTTGCGCCAAACCGCTGTCCTCCGTGGGCGTGAGCTTCATCCCGACGCTGGCGGGCATCAAGTCGGAGACCACGATGCGGGCGCCAGGCTCAACGCCGGATCTAATGACCACAGCGTCCCCTTGGCTCGGGCCGGTAACTACGGGAATGATCGCAAGCCGGTCATCGTCATCAACAACGTACACGACCGTCTTGTCCGTTCCCGAGCCGTGATGGATCGCCGTTCGCGGCACCACCAAGCTGTCGGGCTTGGAATGTCCGAACAATTCCACCTGAACGTACATGTTTTTGACGAGCGGCGGTCGGGTACCGGGAATTGATTGGCGATACGGCTCGTCCACCGCCACGATTACGCCGACGGTGCGGGTTTGCGGATCAATGGCCGGGCTCACCCGATCGACTCGGCCGGTCCACGCTGCCGCCACGGGACCAGTCCGCAGCCGAACAATGGCGCCACCGAACAGACGCTCTGCGAGGCGCCCCATTTCCGCGACCGGAAGTTCCGCCAGCGCGGCGGTCGACGAGACGAGGCTCTGCATCTGCTCGATCGGTACCTCCGCCTGAACCTCCGCCACATCGATGCTGTCCGCCACGGCCAACACCTCGCCTACATTGACAAACTGCTTTTCCTCCACATTCGCCTCGGCAACACGGGCATCGAACGGTGTTTGGATCTCGGTCCGCTCCAGATCGAGCCGGGCATCCTCCAGCTGCGCGCGGTTGAGGGCGAGGCTGGCCTCGAGAACCTGGCGTTGCACCGGGATCAGGTTGAGCTGGTTCTCCTGCTCCTGCACCCGCTGCCGTTGACTCAGCACGGTCCGCTCCGCCTCATCGACGGTGGCCTGGCTGGCGTTGCCACGATCGCGCAGCGTCTTCTTGCGCTCCAGCTCCGCTTCCGCCAGCACCATCGAGCTGCGCTCGATCTGAAGGGCGGCGCGGATGTTGGCTTCCCGCACGGCCAGCTCCGCCAACTCCGCTTCGACGCTGGCGATCTGGGCCTCGAACCGCACCACGGCGAGCTCATAGTCCACCGGATCGATGCGCAGCACCAGGGTGCCGGCTTCGATCAGTTTGCCGGGCTCCAGGTCGGGATGGCGCTCGACGACTTTGCCGGCCACTTGCGCGACCGCGTTCCACACCGTACCAGGCTGGACTTGGCCGTATCCCAGCGCCCGCGGCACATAGGCCATCTCCTCGAGCGTCACCACGCGGACCGGGCGGATGAGCTCCTCGATCTCGCCGTGCTCGGGAGCGGCGCGATCCTGCTGCATCAGGAACACGAGCAAAATGCCCAAGGCGATCGGCGGCAGGATCAGAAAGCGTTTCCACAACGCGGATTTGGCAGCGGCCATGACGTTCAGTCCGTTTGCGACGTCGCCTGATCTTCAGCTTCCGGGCCGATGAGAAGGATTAGGCCACGACGACAGTGGGCACAGATGGAATTCATGCGCGTAGTACGGTCAAAACGACGACGGCGATCTCCCCACAGGTTCGCTTCGCTGCGCGGGCCTTACTGGTCGGCGGGTTCGGCCTCGACCGGTTCCGCGTCGGTTTGACGTTCCGGGCTGTCCTCGGTGGCCGCTGGCACTACCGTGGCAGCGAGGGGAGGCGGAAACGAGACCAACAACCCGTCGACCAGGGATTGAATGGCGGCCGGTTCCTGGTCTCCTTCCTCGACGATCTTGACGGCACTGCCGTGCCAGATCGCGCGCCCGGTGACTGCATCAAACATGTCGATGGAGATGGCACCGGCCGTAAAATCGGTCACGATGGGTTGGTAAAACTGCGGGTAAAACCCGGTCGCGTATCCTGGCGGCAGAGTGGTCGTAGGGACGTATTGTACGAATCGCCTGGGCTGGGTGCCGGCAGTGAGGGCCACGACGAAGTCCGGCGGCAGTTTTTCTCGAAAGCCCTTGGCGTCGAGCGTGCGGCTGACGGCGTCGCGGATGCGCTGCTGCACGAGGGGGTTGTAGAGAAGCGAGGACGTGGCGTTGCCCTCCTCCACGGTGCTCTCGACCCACGCATAGGTGTGATAGCGGGAGAAGTCGGTGGTCGGGTCATAATCCACGCGCTCTTCGACAGTTTCACAAGCCGCAAGCATCATCACTGCGACGATGCTCTGGCGGCCCATGGCCGTCCATGATGCGCCGGTTCGGTTCGCTACCCTCGTCAAAACGTTCTTCAAGGTGGTGACCTTTTTTCCTCACCCACGAATTGCCGATTGAGCGTGCCACGAACACTCCGCGCCGTCGATGCTCGGTCCTAAAAAAAATGCTGCCTGCGACCGTTACGCCGCAGGCAAGTCTGGAGGGGAACCGATGATCGAGCGTCGCCCGGCAGTGAAGATCATAAGCGCGCCGAAGCGGCTATAAATCCGTTCTGCAGCGCTGGGATCGATCAATCCAGGAGAAACCTGCGGCGTGCGGCGACAATCGCTTCGCGGACCCGGTCCGGTGCCGTCCCACCTTCGCTGTGCCGGCTGTGGACGGATGCGTCCACACTAAGCACGGAGTACACCTCGGCCGTTATAGCCGGCTCCACGGCCTGCATCGCGTCCAGCGGCAGGTCGGCAAGCGCACAACCCCGCTCCTCGGCGGCGCGAACGATTGCCCCCGTGATGTGGTGGGCGCGCCGAAACGGCAGCCCGAGCGTGCGCACCAGCCAATCGGCCAAGTCCGTTGCCGTCGGAAACCCCTCTACGGTTGCCGCCTCGAGGCGTGCAAGATCGAACTTGGCGCTTTCGATCATGGCTGCCAGCGCTGCCAACGACAGCTCAAGGGTGTCCGCAGCGTCGAACACCGGCTCTTTGTCTTCCTGCATGTCTTTCGCGTAGGCCAGCGGTAGCGCCTTCATAACAATGAGTAGGCCGGTGAGCGCGGCAATGACTCGGCCAGCCTTGGCTCGGACCAACTCAGCCGCATCGGGATTGCGCTTTTGCGGCATGATCGAGGAGCCAGTGGTGAAAGAGTCGGCCAGTCGCACGAAGCCGAAGCGCTCCGACGACCAGAGCACGATCTCTTCCGCCAGCCGCGACAGGTGAATGGCGAGAATCGCGCCAGCGGCCAAGAACTCCAACGCGAAGTCGCGATCGGACACCGCGTCGAGGGAGTTTGCCGCCGGCCGATCGAAGCCTAAGGCGGAGGCGGTCATGGTTCGGTCAATGGGAAAAGCGGTCCCGGCGAGCGCCCCGGCTCCGAGCGGACATTCATTGAGGCGCCGCCGCGCGTCGGCTAGGCGGCCGCGGTCCCGACCCAGCATCTCCACATAAGCAAGCAGATGGTGACCAAGCGTGACGGGCTGTGCCGATTGCAAATGGGTGAACCCCGGCATCACCGTGGAGATGTTATGCTCCGCCTGATCGATCAGGACCCGCTGCAACATTTGGCAAGCGTGGCCCACCCGATCCAAGGCACTGCGAACCCAAAGCTTGAAATCGGTGGCCACCTGATCATTGCGCGATCGCGCGGTGTGGAGTCGGCCAGCGGCATCGCCGATAATGCTGTGCAAACGGCCTTCCACATTCATGTGAATGTCTTCGAGCACACGACTGAACGTGAACCGGCCGTGGGCCAACTCCTCCTCGATCCGATCAAGACCAGAAAGGATGGCGTCGCCGTCCTGCTGCGCTATGATCCCGCGCTGAATCAGCATCGTACAGTGCGCACGCGAGCCGGCAATGTCCTCAGCCCACAGCCGACGGTCCACATCCACGGAGGTGTTGATGGCGTCCATCAAAGCGGCGGGCCCGGCGGCAAATCGGCCGCCCCAGATCGGACTGGCTTCGCCTTGGTCGTCCGATGTTGATGGTGGCGGTGAAGGCGTGGTCGGCTTGGGTGGCGGCATGGCGAAACGGCAGTTTTCCGGTGGAAGGCAATGACGGCGGTGGGCTTAAAGCCGGGTGCTCGGGGACGGCGCTTTCAACGGCGCACGCAGCTCGGACGGTCGACGATCGCAATGATGGTCGCGTCCATTCTGGCATGTGCCGCTTCAGGCGCAAGCGCACAAACGCCATCCTGCGCTAACCCACCGGCCGCGCTGTCCGCTCTGCAACTGGACGCGGCCGGCCCGGCTGCGCCACCGCTGTCCGGGACGTTTCTCGATGGCGCCGGACGGGTGTTGACGCTTGAAGGCTTTCGGGGCCGCGGGGTGGTGATCAATTTTTGGGCCACGTGGTGTCCACCTTGCGTTGAGGAAATGCCGGCCTTGGATCGGCTACAGGCCGCGCTCACCGAGCGGCGCGGCCCTTCGAGCGTCGCCGTCGTGGCTGCGTCCGCCGATTTGGAAGGAGCGGCCGCGGTGACGCCGTTCTTTGCCAAGAATGCAATCATGGCGCTTGAGGTTTATGTCGATAGCCGCGGGCGACTGGCGAGCGTGCTGGGCGTCCAGGGCTTGCCGACCACGGTTCTTGTCGCCGGTGATGGTCGCGAGGTCGGGCGGGTCGTGGGCATTGCTGAGTGGGACGATCCCGAGGCGATCGATTACATTCACGGCTGCTTGAGCACGCCTTGAGAGCGTTGGACTTGAGCATCGCGTAACCGCCAGTGCTGTGGCGCGTATGCACAGCGAAGTACGAACGGAGAGAACACATGACCAAGGGGAAGGCGCTGTTGGCCGGGCTGTTTGTGGTCCCGATCCTGGCGGCGTGCAGTGAGGGCGCGCGACGTTGGGAGAATCCAGCTGTGGCCGAAGATCTGTGGTCCAACCATCGCGAGGAATGCCGGCGCCAAGCCAGCCGCCAGGCAGAACGCGAATATGTTACGCTGGATCAACCGGACCCCGGTGTGACGTTCGGGCGCGCGACAACGCTGCGCAGCGATTTTGCCCGTTTCGATGCCAGTAAGCGCCGAGAGGACTTGTTCGTCAACTGCATGCGCGACCGCGGCTATCGCCGGGTGAGGGATGAGGCAAGCGAACCATCACGGGGCACCATCGAGTAGGTTGAGAGCGGCCAATAGGATACGACGACACCGCTGCGTCCCCAGATAAGCTTGGAATCCGACATCTCCTGACCATCGCCGTAAACCGATACGTTACGCGACGAGACGTGATGTTCGCGAATTGCGGTTTCATGGGCCGATTGTCTTTCGATTACTCTGATTAACGTGCGCGCACTCTCAACAGATCTTGTTTCCAATCTTGCAAGGCATCGACGATTTGCGTTGATGACATGAAGGGCGCAGTTTACCCTACTTCAGAGATGGATTTTTCCGGCAAGAATCGGCCATGACCGCACTCAGCCGGCCCATGCGTGATCGACTGGCCGCCCTGCTCGCCGAGCAGGGTTGCACGATGGGCATTGGTGAAGTTGAGGAGATCGCTGCCGGTGTTGCGGCGGCCCCCGATCGGCCGCGTTCGACGGCCTGGATGCGGTTGATTGTGCCGAAACCTACGGCAGAAACACGGCGGCTCCTGTCCTCCATGGTGACTGAACACCGAGCGTTGGCGAATGTCTCGACGGCCTCCCGCGAGGAACGGCGAGAGCGTTTGGTTCGGTTTCGTGATCACCTTAGCGAGAATGGCTTGGATGGTTTCATCGTTCCCCACGCCGATGCACACCAAAGCGAACAACTATCCGCACGTGACGAGCGGCTGGCATGGCTGACGGGATTCACCGGATCGGCCGGAACAGCCATCGTGATCGCCGATGGCGCCGCGTTATTCGTCGATGGTCGCTACACCGTTCAGGCCCCGACGCAGGTCGATACTGACGTATGGGATCTCCATCACATGATCGAGATACCGCCGGCCGCTTGGCTTGCCACCAATGCCGGCGCGGAGCGGCGAATCGGGTACGATCCCTGGCTACACACGCCGCTGCAGGTGGAGCGCTTCCGTAGCGCCTGTAAGGCCGCCGGGGCGGAGCTGGTCGCCATTGATGACAACCCAGTCGATGCGATCTGGACTGATCGACCCCATGCGCCGTTCGCTCCCATTGAACTCCATCCTGATCGGTTCGCGGGGCGCTCGGCTGTAGAGAAGCGCACCGAAGTCGCTGAGAGCTTAATGCGTGACCACCACCACGCCGTGATTCTGTCGTCGCCGGACACGATCGCGTGGATGCTGAACATTCGCGGTGGCGAGGTGCCTTACACGCCGGTCGCTTTGGCGTTCGCTATTCTGTTTGAGAATGGATCGGTCACCCTGTTCGTTGATCCGCGCAAGCTCGCCCGCGGGGTCCGTGCGGCGCTCGGCAATGAGGTGAGCGTCGAGCACCCGGGCAGGTTTGGGCCGGCGCTTGATCAGCTTGGTGCCGATGCCAGGCGGGTGCGCATTATGGCGGACATCACGCCCGCTTGGGTGGTTGATCGATTGCGAACCGCCGGTGCCGAGGTCGTCGCCGGCTCTGATCCCTGCGCCCTGCCGAAAGCGTGCAAGCGCGAGGATGAGTTGGATGGCATCCGAGCGGCCCACCGCCGTGACGGTGTGGCGTTGTGCCGGTTCCTGAGCTGGTTGGATGTCGCTCTGGTCAATGGGGGCGTGACCGAGATGGAGGCTGCCGAGCGCTTGGAGACCTTCCGAAACACGGGCGGCTACTATCGGGGGCCGAGCTTCGGCACCATTTCTGCCGCCGGCGACCATGGCGCCATCGTCCACTACCGCGCGACGCCGTCCACAGATTGCCGACTCGCCCCTGACAGCCTTTATCTCGTCGACTCGGGCGGCCAGTATCTGGATGGCACGACGGACGTGACGCGCACCGTCGTCGTGGGCACCCCGTCGGAGGAGATGCGCACGCGCTTTACGCTGGTGCTTAAGGGCCACATCGCCATCGCCTCGGTGCGCTTTCCGAAAGGCACAACCGGCCCGCAGATCGATACCCTGGCCCGATTGGCGCTGTGGCAGGCAGGCCTTGACTATGACCACGGTACTGGTCATGGCGTCGGCCACTACCTCAATGTGCATGAGGGGCCACAGCGGATCGCCAAACTGCCCAATCAAGTGGCTCTGGCGCCGGGCATGGTCGTCTCCAACGAGCCTGGCTATTACAAGACCGGAGCCTACGGCATTCGCATCGAGAATCTGGTGGTTGTCATCGACTGCGGCATACCGGAAGGCGGGGACCGTGACCTGCTTGGCTTTGAGACTCTCACGCTCGCGCCCATCGATCTCCGACTGATCAAGTCGGAGATGCTCACCGCCTTCGAGCGCCGGTGGCTGAACGAATATCATGCCCGCGTCCGCGACACTGTTATGCCTATCGTCGATGCTCACACGGCGGCGTGGCTGGACAGCGCAACCCGCACCATCACTGCATAAGCAGCGACTGTGCTGATCGGAAGGCGCAGCCGTACCGTGGGCGGCTTCGCCGGACGGCGCCATCTCGTGGCGACCAGTAACCGCTCCTGAGAATGAATATCACGCAAGTGCAGCATTCTGAGGTCGGGCCAAAAAATGCAGTCTCGCAAACTTCGCCCTTGAAGTTGGGCTTTGCCGCCACTTTCTTCAAAGATGTCGCGTTATTGCCGGCCGAGTCGATTGTGCGACTGCGAACATTGACTTGTGGTGGCGGCGAGGGGTACCCTTTTCTCTCGCAAGTGCGGGAAACATCACGCTGAAAACGAAGGACCTGCCCATGGCCACTGGAAGTCGTCCGCTCTCACCTCACCTGCAAGTCTATCGGCCGCAAATCACATCCGTGCTGTCGATCCTGCACCGGGTCACAGGGGTGTTCCTCGTTGTTGGCACCCTGCTGTTGTCGTGGTGGCTGGTGGCAACGGCCTATGGGCCGGATGCATTCGCCACGATCCAGGTGGTACTTGGCTCGTGGATCGGTCACATTGTCATGTGGGGCTTCGCTTTCGCGCTGTTTTACCACCTGTGCAATGGTGTGCGGCATTTGCTCTGGGATTTCGGATGGGGGTTCGAGATTCCACAAGTCAAACAGTCCGGCATGATCATGCTGGGGGCGACTGTGGTGCTGTGGCTGATCGCCCTGATCGCCGCATACGTCTAACACCATCCGATTAAGGGAGATCGAAGATGGAACTCCGCTCGTCTCTCGGCCGGGCCCGCGGACTGGGATCCGCCAACGAGGGTGTGCACCATTGGCGTGGACAACGCTTTAGCGCTATCGCCCTGGTCCCGCTGAGCCTTTGGTTTGCTTTCAGCGTCACTGGCTTCGTCGGTGCCGGCTACGAAGAGTTCAACGCGTGGCTCAGTGTGTTCGGCAACGGGGTGCTGATGGTTCTGCTGATCATTGCCCTGTACTACCACGCCATGCTCGGCATGCAGGTCGTGATTGAGGACTACGTGGCCAAGGAAGGACCGCGAATGGTCACCATTCTGGTGGTCAAGAGTGTTCTGTTCTTACTTGCCTTATCCTGCGTGCTTGCTGTTGTCCGCGTCATGGTGAGGAACTGAAGACCAATGTCAAACAGCTACGATATCATTGACCATACCTATGACGTGGTCGTCATCGGTGCCGGCGGCGCCGGATTGCGCGCCACCATGGGCCTCGCCGCGGCAGGACTGAAAACCGCCTGTATTACCAAAGTCTTCCCCACCCGGAGTCACACGGTCGCCGCCCAAGGCGGTATCGGCGCCGCTCTCGGCAACATGGCCGAGGACAGTTGGGAATGGCATATGTATGACACGGTCAAAGGGTCTGACTGGCTCGGCGATCAGGACGCTATTGAGTACATGTGCCGTGCGGCGGTGCCGGCCGTCCACGAGTTGGAGCATTTCGGCGTGCCGTTTTCGCGGACGCCCGATGGCCAGATCTACCAGCGCCCCTTCGGTGGCCACATGCGAAACTTCGGCGAAGCGCCAGTCCAACGGGCCTGCGCTGCAGCGGACCGGACCGGACATGCCATCCTCCACACGCTCTATCAGCAATGCCTCAAACACAATGCCGAGTTCTTCGTCGAGTACTTCGCCATCGACCTGATCATGGACGACGAGGGTGCCTGCCGCGGTGTTGTGGCGTGGAACCTGGATGACGGATCGATCCATCGTTTCCAGGCACATGGTGTTGTCTTTGCCACCGGCGGTTATGGACGAGCTTACTTCTCCTGCACATCGGCACACACGTGCACGGGCGATGGCAACGCCATGGTGTTGCGCGCCGGGCTGCCGGTCCAGGACCATGAGTTCATCCAGTTCCACCCAACGGGCATCTACGGCTCCGGCTGCCTGATCACGGAGGGGGCACGCGGCGAGGGCGGCTACCTTACCAATTCGGACGGCGAGCGGTTCATGGAACGCTACGCTCCTACCGCCAAGGACCTGGCGTCGCGCGACGTGGTCAGCCGCTCCATGACCGTCGAAATCCGCGAAGGTCGCGGCGTCGGCGCGGAGAACGACCACATCTACCTACACCTGGAGCACTTGGGCTCTGACGTGCTGTGGGAGCGGTTGCCCGGAATCACGGAAACGGCGAAGATTTTTGCCGGCGTCGATGCAACGAAAGAGCCGATCCCGGTGCTGCCGACGGTCCATTACAACATGGGCGGCATTCCCACCAATTATCACGGCGAGGTTGTGACGCCGCGCAATGGTGATCCGGATGCCATCTGCATGGGCCTTTACGCGGCTGGAGAATGTGCTTCGGCATCCGTGCATGGTGCCAACCGTCTCGGCACCAACTCACTTCTGGATATCGTCGTGTTCGGTCGCGCCGTGGCCCTGCGTTGTGCGGAGAAGATCAAGCCCGGTGCGTCTCACCGCCCGCTGCCGAAGGACTCTGCGGAGTATGCGCTCAGCCGCCTAGACCGTCTGCGCCACGCCATCGGATCACGGACCACGGCCGACATCCGGCTCGATATGCAAAAGTGCATGCAGAGTAACGCCGCCGTGTTCCGAAATCAGGAGGTGCTGAGCGAGGGGTGCCGGCAGATCGATGCAATTTGGGCGACCTTGTCGGACATCAAGCTGGAAGATCGCTCGATGATCTGGAATTCCGACCTGGTGGAAGCCCTCGAACTGGAGAACCTGCTCGCGTGTGCCTCCACATCGCTCTACTCCGCCGAAGCCCGCAAGGAAAGCCGCGGTGCCCATGCGCGAGAGGATTGCCCGGAGCGCAACGACGCCGAGTGGATGAAGCACAGCCTCGCATGGTGTGACGACCAGGGCAAAGTGGAACTCGATTATCGCCCGGTCCATACCTACACGCTCACCAACGAGGCCAAGTACATCGAGCCCGTGGCTCGGGTGTATTAGGGAGAGAACGATGGCTGAATTTACGCTTCCGGCCAACTCGAAGATCGGAGTCGGCAAGTCGTTCCCGGCGCCTGCGGGGGCCACAAACGTTCGCACCTTCAAAATCTATCGATGGGATCCGGATACGGACGAAAACCCTCGCCTGGACAGCTTCGATGTGGATATGGGCACCTGTGGACCCATGGTCCTGGACGCAATGATCAAGATCAAAAACGAAGTGGATGCAACGTTGACGTTCCGGCGCTCATGCCGGGAGGGCGTGTGCGGCTCCTGCGCGTTCAACATCGATGGCGTCAACACGCTGGCCTGCATCAAGGCCATCGACGAGATTGAGGGTGACGTCAATATTTACCCGCTGCCGCATCTGCCCGTGGTCAAGGATCTGGTGTGCGATCTCTCGGTCCCTTACGCGCAATATCGTTCCATAGAGCCATGGTTGAAGGCCGAGACGCCACCGCCGGCTGGCGAACGCCGGCAAAGCCCACAGGAACGGGCGCGACTGGATGGCCTGTGGGAGTGCATTCTCTGCTTCTGCTGCCAGACCAGCTGCCCGAGTTATTGGTGGAACGGTGACCGTTACCTGGGCCCGGCGATTTTGCTCCAGGCCTATCGTTGGATTGCCGACAGCCGTGATGAGGCCACCGGTGACCGGCTCGACAATCTGAACGATCCGTTCCGGTTGTACCGATGTCACACGATCATGAACTGCACCAGCACGTGTCCGAAGCACTTGAACCCTGGAAAGGCGATCGCGGAAGTCAAATCCCTGCTCGCCCATCGCGTGTGACAACGAACAGCCGAATAGATTAGACCATCGACAACCGGAGCCTCAGCGCTCCGGCTTCTTTTGCTCCTGGCGCTGACGATGTTGGCCGTTCAGTGCAACTCGGCGCGGAGCTTCTGCCGAAACTGATCAATGGGAAACCTTTGGCCGTTTTGGTTGGCGTGCCAAAACTGCCAGCCGTTGCAGGCTGCAGCACCTTGCACAAACGCACCGACATGGTGGATGGAGCCGCGCACGCCATCGGCCGCAAGGGTGCCGTCGGCGGCAACGCGGGCGACGAACCGCTGCCGCTGATCGGTAAGAACTTCACCGGGATGGAGCAGGCCGCGCTCGACGACCATGCCAAAGGGGATCCGAGGCAGGCTCCGTCGCTCTGGCGTTGCGGCCAAGTCCGTATCCGAGATACGGGTGACGCTGGCGATGCGCGCTCCGGCGAGCCGCACATAGTCCGGATCGCGCTCAATGCCGATCCAGTGCCGGCCGAGCCGCTTGGCTACCGCGGCCGTGGTGCCGGAACCCAGGAACGGGTCAAGCACCAAGTCGCCGGGGTTTGTGGCGGACAGAATGCAACGGTGGAGTAGAGCTTCGGGCTTCTGGGTCGGGTGGGCCTTACGGCCGTTGCTGCGCAATCGCTCCGGCCCCGTGCAGAGCGGAAGGAGCCAATCCGAGCGCATTTGCAGATCATCATTCAGGTGCTTCATGGCCCGGTAATTGAACCGGTGGCGCGCCCCGCGTTCACGCGCGCACCAGATCAGGGTCTCATGGGCGTTCGTGAACCGCCGGCCACGGAAGTTGGGCATCGGGTTGGTCTTACGCCAAATCACATCGTTTAGGATCCAGAAGCCGAGATCCTGGATCGCCGAGCCGATGCGAAAGACGTTGTGATAGGTGCCGATCACCCAAAGCGTGCCGTGGGGCTTCAGGAGCCTGCGAGCCGCAGCCAGCCAGGCGCGGCTAAATGCGTCATAGGCGGCGAAATCGCCGAAGCGGTCCCAGGCGTCGTCTACGCCATCGACAGGCGTGTTGTTGGGCCGCAGCAATTCGCCTTCGAGTTGAAGATTATAGGGCGGATCGGCGAACACCATGTCCACGCTTTCGGCCGGCAAGGCGGTCATGGCCGCGACGGCATCCGCTTCAATGATGTGATCAATATCCATGTCAGTTTGTGCCATGGCGGCACTGTGGCGGGCGCGCGATTCGGCGTCAAGAGTCCTGCGAATCAAAGGCTTAAGGTTTTAGGCAGGCATCAACATTTCGAATCGTAGGGGTATTCGCACGCAAGATCTGGGCTATGGGCCGAAAGCTCCGCCGGTGGTGGGGGGTGACCCCAAGTCGCCCCAAAGCGTCGCGATGCAGCGCCGTGCCGTAGCCAGCGTTTTGTTCCCAGCCGTAACCGGGCCAAGCGGCGGCCAGAGCAGCCATCTCACGGTCGCGAACCACCTTGGCGACGATGGAGGCGGCCGCGATCGAAAGGCTCAATCGGTCCCCGCCCACAACGCACATCGCGGGCTCCGCGAGCGGGGGCCGCCGGTTGCCGTCCACCAGCACATGGTCAGGCGGAACCGGTAGGCCCTGGATGGCCCGTACCATGGCCCGTAAGCTCGCCTGAAGAATATTGACTTTGTCAATTTCAGCTACGTCCGCGCGGCCGACGCCGATGGCGGACGTCGTCTGCAACGCCAAAAACAGTGCTTCGCGTCGGCGCTTAGTGAGCGCTTTGGAGTCGTTGAGGTCACGGTGTAAGGCTGGCGTCAAGCGTGCTTGATCGAGTATCACGGCGGCTGCCACCACGGGACCCGCCCAAGGACCACGGCCAGCTTCGTCCACGCCGGCAACCAGACCTCCAAGCCGGCGCTCCCGGCTCAAATCGGGCATGGAACGATCAAGCTAGGAATCACTGAGCGCCCGCAAAATCCGCTGCCCCGGTCGCCCCGTGGCGGGCAGGCCCAGGTCCCGTTCTGCGGCCTCGATCGCGGCTCGGGTTTGCCGTCCCACCTTGCCATCTACCTCGCCCACATCGTAGCCGCGGGCCAGGAGGCGCTCTTGCAGGCGGAGCCGTTCCGCGCGGGACAAGCCTGGATCGGTCACCGGCCAGGGGGTTCGTAAGGCAGGCAGACCGGCCAGGCGATCGGCCAGATGGGAGATGGCCAGGGCATAGGATTCCGCCTGATTGTAGGCATAGATGGCGTCGAAATTGCGGAATGTCAGGAAGCCCGGGCCTCGTGAGCCGGCGGGAAGCAACAGACCGGCCGATCCGCCGCCGGAAAGGCGGGCGCCATCGCCGCGCACCAACCCGCGCTGGTTCCACGTTGACAGGGCGGCTTTGGCTTTGCGGCCCTTAGGTCCGCGGTAGCCCGGTGGGGCCTTAACCTCGATCATCCACGGTTGCCCGGTGCGCCAACCGGCGCGCTTGAGATAGTTGGCAGTGGAGCCGAGGGCATCGGCCGTGGAGCCGACCAGGTCGCGACGGCCGTCGCCGTCGAAATCGACTGCCAGTCGACGATAGGTGGAGGGGATGAACTGTGTCTGGCCGAAGGCGCCGGCCCAGGAGCCATGGAGCTGATTTAAGTCCAGATCACCCCGTTCCACCAGCTGCAACGCAGCAATCAGTTCACCCCGCCAGAAGGACTGCCGCCGCCCACTAGCGCAGGTCAGGGTCGCAAGCGCCTGGGGCAGAAAGTGGGTTCCTGTGATGCGGCCGTAATCGGTTTCGACGCCCCAAACGGCGGCAATGACATGGCGGTCGACCCCAAACCGCCGTTCGGCAGCAGCAAGAACGTCCGCCTCCTCTGCCAGCTTAGCCTTGCCATCGCGTACCCGCTCGTCATCGACCAGCACGGCAAAGTAATCCCATATCGGCGTCTTGAACTCGGGCTGCGCGCGAGAAAAACGCAGCACCTTCTCATCCAGTGTGACGCCACCCAAGGCGCGGTCGGTGACGGACCGGCTGACACCAGCTTTCTGGGCCGCCGTTTTTATGCCCGCCAGGCAACGCGAAAAATCGGCGGCCGCTTGTGACGGCACACCGAAAGCGACCGTCCACACGACCCACAGGACGACGAGCGGCCTCAAACGCCTGGCTGGGTTGTGCATGCTCGTCCTAGCGTTCGTCATGGCGCAGAGCCTTCGGCGAGAAAGCGTCCAGCCACCCAGCCGCGAATCCCGCCGAATTCGATCCGGCACCAGCGTTTGTGAGAGGCGGCCTCACGCTCTGACGGTGTCATCTGCTCCCACTCGACAATATTGGGTCCGCCCTGGCAGCCAAGATTGCGTACCCCATCCCCATCGGGCGGAATTTCGCCCACCTTATCCGCCTTGGCCGAAGGCCTTGCGCGGATGTTGAGGACATCGTCGGCAGCCACGCCCTTAACCCGATAATAGTCAGGGCCATCGGCATCGGCAAAAACGGACGTGGAAAAGGCCACGGCCATCACGATCCAGATAAGGCCCACGATCACGGTCAGCATCTCTCCGCATTCACTCTATAGTTGCAACAAAGCGGCAGGTGGACGACCCGCAAACGTTGCCGCGCATCGCGCTCTACTATTTCGTCGCGTGCGGTGGTGGCGCTGTCAAGGCCGCCACATGCGGACTGGCCTCTTTAAACTAGAATAGCGTCAATTGCCCGCCACTGACGGCGGGAACACGGAACTGCGAGGAGTCGAGCTGCTCATGGGCTCGTGGCCCTGTACCAAAGCCAAGGCGTTGACAAGCCAATCGAAAGCGGCCTTGCAGCATCTCGGCGTAAGGGCCGGAGCCGGTCATACGGCTGCCGAACCTGGGGTCGTTCAGCATACCATTTCGGCTGTCGCGAAGGCGGGCCAGTACCCGGTCGGCGCGGGACGGCACTGTCTCCTTCAACCAGTCCGTGAATAGGTCCTTCAGTTCATGGGGCAGACGCAGCAGAATCGTCGACGCCTCCCGCGCACCATGGGCGCTCGCTGCGGCCAGAATCTCCTCCAACTCGTGATCGTTCACAAACGGGATCATGGGCGATGCCAGCACCGCCACCGGTATCCCGGCGTCCGAGAGCGTTCGAATGGTGGCGAGCCGCCGTTTCGGCGAAGCGGCCCGCGGCTCCATAACCCGGGCTAAGTGCGGGTTGAGGGTGGTGATCGACACGCCGACGGCCGCCAACCGGGCCTCCGCCATGGGGGCCAACACGTCGATATCGCGGCAGACGAGTGCCGACTTGGTGGCGATCGCGACCGGATGACGGAACGCGCTCAACACCTGCAGCACTTGGCGGGCGAGGCCGAGCCGTTTCTCCGACGGCTGATAGGCATCCGTATTGGCGCCGAGCATGATCGTGGCAGGGACATAGCCTGGCTTTTTCAGCTCCCGCTCCAACACGTCCGCAAGGTTAACTTTGGCGCTGAGCTTGGTTTCGAAGTCCAGCCCCGGTGACAGGCCGAGCCGCGCATGGCTAGGACGGGCATAGCAGTAGATGCAGCCATGCTCGCAGCCGCGATAGGGGTTCAGCGACCGATCAAAACCGATATCGGGCGATTGATTGCGCGCGAGTGCCGAACGGGTACGTTCCTGCATCATGGTGGTGGGAAGCGGCGTTTCCTCCTCCATCAGCCACCACGAGTCGGCGACGGCAACGCGGGTTAGTGGCTCATAACGACCTGTGGGATTGCCGATGGCGCCGCGCCCCTTGCGGGGCCGAGCGGGAAGCAGGGTGTCCATGGCGCTCATGCTACCGACTTGAGAAGAACTTTTAAAGAACAAAAATAGATCTTTTGAGAACAAAGCGCGGCGGTCGGAAGTGTTCCAACCTCCAGGTCCACGACGGCGCTCATGTCCCGTCGCAACGGCGGTGTTTCTGGAGATGGCAACGGAGGCGTGCTGGGACCGAGACCGAAATTGGCTGCCGCTTCGCACTTGGTTGCAATGCAGCAACAGCGGGCCGCAAATTGGGCGCGCTCCACGACCAAGCACGACTCTGCGGCGGCGGCCATGCGATAACCAAGCGAGATCTTCACCGAGCGGACGCTAGAGTTTACGGGCCACGAAAAGATGCTGAGCGTCATTATTCCGACACTCAATGCGGCGGGAACGCTTGGCCGTACCTTGGCATGCCTTGCCGATGCTGGCGAGCAACCGGTGCGCGAACTGATCGTCGTCGATGGCGGATCAACGGACGACAGTCGGCAGATCGCCGCCGAGGGTGGCGCCATCGTCCTCGAAGCGCCGCGCGGGCGGGGCATCCAATTGCGCGAAGGCGCAACGGCCGCTGGTGGCGATTGGCTGCTGTTTCTCCACGCAGATACCGTGCTGTCCGGTACATGGGCCGGCGTCGTGACCACGTTCATGGACGATCCTCGAAACCGCGACCGTGCGGGGCACTTTCAGTTTGCGCTTGACGATGGTGCCCGGGCGGCCCGTCGGGTCGAATGGGCGGTGGCGTGGCGTTGCAGGTTGTTCGCTTTGCCCTATGGCGACCAGGGACTGCTCATTTCCCGGCCGCTGTATGAGAGTCTGGGCGGGTTCAGCCGGATGCCGCTGATGGAAGACGTGGACTTGGTGCGGCGGATCGGGCGCCGCCGATTGTGCCAAATGGATGCCAAGGCGTTGACGTCCGCTGTGCGGTATCGACAGGATGGCTACGTGGCTCGACCAATCCGCAACTTCGCCTGCCTGATGCTTTACAGCCTGGGCGTGCCCAGCCGCTACATCGTCACGCTTTATCGCTGAGGAGCGGAGCGTACGCGCTTGCCCAACCGTCCAGCACGAAGTCTTGGCCGTGGCAACTTGGTGATGTCGTCGCCGCAGCGGCATCTTGTCGCATTTGTGCGAGCACCGAGAATTGACCGCGTCAAGGGGCGCCTGGCCCGTGACGTCGGCTCGGTCGCGGCCTGGGCCTTCTATCGCAGCACCATGTCGACCGTGCTGCGTCGCCTGCAGTCAGACCCGCGCTGGCAGTGCTGGCTTGCAATCACCCCCGACGAAGACGCCTGCAACCAAGCCCTTTGGCCACGCGGTTGGCGACGGCGCGGTCAAGGACGTGGGGACCTGGGTGATCGAATGGCGCGAATAATGACGGCTTTGCCGCCCGGACCGGTTGTAATCGTCGGCTCGGACATTCCCGACTTGGCCGCAACCCACGTGGCGGACGCGTTTCGGGCGTTGCAGGCTGCGGATGCTGTTTTCGGCCCGGCGCCGGATGGTGGTTACTGGCTGGTGGGTCTCCGCCGTAGCAAATCGGCTCCCGGGCTGTTCAAAGGGGTGCGCTGGTCGACGGAGCATGCCTTAACGGACACGGTCAGCAACGTCGACGCACTTCGCGTCGCAACGCTGGGACAGTTGCAGGATATTGATACTGGGGAGGATTTGCGGCGGTGGCAGTCCAGGCAATCAGTTGAACCAAGCTAAAGATGTCCGCAAGCCGATGCAAGCGATCAACCTATTAGTGCAGGCGAACAGTGCGGGTAATTAGTGGCGGATGCGGTCCCGCTCCACGTAGTGACCGTTTTCAGGGCCAGTGAACAGCTCATCGACTTGCGGGTGGCCCACGGGCCGCCCCGTTTCGTCCGGTAGCAGGTTCTGTTCCGACACATAGGCAACGTAGGTGCTTTCGTCATTCTCGGCGAGCAAGTGATAGAATGGCTGGTCTTTGCGCGGCCGCACATTCTCCGGGATCGATTGCCACCACTCATCAGTATTCGCGAATTCAGGATCAATATCGAAAATGACTCCGCGAAACGGATAGATACGGTGGCGAACGATCTGACCAATTCCGAATTTGGCTTCACGCATAGCCATGATCTCACCTCGTTGCGAGCCGTAAGGTGGGATCAGCCGCCTGCCAAATGCAAGGGGAAATGAGGCGCAACGACGTCTGCGCCGGAACCTGTGACCGGTTGACCGCAGTTGCGCGCCTACGCGTTATTCTCCCTAAGTCGCGGCATCAGCTCGACGAAATTGCATGGCTTATAGCGTGCATCCAGCTGGTGCAGCAGGATCTCATCCCAAGCATCGCGACAGGCACCTGGCGATCCGGGAAGAGCGAAGATGTACGTGCCGTCGGCAACAGCGGCCATGGCCCGCGACTGGATAGTTGACGTTCCGATTTTTTGATAGCTGATCCAACGGAACAACTCTCCGAAGCCGGGGATCTCCTTATCCATAACCATGGCCACGGCCTCGGGTGTTACGTCCCGCCCGGTTAGACCGGTGCCACCGGTGGAGATGATGACGTCAATTGCAGCGTCACTGATCCAACGCCGATAGCTGACGGCGATGTCCTGGGCGCTGTCTCGGACGATATCCCGCGCCGAAACGTGATGACCGGCGGCCTCGATCTTCGCGACCAAAACGGCGCCGGAGCGGTCATCCGTCAATGTCCGTGAATCGGAAACGGTAAGTACCGCGATGTTGACGGATTTGAACAGCCGTTCGCCTTCAATGAGGGACATAACGGGGCCTCCACGCACTACCCATCAAGAAATGGGGTCGATGGCCGCCTACCGCTGCACCCGTAATTGGGTACACGGTCCGGCACCCTAATCCTGGACTCTCAGGCCGCGGGCAAATCGCTGCCAGTTCTCAACATAGTGGAGGGCACCATGATGGGCAGCGGCCAGTTGCTCCTCCGTAACCTCGCGCACAACGCGTGCCGGCGAACCGATGATAAGACTGTTGTCCGGGAACGACTTGCCTTCAGGGATCAGCGCCTTTGCGCCGACAATACAGTTCTTGCCGATCGAAACGTTGTTCAGAATGACACTGCCGATGCCGATCAGGCTGCCGTCCCCGACCGTGCAGCCATGCATCATCGCCAGATGGCCGACCGTGATGCCCCGACCCAGCGTCAGTGGGCATCCCTCGTCCGTATGGAAAACGCAGCCATCCTGAACGTTGGTGTTCTCGCCGATCGTGATCGGGTCGTTATCGCCACGCAACACAGCATTAAACCAGATCGAAGCGTTGCGTTTCAGGATCACCCGGCCAATCAGCACCGCAGTCGGCGCAACCCAGAAGGCGTCGCCCTCGGTTTCGACCTCAATTCCATCCAACGAGAACAACATTCTGTGCCCCTCCTCAGTCCGCAGATGCACTCTTTCAAGACATCTATAGCGCGGTGTGGCGCCGGCGGCGAAGGGGCGTTGTCGGCTGCTGGCTTAGCGGTAGCAGTTGATCCGGGCAACGAACGCGCGAGCGTGGTCGAGCAAGTTATCAACCGGTGCAGCCGTCGCAGAACCACGTCGCACGGAGATCCCCTTGCTTTTAAGAAAGCGATGGGTGAGGTCGAGCGGAATGGCATAGCCCACGTCCCGAACGACAGAGCCTGTGCTTTCGTAAAGGCTGACGGTGTCGACCTTGGCGAATACAACGCCGACCACATGACCACGCTCGTCAAGGACCGGACCGCCGCTGTTGCCGGGACGCACGGCCGCGTTCATAGCCAGGATGGAGATTCCAGACTTGACCTTGTGCGGGCCGATTGTGGAGCCTTCCAAATAGAGTGGTCGCAGCGGCGGAATGCCCTGATCGGGATAACCGACAATCCCTAACTCTGAGCCGCGTGAGGGCCAACTTTGAGGCGCGAACCATGCGATCGCCTTCGCCGGTTGAGATGATCGCAAAACCGCGAGATCCGTGCCGCGGTGGTAGCCGACGATCGACGCGTTGGCCTCGGATCCGCCATCGGCCGGCGATACGGAAAGAACTCGACAATCATCGACAACATGGTAGTTTGTGAGAAGGGTGCCGTCGCGGTCAATGAAGAAACCAGAGCCGACGCCTTTCAAATTTCGTTTCGGCTCGACGCGCAACGGCTCCTGAAATGCGTTGCGAATATAGTCGCGTCGCTTTTCCTGGAGTTTTGCCGCCTCATTGCGGCTGACAATTCGCCCGCGGCACTGCCCACGCTGAACCTTTTGAACGACGCCGCCGGTGGCGCAATTGACAATGACCTGATCGGTGGTCGCGTGTGTCGGGCCCGTTGACCCCACACCACACACGAAGGCAAAAGCGACCGCGCCCTTAATCAGGTGCCGAAAGGCGGTTGCGTAGACACCGCGGGCCGTAAACCGCCCCACGGCTAACCCGCCGTATACTTGTGTCACGGCATTTATTCCTTTTTCCCGCAACGGTGGATCGACGGCCGTTGCACCCGTTCACAACCCTATCGGATCTTACTTTGACAACATGATGTGGCCGAAACGCGGCCATCCGTTCGTCTGCCGGTGCGGTCGGCCCGCACCTCGGCAATACGTATAAAGCCAATCCTACAACGAAAAGTTTAGCACAGTCGCTGTTCACGGTCGCCCGACGCAATTGTGATGGTGTTCGGGCCCAACTGGCGCTGCCACCACGCATCTAAAGACTGCGTAGACACAGGAGACTGGGCTTTTCCAGCCTGACCCGTGGTGAGGAGGGGACCACCGATGATGTCGCTGTCCAGGTCCGTTGCGTGCACCAGGCGTGCTGGATATGGGATCGCGCGCCGTTTGCAGACCAATTCGATTGCCGCTGTTATTGTCTTGGCGGCTCTGGCACCAACGCTCGCGAGCACATCTGAAACCGGCGCGCTCGTCTCGGATGGGTGGCGGCTGTTTACAAGAGATGATGTCCAGCCGGCTCGGTTCAGCCCCAATGGCCCGTCCGCGATCAGCGTTGCCAACGAGGACGGCTTTGCCTTGCTGTACCGTCCTGTCACGTCGGCCGATGGCGAGGCACGCGTCCTTCGCTGGCGCTGGCGAGTCGAGACCGCACCGCCGGCGAGCGATCTGACACAGAAAGGACGTGATGACCGGCCTGTCGCCGTGCACGTTTGGTTCCCGGATCGCGATGGCGGGCCGCTGACCTGGCTGAAGCGGGAACTGGGGTCGGCGCTTTTCGGCGTGCCAGTTCCGGGCCGGGCAATCACATACGTTTGGGGTGGGCGCACCCCCCGTAGCACCATGGTCGCCAATCCCTACCTAGAGGGTGGCATTATGAAGATCTTGCGACCCGGCGACACGGTGTTTGAGCGCTGGTTTCATGAACAAGTGGACGTTCGAGCTGATTTCGAAGCGGCATTTGGTGAGCCAGCACCGCGCCCTGGCTGGATTGCCATTTCGTCGGACACCGAGGATCTGGGCGGTCGCGCCCGCGCTGTTGTGGCTGAGCTAGCCTTTACCGACGGCGTCAACCTCGAAGGCGCGCAACCGTGACCGCCACCGTCAGGGCTGAGCGCCGCTATTTGGCGATCCTGGCAGCGCGGACCCATGACCTTTGGTCTGTCGATCAGGGCATCGACTGGGAGTTGCCGACGCGACCGCCAAGATGGTTGCCGGCGCGCCTATTCACTCGTGCGCTCAGCCAACTATACCACGGTGAAGTGGCCACGGCTGCGTTGTGCCGTCGGCTTGGTGGAGAGTTGGCTGCAAACGAGCCGGAAGCCTCGCTTTGCCTGATCGCTCAGGCCGACGATGAAGCACGTCATGCGGATGTGTTCGCCCGTTACCTGGCCCGACTTGGCGACATGGCGCCATTCGATCCGCCACTGGAGCAGGCATTGAGTGCCGCATCGGCGTTGAGGTCGACCCCGGTGGCTGCGATCCTCGCCTACAACCTCATCTTGGAAGGGGAGGCACTGCAGCTGTTACAGGCGTTCGCCCATCACATTCCGTGTCCGTTGCTCGCCGCCGTTGTGCGGCGCACGGGCCGCGACGAAGCACGCCACGTGGCCTTCGGCGATGCGTACGTTAAGGCCGCCGTCGAGGTCATCTCCGCCGCCGAGCGGGAAGCACTGATCCGCCAGATTCGTGATCTTTGGCAGGAGTGTGTTCCCGCGCTGTTGTCCACCTACGCCGGCCCCTTTGGAGATTGGATTGGGCGGGGGGCTGCGGATCGCCGCTTTGCCCGCCATGCTCCTCGCCTTGCCCGACTGGGATTGCCGGTGGAATGAGCCGGCCTCTGATTTCCGTTGTTATCCCCATTCTGAACGAGGCTGAGCGTTTGCCGCCTTTGCTTGACGCACTGGCCGCCGAGAGAACGCTCCATGAGGTCATCGTCGTTGACGGCGGAAGCATCGATTGTGGTCCCGAGCTAGCCCGGAACGCGGGTGCCACGGTGTTGGTGGTCGGCGGTGGGCGAGGGCCTCAGCTTGTACAGGGAGCGGAGGTGGCCACCGGCTTGGTGTTGCTATTCCTCCATGCGGATTGTCGCTTTCCCCGTGGTGGACTGAACGCCATTGCCGGCACGCTGGCGCGGGCACCACACTTGGTGGGCGGCAACTTTGCTCTCACATTCGACGGTGATGACCGCTTCAGCCGCTGGCTGACGAGCTTTTATGCCTGGATCCGACGCCGGGGAATCTACTATGGGGATTCAGGCGTTTTCGTGCGCCGCGACGCCTACGCGGCCATCGGCGGCTTTCGGCCCCTAGCGCTGATGGAAGATTTCGAGTTCATTCGCCGGCTGGAACGCTTCGGGCGGACCATATGTCTCGATGAACCTGCACTGGCCACGTCTTCCAGGCGCTTCGCCGGCCGCCATCCGATCGTCATCGTCATGGGCTGGCTTCGCATTCATGCCTTGTTCTACTTGGGTGTGGACTCGCAGCGACTTGCCGACTTGTACCGCTCCGATCGGCGGGGCGGCTGACTGATACCCGCCCCTGCCGACCATCATCCGCCCTACGCGCCATTGAGCGCCCAATCGTAGCGGTAACCGTCGATTGTAGTCTTACCTTCTAGTTTTGCGGCCAGATCGCGATTGGCGTAACGCCGCAGATGTTCGAGCACGGTCCGGTCGGAGTTTCCGAAATCCTCCTCGAACCACGCGTAAATGCTGGAAACCGTGACGCCGTTGGCATCGACGGTGACCCCGCGCGGATGGTTGATGTAGGTACGCGCGGCCGAGTCCATCAGCCGTTGGTGGTTGGCGCCCGTGAACGCCTGGCGTTGTAGGTCCGGACAACCGATGGAGGCACAGTTGACAGCATAGTGAATACGGGGATCCCGCCAAATCGGTCGCAGGATCCTGTGCTCGATATCGTTAAGAGTCAGGCGCTGCCCCTCGACGGAGATCAGTTCCGCACCCCACGGGCCGTCAGAAAGCACGCCGGACGAAATGTCGATGTCACGGATGCTGTCCACGGGGAAATGATCCAGGATCACTTTGACGGTCAATGCGTTGTAGAGATTGACCCAGTAGGCGAACTGCTCCGCGCGGTTGAAGGTTCCGATCCGTGTGGCGGACAAGTCGGCCAAATACGCGTCCAGCGCTTGTCGGTCGCTTGCCGACACCCGCCGGTAATCGAAGCGAGCGACCCCATCGCGCCCTGGTTTTACATAGGCGCTCAACAACTTATTCCAGGCACTGTGATCGATGGTGGCCGTAGAGGTGCGATCTTGAGTTTGCCAGCGCGGCCACAACTTGGCACTTGGCGCAAACAGGGCTTCGAACGAACCTATGCCGGTAGTCGCAACGAAGACTGCGCCAGCGCCCGCCGTCAAAAGGGCTCGTCTAGTCAGACCGGCGAGGCGTCGGTCGGTGGCAGAGAACGATGACATCCGGGACTGCATGGGTGTTCACTCCGTGTCGGCTGGTCCTGCCCGATTTGATGTCGGATCGGTGTCTGGGGTGGCCACCATTCCGATCGCGCCCCATCAGATGCGCGTGAACAAGGCGCCGGCGGCAAATCAGCGTCGTAACCAGTGATTTCTCAGTGGCCAATGGTTCTGGATCGGCGGCCAACAAACAAGCTGCAACCGAAGATGTCGCGCGTCATGACTGGCGCTTCGCAGTCAACGAGAGACCGCAGGCTCTCCGACCGGCAGCGGCCCCACATATGGTCAACGGCCACCCAGTGCTTGCATTGGCTGCAAATCCAGGTGTCCTTGACCACAATGACCTCCGGCTCGGGAGGGGACTCTTGGATCTGACGTCTGGCGGATCTTCTGCTGCGTGCCACCGGTCGACCGTTCCCGGCCAGCATCGATCCACGCTTCGCCACCCAGGCGCCGTACCTTGCCGTCACGCGCGTTCCTCCCACGTCCCGCGTGGGCACGCCCGCGTCCTCTCACGATCGTGGCTCGCTTTCTTCACGTCATCTCCGCATGCGGTCTCGGTGTTGTGCCGCCTTCGGAAAGGTCTTTTATTTGGTGGCGACTCCCAACCGTACCGGCAGTGCGTCGAGCACCGATGTTACTCTCAGTAAGGCGTGTGTTACGTTGACCTGATTGCGGGCGGCGGAAGACTGCGCGGCGGGGGACTTGGCGGGACGCAGAAGGCTGTGACGTCAGAAGATCGTATTTCGGTGAGTGGCTCCGGCGACGGCAACCGGCCAACGGCTGAGGACGTAAACTCCGCCGTCGATCGGATTGTCGCGAGCGTTACATTTTCCAACTCCGAACAACTGGGCCGCTTCCTCCGGCACATCGTCGGTGAGACGCTGGCCGGACGAGCCCGGTCCATCAAGGCTTACACCATTGCCGTCAATGTGTTCGGGCGTGACTCGTCATTCGATCCACAGGGCGACTCGATTGTTCGGGTGGAGGCAAGCCGGCTGCGACAGAAGCTCGCAGCCTACTATGCCTCCGAGGGCGCAGAAGACTTGCTTCGCATCGATTTGCCGCGTGGCGGCTACGTCCCGATCTTTCGTCGCCGCACTGACGACAATGGGCCGACGACCGCGCCGGGAGTCGGGCCGCCCAAGGCCAAGCGTTGGGCTTGGCGTCAGCACCGCGAAGCGTACATCGCAGCCGGCGTGTTTGGGTTCGCGCTTGCCGTATTTGTCTCGGCCGTCCTCGGCATTTTTGCCGGCGAACCGAAACGGGCGCGTGGCGGGTTGGAGGAGTTCGATGTCGTCATGCCGCGCCCGGCCGGGCCGTCAATTGCCGTGCTGCCGTTTGTTGCCCTCGGCGATGACCCTGTTGACAGCATGTTCGCGCAGGGCTTGGCCGAGAAGATCGCCATCGACCTAACCGCCTTTCGGGAATTGGTCGTCATTGACGCCGACGCCACGGAGGAGAACAGCATGCCGACGCGGGACGCGGTCGCCGTCGGCCGATCGCTCGGCGTGCAGTACATTTTGGACGGCACAGTGCTGCGGCACAGGCAGCAATTGAGATTTCTGGTATCCTTGATCGACGTGACCACCGGACGACTTGTGTGGTCGCGCACCTATGATCGGCAATTTGAGATCCGATCTATGCTAATGTTGGAAGACGAGTTGACGGCTGAGATCATTGCCGCCATTGCACCGTCTTACGGCGCTATTTATCGCGAGGATTTCGCAAATTTAATCCGTGGTGCAACCAATGATCTAGAGGCTTATACTTGTGTACTCAAAGCCTTGGCGTTGCGGCAATACTGGCATCATGGACAGTATAACCAAGTCCTCGAATGCCTTCAGGACTCTATTGAGCGCGATCCCTATTATGCTGATGCGCTTGCATATTACGCAATCTTGCTGCTTGAGGACCGCCCAGCTCTGGAAAGCGGCATCGAGACTCTTAACGACCTGCCGCTGGCCGACGCAATGGCCGCTGCCGAACGGGCGGTTCGATTGGCGCCCGATAGTGCGGTGGCGTGTCGCGCCCTAGCCACTGCGCATTACTTCGACGGCAATTTCAGCCTGTTCGAATGGTATGGGGATCGTGCTATCCAGCTCAATCCCAACAACGTCGATATCCTTGCCAGCTACGGCAGCCTGCTCACCTATCGTGGCGATTGGGCTCTGGGGCTTCCCCTCGTCGAGCGCGCCATTGCCCTAAACCCCTTGGTTCCCGATCGGTATCGGATTCCACTAGCACTGGACGCCTACCGGCGTGGCGATCTGGAGCAGGCCCGGCTGCAAGCCGGCTTGATCAATCAGGCCGATGATCCTATTCGCCCCTTTCTTCTGACACTGGCTGCGGCGCGTTCCGGCGACCAGACGGCATTATCAAAAGCTCGCGCCGAGCTGATCGCGCTGGCCCCGTACGTTGGCGAACTCGCCGTGCCGCTGCTGGAGCAATGGCAATTTGACCCAACGCTGATCGCAATGATCCGGGACGATCTGGCCCGGGCTGGGCTCATCACCCTCGACGCCGCCAGTGTTGATCGCGCATCACGGTGACCAGCCTGGCTCTTTTATTCCGTTTCGGGTGCGTGTACGCATGCGCCGAAGGATCGACGTTCGACAAAAACGGGGAGAGGCGGGAACTATGGCGTTCGACACGGAGCAGGAACTGCTGGCCCAGGCGCGCGCGGTGCGCGACCATGTGGTGCAGCAGGGCCAGGAACTCTTGGACGGGTGGCAATCAAAGATCCGTCGGGATTCGTTCCGAGATGGTGCAGAAAACTTGGCGCACTATCTGGCGTTGCGCCAATTGGATTTGCGCGAATTGCAGTCCGGGCTCAGGCCTTGGGGCTTGGCCTCCTTGGCGCGGATCGAAGGCCACGTGCTCCCGACGCTGGAAGCCATTATCGCTAATCTGGAGCAGCTGACGGGCACCAATACCGCGCCCCATCGGCCGGAACCGGCGGCCTTTCGCCGTGGTCAAGACGGGCTGGCCCGCAACACCGACGAGGTCCTGGGGCCGGCAGCGGTGGGCCGGCGCACCCACATCCTGGTGACGCTGGCGCCGAAAGCAGCCAAAAACTTGGATTTCGTGCGTCATCTCATCGCCGCCGGTATGGACTGCGCCCGTGTCAACTGCGCTCACGATGGGCCCGAGACGTGGGAGGCCATGATCACCCACGTGCGCCAGGCCGCTGCCGAGGCAGGCCGCACGTGCCACGTGTTGATGGATCTCGCGGGACCGAAGATCCGCACCGATAAGGTGGTCACACCGGAAAAGCGCGAGGAGGTGAAAACAGGGGATGAAGTCCTCCTGACATTCGAAGGAACGTCCGCTGATTTCAGTGTTCCGTTTCAGGCGTCCTGCTCAACGCCAGACGTGCTGCGACAGGTTGCCGTCGGCTCGCGCGTGTCCATCAAGGACGGCCTGATCCAAGGTGTTGTTCGGGAGGTTCGACCCGAGGGCCTGCTTTTGGATGTCCAGCGCACACCGCCGGACGGACAGCCCTTGGTGCCGGAGAAGGGGATCAATTTTCCCGACACCGAGCTGACGGTGTCGCCTTTGACTGCCGACGACCTGGCCAACCTGGATTTCGTTTGCGCTCATGCAGATATCGTCAGCTATTCGTTCGTGCAGCGTCCGGCAGATATTTCCCTCCTTCAAAACGAGATCCTGCGACGGCGCACCGGCGATATCCCGCCGATTCCGATCGTCGCCAAGGTGGAGACGCGCCTGGCGCTGGCCAACTTGCCGGAGTTGATTATCCAGGCTGCTGGCGCGAACCCGTTTGCCGTCATGATCGCGCGTGGCGATCTGGCCGTCGAAATCGGCTATGAACGGCTGTCCGAAATTCAGGAGGAAATTCTCTGGATTTGTGAGGCGGCCCATGTGCCGGTGATTTGGGCCACGCAAGTGCTGGAGAGCCTCGTAAAGCGCGGAATGCCGTCGCGTGGCGAGTTTACGGACGCTGCTATGGCCGAGCGCGCCGAATGCGTGATGTTGAACAAAGGTCCTTACATTGAAGAGGGCATCAAGGTGCTCGACGACGTATTGCGCCGAATGGAGACACATCGGATCAAACGGGCCACGCAGCTGCGCCCCCTTCAGGTTTGGAGGCACTGACGAGATATCGTGACCAGCTGAAAACCGTTTTGGGGTTACTGCTCGTTGGTCTTGGCGACTACATCAAGAAAGCAGTGGCCAAGCCCAAAAAGATCATGAAGCCCATGCTGTCGGTGCTGAAAGTGAGCAGCACGCTGGAACCGAAGGCGGGGTCGCGGCCCATGCGGTGGAGGATGACGGGCACCGCGATCCCGATCACTGCCGCGACGATCAGATTTAAGACCATGGCGGCCCACATTACCGCCCCAAGGGCGGCGTCCTGATACAGCAGCATGGCGACGACGCCCATGGCGGCACCGAACATGGTGCCATTGATTAGCCCGATCGCTATTTCCTTGCGCGCCAGATAGGGAATGTTTCCCGTTCGGATTTGATCCAGGGCGAGACCGCGAATAAACAAGGCCACTGTCTGATTGCCTGTGTTGCCGCCGACGCTGGCAACAATCGGCATTAGGGTCGCAAGCGCCACGAGCTGTTCGATGGAGTCTTCGAACACGCCGATTACCCGCGAGGCGATGAACGCCGTTAACAGATTGACCGACAGCCAAAGCCAGCGTCGACGGGCACTTTGCAGGATCGGTGCAAAAAGATCCTCCTCCGCTGACAGTCCCTCGCGGATCAGAGCCTGGCTCTCCGCTTCGGCTCGGACGAAGTGCATCACAGCATCTACGGTGAGCCGCCCGACCAGGCGTCCGCGGTCATCGACAACCGGCGCCGTCACCAGATCTTCGCGTTCGAACACCCGTACCGCCACGTCGGCGGACTCGTGCGGCGAAAACGCGACAGGTGAGGTGTTCATGATCGTCCCCAGCACCTTAGCGGGTCGGTGCATGAGCAGCGTGCGGATCGGCAAACGCCCCACTAGCCGGTCCCGGTCGTCGACAATCTCGATGGCGTCCAGCGGGTCCGGCAGACTGGGCAACCGCCTCAGCATTTTGAGGGCCGTACGGACGGTTTCCGTCTGTTCGGCGACGACAAGATCGCGAGCCATGATTCGGCCGACGCTGTCGGGTGGAAAGGGTGCCAAGGTCCGGATCCAAGATCGCACGGGCGGCTCCAGATCGGGCTCGATCTGGACCAAAACGTCTTGGGGAAGATGCCGGGCGATCTGATTGAGTGCATCCGGGTCGGCGGCACGGGATACTTCCAAGAGGCGATCGTGCGGGGTAATCGCCACCAGACCGTCCGCCACTTGATCCGTCACCTCCCAGAGCACATCCGCGGCCGTTGCCGGCTTGACGCTCTGCCAAACCAGCCGACGCTGGTCGGGAGGCAACATCTCCAGCAAATGTGAAACGTCCGAGGCCGACAACACCTCGACTCGTCGCGCCAGCTCAACCTCACTCTGGCGGTGGAAAACCGTTTCAACCAGTTCGGCGCGGTGCGGGCTCTCGCGCACCGCCAGTCGCTCTAGGATTGGCTGGCGTGCAAGCAGGGTTAAAATCGGATCGAGGCGCGCGTCCAAAGGTTGGCGCGGTACGTCGGTCGTTCTGTCCACGATATGACCCATGGCCGCCATTGCAATCGATGATCTGATTGATACCTTATGCCCGACGCCGACTGCGAGCCGGAACAAGCGTTTCTTGCGCGAAAAGGGCTAAAGCGCATTTTCGACGAATGACGTGGCGCGCGCTGCTTGCGGGCTTCTGGTCCGCAGCGGGCTCGCCATACCGCCGGAGCTCAGCACATGCTCGCGTTGACGGATGCTTCTGCGCGCACCTATTTACGAGGGCTTGCGCGGATGAGTGCACGCATCAGCTCTGGGCTCGGTGGACTGCCCAGTCATATCGGTTGCCATTGCCCGGTGGGTGTTGAGCGCCGGCATCTATGGAATGGTATTTGTGTCCACTGGCAATGACACCGAGCGGATAACGCTGAAACGAGCAACGACGGGAACGGATCTGTGGCCAGCCGTCGAGGCCGCTCAATTTGCCCGCGTGATCAGTTGTCCCGACCCGGATGGTTTGTTTGGCCGGGATGTGGTTAAGCAATTTGTGGCGGCTTTCGTCGATTTGGTCGAACGATGGGAGGACATGCCGCCCAACAGTCGAATTACTGTATTAGCAGGCTTATCGCATGCTTTGCAGGGACTAATGGATCACGGATACTTCGTGCATTGCGGATATGCCGAACGGGAATTCAACATGGACGACGTGACTGGCGACAGCGAAATGCTGACCATGCCGCTTGCTGTACTAAGCATTGACCGCAACGACGCTGATCACGTGGACGCCGATATTCCAGCCAACCTTTTACCCGAGGACGACTTCGAAGATTCTGACGGTGATCCGGACGTCTAACTAATCCCAAATTTCAAGCACGCAGCGATAATCCAGGGCGCGGCGGTTCGGCGGATCGAGACTGGACATCAAGGTGACGCGGTCAAGGTGCCCGCAATTATTGGAAAGCCCGTTGGATTTTTCGGGAAATAGACTCGCGCAGCGCATATTTAATTGAAATTTTCAATCCCTATCTCACGGATGTGGTTTGTTTCGAAAAAAGAATGTTACACTAACTGCAGATTCTTGGGAGAACGAGCTTATGCGTACGCCGATCTGCGATATGGTCGCATTCCAAATGTCCATGGGGCGACAGTGGCTCGGGACGATGGTGACCGTGGTCAACTCATTCACATCGGTTCTGGATCCGCGGCCTGATCTGTCGGTGCCCGCCCGGCGGACCGGGACGGCGTATCGTTGGTGGTGGTAAGCAGGTCATCGGTCTTCAGACCTGATCGCGTCGTGCTGGAGGATCGTTAGGGATACCGTGCTCGGCGTTTGACGCCGGTTGCAGGTGAGTCTTAAGCAGCCTCGTCGAAGGCATCATCTACGCAGTCGGCGCATGTCGGGCACATTGCATGGCTGATACGCACCTCATTTGAGCCGCCCCGCCGATAATAGGCCTCGGCCGCGAGCCATTCGCCGGTCGCGTCGCTGCTACCGGCAGGATGGCGGACCTGCTGACAGAAACTGCACATGGCGAGGATAGGGAGGCGTTTGCTCACGCTCGGACTCGCTTGGCTCGCCGCAAAGTCAAAGAGGGCAAGCGGTGGGCGCATCATTTCCGCAACCGTGATGCTTTGGATCAACACTTGATCGACCCGCCGATGACCACGGATTGGGGTGATAGCGATTCGCAGACCACGTTGCATGTCCGGGCTACTGCATTGGCACTGGACGATGGCGCGGCCGCGATCCTGCGCCACAACCGCGTCAATGTAGCGCTGATAAGTTGCCCTGATGGCCTCGCCGTCAATGAAGTCGTAGAGGCTCCTGCCGACAACGCCCGCCCCGTTAAGCATGATCGAGCCGCCGTTGGAAGCTGCAAATCGGTTCCAGTTAGCGCGCCCGATCCGAGTAATAAGCCCCGACGGGTCGATCACGTAGCAAACACCGTCCAAACTGTCGAGCAACGCATCCAAGTCCGGGGTCATGACGCAGGTTTCCTTCGTGCTCCGACGCTGAGCGCATCGTTTCATTACGCCCAACACCCTAGCGTCACAAGGGTGTTGGGTGCAGTAAGAAAATGCAACGAATAGAGGGGGTACGGCCGCGCATGCGGTGTTCGATGAGCCGTTGGGACTAGCTGCGCGCAGGCGCAATGATTGGGTAATGCAATCGGACGACCGTGGCCACGAACGCGGCGATGATCCCCTTGATGATATCGCCGGGAACGAAGAGGAGCGTGCCGCTAAACGCCTTGTCAAAGGGTAGGCCAGCAACAAGTGTGAGCCATAGGACGCCGCACGCGAACATAAACCCAATGCCAAAGAGTATGTTAGCGCCCAGAGCGGACCAGAAAATCGGCAGCTTGGCATCGGAGCCAAACCGGGACCACAAGTGCTCGACGGTTAGGCCGATGAAAAACGCCGTGAGCGGCCATGCAAGCAGGAAGCCGCCGCTGGGTCCAAGCAGGACCCCGAAGCCACCGCGTCCGCCGGCAAGAAGGGGTACTCCAAAGGCAACCAGCACGATGAACAAAAGAATGGCGAGGCCACCACGCCTGGCGCCTAAGATACAGCCGGCGAGCATCACACCGAGAGTCTGTGCCGTGATCGGCACGCCGAGGACGGGAAGCGTGATCGGCGGGAATATGGCGAGTGCGGCGGTCATAGCCGCAAACAGTGCAATGAGGACAAGATCGCGGGTTGCCAAGCCAGCCCCTCCCAAACATCGGTTGTGTTTGATCAACGATGACGCCCCCACCACCACAGTAGTCGCAAGGGTCCACAGCGCCAGAGTTTTTGTGGGCACTTGTCGGTTTTTGCCGTCGCCGTGGCCGGATCGCACGCCGGATCCCAACCGCGAGCCTCGATGGCTTCCGTGAGTCGGTCGGCGAGACGCAAGGTCCGGATCACGAGCGGTACGGCTAGGGCAACGACATTGCGCTCCAGCCCCCGTGCGCGTTGGGCATCCAAGATCTCCCGTGCCTGGAGCGCAAGCACGGGTATGAAGCGGATTGCGAGGCTGATGGCCAGGCTCACCTTTGCGGGATCGACGCCGAGCGCGGACAACGGCGTGAGGGCGCGCTCCAGCGTCTCGGTCATGTCGCCGACCTTGGTCGTGGTCGTGATCGCGAGCGCAAGCAATATCAGAGACAGGAAACGAAGCAGGACCACTGTGCCCAGTAGCCAGGATGTGAAAAGGCCATGGGCGGCAAATATAATTAGCAAGAACAGCATGACGCCGCGGAGCTGATGCGCCGTTTGCCTTGTCGAGACGCCGGTTGAGGCCAATAGGACCGCTGACAGGCCGGCGGCGGCGGCGAGCAGCCACGGCGTGTCGATCAGAAAGATCACGATACCCGTCACGGCGAGCGCCGCCAACTTGGCAGAGGCCGGCAATCGGTGCAGCGGCGAACGGCCAGGAACGTAGAGCCCAATCATGACATGGTCAGCACGTCATCCTGCGCAGGTAAGCGGCGATCGCCGCATCCGGCTGGTCGTCGGCAATCAAATGACCGTCGTCAAGAACAAGCACGCGGTCGAACCCGGCGAGCGCGTCCAGATCATGGGTAACGACCACCACGGCCGGCTCTAGAGCCCCGATGGCGTTCTGGATCATCCGGCGGTTTCTGAGGTCAAGCAGCGTTGTCGGCTCATCGAACACCACGTAGTCGGGACAGGTGATCAGCACTGCCGACAAGGCCAGAAGCTGTTTTTCGCCGCCGCTGAGCGCGTGGGTTGGGCGTTCGCGCAATTGTTCGAGGCCATAGTGCTTCAGGGCGGCATCCACGCGGCTCGCGATTTCAGGCTTTGAGAGACGCCGGTTTTTCAAGCCGAAAGCGAGGTCTTCTTCTACAAGCGGCATTACGATCTGGGCATCCGGATCCTGAAACACGAAGCCCACTTTGCGACGGACTGCTTTGGTGTCGGACCTGGTGTCGAGCCCGTCGATGCGGACAAGCCCATGATCCGGCAACAGCAGGCCGTTGAAGAGGCGAGCGAGGGTGCTCTTACCGGAGCCGTTGGCTCCAATGATGCCGATGCGGCGCTCGGTCAACGTCGCCGTCAGTCCGGCCAGCACCAACCGATCGCCAAACCGGTGGCTGACCTCGTGGATTTCGATCATAGGTTGTGGAAAGCCTGAGTGTCCTTATCGGCGACCGGCCGGGTTCGGTTCCCGTTGGACGCATTCTGTAGAACCACACCCCGTCCGACCAACGGCATGCACGCGTTCGGTGGTTGCGGTTGTTAAAAACTGCCGTCAGTATAGTGCCGGTGCTGGTTTAAGCGAAATGGCCACTGATACAAAACAGTCTCGCTCGGGAGTTGCTTGGATGAAGACATGGATCGCCGCTACAGTTGCTTGCGTTACCGCCTTCGGCTTGCCAATCGGGTCGGCGCAAGCGGACGAGCTGTTCGACGCCGTTAAGGCCCGGGGCGAGGTCCTCTGCGGCGTGCACACGGCCCTGTTTGGCTTTGGTGCTCCCGACGACAAGGGAGTGTATCGGGGGCTGGACGCCGATACCTGCCGGGCTGTGGCGGCCGCCGTGTTCGGCGACGCTGAAAAGGTCCAATTTGTGCCACTGACGGCGCAGCAACGCTTTACAGCATTGCAGTCCGGTGAAGTTGATATGCTGGCGCGGAACACGACCTGGACGCTGTCCCGAGATAGCGATCTCGGCCTCAACTTTGCGGGTATCAACTATTATGATGGTCAGGGTTTCCTGGTCGCAAAAAGCCTTGGCGTGAAAAGTGCTAAGGATCTGTCGGGTGCGACGGTTTGTGTTCAAACTGGGACGACGACGGAGCTTAATTTGGCTGATTACTTCCGTGCGAACGGGATGGAGTTGAATCCCGTCACGATTGAGGACTTCAAGGAAGTCACAAACGCGTTTGTCTCGGGACGGTGCGATGCCTTGACGTCAGACGCCTCACAGCTTGCGGCCATCCGCGCCAATGACACACCGAACCCGGATGACTATGAAATCCTGCCGGAGATCATCTCGAAAGAGCCGCTCGGTCCCGTCGTCCGCCACGGCGATGATCAGTGGTTCGACGTTGTTAAGTGGACATTATTCGCTCAATTGGAAGCGGAGGAAAAGGGTGTGACCTCTGCCAATGTGGATGAGATGCTGGAATCCAGCGATCCCAATGTTCAACGGCTTCTCGGCGTTTCCGGCGAAATGGGCGCGAAAGTCGGACTGGACAACAAGTGGGCCTACAATGTCATCAAGCAGGTCGGCAACTACGGTGAGATGTTCGAGCGAAACGTCGGCAAGGATTCCAAGCTGCAGTTGCCACGCGGGCTTAACGCGCTGTGGATCGACGGCGGCCTGATGTACGCTCCACCCATCCGTTAGAGCCACGGGCGCACTCAACCAACGGGGAGCGATCGCAACGCGGTTACTCCCAGCGCGCCCACGCTGCTTTCCGATACCTCCGTTATGACATCATCTCCCGATCAGCGCTCCGCGTTGCCACCGAAGACAGCCGCGCGACCGCCGTCTGGCGCAAGTGGGGCGTGGTGGAACGATGTCCGGGTTCGCGGCGTGTTCGCGCAGATTTTCGTGATCGGCGGCGTCATTCTGCTTGCGGGCTACCTTGTCTCCAACACGCTCGACAATCTGGCGACCAGAAACATCGCCACCGGGTTCGGCTTTTTGGACCGCGAAGCGGGGTTTGAGGTCAGCGAGAGCCTAATCCCCTATTCCGCTGCCGACACCTATGCCCAGGTTTTGACGGTCGGTCTGCTCAACACGTTGCGCATCGCGGTCATCGGCATCGTGCTGGCCACACTGATCGGAACCCTGGCCGGCGTCGCCCGGCTTTCGTCCAACTGGTTGGTTGCCCGGTTCGCAACGATGTATGTGGAGACGCTTCGCAACATCCCCGTCCTGCTGCAGCTGATGTTCTGGTACACGCTGATTACGGAAGGTCTGCCCAGTCCGCGGCAGGCCATCGAGGTTCTGCCCGATACATTCCTGACCAACCGCGGTCTGTTTTATCCCGAGCCAGTGTGGGATACTGGCTTTGCACTGGCCCTCTTCAGTTTTGTTATTGGTATCGCAGTCACCATCGCCGTGGTGCGTTGGGCGAAACGCCGTCAAGAACGAACCGGGCAGGTGTTTCCGACACTACCAGTGAGCTTGGCTCTAATCTTCGGCTTACCCTTGCTCGGTTGGCTATTGGGCGGTGCACCGACGACCCTCGACAGGCCGGAGTTACAAGGCTTCAACTTTCGCGGCGGTGACGCTGTGACGCCTGAGTTCACCGCGTTGGCGCTTGGGCTTGTCCTCTACACTGGAACGTTCATTGCCGAGATTGTGCGCGGCGGCATCCTCTCCGTCTCCCACGGCCAAACGGAAGCGGGCCTTGCGCTCGGACTGAGACGCGGCCTGGTGATGCGGCTGATCCTGCTGCCGCAGGCGCTGAGAGTGATCATTCCGCCGCTTACCAGTCAGTATCTGAACCTGACAAAAAACTCCTCCCTGGCGGTGGCAATCGGCTATCCGGATATCGTAAGCGTTGCTAACACCTCGATCAACCAGACCGGACAAGCCGTTGAAGGGATCGCCATCATCATGGCGGTGTACTTGACCGTGAGCCTTTCCATCTCCGCGTTCATGAACTGGTACAATCGCAAGATCGCCTTGCAGGGAAGCCGATAGCTAGATGGCCGAACGGGAGCCACCGCCTGAGGCCATCTTCGCCCGCGAGGAGGAGCCCGGGCTTGAATCCGAACCGCGGACACCGCCCTCCGGCCCCGGATGGGCGGACTTCGCCGTCGGCTGGCCCCGAAAACACCTGTTCAACAGCGTCACCAACACGATCCTGACGCTGATCTGCCTTTATCTGGTATGGATCACGATACCGCCCTTGATCGACTGGGCGTTCGTCGATGCGGTTTGGTCCGGTGGCGATCCGCAAGCCTGCCGCGCGGCCGATGGTGCATGTTGGGCCTTTATTGAGGAGAAGCACCGCTTCATTCTTTTCGGCTTGTATCCGTTTGGAGAGCAATGGCGGCCGTTGCTGGCAACGGCTGTGTTTTTGATCGCGCTCGTGCTCTCGGCGAATCCGCGCCTTTGGTCCTGGTGGTTGGCTCCTTTTTGGCTGGTCGTGGCTGCGTTCTGTGCGCTGATGATGTGGGGTGGCCTGTTCGGCCTCACTTTTGTGGATCAATCGCAGTGGGGCGGCGTACCGCTGACCCTAATTCTGGCGACCGTCGGTCTCACCTTCTCGTTTCCGCTGGCGGTTCTTCTGGCGCTCGGTCGGCGCTCGGACTTGCCGGCAATCCGGGCCGTCTGTGTCGCCTTTATTGAGCTGATCCGAGGGGTTCCGCTGATCAGCGTCCTGTTCATGGCCTCCGTGATGTTTCCGCTTTTTCTGCCGGAAGGGGTGACTATCGACAAGCTTCTGCGAGCCCAAGTCGGGATTATCCTATTTACGGCTGCCTATCTGGCCGAGGCCATTCGCGGTGGCCTCCAGGCCGTTCCGCGCGGCCAATACGAGGCGGCGGATGCGATTGGCTTGTCGTACTGGAAAAAGACTGGGCTGATTATTCTCCCGCAAGCACTTAAAGTCGCTATACCACCTATCGTTAATCAATTTATTAGCATGTTCAAGGATACGTCTCTCGTGATTATCATTGGATTGTTCGATCTTTTGAGCACGGCGAAAACAGCGCTGACCGATCCGCCGTGGCGGCCGTTTTACATTGAAAGCTATGTCTTTGCTGCGCTGATATACTGGGGCTTCTGCTTCTTTATGTCGCGCTACAGCCTGTTCCTGGAGCGTCGCCTCGAAACCGACACCAAACGCGCTTGAGCACCGAAGGACGCCTGCCGCCATGTCCGATCCCGCCCAGAACGATCCCAACACTTCGGCCACTTCGGACGTCGCGATCGCCTTTGAGGGCGTCAACAAATGGTATGGCGCGTTTCATGTTCTCAAAGACATCGACCTGATCGTTAATCGCCGGGAACGGATCGTAGTGTGCGGCCCGAGCGGATCGGGCAAATCCACGATGATCCGCTGCATCAACGCGCTGGAGGAACACCAAGCCGGACGGCTGACTGTGAATGGCATTGCGCTGACCAAGGACGTCAAGGCCATCGACGCCATTCGCCGCGATGTCGGCATGGTGTTTCAGCAGTTCAATCTGTTTCCCCACCTGACTGTGCTGGAGAACCTGACGCTGGCGCCGATATGGGTAAAAAAACGGCCGAAGCGGGACGCGATTGAGACGGCCATGAGCTACCTAGAGCGGGTCCAGATCCCAGAGCAGGCCCATAAGTACCCGGGTCAGCTCTCTGGCGGTCAACAGCAGCGCGTCGCGATCGCGCGTTCACTGTGCCTGCAGCCCGAGATCATGCTGTTCGATGAGCCAACGTCGGCTCTGGACCCGGAAATGATTAAGGAAGTCCTGGACGTGATGATCGAGCTGGCCGAGGCCGGCATGACCATGATCTGCGTCACACACGAGATGGGCTTCGCAAAGACCGTAGCCGATCGCATGGTGTTCATGGATGGCGGACAGATCATCGAAATTGCCCCGCCGGACGCCTTTTTCGAAGCGCCCAAAAGTGAGCGGACGCAACTGTTCTTAAGCCAGATCCTTAGCCACTGACGCTGGGGCTTATTGCTCCGGCTCCGTCGAGAACATCAGCGGGAACCCGGCTCGCCGTCCCTCGTCTGTGGCCTGCGTCGCCTTGGTCTCGGCCACCTCGCGCGTGTAGACGGCAACCACACAAACGCCACGGGTATGGGCTGTCCACATGATTGAGTGCGCCCGAGCCTCCGGAACGCCGAAAACCTTTTGCAGCACTATGATCACGAATTCACGCGGCGTGTAGTCATCGTTCAAAAGCAGGACCTTGTACAGCCGCGGACGCTTGACCTTCGTCTTGGGCTTGGATTTCGGCAGGATGTTGACGTTGCGCTCCGTCATGGTCCCCTCCCGGTCCTTCGGGCTCACCGTCCTTTGTTTACTTCATCTCGGTGCCTTGGACGTGGTTGCTACAGCCGGCCCTGTCCAGACTGTTGCCCATGTTCGTGCGGTTGTCGAGCAAGGCCGGTCGCATTCAGCAAAAATCGGGTGATCGGAGGGACGTGGTTCAGGTCCAATTGCGGAAGCGCACAATCAGACAGTGGCGAATCCGTTGCCACTGCGAGGATCGCGGGATCTTCGGGCCATAGAGGGCATCGGCCGGTGGCCGCGCGCCACACCTCGATCCGGAAAACGCCCGGCGATCGTGCCCCCTCGACCAGCACCACATCGGCGCGCTTGGCCAGGAAGCGCGACGCTAAGGCAAGCGGATCCGCCGAACCGCGAACGGTCCCCGCGAGAAGCTGACCGGCTGGGGTCACGATGGACGCCTCACGAGCACCGAAGGCCAAGCATCGCTCGGCGTGGTCTGGGCCGGCCCGCATGCTTTGTCCCGCTTGCTTGATCGTGGCGACGCGAAATCCCTGACGCGTCAGGTCACGCACCAGCGCCACCATCAGCGTGGTCTTGCCGCTGTTGCGGCGACCGGCGATGCCGAACACTGGCGGCACGGCAACAGGTTCCGGTGTGTCCTTGCACGGACCCGCTGTGGCCAACGAAACCGCTCCGCAGGCTGTTTCACGTTTCTCGCGTGGTAGCATACAGTAATTTGTCACCACACGGCGGGTCAGCGAAGATCAAACACAAAGTGGGTGGAACTGCGAGCATGGCGCAACTGACGGATGATTGCTTTGCCTTTGGTGGATCGTTGATGCCCCTCGCCGATGCGCTGGCGGCATTGCAGGACCGAGTGTCGCCCGTCGTCGGCGCGGAAACCGTTGGTCTGGCGGATGCCTTGGGCCGGGTGCTGGCGGAACCCGTAATTGCCACGCTCGATGTTCCACCCCACGACAACGCTGCCGTCGACGGATATGCCGTGTTCTTCGACGATCTGGCGCCTGACACCGAGACAACGCTACCCGTCACCGGCCGCGCTGCAGCCGGCCAACCCTTCGGTCGCGGGGGTCGTCGCGGAGAGGCTGTACGCATCTTCACGGGAGCCGCCATGCCAGCCGGTTTCGATACCGTGATGATGCAGGAGGATTGTGTCGCCTATGGTGGCACGGTCGCAATTCGCCCCGGTATTAAACGCGGAGCGAACCGCCGTCGCCGTGGGGAGGACGTCAGCACTGGCGCCACCGTGTTGTCTGCGGGCCGCCGCCTCCGCCCCCAGGACGTGGCCATTGCGGCGGCCGTGGGTCGGACCGAACTCATCGTGCATACCGCGATCCGGGTCGCTATTTTCTCCACAGGCGATGAATTGGCGGAGCCGGGGCAAGCGTTAGCGCCCGGCGCCATCTACGATTCCAATCGCCACGGCCTTAAGGCTCTTCTCGCCGGGCTCGGTTGTCATGTCTCGGATCTCGGCATTCTTGTCGACCGTGAGGACGCCATTCGCAATGCCCTGGCAGATGCCGCTACCAACCATGATGTGATCGTCACCTCTGGTGGGATGTCCGTCGGTGACGAGGACCACGTTAAGGCGGCTGTGTCTTCTCTAGGCCGGCTCGATTTCTGGCAAATCGCCATCAAGCCGGGCAGGCCGATTGGCCTTGGTCAAGTTTCCGGCGTGCCGTTTGTCGGGCTGCCCGGCAATCCTGCGGCGATGATGGTGACATTTTTTGTGATCGCCCGGCCGGTGATCCTGCGCCTCGCCGGCGTATCCGACGGCCGGCCGGCGGCGTTCCCCGTCCAAGCGGGATTTGGGTACAAAAAAAAGTCCGGTCGGCGTGAATACGTGCGCGTCCGCTTGGTTTCGAGCCGCAACGGAACACCGGTGGTGGAGCGGTTCCCCCGTGAAGGTGCCGGTATTCTGTCCTCTATCGTCGATGCCGACGGCCTGGTGGAGATCGAGGAGGAGCGGACTTGCATCGAGGCCGGTGAGACCGTGCACTTCTTGCCCTTTTCAGGGTTGGACCACTGAGACCGACTGAAGGGCGCCGATGCTCAGCCGCCGCCCCGCTGAAAAGCGCGCTCGAAGCGCACCAGGATTTGTGCCGCGGTATCCGGCGCGATGCCGACGAACGTCAGGTCGACAATGCAGTAGGGCAGGCGAATAAGGCCAAGTGCCCGCTCTCGCTCCGGCCCCAGGCGAATGTCGAGGCGCCCGTCGTCGAGTTGGACGGTTAGTGCGTTTCCTCCCTGTTCAGTAACTGCTTCACCGAACGCGCCCGCCAAAATCCGCCGAAAGTCGGCGTGGCTAATCGACATGTCCTTGCGAATAGTGTCCATGGCGCCGTTTGATATAGGGCTCATTAGCGCGAGGGCTGAAAGCCGGTGAGATCGTAAAGCCATACGGATCGCACGCGATTGCCACCCAGCGGTACATCGATACGACCGCGCGGCGTCGTATCCGCGAACCGCGATCGGATCGGACCTTGTGCATTGTTCAAGGGCCAGCGCGACACCAAAAGAACGCGGTCACCCACGTCCGGGGTCAGACCGGCAAACTGCTCATAGTGATGATTTGGCACACCGTCATAGTCCCACGACCGGAGCGTTGGAAGTCGATCTCGCGCATAATAGAGCAATGCTGCATGATTGTGACGGTCGTTGGTTAGGACAGCCGTGTAGGGCTGCGCGCTCGTTGCCTCCGCGACCAGTTCGCCCAGCCGGTCCCATCCCCGAACCCGCTTGAAAGCAGCGTCGATGCCGATAGCGCTCAACAAAGACGGCGTGACAAGCAACAGGCACAAGACAAGGCCCACCGCCGAATGGATGCCCACCGAGATTGGCACCAGCCGCCACCATCGGCCGCGCCCCGTTAGCCATGCCACAACAAGGATGCCGCCGGCGACATAGGTGGCGACAGCCCAGTTGGCATTGGCGCGCGAGATGAATGCCTGGATTGCGACGATCAAGAGGATGGGCAGGCTAAACAGGACGAGCAGGCGAAGCCTTCTGTCCTGCCTCCATGCCCCGACCCCAATAACGGCGGCGAACCAAGTGGCAAACAGCAGGGGGCCAAACACGCCGAACTGTGCTCCGACGAATTCCAACAGCTTGTCGACGTGAAAGCGGTCCGCGGCCCAGTTGGCGTTGGCGGCCGTGTGGGTTACGGTCGACAGGCCGTTGTCCAGATTCCAGAGGATGTTCGGCGCGATCAACAGGCCTGCCAGCAACAGCGCCACAAGGCCCGGCCATCGGAGCAGACGCGCCCGCGCGTGCCGATCCACGGCCAGGAGGAGGCTCGTCGATAGCACGAAGTAGAACATTGCGTATTTGGCCAATAAGCCAAGACCGACCGCGCACCCGAGCATGACGCCCCATACCAGGGGGCGCGCTTCCGCGGGCAACGCTGTGAGCCGAACAAGAGCGTAAAGAGCGCCCGCCCAACACGTTAGCAAGGCGGCATCGGTGGAGATCAGGGCAGAGGAAAACCATACGGCCGGTGCTGTGACGTAGACAACGGCGGACCAGAAGCCGACCCGAAGATCGAAAAGGCGCGATGCCGTAGCCCCGACAAGAATGGCTGTTGCGGCGTGAAGCAGAGGCGATGCCAAGCGAACGGCGGCCTCAGCGTCCCCAAACAGGCCGGTTGTTGCGGCAATGATCCAGGCAACTAGCGGTGGCTTTGAAAAGTAGCCCCAGTCTAGTGCCTTGGCCCAAGACCAGTATTGGGCTTCGTCAGGATACAGGGTGTGGTCAGCGCTGATAAGGACGAGGACGCGGATCACCGTGATCACAGTAATGATTACAGCAGCGCCGCCCGTCCAGCCCAATGGGCAGCCCCAGGCCTGCCAAAACGGCGTGGACCGCAATTCGCCCACAGGCGCGGAGGAGGCCGTGGAGGATATCATGGCAGGAGCCTTAGCACCGTGACGATGGGACCGGAACCGTCCCGTGACGACCGTTCGGACCTTTTTTGTTGAGCCGAAGCGATCGGATTCAACTCTGAGCCTGGAGGTCCGTCAACGGTAGGGAAAGGGAGCGGATCGTACCGCCATCAAGTCCGACAATGGCCAAGTCAAGCGTGCCGGCCGTCCAATCGACACTGATGCGCCCGAAGTTCTCCTGATCAACCAAGCCGCCGAGGCGGTTGGGTCCGGCTTCGCGCGCCCCCCGCCAGGGCCGATTGAAGCTGGACGACGTCACCTCGATGAGCGGGTAGTCGAGCACGTCATCACGAAGGTAAATGCCGCCGACGTGTCGATCGCCGGATAACAGAACGACGCGGTTAGCTTCGGTCTCACTCAACAAAGAAAGCAGGCGGGTTCGCTCAGCTGGTAGATTGCCCCATCGCTCCCAGCCATGGCCGTCAGCCAGCACTTGGATTGAGGATACGACCAAACGGAGATCGGCGGGTTCGCGCAGGACCCCGGCCAACCATGCCCACTGCTCCTCACCCAGCATGGTCTTTCCAGGATCGCGGTCGGGCAGGTAGCGCTCCTTGCCCGGCGCATTGCTCTCATCGGTCGGCAGCAGCGAATCGCGAAACGAGCGCAAGTCGAGCAGAATCACTTGTATCTGCTGCCCCGGTTCGCCGAATGTTTGCGCCGTGTAGATGCCGCTGCGTCCACGCCGCGGATCGTCGCTCGGCACCTGCCAAAAATCGAGGAATAGTTCTTCCGCCTCCCCGCGCCACGGGAAGTCGCCGCCTGCATCGTTGCGGCCGTAATCGTGATCATCCCACACTGCCAACATGGTGGTCGAGTCACGGAGCGCCTGAAAGCCCGGCTCCCGGCCAAGCGTGTCGTAGGCCACACGAAGCTCGCGCATCTCGCCCGAGGACACGTCACCGTAAACGTTGTCGCCGAGGAACAGGGCCAAATCAGGCTGTTCGTCCAGGAGTGGCTGCCAGAAGTTCTGTGGCTCGTTCTGATCGTTGCAGGAGCCGAACACGATCACAGTACGCGCCGCTTCGTCGGCGTGCGTGTGTACCGCCACCATCATCAGGGCTGCCAGAGTAATCCCCGTCAGCCGACCCATGAAGGACATGTGGAACGGTCCCTAACCGATGTTACATCTGTCCAAACTTAGGCCGAAACATTGGGTCTGGCGAGAACGAGGTGCCAATCGGGCCAAGGCACGGTGAAACCGATGCGCACAAACCACAGCACGCTTCTGCGCGGGACCTTTGGCCGCTAGAACGGCCAGACGATATCCCAAATCTGGCTGCCCCAGCGCGGCTGCTGCAGGTCACTAAGTGTTCCGCGACCGCCGTAGGCGAGCCGCATCTCGGCTATTTTGTCGTGGCTGACAGAATTGTCGGCCTCCACATCCTCGCGCCGGACGACACCCATCACGATCAGTTCGCGGAGCTCGAAGTTCACCCGCAGCTCTTGTCGACCCATGATGGCAAGGGCGCCATTTGGCAGCACTTGAGTCACCACCGCTGCCACGTCCAGCTCGATCTCTTCCTGACGGTCGATCTCACCGTCCCCTGCGGTGGCGTGGCTCGTGTCGAAATCGAGCAGCGTGCCACCTTGATTGACGGTTTCGGGAAAGACGTCGTTAAAGTTGGCTTCGTAGCCAAGCAGTGTGTTGACATCCTGAGTTTCATCGGCGTCGCGCACGCGTTCGGTCTTGTTGCGGAGCTTCGCCTTATCGGCCAAGCTTAGATGAACAGTGATGATGTCACCCACATCCTTAGCGCGTGTGTCCTTGAAGAACGCGCGCGCGCCCGTCCTCCACAGGGAGTTCGGGTTCGCCTGCTGCGTAATCGGGGCCGGCATCGGCAGGCTGACAGGCTGATAATCCTCCTGGGCGGTTGGATTTTCGATGTCCGAGAGACCAGGCTCGGTCCCCACTTCGGCGAGACTGGTCAGCATATGGCAGCCGGTCAGACCAACGGCGGCGAGCGATATCGCCACGATCAACGCGTATGGCTTTCTCATTGCCTGAATTCCCGTGCTTGAGTGCGCCCGGCTAAAGCCGCCGCTGAGTTGGGCACGATCTCGACCCGACCGCTGCCGATAACGGTTGCGTCGACGACGGTGCGGCTTTGCAGGTTGGTGACCCGGATCACGGCGCCGCGCCCGCCGTCCTCCAGTGCCCGCCCGCGAGCCGTTAGCATCATATGCGGGGCGGCCAGAATGATCGTCACCTGGTCGCCTTTGGCGACGATGCTCGGCTCGCGCAGATCGTTGGCGCGAATCGGAGCGCCCTGCCGCAATGGCCGCCGGGGCGTTTTGCCGAGCAGCCGCCCGGCATCGACAACGATGGAGCGGTTCAGCCGCCGGCTTGGCATCTGGCGCCAGTCCAGATCGGCTTGGGTGATTACGTCGCCGATGGAAACCCGGCGTGCCAATACCGGCACATCGGCCATGGTATCGATCCAGCCAGTCAGACGAATGCGGCGGTCGGCAGCGTTTGGTGCCGTGGTGCGCACGGTGGCGGTGAACCGGTCCCGCCCCGGGTCATGGCTGATGTCATCCACGACCAGGTTCGCATCCGGATGCGGCGACAGGAACACGTGCGTCGATTTTGCGGCGAAGCGCAAGCTGATACTGTCGGTGTCAACGCCCCGGTCGGCCAGCGAATCGAGCAGCAGCGCCTCCAGGTGCGCGGCAGGGACCTCAACGGCCTCGCGCTCGACGACCACGCGCTCGCGGCGCGACAGCGGCCGCCAATCCAGGCGATGGGTCCGTGCCGCACGCCACAGCCAGGCCGCATCGAACACAATACGTCGTCCTGGTTCGGGAGCGTGTGCGATCGGCATTTCGGATGCCTCGCCCGTCATCTCGAACAGGTCACCGAGCCGGATCATGTCATCGTCGACGACGATCGACTTTCGAAGCGTCACCGGTCGCGCCAGAACGCCGGCATCCTGATTGGGCGAGCCGGAGGCCAGTTCCTCGGCGCCCAGATCCGAGCCCGGCCATAAGGCTACAGCGGCGGTGAGGACGCCACCTAAAAACAAGGCCGAAAAACAGCGCCTTGGGACGGAAGTCATGGTCGCGATCCTTACCGCAGATTGCTAAGTGCGGCCGACATTTCGTCGGCGGCAGAAATCACCTTGGAGTTCATCTCATAGGCGCGCTGGGCCGAGATGAGGGCGGTGATCTCTTCAACGGCATTGACGTTGGAGGTCTCTAGGAATCCTTGGAGGATGGTGCCGAACCCCTCGTTGCCAGGATTGCCGACGTTGGGCGCGCCGGAGGCTTCGGTTTCCAGCAGCAGGTTGCTGCCGATCGCCGCTAGACCGGCCGGATTGGCAAACGTCGCCGTTTGCAGTTGGCCCACGTTTTGGAGTGCTACCTGACCTTGGATCTTGACCAGCACTTCACCGGATTGATTGATCGTCACGTCGACGGCGTCCGGTGGAACGGTCACGCCGGGCAGCAGCAGATAGCCATCATGTGTAACGATCTCGCCATCCGCATTAAGCTGAAAGGTGCCGTCCCTGGTGTAGGCCGTCTCTCCTGTGGGCATTTGGATTTGGAACATCCCCTCGCCCTGGATTGCCATGTCAAAGGTGTTGTCGGTTGCGGCCAGGTTGCCTTGATTGTGGATGCGATAGACTGCGGCGAGCTTGACGCCGAGCCCGAGTTGGACGCCCGTCGGCACGACCGAACCGTCATCGGCCGACGTTGAGCCGGCTCGGCGGAGGTCCTGGTAGAGCAGGTCATGGAACTCTGGACGTCGCCTCATAAAACCGGTCGTGTTCATGTTGGCAAGGTTGTTCGAAATCACTTCAACGTTGCGTTGTTGGGCGATCATGCCCGTCGCGCCAATGTCGAGAGCTCGCATGCGTGGATCTCCTTGCCGTGTCCGTCGCGCGATGCTCATGCATCACGCAGTTCAAGAAAGACGCCCGGCGGCCGCAAGTAACGTACTGTTTCTAATGCACATCGAACCCGGTCCACGGATCTTATCGACCGGATCGGCGTATTAACGGGTAAACGTCTCGATCATCTTGTTGAGACGCTCGTTTTCCTGTTCGACCATCTTTCGGGCGCGGTCGTAGGCCCGCTGGACGTCTATCAGGTGCGTGACTTCGCGGATCGGCTCGACGTTGGAACTTTCGAGCATCCCCTGCACAATCTCGGGCTGGGCCACCGGTTCGGCCGGCTCTAGCGAGTCCATCAGGCCGTCGCCCACGGGCCTAAGTGCTTCGGGCGCCGAGAAGCGGACAACGTTGAGACGACCCAAGGGGCCACCGTCGTTGGCGATCGTGCCGTCGCGCGCGATGACGATGTCGGCGGTATCGGCCCCAACGACGATGGGCTCGTCTCCGGGCGAAAGGACCGGGTGGCCACGTTCCGTCACCAAGATTCCGTCTACATCGACTTGGAGCCGTCCCTGACGGGTGTAGCGAGGACCCTCGGGTGTCTCCACCACAAGGTAGCCGTCACGCCGGAGCGCTACGTCCAGACGGTTGCCCGTGGGCTTCAGACCTCCTTCGGTCGTGTCCAATAATGTCGCCCGATCATGCACATAGTCGAATGTGTCCGGTTGTGCTTGGTCACCGGGAGCCTTGACCACGTAAGTCTCGAACAGCATGCGCTGTGCCTTGAAGCCGGCCGTGTTCAAGTTGGCCATGTTGTTGGCGACCACCGTGAGCTGACGGCGGAGCGCGATCTGGCGCGACATCGTGATGAACAGCGGGGTTTCCATAGCGGCTCTCCGGTTTCGGCCCTGTCGCGCCACCGCTTGGCGATTGGACGAGACAGCGTCACGCTCCGGCTAGAGCACACGCTGTGCCAGTCGGGATCTGATGAGGTCGGCGCCGGCCCAGAAAAGGCTAAAGAAAGTTTTTTTTTCAACGAGCTGGCGGAGTTCTCGGCTGTGCCGGCGCACGCTCGAGGTGAGGTGGCACCGGGGGGCGCTCCGCGCCATTGGCGACCTCCTTCCTTCATTTCGGGCACGTCTTGCCCGGCAGGAGTTGCCGATGCGGTGCCGATCGCCGCCGGGCAACTTCTCGTTAACCCTGTTTGACTAAGGTATCCCCTCGACCGGCCCGTGACAGGAAGCCGGCATGGTCGAACGGAGGAGCCTGATGTTAGACGAAGTGTCGGCAAGCGATGGCGATCATCAGCCGGCCAAAAAGGGTCGACGCAAGATTGTGATCATCATCGCCGCGGTCGTCTTGTTGATCGGCGGCGGCGGTGGCGTGTTTGTCAGCGGTGCGCTGGACGGATTGCTTGGGGTTGCAGAGGAGTCCGCTGCCGACTGGGAGCACGGGGGCGGGCAGGATGCGGGCGGTGGTGATGCCCAACATGGCACCTCCGAAACGCACGGAGCTGCCGACGCCAGCCATGGCGGCGACGACGACGGCCAAGACGCACACAGCGAGGGTGGACATGGTGGTGCGGTCGCCGCGACCAGCACGTACTACGATCTACCTGAGTTGATCGTGAACCTGAACACCGGCGATCGCCGGCAACGGTTCCTGCGCCTCAAGACGCGTCTCGAAATCGACAATCCCGCGACAACGTCGAAAGTTGAGGCGATTCTGCCCCGCATCGTCGACAGCTTTCAAGTGTTCTTAAGGGAGCTGCGCCCCGTTGACCTGTCCGGGTCCGCGGGCACCTATCGCGTTCGCGAGGCGTTGCTCCAGCGGGTCAACACCGAGGTGGCCCCGGCCGCTGTGGTCGACGTCTTGTTCGTCGAGATGATCGTCCAATAGGGCGCGAAGCCCTCGAGGGAGGACCGGCCATGATACTACCAGCCGACGACGACGAGACCACAGCCGCCACCGAAGGCGACGTCAGGGCGGCCGATCCTGCCGCAGAATGGGAAGCAATGCTTGCCGACGGCCAGGATGACGGTAGCGGTGCGGGCGCTGTCCTCAACCAGGACGAAATCGACAGCTTGCTCGGCTTCGACGGTAGTGCTCAGAACGGTCAGTCCCGCTCCGGCATTGATGCCATCCTCAACAGCGCACTCGTTTCTTACGAGCGGCTACCGATGCTGGAGGTGGTCTTTGACCGGCTCGTCCGCTTAATGTCCACGAGCCTTCGCAACTTCACCTCCGACAATGTCGAAGTGTCGTTGGACAGCATCGTTTCGACTCGGTTCGGCGATTACCTTAATGCCGTTCCGCTGCCGGCAATCCTCAGCGTCATTAAGGCGGAGGAATGGGACAACTACGGCCTGATCACTGTCGACTCCGCGCTGATCTATTCGATCGTCGACGTGCTGCTCGGGGGGCGGCGCGGCACAGCGGCGATGCGGGTCGAGGGGCGTCCATACACGACCATCGAGCGGAGCCTAGTTGAGCGGATGATCGAGGTCATCCTGATCGATTTGGGCGCGGCCTTCGAGCCCTTGAGTCCGGTGACCTTCCGATTTGACCGTCTAGAGACCAATCCCCGCTTCACGACGATTTCACGACCCTCCAACGCTGCCATCGTGGCGCGTGTACGCATCGACATGGAGGATCGCGGCGGCCGTATGGAGTTACTGTTGCCCTACGCGACCCTGGAGCCGGTTCGTGAGCTGCTGCTGCAAATGTTCATGGGCGAAAAATTCGGTCGGGACTCGATCTGGGAGCAACACCTGGCCGACGAGCTTTGGCACACGAACATCGAACTTGTGGCGGTCATGGATGAGCGAACCATCCGGCTTGGCGAGATCTTTGAATTAGAGGTCGGCAGCCGGCTGATGTTCAACGCCACACCCGAATCCGTTGTCGAAATGCGATGCGGCCATGTCCCGATGTACACGGGCGCGATGGGACGCAAAGGCGAGCGCATTGCCATCCAGGTCGATCAGCACGTCGATCGTTGGAAGACCAAGGGAACCATGTGATGTGGACCGTTGCCCTCGATCTGATTGTGGCCCTGTTGCTGGTGGCGACGATTGGCTACGCTATCCGTCTTGATCGCCGCCTGCGCACCGTTCGTCGTGAACGCGCCGATTTAGAACGGGTCGCCACCAATTTCGAAGCCGCTATCGGACGCGCCGAGGAAGGGCTTTCTGCCATTAAGGCAACGGCCGAACAGGTTCAGGGAGGCCGGGAAGAGGCGAAGCGGCTCCACGATGATCTTAACTTCCTGATCGAACGGGCCGATGGCTTGGCTGATCGGTTGGAGCACGCTGTCCGGTCTGCTCGCGATGTGGCGAAACAGTCTCGAGTCGATCCGCTGGAGGACCACCACGGACCGCGCTCCGCGCAGTTCACGGGTCGCGCCGGTAGAGGTGCCGGTGCGGGACGATCGGCCGCTCGCTCGCGGGTGGGTGATCCGAGCACCGACGAGCCCGACCATCGATGGCGACCGCAGATGGATCAGCCGGCACCCCCGTCGTCAACCGGGATAGGAGCTTCGCGTCCGCTCGCGGCGGCTCTCATGTCCAAGATGGCCGCCACAGGCCGGGAGGCACCGCCGACGAGTGACAGCGAGCGTGAATTGCTGGCTGCCCTGGCGGCCAGGCGCTAGGGGGGTAAGCCTTGCCATGAGTCGATCACGCCCCGCACCGCGGCGCTTGCCGGGCCTGTTGCCAACCATCGCAGTGGCCGCATCGTTGGCGCTTGTCGCTCGCATCAGTCTGATTTGGTCCGATGTTCAAAGCATGTCGGCGACCGGCTTGGTGATTTCTGATGCCCAGGCGGCATCGAGTGACGAGGCGACGGATACGGCTGCGGGCTCGGAGCCTGCACCGTCGGCGGCGGGGGGGGAGCCGGCTGCGGACCATGCAGGCACCTCGACAGCCGGAGAGGATGAGGCCGCAACGCCGAGTGATGCCGCAGAACATCGGACAACGACTGGAGAGACGCTCGTCGAGCCCGATGCGCGCGATGATCGCGGCATGGACCTAAGTGCCGCCGAAATGGAGGTGCTGCAACAGCTTGCCCGACGTCGCCAACTTTTGGATGAACGCGAACAGACCATTGGCGACCGTGCCGCGCTGCTGGAAGCTGCTGAAGCGCGTATCGAAGGCAAAGTTCAGGAACTACGGGATCTGCGGGCAACTCTCGAACAGCTGATTGCCACGTACGAACAGCACGAAGACGCCAAAATCGCATCCTTGGTCAAAATCTATGAAAACATGAAGCCAAAAGACGCCGCCAAGATTTTCGAGGAACTAGGGTTGGAAACGCTGCTCCCGGTCGCGGAAAAAATGAAAGAGCGTAAGCTGGCGGCGATTATGGCCAAAATGAATCCAAGCAAAGCGAAAGAAGTTACTGTTGAGTTGGCCCGGCTACGCAGTATTCCCAGGCGCGGCCGTACCGCCGATGAGCCGGCCGGCTAGGGTCGGCGGTGCCGTGATGCCCACCTTAGAAGCTATCCACTTTCGGGCCGACAGCACTGATCGGGAAAGCCCAACTGCGGAGCACGGCACCGCTGGGCCGCACCGGTGGAACCGTCCGTCTGCGGATGGCGCCGGATCGGCCGCGGTGCTGAAACTTTGGGTCGTCCGGCATAGGTGCGCAGCTACACGCAAGACGGCCCAGCGGTTGGCACGGCCAACGGCCTCCATCTACCTGTCGCTTGTCCTGATGATCGTCGCCTTTTTCCTGGTGTTGATCGCGATTTCCCGCCCCGATCAGTCGCGAAGCGATATGGCGCTGCAGAGCCTGGTTGCGACATTTGCGGTGCCATCGCCGGTTGCCCGGGAGGAAAAGATCGCCGTCGTCAAGAGCGGTGATGTGCTGGACGGGGCGTCGCCCTTGAAGCCACTCGCCGAAGCCCTGGCCGATCGGCTTTCGCTGATTGCCGTGGAACACCGGCGCACTGGCTCAGAGCTGTCTTGGACGGTTCCGGAGAGCTTGCTGTTCGTGGACCATTCGCCCCAGCTCCAACCGCAGTCACGAGATATCATTGCGCGAATTGCGACCGCGCTGTCGGCCGCGGAAGGTGAGCCGAGCATGGCTGTGGCGGTCCTTTTGCCAGCGGTCGGGCATCACGAAGGCGTTCGAAGCATCACGCACCAGCGGGCCGGTCGCCTAGCCGAAGCGCTGGAAGCGGCGGGGATCGCTGAAACCCAGCTTTCGGCGGGAATGACGGCGTCCGACCCGGGCCTGGTTCGATTTCGGTTCCTGGCGGAGGGTGCCATTGGACCCAGTTCCCGTGGCGCAGGTCGTCGTTAACGCGGGGCGAAACCGTTGGTGGCCGGTCCCCCACTGCATGCAGATCTCGCGTTACCGATGGTCGCGAATGCTCAACAAACATGGACCGCGAATAACCCTTTCGGGTATAACGACCTCCTGGTGACGGGCAGGCCCGCAGCGCCGCGACGTGATGGGCGCTGGCTTGTGGTGTTTGCCGATTTGATGTCGTTGCTGCTGGCATTCATTGTTCTGGCCTATTCCATGCAGGGCGTTGACATCGAACTTTGGCGGAAGACCGTTGACTCCCTGACGCAGAACCTCCGTCCGACGCCGACGGAGCGCGCCGTTGCTCGGGATGACCGGCAAGCCGAGCACGGGCAACTCGTTATCGGAGCCGAGCTGGCCTATCTGCAGGCCATCCTCGCCCGGGCACTGGCGAGCAATCCAGCGCTGGTCGGCGTTGGGGTCCAGCGCGAAGACGACATGCTGTTAATTTCGTTGAGTGAAGCCTCGGTGCACGATGGCGGAAACGATATGTCCGAACAAACCCGTCAGAGTATTACAACCATCGGTCAAGTGCTGCGCCATGTGGACAACGGCCTTGCCGTTGTGACACCGGTCCTTGGCCCTGACGCCGCCGGCGAGCGAGAGCGGAGCTGGACGCAAGCCCTCGCATACGGCGACGCCGTCGCCCGGCTGTTACGTGAGACCGGATATCCCCAAACTATCGACATTCTGGCCCGACGCACTTCGGCATCGGCTTTGGTGCAGCTTCAAATTGCGGTTCTGGCGAGCGAGCCCGCACCATGACTAGGCTATCCTTCACGATGCGCGCGAGGTTCGCGGTGCCGGCAGTGTCCGTTGTGCTTGCGATCTTCTTGGCCGTCGTCGAGCGCTCGCACGCGTTCGAACCGTTGGCTAGCATGGGCGGTGTCGCTGACTTTCGCTTCGTTCTGGCACAAGCCGATGCTGCACCTGCGGAAACCCCGCCAAACGTGAGATTGCGCACGGGCGAGCACAAAACCCATAGCCGCCTGGTCTTCGATTGGCCGCGCAAGGTCGGTTATCGCGTTGTTGAACAGCCTGGAAACATTACGATCAGCTTCGATCAAGCGGCCCAATGGAACACAAGTCGTTTGTCCAAACGGCCGGCACGATGGATCACCGCCATAGCGGCCCGCACGGCCGCCGGCACCAGTCAGGTTGTTCTCGCCGTCCAACCCGGGGTCCGGGTTAGTCACCTGCGCGTCGGGCCCAAGGTGGTGATCGATATCTTTCCACCGGATGAGCGTGCGGAACAGGGGAAGCAGGCGAAGAACGTGGCCACGCCGCCATCCACTACTCCGCCCGAGCCAACGAAGATCCGCCCAGCTAGAACCAAGCCGGCAGTGCCGTTGCTACCGGCGGGCTCCGCTGAGATGGCTTCGGCTGTGCCATCATCCGAAGCCGCTCCGGCCCCCGTATCGCCGGAACGATCGCCTATTGTGGAAAGTCGGTCCCCGGCCATTGATCTGGGCCCGCCGCCAGCACCGACTTTGGCGGTCGAGGTTCTGCCCACTCGCCCGACCGCGTTTTCGGGACACCCGTTCGCGCTCCCGGAGGCTGTTCGTGCCGTCGCCGCTTTCGAGCGCGCTGGCAGCCTCTGGCTCGTCCTCGCCGGTGAGTATGAGCTGGATCTCGATGGCTTAGCGGTGACGCTTGGCGTCGATCACGCTGACGAGGTGGTCGCGGCCGGGGCGACGGTGGTGCGCCTGGGCGCGCGGGAGGATGCAACAATTGCGCTTCATCATGACGGCGCGCGCTGGTTCGTCCTTGCTCCTGACAGCGCCGGGACCAGCGATGAGAGGTCAGTAATTGTACCACAGCGGATCGACAAGCCGGCCCTTGGCCCGAGATTGTGGCTGGAGGTGGCGGACCCAGGCCAACCGGTCATCGTGACCGATCCGGGCGTTCGTGACACGCTGGTTGTCGTGCCGGTTCCGCCGCCCGTGGCGGCCATCGCGCACGATTTTGCGTATGCCCAATTGACGCTGTTGAGAACCTTACACGGTATTGCCTTCGCGCCCCGTGTTGATGACGTGGAGACGCGATCCCTGCGTCGCGGTGTCGAGATTGACGTTCGATCCGGCCTGCTGCTGTCGGATCAGCCGGCTGATCCAGCGGCCTCGGTCGCTGTGATCGGAGAGGCTGGAGATCAGAGCCGCATTGTTGCACCCATGGAATGGCTCAATCCGCGCACACGCGGCTTCTCGGCCGAGCGCAAGCGCCTCATCCGGGCTGTTGTGCGCGCGACCCCGCAACAGATCGAGGACGCGCGGTTCGATCTGGTCCGGTTTTACTTGAACTACGGTTTTGGCGCCGAAGCGCTTGGGGTACTGAATCTCATAGCGGCTGATCGGGAGGGCGTTGAGGCGGAGCAGCCGTTTCGGTTTCTGCGTGGAATCGCCCAGTTGTTGATGGCACGTCCCGATGCGGCACGGGAGGACCTTGAGCATCCGGCTCTCGACGCAGTTGACGAAGCGGTATTGTGGCGTGGCGTTCTGGCCGTCGCCGAAAACCGCGCCGACGAAGCCGGCGCGGCCATGGTGGCTGCGGGTTCGATGGTTGTCGAGTATCCGGCCGCCTTACGGCGGTTCGTCCTGCCCGCTCTGGTCGAGGCCGCGCTAGCCGCCGGGGATCCGGAGAAAGCCGAGCTGTTTTTGGACGTAATGGATGCGACCGAGACCGAACGTCGGGCCCTGGGCCGCATCGCATTGTTGCGGGGTCGCATTTTGGCCGCCGCCGGCGATCGCGATAGCGCGATTGCCGCGTTTAAGGCCGCGCAGGATAGCGAGGACCAACCGAGCCGGGTTCGGGCCAGTGTGGAACTGATCGAATTGGCCCTGGCCGATGGCGCCATAACCACCGCCGATGCCCGCGCCAAGCTTGAGAGCTTGCGCTTCCTGTGGCGGGGCGACGGATTCGAATTTGCGCTGTTGCAGCGCCTTGGCAACATGCATTTGCACGACGGCGCTTACGGGCCCGGCTTGCGGGCGCTGCGTGAGGCCATTACGCTCTTTCCGCACCGGCCGGAGGTGGCGGCCATCACGCAGCGGATGGCCGAGACGTTCGAAAGTTTGTTCTTGGGCGAGCAGGGGAACGACCTGCCAGCACTGCGCACCATCGCCTTATTCGACGAGTTCCGCGAGCTGACGCCAGCCGGCGGGAGGGGTGATGAAATGATCCGCCGACTAGCCGACCGGCTCGTTGGCGTCGATCTGCTGGATCGCGCCGGCAACCTGCTTGACGATCAGGTGCGGCACCGCCTCACAGGCAAGGAAAAAGCTCGCGTTGGTGCACGGCTCGCCTTGATCCGGCTATTCGATCGGGATGCCGAAGGGGCGCTCGCAGCCCTCAACCAGTCCCGCGCCGGCCCTCTATCGGCCGAGCTGAAGACACAGCGGCGCCACCTTCGCGCCCGCGCCCTGATGGACGTGGGGCGGGCCCACGATGCCATCGCCCTTCTGGACGGTGACGACAGCCACGACGCGCTTCTGATTCGGGCGGAAATCCACTGGGCTGCCAGGGATTGGCAGCAAGCTGAGGGCGCGCTTCGCAAACTGGGCGAGGGGCAGGGTATCCGTCCGCACGCGACGCTTGACGAGGAGCAGGCCCGCTACGTCCTTAATCGCGCGGTGGCGCTCACGTTGGGCGGCGATGAGCGAGCACTGGCTCGTCTCCGTGACGGTTATTCGGACGCCATGAATGCAACCCCGTACCGCGACGCCTTTCGCCTGATCGCCGGCGAGGACGTTACGGCAGGCGAGGGTGTGTTCGCTGTTGTCGATCGCCGGCTCGAAGAGGCTGAAGGCTTTCAGGCTTTCTTGGCCGTCTGGCGGGACCGACTGCGCCAGCAAGACCTCAGCGGCATCAACTAAGCCAGTCCATAAGCCTGGTCTTCGCAGCGGCCGTCCGTAGACTGCTGAACGTCGACTATGCCGCGTGACCGAACCTCGGCCCCGAAAAATCCCTTGCGCCCCAGGTCAGATTGTGTAAAACGCGCGGCTCTTGTGTTCGGTTCAACCTGTGACGGCGGCGTTCCGCTGGGGAGGTTTCGGAGGTCAAAATGCCAAAAGATGCCATCGACGACATCGATGTCGGCTCGACGTGGTCTGCCGCTGACGTGACGGTTGGACCCGATTTTTTCATCGAGAAGGACGGTGTCCGATACGCGGGAGGTCACCTCTTGCTCGATTTATGGGAAGCGAGCAATTTGACAAATCCTGAGTTTGTCGAAGTGGCGTTGAGGCGAGCGGCGGAAGCTGCTGGGGCCACCATCCTTCATGCTCATGTCCACCATTTTGGGGAGGGCGAGGGCGTTTCCGGCGTCGTTGTGTTGGCGGAATCACACATCAGCATTCACACATGGCCGGAACGGGATTTCGCCGCCGTAGACGTGTTCATGTGCGGTGCCTGCGATCCCATGAAAGCTGTCCCGGTGCTGGAAGCGGAATTCCGACCGGGACGCCTGAAGCTGGCCGAGCACCGCCGGGGTCTGGTTGATTGACTTGGTTCTCGGAGACCCTGCACCTTCCCCTTGGATTTGCGCAGCAGTACCTCGTCGGCCGCGAGATTCATCGTGAGACAACGCCGTTTCAGGATATGATCATATTCGAGAACCCGACCTTCGGCCGGGTGCTTGTCCTGGATGGCATTATCCAAACCACGGAACGTGACGAATTCGTCTATCACGAGATGATGGCGCACGTACCGCTGTTCGCCCATGGCATGGCCAAGCGTGTTCTGATTATTGGTGGTGGCGATGGCGGCGTCCTGCGAGAGGTGCTGCGCCATCCCGTGGACGTAGCCGTGATGGTGGAGATCGATGGCGCCGTCATCGAGCGCTGCCGGACGCTGATGCCAAGCTTGAGTGCGGGGGCGTTCGATGATCCGCGGGCCGACGTGCGAATCGACGACGGCATCCGCTATGTGGCGGAGGCTACGGACCCGTTTGACGCCATCATCGTCGATTCAACCGATCCCGTTGGCCCGGGTGAGGTGTTGTTCACACCGGAGTTTTACGCCAATTGCCGTCGTCTGCTCGGCACGTCCGGTGTGATGGTTAACCAATGTGGCGTGCCCATGCTGCAGGGCCCCGAAGTGACGGATGTGCGTGCGCGCCTTGCGCCCTTGTTCGACGATGTTAGCTTCTACCTAGCGGCGACCGCGTCCTATGTGGGCGGTTTCATGACGATCAGCTGGGCGACGGCCAATCCGCAGCTGCGCGCTGTTTCAGAAGGCGTCTTAGCCGAGCGCTATGCGGCGGCAGACTTATCAACGCGCTATTACGCGCCGGACGTCCACAAAGCCGCGTTCGCGTTGCCGCCCTTCATTCGCAGCTTGATGGCCGGACATTAACGGACGGCTTGAGCAAACGCCGACCAACGTTTCGCGGTGGCTTAACCTCTCGTCGGCGCGTGACACCGAGCGTAACGACGGTCAGTCGCCAGCTTTCGGCATGTACACCGTCAAGACGCCGCTAGACGTGGTCGCGCGCAGGCTGTCCTGATCGGCAGCGCTTGGTACTCTAAAGCTCCGCCGAAACGGTCCATAATGCCGCTCGGCCATATGGACCTGAATGCCTTCATGAAGGTTATGGGGTCGTTTATCGCCGTAAACGGTCAACACTCCTTCGGCCAGGGCCACCTCAATGTCGTCCTCGTCCACACCGGGCAACTCGAGCGTCAACAGGAACCCATCCTCGGTTTCCGTCATGTCTGCGCGCGGCATAACCTCGCCCGGATCCCCGATCTCCAGCTCGATCCTGGCAAAGGGATTGTAGCCAGCTCCCCGCCAGCGAAATGGCGGCCGACACTCCTTAAGGAAATCCTCGAACAGACGGTCAAGCTCACTCCGGAGCGTCAGGAATGATTGATCAACGCGCAGCGGGTTGGCCGGGGTTGATTTGCTTGTGCTGCCACCGTCCTTGGTGCCACCCGTTGCGGCGGGCTTGCTCATTGTGCGTGTCCTCCAGGCTGTCATTAATTGACCGCCGATCCAGTGGACTTGGCCGCACCAGCGGCGACGCAAAGACCAGCTTCCCGAGCGGGTCCGATCCGTTTGTGGACCGATAGACATTAGACATAAGATTTAAGGGCGCACGAAGCACCAATTTCTTTGTCGAATTCGCGGGACAAATCGCCGTGGTTCTGAAGGGGTCGTCAACCCCCAAAACTCCGCACGAGGCTGCCGACAACCAGGTACCAGCCATCGACGAGCACAAAGAAAATGATTTTGAACGGTAGCGCGATAATCACCGGCGGCAACATCATCATGCCCATGGACATCAGGATCGAGGCCACCACCATGTCGATGACCAGGAATGGTACGAAGATCAGAAAGCCAATTTCGAACGCGCGGCGCAACTCGCTGATCATGAACGCCGGCACCAGGGCCCGAAGTGGCACTGTTTCCTCATCGTTGGCGTCATCACCGCGGACATCTTGATCGAACGTCGCGGCCGGGAGAGCGGCATGCTCCTCAGCCGCAGGTGCACCTGCCACGCTCATGCCCGACAGATCCAAAAACAAGGCCAAGTCCTGCTCGCGGACATGGGCCTGCATGAATTGCCGAACGGGTGCGACAGTTCGATGAAGGGCCTCCTCTTCGCTGATCTCTCCGTTCACAAGGGGGCGAATGCCGTCGTCATAGGCCTTTTCGAGCGTCGGCATCATGACAAACAGGGTCAAGAACAGAGCAAGACTGATCAGCACCTGGTTTGGCGGTGTTTGCTGGGTGCCTATTGCAGTCCGGACAAACGACAAGACGATGACGATCCGGGTGAACGACGTCACCATAACGAGGATCGACGGAGCGAGGCTCAGCACCGTTAGCAATGCGATTAGTTGCAAGGCGCGCGATGTAACCGTGCCTCCAGGCTCGCCCAAATCGAGGGTGAGGCTCTGCGCCTGCGCCGGTGCGGTCAGGATCAGCAGCACAGCAAGGGAAAGCATGATGAGCCGGGACATGGCCATCCTTAAGCCTCCCCGCAGTGCGCGGCCGTGACATTAGGTGTCGACGCGGCGCCCGCCGCAGCGAGCGTGGCCGCGAAGCCGACCGTGGGCTCGATCCGTGACTCGACCACAGTCTCGCCCGAGGGGCCAAGTATAATCAAATGCTCGAGGTCGTCCCGGCGCAGCAGCACGAGCCGGCGGCGACCGTCCAGCGCCATGGCCTCAACAATCGCCAACCGTCGCCCCGATGATCGAGATACTGCACCCGCGAGCCCAAACCTGCGGGCTGCAACGGCAAGAAGTCCTATCAGGGCCAGGACAGCGGCGAGCGCAAAAACGAACTGCAGTGGCTCAACGAGATCCATGTCGCACCTGCTGTGCTTGAATGTCGATCGGGGAGGCGGACTTGGGCTTTAGGGACGTGCTGTCCTGTTGTGTCGGCGCGTCCCGGCGCGTCCCGATCGTTGGTGACTCGTCCGTGTTCTCATCCGCCGAGTCGTTGGCGCGATAGACGTAGACCAGGATTTCAGCGACAGCGGCGAACGCCTCCAGAGGGATCTCCGCGCCCAGGTCCACAGCCGCCAACATGTTGATCAGATCCGGGTCCTCGCGAACCTTCACGTCGTTGGCAAAGGCCAGCTCCAAAATGCGCTCGGCCACGACGCCGCGCCCGGTTGCGACGATTTTGGGTGCGGTTTCGCTATTGGGTGTCCACTCTAGGGCGACGGCCAACCGCTGGCCATCCGCCGCCGTGTCGGGTCGGCCGATGCTCTCTGATTCAGGTTGGCGGGGGGGGCTCGCGGTCACGGTGTCGGTCCTCCTGACCGCGACTGTGCCGCCGGTATGGCAAAGAAATGGTTAACCCAAATGCGTACGACGGGGGTGCCGGTTGCTTATGGACATCCTCTGTCCAGCCCGGTATCGACAATCAAGCTGTGCCGGAGAGGGACCGCTGGCGTGCGTATCTTGTTCGTCCATCAGAATTTTCCAGGGCAGTACCTTCACATCGCCGCGCACTTGGCCGACCGACCCGGGTACCGGGTCGTGGCGGTGGGGGAACATGGTAATTTGGGGCGGCTGCGTCATCCGCGGGTCGAAGAGGTGGGTTACGCCAGCCCCGAGGCGGCGAGGCCGACGACCCATCCGTTCGTGCGGCATTTGGAGAACGCCGTTTATCGGGGCGAAGTGGCTGCCGCGACGTATGCGCGACTAAAGCGGGACGGCTTCGAACCCGATGTCATTCTGTGTCATCCGGGCTGGGGTGAAGCGCTGTTTTTGCGCGATATTTGGCCTGATGCGCCAATACTTTCCTTTTGCGAGTTTTTCTACGGCGCCCACGGTCGCGACGTCGGGTTCGATCCAGAGTTTCCACGGCAGTCTACCGACGACTTCCGCACCCGAATTCGCACTGCCTCGGCGTTGATCAATCTGGAGGCTATGGACTGGGGCATCAGCCCCACGCAATGGCAACACTCCACATACCCTGATGTGTTTCGACCCAAGATCACTGTCTGCTTTGATGGCATCGATACGGACGCGGTCTGCCCCAGGGCGGACGCCAAGCTGCGGTTTGGCAGCGGTACTCGCCTGACAGCGGATAACGAGGTGATCACGTTCGTGAGCCGCAACCTAGAGCCCTATCGCGGCTACCATGTGTTCATGCGCGCCCTGCCGGAGATGCTCGCCCGCCATCCGAACGCTCACGCGGTTATCGTCGGCGGCGATGATGTGAGCTACGGGTCCCGGCCCAAGGACGGCCAGTCCTACAAGGCTCGGTATCTTGATGAGGTCAAAGATCGTCTAGACCTGTCACGCGTGCACCTAGTCGGAAAGATTGCTTATTCGCATTTTTTGGATGTCCTGCGCGTGTCGAGCGTCCACGTGTATCTTTCCTATCCGTTCGTCTTGTCCTGGTCGATGCTGGAGGCCATGAGCGCCGGCTGCCTGATTGCCGGGTCGCGAACGCCACCGGTTGAAGAGTTTTTGGTGGACGAAGACAACGGACTGCTGTTCGATTTCTTCGATTCGGCGGGCCTGATTGCAGCGGTAGACACAGCCTTGGATCGCAGGAGCGATATGGTGGAGATCCGCCGTCGCGCCCGCGAGACGGCAATTGCCCGCTGTGACCTGAAGCGTGTTTGTCTTCCAATACAGCTTGATCTGGTCGAGACGTTGGCGGCGGGGCGGCTGCCTCCACCCTTTGGCGATGACGGCGCACGTCCCACCGTTGGGCGCTAAACTTGTCGTTTCTTGGCGTGATGGTGGGGTGAAGGCGACTATCAATCCGGTGGTTCGTTGCCAACCAGCGCGATCAGCGGGGGTGACCCGAACGCACCGCGGCATCATCTCTCCACCACCAGTAAGATGACGGAGCGAATGGCGTGCAGAAACCAGCATCAAGTGCAGCAACAATGGAGGGCAAAAACGTCGTGATAACAGGGGCTACGTCCGGTATCGGTGCTGTGACGGCACGGCGGCTCGTTGCCCTTGGCGCGCGTGTCGTGCTGATCGGGCGCGATACCAACCGGGCCCAAGCTATCCTTGCTACGATCCAGCAAGAGCATGGCTCCGAGTCTGCCCTGTTCTTGGCCGCGGACTTGTCGAGTCAAACCGACATTTGCCGGTTGGCTGACGAAATCGCTCGACAATGTCCGCGCCTCGATGTTCTCATCAACAACGCTGGTGCCATGTTCGGAAAGCGCCAATTGACCGTCGATGGCATTGAGCAAACCTTCGCCGTAAACCACTTAGCCTATGTCCTGCTGACGCGCTTGCTGCTCGACCGCTTGGTTGCATCAGCGCCGTCACGCATCGTCATCGTGGCCTCGGGTGCGCACAAAGGGGTCCGCTTGAAGTTTACCAACCTACAGGGAGAGCACGGCTACAACCCGTTGCTGGCTTACAAGCGGTCCAAACTGTGCAACCTTTACTTCACTTATGAACTTGCCCGCCGGCTAAACGGGACTGGCGTGACGGTCAACGCGTTGCATCCCGGTTTCGTTGCGACACGCATCGGGATCAGTGAAGGCTTCCTGGCACCATGGTTGTGGCGGGCATCCTGTACGTTCGCCGTCAGCGAGGAGGAGGGGGCACGGACCAGCGTCCATTTAGCCAGTGCCGCCGATGTGGTCGGCATTAACGGGCGCTACTTTTACAAATGCCGAGAGGTGACGTCTTCGCAGGCCTCCTACGATCGCCAAGCCGCGGCGCAACTTTGGGATATCAGCGATCGCCTCATCAGGCCGAGCGATTTGCCACCTTGGCCGGAGCTGACAGCGCGTCAATCGGGCACCTGATAATTGGGCGCCTCGCGCGTAATGGTTACGTCGTGGACATGGCTCTCGCGCACCCCGGCGCTGGTTGCCCGGCGGAATGTGCAACGCGATTGCATCTCGGCGATCGTGCGGTTGCCCGTATAGCCCATGGCGGCACACAGACCGCCCACGAGCTGATGGATAACGGCCCCTACCGGACCCTTGTACGGCACCCGCGCCTCAATGCCTTCCGGCACGAGTTTCAGGTTATCCTTGACTTCCTGTTGAAAGTAGCGGTCCGCTGAACCGCGCGCCATGGCGCCGAGCGAACCCATGCCACGATAGGATTTGTAAGAGCGGCCCTGGAACAAATAAACCTCCCCGGGGCTCTCGTCCGTTCCGCCGAACAGTGAGCCGATCATGGCGCAGTCGGCGCCGGCGGCGATCGCCTTGGCCAAATCGCCGGAGTAGCGGATGCCGCCATCGGCGATCAGAGGCACGCCCGCCGGCCGACAAACCGATGATGCCTCCCTGATCGCCGTGAACTGGGGCACCCCGACTCCGGCCACGATCCGAGTGGTGCAGATCGAGCCGGGACCAATACCGACTTTGATGGCGTCCGCGCCGGCATCAATGAGCGCCTTGGCACCCTCCGAAGTCGCCACATTGCCGCCGATCACCTGGGCATAGTTGCTCAAACGTTTAATCCGCGAGACGGCTCTTAGCACCGCGTCCGAATGGCCGTGGGCGGTGTCGACGACTAGGACGTCGGCGCCAGCCTCCAAAAGGGCGCGGGCACGGTCAACGCCGTCGTCGCCAACGCCAACTGCGGCGCCGACGCGAAGGCGGCCCTGAACATCTTTACAGGCATTGGGGTAGCGCTCCGCTTTCTCAATGTCCTTGACCGTGATCAGGCCGATACAGCGGTAATCGTCGTCGACGACCAGCAGCTTCTCGATACGGTGGCCATGGAGGATCCGCTTAGCTTCTTCCCGCGAGACTCCGTCGCGAACGGTGACGAGCGGTTTTTCGGGCGTGTCCGCCGTCATCAATTCGCAGACGGCCTGATTGGGGTCGGCGGCGAAGCGCACATCGCGGTTCGTGAGGATGCCGACCAGCCGGCCCGTGTCTCGTTGGACCACTGGCACGCCGGAGAAGCCATGGAATTGCATGAGGGAAAGCGCTTCGGCGAGGGTGGCCTCCGGATGAATGGTCATGGGATCCACGACCATACCGCTCTCGAACTTCTTAACCCGGCGAACCTCGGCAGCCTGTTCATCGACGCCAAGATTCTTATGAATGATGCCGATGCCGCCGGCCTGGGCCATAGCGATGGCCATACGGCTTTCCGTCACCGTATCCATGGCTGCGCTGAGCAGGGGGATCGCCAGCTCAACCTCGCGCGTGACATGGGTGGATGTCTTGGCCTCGGCGGGAAGAACGTTCGATGCCGTGGGCGTCAGTAGAACATCATCGAACGTCAACGCTTCCGGGATGTCCAAACAATGCCTCCTTGCGCAACCACACCGTCACCATACACCACGGGCCAAGGGAGCCAACCGTCCAGTACCAGCAAGCTCGCTGTTCGGCCGGGCGACGACCGCAAATGCCAGGCCGGTCAAGCGGTGTCGCTGCGAAACTTGGATGCAACTAAGTAGATTTCCGCCGATTCGGCGCGCGATGCCGGCGGCTTGGCATGGCGCACGTTGGCGAATCGTCGCTTGATGCGGGCCAGCAGCCCGCTCTCCGTGCCACCTTGGAAAACCTTGCAGACGAATGTGCCGCGTTCGGCCAGGACGGCCTCCGCGAAGTCGTAGGCGGCTTCGGCCAGGGCCATAATCCGCAAATGATCGGCTCCGGCATGGCCGGTCGTAGCCGGCGCCAGATCGCTCAGCACTACGTCGACCCGGCCGTCCAGGTGCCGCATCAGCGTGTTTGCAGCTGCGTCGTCCAGAAAATCACCTTCGATCACGTCGGCACCCTCGATGGGCTCCATGGGCAGCAGATCGAAAGCGACAACGCGACCACCATCCGGCCGGCCGGCCTGGACCCGCTTGACGGCAACCTGGGTCCAGCCGCCCGGCGCGGCACCTAGATCCACTACGCGAGCGCCCGGTCGCAGCACGTTGAAGCGGTCATCCAGCTCCAGCAGTTTGAATGCCGACCGGGAGCGGTAGCCGAGGCGATTGGCCTCCCGGACGTAGGGATCGTTAAGCTGTCGTTCGAGCCATCGCCTGGAGGACTCCGTCCGCCCGCGGCTTGAGCGGACTCGCACGGAGGCGTGGCGGCCGCCGGGTGACCCTCCGGAGCCGGTGGTGCGACCGCCGCCCGAATTACGGCCGCGTCCGCTCACTCCGCGGCGGACGTGTCGCTGCGGGCCGTAGAATCCTCGGCCATCATGGTCAGCAATAGGCCCTCGCGGATGCCGCGGTCGGCAACGCGCAGGCGGCCGACGGGCCAACGCCGGCAGACCGCATCCAGTATCGCGCAACCGGCGATAACTAGGTCCGCGCGATCTGTCCCAATGCACGGATTGGCAGCACGCTCGCGCCAGCTGCTTGCGGTCAGTGCCGCACTTACGGCCGCGATGTCGTCAAAGCCGATCTCCAGGCCGTCGACCTGGGCGCGGTCATAGCGGCGCAAATGGAGATAGGCGGCTGCCAGCGTGGTGACGGTGCCCGATGTACCAATCATCTGGACCTTGCCGTCGGCGATGGTTCGGCCGATGCGATGCTCCTCTTCGAGCGGTGTCAAGCGGTCGAATACCGTGCCCACCATTTCCGCGTAGGTGGCCGGGTCGATGCGGTCTCCGCCATAACGCTCCGCAAAAGTGACGACACCAAAGGGCAAAGACAAAAGGCCCAGCACCTCTGTTTCGCGATCTTGCGACTGGGCGATCCAGCTTACCTCGGTGCTGCCGCCGCCAATGTCGAACAGCAGGATGTTCGGCGCCTTGGCGTCAAGCAGGGGGCGGCAGCCGGCGAGCGTCAGCCATGCCTCGTCGGCTGCCGAGACCGGGTCCAACACCAGGCCGGTGTCCACGCGGACCCGATCCAGGAAACTGCGGGCGTTGGCGGCGCGCCGGCACGCTTCAGTAGCGATGCCGCGGACGCGCGTAACGCCGATGCGGCGGATGCGGGCGGAGCAGGACCGCAGAGCCTTCAACGCTCGTTCAATGGCGGCTTCGGACAGGTCATCGCGGTTGCAGCCCAAACCTTCGCCCAAACGGACCGGGCGCGAGAACGACTGGATCACCTGAAAACCCCGCCGACGATCCGGCCGCGCCACCAGCATTCGACAATTGTGAGTGCCGAGGTCGACGGCCGCGTACAACGGATCACGTCCCGACCGGCGATCCCGCGGGGCTAAGGGCCGTGCGTAGGGTTCGACACCGTGCACCCAACCGGTCCTCCCAGGGCGCGGCGCGGCCGTGGCGCCCGTTCGCGTCCATCGCACTCACCGCAATCTGTTAGCACTACCTTAATGTCGCGCGAGTGCGAAGCAGAATCGGATCGTATGAGCGAACCGCTGTTCATCGAGAGGTCGGTTGTGCTAGGTGTTGTGGGTGATGGATGTCGGTAACCATCCTTGTGGACGCCCATCCCCAACGCAAGTCATCCCTGGTCGCACTGCGCCAATATCCGGAGCTGGGCTACATTTGGGGGATAGTTTAACGGTAGAACGACCGGCTCTGGACCGGTTAGTCCTGGTTCG
>CAZUDB010000006.1:0-93564 GCA_964619055.1 uncultured Rhodospirillaceae bacterium
GTTGAATGCCTTCGACCTGTCTTTCGAGCAGATTGCTGCCTTCGATCGCGCCATGCTGCGAGCGTTGCCTCAACATTCGGTCACGACCGGCTATTCCACGTGGCCCAAGGCCTTCACCTTTCACGGACCGTTGCTGCGTGACGTCCTGGCGGCCGCCGGAGCCGAGGGTGAGGTGGTTCGGGTCGTGGCGCTTGACGGGTTCTCACAGGAAATCCCAATCAGCGACCTGGAAAAGTGGCCTGTGATCCTTGCCTTGAGCCGCGACGGTATTCCCTTGGGCGTTGGTGGGCGCGGTCCCGCCTGGGTGATCTGGCCCCGCGATGGCGACTCGGACTTGGAAGCCCGCGATGACGCCCTGTTCGTCTGGGCCGTCTTCTTCATGGTCGTGCGCTAAAAATCATGTCCGGTCTGAGGCCTTGGCGCGCACGCAAACGCGTCCTAAAGTCACGGGGTCGGTAGATTGTCAATGGGGACCTGGCGCGATGGTCAAACGCAGACGGGGCGGGGCCATCCTGATCGTCCTATGTGCAAGCGCGCTTCTGCTTGCGTCCGTTGCGTTTGCCCAGGACCTGCGCTTCTTGCGCATCGGCACCGGCTCTACAGCCGGGACTTACTTTCCCGTCGGCGGCCTCATTGCCAACGCAATCAGCAACCCTCCAGGATCGCGCGACTGTGACGTCGGCGGAAGCTGCGGTGTGCCCGGTGTGATCGCGGCGGCCGTATCGACCCAAGGGTCCGTCGAAAACGTGATCGCCGTATCTGAGGGCGAGCTCGACCTGGCACTCAGTCAAGCCGACGTGGCCTACTTGGCGTTTTCAGGATTTGGCCTTTTCGCCGAGACCGGCCCCCGCGGCAATCTTAGAGCCATCGCGAATCTCTATCCGGAGGCCGTCCACCTGGTCACCCGAGCCGATGCCGGCATCTCGACCGTTGCCGATCTGGCGAACCGCCGTGTCTCGCTCGGTGAACCGGAATCCGGGACCCGGGTGGTGGCAAAGATCGTACTCGCGGCCTGGGGGTTGAGCGAAAACGATGTGGTCAGCTTCTACGACAAGCTCGGGCGGGCCAGCGATATGCTGGTCGCCGGCGAGATTGATGCAATGTTTATTGTCGGCGGCTATCCGCTCAGTGCCGTTGAGCAGGCTGCCGGTCTGGTTTCGCTTGAACTCACGCCTATCGATGGCGAACCAGCGACCGACATCATGCGGGACCATCGGTTCCTGATGGCCGAAACGATCCCTGCCGACATTTATGGAGACTTAGCAAGCACGCCGACATTGGCAGTCGGCGCGCAGCTCCTGGTCTCGGCCGAGGCCGACGACGACTTTGTCTATGACATTACCAAAGCGCTCTGGCATCCCAACAACCGTAAGCTGCTGGATTCGGGCCACCCCAACGGCGAGCTCATTCGCCTCGACACGGCACTTCACGGGGTCGCGATCCCGCTTCACCCCGGTGCGCAACGCTTCTACGAGGAGCAGGGTCTCATTCAGCTTAACGAATTTCAGGGCCCACCGCAGCTGAACGAACAATAGGCGCACAGCAGCGCCGGGTTGGGCGGCGACACCACCTCAGTGCTGGTGACCATGCTCCTTGAAGTAGTGGTCCTTGTATGCAGCGGCCAACGCCCGAAGTGTAGCGACCGTTTCGACGTCCGTGGTCTGTTTGCTCTTCATCGCGGCCACGAGCATTTGATGCAGGAGGGTCAGGTGCGTCAGGTAGTCACGATACGCGGCCTCGTCCGTCGGCTCCTCCGCCGTGACCCGCTGGGTCAAAAAGTATGCGTGGACAATATCTTGGACCTGCTGAGCGTGGTCTTCTTTATTGGCGGTCCATCGCGCGATCATGTGGTAGTCAACCGGCTCGGCCGCCGATAGCGCGTTGATTTGCACCATCGACTTCTCGATCGTCGCCGCATGCTCTTCGATGATGTCAAATTGCCGAGCATCGCCATAGATCCCACAGGGAACTTGGCAATGCGCCTGGGCGTCCTTGATCGATAACGGCGCGACAACCGCCGTCAGCGCGATACCGGCAACAACCAGCGAGGCCGAAATGCGCATCGTAGGTTCCCCTTCCCGATCGGGTGTTGAGCGAATGGATACAGGAGCGAAACACGTCCTGCATAAACCATGATTCGGCCACGGCCGACCGCAGCGAGCAAATAACGATGTGGTGAGGCGAAATCCCTGTATTCGCCACGGTGCCGCAAGACACGTCATGGTCGCCGCGAATAACGGTGTGTCGTCGACGCGGCCGCGACGCGTCGTCGCCCCCGCAAACGGGCATTGGACACCGGCACGTAAGGGAGACGCTAAGGCGCGCGACGCTTCTGCCGGGCCGGATCCCGATAGCGGCGCAAATAGCTCGGAACCACAGCCTCAATCGCCGTGGGCGAAATGCCGAGGTCGGCGAGCGTCGACGCTCCGGCCGTGACCACGTTGTCACGTGACAGCAACTTGACCTGATCTCGGGTCAACGGCGGTACGGGCAGCAGCTCCAATACCGTGGCTTCGATGCGGGCGACGGCGAACGGCACGGGAGCAAGCAGGCGGCGTCGCTCCGTTTCCCGCATCACGATCTCCATGATCTCGCGGAACGACAGCACGCGGGGGCCGCCCAATTCATATGTCTTGCCGTCCGTGCCCGGATCAGCGATCAAGCGCATCATCGCATCGGCGACGTCACCGACCCATACGGGTTGAAACCGTGTCGGGAACACCGGCAGCACTGGGGAAAACTTGGCAATCAGCGCAAACTGATTGAAAAAGTTGTCTTCCGGGCCGAACACAACGCTCGGCCGAACCACTCCCGCGTTAGGAAACGCATCCAACACGGCCACCTCGCCGGCCGCTTTGGTACGTGCATACTGGGCTTCGTGCTCCGGGTCGGCACCAAGAGCGGACATCTGCACGAAACGCGTGGCGCCGGCGGCTGCAGCAGCCTTGGCTACGGTTTCAGCGCCTTCGACGTGGATTCGCTGAAAGGTTCGCTTGCCCTTTTCGTACAGGATGCCGACCAGGTTAACGACCGCTTCCGCGCCGACAACGCACGCAGCGACGGTATCAGGCCGGGTAACGTCCGCAGCCACAGGAACGATTTGACCGACGTCGCCCATAGGCTTGAGATACGCTGCCGATTCCGGATCACGCACCGCGACCCGGACGACCCACTCATCGGCAGCAAGCCGCCGAACCAAGTGGCGACCGACGAAGCCGGAACCGCCAAAGACGGTGACAACACGCTCTGCCATAACGGGCTCCCTATTCGGGGTTTTCTTTACCGGTTGGTCGTGGACCGCCGTCGGATGGCCGCCGATCACCCTTACCAGCCGCTTATAATCGCTTCACTTGCCCGGTCAACCGCGGCAAGGTGACCATCCGTGCCCGGCGGTGCGTTGGACGTTGACATCATCACGCAGCGAGCTTACGCATGCCGCTCCGGTGCGCACGTCTAGCATTGATGCGAGACGGCGATCCGCCCGAGGCCCAGGTGGCGGAATTGGTAGACGCGCAGGTTTCAGGTACCTGTGGCCATTGCGGTCGTGGAAGTTCGAGTCTTCTCCTGGGCACCACGGGCTCAAGGCCCCCGATCACCAACAGCACGGTGTCGATCCTACGGAACCGATCCCTTAAGTGTTGGCGCTGCAATCGGTGGCTGGAGCCGTTGTAGTCGAGACAACAAATCCATGGGCATCGACACACCAACCATCCACCTACACGAAGGTGATTTGCCGGCGAACGCCAACCTCGGCGATGTGGTCGCTATCGATACTGAGACCATGGGCCTCAACCCGCATCGTGATCGGCTCTGTCTCGTCCAGCTTTCCGACGGTACGGGCGTGTGTCACCTGGTGCGGTTCCGCGCCGGTGACCCCTTTGACGCACCGCGCCTGCGCTCCCTGCTTACGGACCGCAAAACCCTCAAGCTGTTTCATTTTGCGCGATTCGACGTGGCCGTCCTTCTTCATCATTTGGGCGTTCTGACCGAGCCCATCTATTGCACCAAGATTGCCTCCAAATTGGTCCGGACCTACACCGACCGTCACGGCCTAAAAGATCTCTGCTGCGAACTGCTCGGTGTGGAATTGACCAAGGAGCAGCAATCGTCCGATTGGGGTGCTGAGCATCTCACGGATGCCCAGCTCCGGTATGCAGCTGCCGATGTTTTGCACCTTCACCGACTGCGCGAGTGCCTACAATCCATGCTGCAGCGTGAAGGGCGACTGGATTTGGCGGACGCTTGCTTTCGCTTCCTACCTTTCAGGGCGCGCCTGGACCTAACGGGCTGGGCCGATATCGACGTTCTGTCCCACTAGCCTCATTGCCAAACCTCGCGCGGTCGGATGCTGCGTACACCGGTTCCGCATTGACCAACCGAGGCGCGGCGGGCCATATTTCGCGCATGTGGCATGGTGTTTGCTTATATGCTAGGCGGCGGCTCACGAGTGTCGCTATGAGGGGCTGCCTACCAAAAGGACAGCACTCTTTTCGGGTCCGCAACTGTTGGACGTGCGTAACTTTAATCGTCGTTGCAGCTTGACGGCGCCAATCGCTCTGCCCTGGCCAGCGACCGTCGACGGTCTTGGCCTCCTGTCTCGATACAAGGAGGATGACGCTCGATGATGACCGAAGCTCAACCGGTTAACGATGGTCCCGCTTCCAACAGCGCGACGACCGAAGCCGGTGACCTCCGGTCAGCCGGGCGGGTGCTCGCGCTGGAGGTGGCCGGACTGAAGGCCCTCGCCAAAACTCTAGACAGCCGGTTCTCTCATGCGCTCGACGTTATGTACGCCATGGACGGCCGCGTGATCGTGACCGGCATGGGTAAGAGCGGACATATCGCGCGCAAAATTGCCGCGACCCTAGCGTCAACTGGGACGCCGGCTTTGTTCGTTCATCCGGCCGAAGCGAGCCACGGGGACCTCGGCATGATCACCGCGGAGGATGTGATCATCGCGCTGTCCAATTCCGGCGAAACGCCTGAATTGGCCGATTTGGTGACATACGCCAAGCGGTATTCGATCCCCCTCATCGCTATTACCGGCCGTTCCGAAAGCGCGCTTGGTGACGCTGCCGACGTAACCTTGACGATTCCCGACACCGGTGAGGCCTGCTCTTTGGGTTTGGCGCCGACGACCTCCACCACGGTCATGCTTGCCCTTGGCGATTGCCTTGCAGTCGCCATGCTGGAGCGGCGCGGCTTCTCGCCCGCCGATTTTCGCGTATTCCATCCGGGCGGACGGCTTGGTCGTCGTCTTCTCCATGTCGGCGACATCATGCACGTCGGTGATTCCGTGCCGTTGGTGCCACCTGGAACGAGCATGGCCGACGCCCTGATTGCGATGTCGGCGAAGGGATTTGGGTGCACGGGAATTGCCAGGCCTGATCGCCGGCTGATCGGCGTTGTGACGGACGGCGATTTGCGCCGTCACATGTCGAACGACCTGACCCAGCAATCCGTCGATGACGTCATGACCAGAAACCCCAAAACGATCGGACCTGACGCCCTGGCCAGCGAAGCTCTGGCGGTGATGAACGCCCGCACGATCACCAATTTGTTTGTTGTTGATGACGGTCTTGCCGTTGGCATTATCCATGTTCACGATTGCCTACGTTCGGGCGTTGCATGAGTAGCGACGAGCAGGATCGTTTGGCCATGACGGCCGTCAGTCGGACCGGGAGATGCCAGTGATGGCGATCGGTGATGCGGGCAAAGCACAGATTCCGCGCATTTCGGCCAAGCCGGCGGCTTCTTCCGCAGGCGGTTCCGCAGCAATCCCGCTGCCTAGGCCAAGGCTGACGGGCTATGGCCGTTTCGTTCGTTTCCTCCGGATCACGTTGCCGATCATAGCCCTGATGATGATTGGCCTCGTCGCCGCCTGGCCCCAGATCGCCCCGAAACCGAATGAGTTTAGGCTCGACTATGCCGATCTCGACATCAGTGATGATGATCTGAGCATGGTTGGCGCGAGATTTGTCGCCACCGACGAGGAGCAGCGCCCCTTCTCCATTTCCGCTCGAACCGTTCGCGACCTTGTTCCTGGTGGCAACGACATGCGGCTCGAAGCGCCCGAAGCAGAGATTACACTCACCGATGGGGCTTGGGTTTGGGCAACGGCGGACGAGGGGCACTACCGGGTGGACGACGAACAGTTGACCCTCATCGGCAGTGTCCGACTTTTTCACGACGGTGGCCACGTGCTGTCCACAAGTGAAGCGGAAGTCGATTTAGCCTCGGGCGTGGTCTCCGGCTCCGCTCCCGTAAAGGGTCACGGTCCCCTTGGCGAGCTTCGGGGCGAAGGATTCAGGGTTAGCGACTCGGGCCAGAGAATCATGCTGACCGGCCGCTCAGTGGTGATCATCTACCCCGGAGCCATGGAGGAGGTGCATTGATCCGGCTTGAGGCATACCTGCTCAACCGAGCCCGTTGCCTTACCGTTCACTCGCTCCTGGCGGTCTTTCTGGCTGCTGCCGTGCCCGTCGTGATGCCGGCGTCCGTCCCTGCACAGATGATGGGCCTGCAGGCCGGAGACGACGACTCTCCCCTCGAAATCGAGGCGGAGGGGGGAATTGAATGGCAACAGGATAAGTCGCTGGTTGTCGCTCGCGGGGATGCACGGGCGCGGCGGGGCGACGTCCAGGTCCGCGCCGACACGCTCAGCGCCCACTATCGCGACAACAGCGACGGCGGCATGACCGTGTGGCGCCTTGATGCCATCGGGACCGTCGAAATTACGGCGCCGGATCAGGCCGCCTATGCGGATCGCGGCACCTACGACGTCGACGAGGCGATCATGGTGTTGTCCGGTGCTCAACCTGTTCGGGTCATCGGCAAAGATGGCACAGTAACCGCCGACGGCCAGATGGAATATTGGGAACTCGAAGGGATGCTGGTTGCGCGGGGCGGCGCCCGGGCCGAGCAAGGCGAAAACAGCATCCGCGCCAACGTTCTCGTGGCTCATCTCAACGAGGGCGGCGAAGGCAGCGGCCGCATCGATAGGATCGAAGCCTTTGACGATGTCCGGATCGATACGCCCGACGGCATCGTCCTTGCTGACTATGGGCTTTACACGGTGGCCACGGAGATTGCGACTCTCATCGGCGGCGTGCGCATTACCAATGGCGATAACCAGCTCAACGGCGATCGCGCCGAGGTGAATTTGAAGACGGGTGTCAGCCGTTTGTTCGCGGACGGCGACGCGCCCGTCGCCGGTTTCATCCGCCCCGAGGACGCAACCATTCCGGAGCGCGAACAACTGACTCCGGATGTGGATCGCAACCAAAGGTAAAGGGAACCTCGTGCACGCTTTCACGGAGGAAAAAAGTCGGCGGATGTGTGTGCCGAGATTGGAAAACGGGATAGAGAATGACGGGCGAAAGCGCTGAACACCCAGTGCGCCCCACGGGACCACGACCCGACGTGATTGCGGGCAGTGGTGGCTTGCACGCCGTCGATCTCGGGAAGCTGTACAAGAAGCGGCCCGTGGTCCGCGGAGTCAGCTTCGGCGTCCGTCGTGGCGAAGTCGTTGGCTTGCTTGGTCCCAACGGAGCCGGAAAAACCACCTGCTTTTACATGATGATGGGACTGGTCACAGCCGACCAGGGACGCGTTCTGCTGGATGGCGCGGATATCACTGAGCTTCCCATGTACCGACGTGCACGCCTTGGCATCGGGTATTTGCCTCAGGAGGCTTCAATTTTTCGCGGCCTCACGGTCCAAGACAACATCCGGACAGTTCTGGAGGTCAGCGAACCGATGCGGCGGCGGCGGGAAGCACGATTGGAGGAACTGCTGGCCGAGTTTTCGATCACTCACTTGGCCCGGACATCGGCCTTAGCCCTGTCAGGAGGCGAACGTCGGCGCGTTGAAATCGCCAGGGCGCTTGCCTCCGACCCCCACTTCATCCTGCTAGATGAACCGTTTGCCGGCATTGACCCGATTGCCGTTGGCGATATCCGCACGCTGGTTGCTCACCTCAAAGATCGGGGCATTGGCGTGTTGATCACTGACCACAATGTCCGCGAAACACTAGACGTTATAGACCGCGCCTACATTCTGCATGACGGCGTGACGCTGATGGAAGGTCCGCCTGAAGACGTCATCCGCAATCCGGACGTCAGGCGTGTCTACCTTGGCGACCGCTTTTCCATGTAGGGACCGATAACGGCTCGAACTGCTATGGCCTTAAGTCCTCGCCTCGACCTTCGTCAATCGCAGACCCTGGTGATGACACCACAGCTGCAGCAGGCCATTCGTTTGCTGCAATTGTCTAATCTTGAGCTGAACGCATATGTTGACACGCAACTTGAACAAAATCCCCTGTTGGAGCGCGACGAACAGGAACACGGAGGCGGAGATAACGGCTTTGCCACCGCCGCAGAAGGTGAGCCCAGCGGAGCATTGGGCGCGTTATCGACAGTCGACGCCGCCCTTGGCGATGCCAGTGGCGAAGCATCGCAGGCCGCACTTGATGTCGATTACGATAATCTGTTCGACGGCGATGGCGGCGGTGGAACCGGCGGTGAGCCACTGTCGGGCCTGACCTTCGACGGAGCCTCTGTAAATGGCGGCGGTGATCGGCGCAGCAGTTCCGCTGCCTTCGATGAGGCCGGCGAATTGGAAGGCACCCTCTCGGAGCGCCGCACGCTCCGCGATCACCTTCGCGAGCAATTGGCCTGCGACATCCAGGATCCGGCCGACAGGATCATTGCCGCCTATATGATCGAGGATTTGGACGAAGCCGGGTACCTTCGGTCTGACCTGAACGACCTTGCTGCAACGCTTGGGTGCGATCTTGCGCGCGTGGAGAAAGCACTTGCGCGGCTGCAGCAATTTGATCCGCCAGGAATCTTTGCCCGCGATTTACGCGAATGCCTGCTCCTGCAGTTGATCGATCGCGGCCCCGTGGACGACGCGATGCGCCTTTTGATCGCTCATCTGGATCTAGCTGGGCGCCGCGACTTCGCGGCTCTGGAGCGGCTCTGCGGCGTGCCGGCAGCAGAGATCCTGGATATGTTGGCGGAACTACGAAGCCTAAACCCTAAGCCTGCCACGGACTTCGAGCATTTCCTGCCCCAGCCGGTTACCCCGGATGTGCTCATGCGGCGCGATCCCGGTGGCGGCTGGCTCGTCGAGCTTAACAGCGAGACATTGCCGAGGGTGCTCGTCAACAATCAGTATTACGCCCGCGTCTGCCGCTCGACCTTGAAGAAGGACGAAAAAACCTACATCAACGAGTGTTTCCAAGCCGCCAACTGGTTGGTTAAGTCCCTGCATCAGCGGGCGACCACAATACTGAAGGTCGCCTCCGAGATCGTCCGTCAACAAAACGGCTTTTTCCACGTGGGGGTGCAGGCCCTTCGGCCCCTCGTGTTGCGAGACATCGCGGAGGCCGTGGAGCTGCACGAAAGTACCGTCAGTCGGGTAACCTCCAACAAGTTCATGGCAACACCGCGTGGGATCGTGGAGCTCAAGTATTTCTTCAGCCAAGCCATCGGCAGTTGCGATGGCAGCGGTGACGCGCTGTCGGCCGAATGGGTCCGCCAACGCATTCGCCAGCTCATCGAAGCCGAGCCGGCCGAACGAACTCTTTCCGACGACGCACTTGTCGATATGCTTGGCAAGGAGGGCATCGAGATTGCCCGTCGGACCGTCGCGAAGTATCGTGAGGCAATGGGAATACCCTCGTCTGTTCAACGAAGACGTGCCAGAGCCGTCGGATATTGAGATGCCGAACCGTGCCTGCGCAGATGCTTGACACTCTCTGGGACGCCTTTTATGTTCCCGGCCTTCGCAAGAGCGGTAGCTCAAACGCCGCAGTGCCCGAGGGGTTATTGGCGTCCGGATGGCCGGCCAGCTTTTGCTCAGGCGGGCCGCCCCCGCGGCAGCACCGGACTGAACACCACCCGACGCCGGAGTCCGAGGATAAAGACGACTGGTTCGGCCTCGCCGAGGACGCTGCTTACGCTCCGGATGCACACTCCGGCACCGGTCGTTGCGCTCCGTTCCTTGCGGGATTTGGAGTGAACATAATGGACATTGCCATCCAGGGAAAGAACTTGGACGTGGGAACCTCGCTTCGCGATCACGTGGAGCGCCAGGTTGACAGCGTGGTGACGAAGTACTTCTCCCGCGCCCACAATGCAAATATCACGATCACCAAAGATGCCAATCGGTTTCGGGTGACCATCACGGTCCACCCCAAGACGGGTCTGGTCGTCCAAGGCCATGGCTCAGCCCATGACGCTTATGCCGCGTTCGACTCCGCGCTTGAGCGCATCGCCAAGCAAGTGCGCCGCTACAAACGCCGCCTCAACGACCATCACCGGGATCGTGGGGATGACGGCTCCATACCGGCACAACACTATGTGATCGCGGCTGAAGCCGGTGACGACGAATTGCCGGAGGAGAGTCAGCCCGCCGTGATTGCCGAAATGGTTACAAGTATCGAGACTCTGACGGTTAGCGAAGCTGTGATGCGCATGGACTTGGCTGATTTACCAGCGTTCATGTTCCGCAACCGGGGGCACGGTCGACTTAACGTCGTCTTTCGCCGCCCGGACGGCAATATCGGTTGGATTGATCCCCAAAACGCTCAGATGGCCTAAAAGGGCGCCTCTGCCATGGAAATTCCTGAACTGTTGAGACCCGACGCGGTCTTTGCTCATTTGCGTGCGACCAGCAAAAAGCAAGCCCTCCAGGAGTTGTCAAAGCGGGCTGCGCAGGTGACAGGTCAAAATGAACGCGCTGTGTTCGACGTGCTGATGGAGCGCGAGCGACTCGGCACCACCGGTGTCGGCAACGGGATCGCGATTCCCCATGGTAAATTGTCGTCTTTGGACCGTCTCCACGGCCTTTTCGCTCGCCTAGATCAGCCCATCGACTTTGACGCGATCGATGATCGACCAGTAGATTTGATCTTCCTGCTGCTGGCGCCGGAGTCGGCGGGTGCCGACCATCTCAAGGCGCTCGCCCGGGTTTCCCGATTGCTTCGGGACCGGACCGCTTGCGAGAAACTGCGCGGAACGGAAGACGCCGAAGCGCTTTATGCGCTTCTCGTAGACAGCGCCACGTCACGCGCCGCGTGACACCAAAATGACCTCCGCCTTCGGGCAATCCCGTCCGCAATAACGCGCCCTGCAGCCTAATCGTTGCCGCTAGGACGTTGACCGGTTCGAATGTCAATCGTGCGCACGGCGGGCTCTGGCATCCGACGCTCGAGCAGAATGTGGAGCAAGCCGTTATGGAGGTCGGCGCCAGTGACCTCAATCCCCTCGGCCAGGACGAACATGCGCTGAAATTGGCGGGCTGCGATGCCGCGGTGGAGGAATATGCGCTCACCATCATCCTCGGTGCGCCGGCCGCGAATGACGAGCTGATTATCCTCCAATGACACCGACAAATCGGTTTTCGCAAAGCCGGCGACAGCTACAGTGATCCGCAATCCGTGATCGCCAACCTGCTCGATGTTGTAGGGCGGATATCCCTCCTGCGATGCCTTGGAAACATGATCGAGGACACGTTCGAGGTGATCGAACCCGAGCATGAGGGGGCTATTGAATCCGGACATTCGTGTCATGTCATTCCGTCCCGACCGATGGCGGTCTCGCCGCCGATGACCGCCCGCTGAGGTCGAGCTATCGTATCGACCGTGCAGACATGGGTCGAAGCGGTTCATTCTGTCAACAATGGCCCATGGTAAATTCGGCCAAAGTGGTCGGCTAGCACCAGTTGACACGAAGTGTGGCAGCCAGAGTGTCGCGCGCGCAACCGCAACAGTTTGTGGCTAAAATGACGTGTTAATCATTCGGCGTCGATGTCGACGATGCCGGAGGCGTCTCAGACTTTTCCTGCTGTTTTGCGGCGGCCTTCTCTTGCCTTGAACTGATTCGCTCCGCCTTTTTGGCCGCCTTCTGACGATCACGCTCCATACGGTCGAATCGATAATTTGGTTTTCTCACCATCGTTGCTACACATCGCCTTGAACGGGTTTTCTGGACGGCCTCAGCGCCGGAAACAGGTCGACCTCAGCGCTCAATCGTGCTTGCGAGGCCGCGGCGATTTGGCTCGCTTAGGTGCGGCTTTCACCTTCTCAGCCTCTGATTTTGCGTCACGCTCCAGCCGTGCCGCTCGTTGCCGGTCCTGAAGGGCCTGTCGACGACTCTCATCGCTATCGACTATCTGTTTCCACAATGGAACGTTAGGCTTGGAGTTATCGCCAAACATATCAGCGATTTGTTTTTTGCTATGTGCCACTATTATTGGGCTCCTCGGGTGTGCCATGCGACGGTGAGCGGGCAAAATATTGCCCGCCCAGTCTACAGATCGGCACGCGCGAAGCCGTACATACCGATGGTCAAGCCGTGTCGATCCACACGACTTACGCAGGCTTCAAGTTATCGGCAGCGAACTTGCCACGCTCCTGCACGACGTCGAACGAAACCTTCTGACCCTCAACAAGTTCGTCCATGCCGGCACGCTGTACCGCGGAAATGTGAACGAACACGTCTTTGGAGCGGTCGCTGGGCTCGATGAAGCCGAAACCGCGCTGAACGTTGAAGAACTTTACTGTACCGACAGCCATAAAGGCCTCCTTTTGTTTCCAGTGCAATGGCGCACGCCAAAGATGGCGTGTCACCGGTATCGGCTTCATGGATATCTTGAAGAAACGTCCAGGCGGACATATCGGCAAGCGGCCGAAGCTGATATCGACACAACTGGGGTGATCTCAATTCGATTTCAAGCGGTCCCACGTCCGACGTTTGGCCTTGCGGCGAAACCGAAACGAGACGCGATTGATTGTCGAGCCGAACAGCCTAGTCATGACGGTGCGAGTGGGTTTGATCGCTCGGCCCTACTGACAGAGATATGCTCTCATGTATCCACACTACACCAAGTCGGAACGCCTGGTCGATGGCATCATCCACGCCATTGGAATCATACTCTCGCTGATCGGCATTGGCGTGCTGCTGTCGATCGCTCTTCCAGCTGATAATGTCAGCTTAACGACAGCCGCGGCCCTCTACAGCGCCGGCCTGATCGCCATGTTCGGATTTTCCGCCGCCTACAATGGTGTGGCGGACCCCTCGCGCAAGGAAAGGCTCCGGCGCTGTGACCATGCGGCGATCTATCTGATGATCGCAGGCTCCTACACGCCGTTTACCGCCATTGGAATGGGCAATGCAGCCGGCTATACGCTGCTCGCAGGCGTGTGGGTCGTGGCGATCACAGGTGTGACATTGAAGCTCGGATGGCCGCGCCGATTTGAGCGTGCGTCCATCGCCCTTTACGTGGTGCTCGGGTGGATGGGGCTTGGGGCCCTGAGTTCGATCGTCGACGCACTGCCGGCGACAGCGCTGGTGCTGCTTGGCGCCGGGGGCGTTCTCTACACGGCCGGAGTACTGTTTCACCTGTGGACGTCGCTGAAGTACCAGAACGCGATCTGGCATGCGTTCGTGCTGATCGCCGCCGGGTGCCACTACTTCGCGATCTTGGAGATCATTAGGCCGGCGTGACGATGATGGGGCACGCATGCGCGCATCGATGACAACCTCGACACGCCTTGCCAAGCCAGCCCCCGTTGCGGCCGCCCATTCAGGCAGCCCCAACCCCTGACCCTATCGGTCAGGGGCAAGCGGGCTCAGCTCGACAGCTTAGAACGACATGACCTTTGTAGACGGCGCCAATTGCACTTGAATGGTGTCCTTGCTTCCGGGCAAGACGCCGTCAATCCAATCATCCGAGGTTAGGCCTGCGCGCTCCGTGCACATCCCGCATACGTAGACGGTGGCTCCGTCCGCGATGAGAGTTTTCAGGCGCTCCTGCGTGGCCGCGAGTTCGGCAGCATCTGTGCCCTCGGCCATCGCCTTATTGGCCAGAGTGACCGCCCGAACGTTAAGAAACAACACCACGGGGTGGCCCATCTGCCGGACCTGGCGGGCATAATGAAACGCCATGTCGGCAGTCCAGGCGTCGTCCGTGGTCAGGTTGACAAACAGCGTGGTCGACTCGGCGTCGGCTGCCGCACGCGACATGGTGACCGGCGCCGTGACCAGCATGAGTGTCACCAGCGCGCTCCAAACATGAAGGCTTAGACGGTTGACTGTCAGGTATTTCATGGATCGCGGACCTCTCGTTTTTCGCATGTTAAAACCAGCGTTGGTCGTGCGCGAGGCCCGACTATTCAGGTTTAGCGTGTTGTCTGGTAGCGTCATCCGTCCCGTCGTGCTCGGGAATGGCCGCTTCGGCGGGGCTCCTAGCGCCCGCCGCGAGCACCGGAACCGAGACGTTGACTTCGCCGGCCGTCTCAAACGTCAGCGTGACGGGCACCGTCTGTCCCTCCACGAGCGGAGCCTTCAAGCCAATAAACATGACATGAAGGCCGCCGGGTTGCAGTGGCACAGTGGTGTCGGCCGGAATATCGATGGTCGCGACGCGGCGCATCTTCATGATCCCCTCCTCCATGATGTGGGTGTGAAGCTCCACCACCTCGGAGACGTCGGCAGACGCGGAGACCAAGCGGTCGACATCACCAGTGTTGGCGATGCTCATAAACGCCGCGCCCGCACCAGCCATGCCGGCCGACGCACGGGCCCAGGGATCTTTGATATCGATGTCGCTGGCGACAGCCGTTCCAGCGGTGAGTGTTAGCGCCACTGCGGCGGCAGCGGCGGTGTCGTATGGTTGTTTCATGAAAAGCACCTTCAAACTGGCGAAAGCTACATGCATGACGAGTGCCGCGCCGGAGCCCGGAGCGGTCCAATGACAGGTCTGAATGGAGACGGGCCTAGCCTGCGGGCGGGGCGCGCGGACCAAGCGGACCGAATATCGACGCAAGCAACGGCGACTGCGGGCAAGACGACGGCCTGAGCTGTTCGCCGGCGTGGCTCTGCCAAGGGATCGCGGCATCGGGCGCCATAACGGCGCCCACTAAGGCCAGAGCAAAGGGACAAGGATCCGTTGGCGGGGCGGCGCCACTTCGGCTCCCGGGTACGCCGTCGCTGCTCGTGCCGCCGACGTTGACGGTCGTTACGCCGTGGCCCGTGCAAACAACGATCGACAGACCCTGCTCGCCTGCCGTCGCGCGGTCGGGCATAAAGCCGACAGGCATCGTGGCGCGCGCCAGAAGGACTAATGCCAGCGTTATGAACAGCCAACGCGGGCGCCTGCCTCGGACGTCCATGGCGGTCGATCGATCAACTCTGAATGTGTGCCCGGCTGGCAGCGGCACCGATTCCTCGCTCAGGTTGAGATGGCTGGGACTAACGGTGACTCCAGCGTCCTATCAACAGCTAAGATAGACGATGGGCGACCCACAAGCCCCATAATCGTTTGGGCGTAGCCTGGATAATGTTTGACGGCGCGGCACCAAACCGAACGCGTCCCGATCCGATCTCACTGTCCCTCCACTAGCGAATAAAGGCCAAATAGCCACGCGTCACTGTGACGGCCGCCACATCGCCGTCACCGGCAATCCCGTAAAGATCCAGCGACGCACGAGGTGCACCAGTCGAAGGAAGCGAGCGTTATGTATACCGATCGTCAGGGCAACACTCTAACCGGCGCAACGGCCGAATCAGCGCAGCTGTATGACAAAGCTGTCGAAGCCTTTAACGTCTATCGCGGCGATCCGATTGCCCTCGCTGACGATGCCATTGCGACAGCACCGGCCTTCGTGATGGCGCACATACTGAAGGCGCACCTTTTTGCCGCCGCCACAGAGCCGGCGGCAGTTGTCGAGGCCCTGGTCGTGCTCGAGCACGCCAAGACACTGGCAGCGACCGAGCGAGAGGCCTCTCATCTGGCGGCTTTAGATAGGGTTTTGCGGGGCGATTGGACCGCCGCAGCTGTGGTACTGGACCGCCACACCATGCATTACCCCCACGATTTGGTGGCCCTCCAGGTTGGTCACCTCACGGACTTCTATCGAGGCAACGCGCGAGACCTGCGTGACCGGGTTGCACGGGTGCTGCCGCTTTGGTCGTCGGACGTCCCCGGGCATTCGTTCGTGCTGGGCTTGTATGCCTTCGGGCTGGAGGAAACCGGCGATTACGCTCGTGCTGAAGACTTCGGACGCCAAGCCCTTGAAATCCAGCCCCTGGACTGTTGGGCTCACCACGCCGTCGCCCATGTCCTGGAGATGCAGGGCCGCGCGCACGAGGGCATCGCCTGGATGACTAGCAGGGAGCCCTATTGGTCCGGTGCCGACAACTTCTTCAAGGTCCACAACTGGTGGCATCGCGCCCTGTTTCATCTGGATCTTGGTCAGATCGATGACGTGCTTGCCCTCTATGATGGCCCGATCCGCGAAGACCGAAGCGAAATCGCCCTTGATCTCGTCGATGCCTCGGCATTGCTATGGCGGCTGCAGTTGACGGGCACCGATGTTGGCGAACGCTGGTCCGAAGTGTCCGACGCGTGGGATCAGCACGCGGACGGTCGCACCTATCCGTTCAACGATTGGCATGCCGTCATGGCGTATCTGGGTGCCGGGCGTCTTGGCGAGGTTGAGCGGATTTTGGCGGCTTATCGCAACCATTCTACCCACGGCCCTGAAACGGCACGATGGGCACGCCAAGTAAGTCTACCTCTGGTGGAGGGCTTCCGAGCCTTCTGGCAAGGCAAATACGAGGCCGCCGTGGAACGGCTGCACCCCGCTCGCTTCATCGTTAACAGCTTTGGCGGCAGTCATGCGCAACGCGACATCATTGACTGGACCCTGACCGAAGCAGCGCTGCGTGGTGGCCTGAACGACGTGGCGGTATCCCTCGCCCATGAGCGGCTTGCCCTGAAGCCGACAAGCCCCGTCAATCAGGGTTTCCTCAATCGTGCCGAGACTGCCCGACGCGATCGCTCCCACTGATCCGCCGATACTACGAAGACCGCGCTGTTTAGTCGCTCAACGGTCGAGCGCGGTTTTCCCGGGATCACATTCAGCATAAGATTTGTTCAAACGCCAGCGGGGGCGCTCACCAAGGCCTAGCCCTTAGCAAGCGCTCCCGTCGGGAGGGTGCCGCAATCCTGGGCGGTTCCGGAATTGAGGTACACGGCCATCTCGACGCCGCAGCGACCGCATTGCGGCTGGCATCCGTAAAAAGTGTGCACATCCCGCCAAGTCTTGGCCCCGGCCTTGGCAGCGGCCAAAACTTGGCGTTCGGTGATTGCGTTGCAGTTGCACACATACATCGGAAGTCGTAGCCTCCTCGGGCCTCCTGTGCGTCGTCCGGATAATATGTGAAAATGATACTTATTGTCAATTGGCCGTATCGCAAAGGTTGTGCACGTGCGACGTCATCGGACACTGCAACACCAGCGTACCATAGTTGTGAGACAATCAAGCTGACGGAGGCAATCGATGAAGGGTGAACCGGAAGTCCTACAACACCTCAATGTAATTCTTAAAAACGAGTTGACGGCGATCAACCAGTACTTTTTGCACGCCCGCATGCTTGCAGACTGGGGTTATGATCGACTCGCCAATAAAGTGTATCATGAATCGCTCGGCGAAATGAAACACGCCGATCAGCTTATACAACGCATTCTAATGTTAGATGGCCTGCCCAACCTACAAGACCTTGGAAAATTGCGGATCGGTGAAAACGTCCCCGAAGTGCTGGAGTGTGATCTGTCGTCCGAGGTTGCAAACCAAGGTTGCCTCAAAACGGCAATTGCTGTTTGCGAAGAAAAACGTGATTTTGTGTCTCGCGAGATCCTCGAAAAAATTCTTGACGAAACCGAAGAGCACATCGACTGGATTGAAACTCAACAATACCGCCTCGATCAAGTCGGACTTCAAAATTATCTACAAGAACACATGCACGGCGGAGATGAGGATTAAAACGGTCGGGTTGCCAAGCAGACCCCTCGACGCCACAAATCACACGAACTTTCCGCTTATACGGTAACTTCGCCTGCCATCAAAGCCATTAGGCCGTGTGGCGGAAACACAACGAACTGACAGCCCACGGCGGAACAAACGCCCTGCAACACGCAATGCACAAGCGTTTGGCCCGCCGGTGGGTCGCACGAAAGGTTAAGCAGTTGCGGCGAGCACGATAGCGACGTGGTTTCACGATTCTCTCGGAGGCGGGCATTCGAGCAGTCAACAAGCCTTAAATGATGATGCTTTTGAGTCGCAGTGTTGAACTAATCTGGTCGGAGAAGGTCGCTGACAGCGACTCGCACCTCTAAAAGCCAGCAGGCAAACTCAGGACAAAAAAGCCAATTACATTGAAAATTTTAAGACTATTTGCAGGTCTGTCCGGCCATTGTGGCGTTCCGATCAACAACTTGACCGATCCGGCAAAAAAACGCAAAGCCACCATCTCTCTTTAGACGTTGACAATGGAAGCCTCAATCAGTGCTATGCACCGATGGTGGCATTGCCAAGGCTCTGATGGGTGGTGCGCCGATCCGGTTGAGGCGAGCTTTGGCACCCCCGCAGCCTTGGCGGGCGTGATCACCCTGGATGGAGTGGCCGATGAGCCCGCGACCGCAACGATCGTTTTTGATCAGGAACGCCCGTCAGTCCACCCGCATCGTCCTCGGGCTCTGCGTGGCTTGGGCATTTGTTTGGACGGCATCACCCGCGACCGCCGACAAGCCGTCGGTTAGCGGGCGCGCTGTTTCCGCGGTCGGATCGTTTCCCGACCAACCCCAGTGGCGCTCCGGCCATATCCGACGTGACCAGCAAGGAAATCTGACTCTTGATAGGCGGTCCGGTGCCGACCGTCGGCTCAAGCAAGGCCCACTCCTGAAGGCAGGGCTGCCAAAACTTCCGCCCGTGAGCGGCTGCCCGGCCGGCACCGCCGGGCGCGCGTCCATCGCCGCGCCCAAGGATATCGGCCGGATCGTCCACGAAATCGCGCCCAAGCACGGCGTCGACCCCAACTTGGTACTGGCCGTGATTAAGGTCGAGTCCAATTTCCAGGTGCGCGCCGTATCCCCGAAAGCCGCCCAGGGCCTGATGCAGTTGATCCCCGCAACGGCCGAGCGTTTCGGCGTGCGCGATAGCTTCAAGCCGCGGGAAAACATTCGCGGCGGGGTACGCTATCTGCGCTGGCTGCTTGACCACTTCGGTGGCGATTTATCTTTGGTGTTGGCTGGCTATAATGCAGGTGAACGAGCGGTCAAGAAGCATGGCGGTATTCCGCCCTACGCCGAAACCAAGGCCTATGTCCGCAAGGTCATGTCCCTTTACGGCTGCGGCGGCGGCTACGGCAACGCGAAATTCAGCAAAGCAAATTTTGGAGTTATTGGCCTAAAAAAGGGGAACAAGAACAGCATCGCCGGAACGACGGGAGCGTTTCACAACCCGAACGACATGTGGTCGCCCCGGCCGAGTGAAAAGAAGCGCCGCGTGCGGGACTGTGACGCGGGGCGGGGTTGGAGCGTGTTTGCAGGCGCACCGGGCGCCCGCCATCAAACCTGCCGGTAATTTGTGGCTACGCTCAATTGACGAACAGTGGATTGCGGTTGCGCTCGATGCCGCGTGGAAACAACTCTAGTGCGACCTGTTGGATTAGGTTGCTGAACACTGGGTCGTCGGGACCACGCGTTGACTGAATGGAGCCGGTCACGTCGGAGATGACGTAATCATCATCACAAAAGACCGCGTTGATCAGAACGGCGCCTCCGGCGGCGGGACCTTCCCCTTGGCCCTCGCCGCGGCATTGTGGCCTGCCGCCCGAACCAGCGTTGAAGCGCCACACTACCCGCATCGTCTGACTTCCCGCCTCCTCCGGGTCCGTGGTGAAACGAGCGTCGCTTGACCATGTGATGGCCCGTGCCATTTCGTTAACGACGATATCGTTCAGTTGCGCCTCATCCATCACGTATGGCCGCCCTTCGATCTGGACCAGCAGCGGACCGGAGCTGCCCATCAACGTGGAGGCGAACACCCAGCTCTGGTCCGACTGTTGGCGACGCCCAACGACGGGAACATCTGCACAGCCGACCATGACGACCAGGGCGGTTACGATGATTGCAAAACGCATCAACATGGGCTGGTCGGTCCTTCCGTAGATCGGATGGCTGAAGCGAGGGCGAAGCCTCGCATTATCGGCATCTCAATAGCTCTTAGTATGGGCGAAACGGGGTGATCCGCGAAGATCCAGCTGTGGTGCTCGACAGCGTCGGTCACTCGCCCCACATGACGGTCGTATGGTGAAGGTTAAGTCAATGCCGGACCACACTGAGCTTCGAGGTTTGGGGCTAGGAATCGCAACGCTCCCGTTTTCCCTAGCTTTCGTTGTCATTTGTGCCTTGGCAACCACACCGGCCCGCGCCGACACGCCCTCGCCGGGGATTGCCGCCATCGACCGGGAGGGAACGGCGGCTGCCGCACGGCAGTTCTTGCCAGGTCCTTCGCGCACGGTGGTTTGGGACGACCCCGACTCGAGCATCGAGCGTCCCCAGCGGCAGTTTCGCGGGCGCTCTCCCGACACTGAGCAGGTCCCCTTGATCCAGCGTCGGCGTCAAACAACTGATTTCGTGGAGCCAAACCTGGCGAGCACGGATCGACGTCAGCGATTGTCAAGGCGCCTCAATCAGGTTGAGCGGGAGCTTGCTGGCCAACCGCGGACCTCGTCGGCACGCCGCGCCGTCGATCCCGCGCGGGACCGTCGCGACGACCGCAGGCGGTCTGCGCTGCAGCGTGAGCGCCAGGATCTGTTGTTTGAGTTGAACATTCAACAGCCCGCCACTGTTCGATATCCGGCCGCGAGCGTGCCGGTCCGAGTCCGGACTCTGGATCGTCTGGTCCCGCGCCGAAGCGTGTCCGGTCAGCCGCGTTAACACGGCCCCTCAGCGATCGCCTTCATGTGGAGCTGCCGATGCCGGATGGAAGCAACTCTGCCTCAGAGCAAGGGATCGAAACCGTCGAAAACAATCAAGCGATCAGTGCGGTAAAGGTGGTCAACGGCCTCAACGCCGTCTCAGCCGCCGACTGGGATGCGGCGGCCGGAAGCGATGATCCCTTTGTCAGTTCTGCGTTCCTCGCGGCCTTGGAGGATTCCGGCGCCGTTGGCGCCAAGAGCGGCTGGCTGCCCCATCACTTGGTCGCGGTCGATGACACGGACCGCGTGTTGGGCTGTGCGCCGCTATACCTGAAGTCCCACTCTTATGGTGAGTATGTGTTCGACTGGAGCTGGGCTGACGCCTATGAGCGCGCCGGGGGCACCTATTATCCGAAGTTTCAATGCGGCGTGCCGTTCACGCCGGTAACCGGACGGCGTCTGCTCGTCCGTGACGACGCACCGCCGGAGACAGCGGACGTGCTGGCCAGTGCCCTGGTGCAGCTTGCGGAGGAAACGCGTGTCTCGTCCGTGCACGTTACGTTCGCCACCGAGGCCGAATGCGAGCGGTTTCGCACTCTAGGCCTGCTGATTCGCCATGGCCAACAATTCCACTGGGCGAACGCCAGTTATGGCAGCTTCGATGATTTCCTGGGCGACCTGGCATCTCGCAAGCGCAAGGCCATCCGTAAGGAACGTCGCGAGGTCGCCGACTGCGGGGTTAAGATCCGGGCCCTGTCGGGCCGCGATATCGAAGAGCGACATTGGGACGCGTTTTGTGCGTTTTACCATGATACCCACGCGCGCAAATGGGGTCAGGCATACTTGAACCGGTGGTTCTTTTCGCTGCTGGGTGAACGGCTGGGCGAACGGGTCGTGCTGATGTTGGCCGAAGACGGCAGCGGCACACCAGTCGCCGGCGCACTCAATCTGCGCGGGCATGACGCGCTTTACGGCCGCTATTGGGGATGCCTCGATAGCTTCAAGTTCCTCCATTTCGAGGCCTGTTATTATCGCGCCATCGACTATGCGATCGAGCAGGGCTTGGCCCGGGTCGAGGCCGGTGCCCAAGGACCGCACAAGGTTCAGCGCGGTTATCTGCCGGTGCGGACACTAAGCGCCCATTGGATCCGAGATCCGGGCTTTCGCGCCGGTGTCGCCCGCTTTCTCGATCACGAGCGGCCCGCGGTTGCGGCCGAGATGGCCGCACTGTCTGATCAGTCCCCCTTTCGCAAGGACGGCGAGCCCGGCGAATAAGGACTTGGTAACCATATGCCGTCATCGTGCTCGCCATGAGCCGACGAAACAGACGAATCCCACATTTCCTGGTTGCAGCAGTGACCACGCTGATCATGTCCGGTGGACCGCTGGCCGGAATGCTCGACGGCGGGATCACCAAAGGCCCTCTCCGCGCACCTGCTGCCGCCCCGCAGAATGGCTGCGTTAGGTTTGCCGCGACCCCGCGCGGCCCGGCCCTGATCAATCTGTGCCGCGGATGCCGTCTCGTCGCCGTGGAACGCTCAACCGCTCAAGGACGTGACACCAGCCGGACCAACTACCTGGTGGCGCCGCGATCGAGCGTCGCCCTGCCTCGCTCGGGCGGCGCGCTGGCCCGCATCGTTGGCGAACGCGCCTGTCGCTGACGGGCCAGATCGAACCGGCGGGGCGATCCCGCAATATCCTATTCCGACAGCAAAGACCACCCGGCGAGAACCGCATCCGCGTCCGCGAACGCGACGTCGGCCCGCGGCGGCGGGGCTGCACCATCGATCCGCACCGGCAACAACACCTCCGTCCAATCGGGGTGACGACGAATCAAGCCGCGCGCTTGAACGTGGGCGTTGTCTGGAACCTCGTCATGGTCGAGAACAGCCTGAAAGCAGCAATCAATATCGCCAAGACGCGCCACCCAAGTCGATAACGGCTCCGAGGCGAACAGCTCCGCGACTTCGCCAATCAAGGCATGCTGGGGCAGCGGCTCATCCTGCCGTGCAATCCAGTCCGGCCGCCCAACGGCCTCGCAAAAATTGGCCCAGAATTTGGGCTCAAGCGGGCTGATCGTGACGAAGCGGTCGTCCTTGGTCCGATAAATCTGATAACCGGCCGAGCCTCCAGTCAGAAGCCCACGCCGACGCCGCGTATCGAACGCGAACGCCAACTCCTGAAGCGCAAGCAAGGCATCACTCATGCCGATGTCCAAGCTGCAGCCGGTGCCGTTCAATAAGCGCTCTCGCGCCACCAAAGCTGCCAAAATGGCAACCACACTCTGAAGCGCGCCAGCGTGGTCGGCCATAGGCGGAAACGGGATCACGGGTGCGTCTTCCGTGCCCGTCGCGCTGAGCGCTCCGGTGAGCGCCACATAGTTGAGGTCGTGGCCGGCGACCAAGCGATTGGGCCCCGTTTGGCCGTATCCAGACAACGCACAGTGAATCAGGCGACGGTTCAGGGACCGCAAATGCGCCTCGCCGAACCCAAGGCGTGCAAGGACTCCCGGCCGATAGGATTCGAGCAGAACATCCGACGCCTGGATCAGGCGCTCAAGAGTCGCACGACCCATAGGGTCCTTCAGATCGACCTCGACGACCCGCTTTCCCGCATTGACGATATGGTAGTACGGCGAAACCGATTCTTGCCCGTCTCGATCGAGCCGTCGGCCCGGCTCACCACCCGGTGGCTCGACCTTGATGACATCGGCACCGAAGTCACCCAGCATCCGGGCCGCGAACGGGCCAGGGAGATATTGGCTGAGATCGAGCACACGGATGCCGTCCAGAATTGACAATGTCATTGATGATCCCTCCCCATGACCGGCACCGACATCTCGAGTGCACCCCAACGGCAGGCTGGCGCGGGGCGAACCATGCGTCAATGATCAGTTGAGAAGCAATTACGAACGTTCGCGAAAACAACCCGATCGGCAAAGTCCAGGAGTGATAACTTTTCAGCCCGGACCGTGCCCCCCAACCGCGCGGGGCGTCAGCGGACAGGTTCGGTCTGGTCAGCTTTCTTTCGCCGGGGCTTTGCCGGCGGCTTGACCTCACCCTCCGGGTAATCGAAAGTCATCTTGCTGTCCTGGACATCGACGCGCACCGTACCGCCCCGGGACAATCGACCAAACAGCAGTTCCTCCGCCAGCGGACGTTTGATGTGCTCCTGGATGATCCGCGCCAACGGCCGGGCGCCGTAACGCTGGTCGTAGCCCTTACGGGCAAGCCATTCCCGAGCATTGTCTGTCAGTTCGATCACTACATGACGGTCAGCAAGCTGTACCTCCAGCTGCATGACGAACTTATCAACGACCTGTCCGATCACTTTCGGCGGTAGGGACGCGAAGGCGATGACCGCGTCCAGGCGATTCCGGAATTCCGGTGAGAAGGCGCGCTCGATGGCCTCCGTGTCGTCCCCCTCCCGCATCTCCCGCTCGAAGCCGATAGCGGGCTTGGCAAGCTCGGCGGCCCCGGCGTTGGTGGTCATGATCAAAACCACATTGCGGAAATCGACGGTCTTGCCGTTGTGATCGGTGAGCTTTCCGTGATCCATAACTTGGAGCAGGATGTTGAACAGATCTGGATGGGCCTTTTCGATTTCATCCAGCAGCAACACCGCATGAGGCTGCTTGTCGATCGCGTCCGTGAGCAGTCCGCCCTGATCGAAGCCGACGTAGCCGGGGGGAGCGCCGATCAGACGGGAGACGGTGTGCCGCTCCATGTATTCGGACATATCGAAGCGGATCAACTCGATCCCGAGCACCCGTGCCAGTTGGCGGGCCACCTCGGTTTTGCCGACCCCGGTGGGGCCAGAGAACAGATAGCAGCCGATGGGCTTTTCAGGGTCACGCAGCCCGGCCCTGGCCAGCTTGATGGCGCTCGCCAAGGCATCAATGGCGTTGTCCTGGCCAAACACCACCGTCTTCAGGTCGCGCTCCAAGGTTTGCAGCACTTTACGATCGTCGGATGACACGCTTTTTGGCGGGATTCGCGCAATCTTCGCCACCACTTCTTCCACATCGCGGACCGTGACCGTGTTGCGCCGTTTCCCCGGCGGCAGCACCATGCGAGAGGCTCCGACCTCGTCAATCACGTCGATGGCTTTATCCGGCAACTTGCGGTCATTGATGTAGCGCGATGCCAACTCGACGGAGGCGCGAAGCGCTTCGCTCGTGTACTTAACTTGGTGATGTGCTTCGAAGTACGGCTTCAAGCCGCGCAAAATCTTGACCGTGTCCTCGATCGAGGGCTCGTAAATATCGATCTTCTGAAAGCGGCGAACTAGTGCCCGGTCCTTTTCGAAGTGGTTGCGATATTCCTTGTAGGTGGTCGAGCCGACACAGCGAAGACTACCCGACGCCAACGACGGCTTCAGAATGTTCGAGGCATCCATGGAACCGCCGCTGGTCGCGCCCGCGCCCACGACGGTGTGGATTTCATCGATGAACAGAATCGCACCCGGGGTCGCCTCCAGCTCGGAGATGACGTTCTTCAGGCGTTCCTCGAAATCACCGCGGTAGCGAGTACCGGCCAGCAGTGCCCCCATATCGAGTGCGAAGATCACTGCATCCTGCAGGACTTCTGGCACCTCGCCCATCACGATCCGGCGCGCGAGACCTTCGGCTATGGCCGTTTTGCCGACGCCAGGGTCGCCCACATACAACGGATTGTTCTTACTACGTCGACAGAGGATTTGAATTGTCCGCTCGATTTCGGCGTCACGCCCGATCAGTGGGTCGATGCGGCCTTCCGCAGCCTTGCCGTTAAGGTCAACACAATAGGCCTCTAGAGCTTCGTGACCTTTGCGCACGACTTTTTCGGCACTGCTCTCCTCATCGGAACCTTGCACCGGTTTGCGACGAGCTTCGCCGGGGACCTTCGAGATGCCGTGGGCGATGAAGTTGACCGCATCAAGCCGCGTCATCTCCTGGCTTTGCAAGAAGTAAACGGCATGCGATTCGCGCTCGGAAAACAGTGCAACCAGCACGTTAGCGCCGGTGACTTCTTCACGCCCGGAAGATTGAACGTGAATTACCGACCGCTGGACAACTCGCTGAAAGCTCGCTGTCGGCTTGGGGTCGACACGCGAGGACGTCTTAAGACCATCCAATTCGCTGTCAACGAATTCCGCCAAATCATTGCGCAGCTGTTCAAGATCAATGCCGCAGGCTTTTAAGACGGGAACAGCATCATCGTCTTCGGCAAGGGCAAGGAGAAGGTGCTCCAAAGTCGCGTATTCATGTTTGCGCTCAGTCGCCAGGGCGAGAGCGCGGTGGAGTGTTTGCTCCAGGGTTCGCGACAGCATTGCGCCTCCTATTCTCCCCCGTCCTTTTCGATCGTGCACTGAAGTGGATGCTGGTGCTGCCGGGCAAGCCCCATGACCTGATTAACTTTGGTCTCGGCAACCTCATATGTAAACACGCCGCATACGCCGACGCCACGATGGTGGACGTGCAGCATTATCCGAACCGCTTCTTCGTGGGCCTTGCCGAAAAATCGTTCAAGGACGTGAACGACAAACTCCATTGGGGTGTAGTCGTCATTCAGCATCAAAACCTTGTACATGGAGGGCTTTTTGGTCTTCGGGCGCGGCTTGGTGACTACGCCGACCGAAGGCACCCCCGGAGTGGAGGGCGGTAGGGTTGGCGGCATTTTCGGTTTGTCGCCTTCGCTCATCAGCCTAACCCGTCTCCCTCCAATCTATCGCCGTCGCCAGCGGTGGATCGGCGATGTCATGACTTGAACATGGGTCGCACGACCGCCACCGCCACCCCGAATATATCGCATTCCTGCGTAGACGGAAGAGGCGCAGTCCTCCCTGAGGAAATGGACCACGACCTCGTTTCCGCGCAGGCCGTTACACCGTTCCGTCGATTGGCTTGAGGACGATCGCCTGTCGCCCGTAGACAAAAGCGCGCGGTGCGAGCCTCCGAAGTGGGGCACAACTGATATGCCTTGTCCTGCGCATCTTGATTGCAACGTAAACAAAGGAAACGCCCGGCGGCTTTCGCCGCCGGGCGCCCGTGGCGGCCCGAACAGGGGGCGGGTCAGGCCGCCGCAGCTGAAACTGCTTCGTCGAAAACGCGGTGAGCGTGTTGCGAATAGGGGCTGACCGCGTCCTCCGCGATCTCCATCGCCATGGTGGACAGCAAGACGGAGTGACAAACGGCTCGGCCGACGCTGCTCCGGACCACGTTGAGCTCAAGCTCTACCAGCGCGGCCGGCGTCCGCACGGTCGCGAGCGTCCGCGCGATACGAACGCAGTCCTCATAAGACATCCACGCAAGCCCGACGGCCGCGGCTTGGAACGCGCGGCAGCCCCGATTGCAAATCGTCGCTGACATCAACGTTGCCTGGGCAATCCCAAACAAATCGTCGTTGGCACGCGACAAGACACTCAAAGGTTGCGGGCGCATATTATTGACCACTCTTGGCGTTGCCGGCATCACCACACAACATTCGGCATTATGCGCGTTTCTTTCTTTCGCCGTATGCGATCAAGTTCCCGTATCATCCAGACGCAACCTTCACGACCCGCAGCGCACAGATGAGGGGCAGCAGCAACATCAATTTCGAAACCAAGAGGTAAACGCTAACCGAGAAAGCATCTCAGAATCAACAGTGTTTTCGACATAACTGCATCAACAGATGTAGAGCCATGAGCGTGATGCGATCCTGACCTCTAACGGAATCATAAGTTGCAGTAGCCGATGCCGTCATGTAATCACTGTCGGCGCATTTCGTCCGGTCCTCAGCTCAATTTCCGCCAGGGCGTTGGCAAGGACGATCAATTCCGCCAGAGCAGTTTGCGTCGGTTGACTGTGCAAGCTTGGATCGGGCTCGTAGCGCTCCAAATAAACACGGAGTGTTGCCCCTTCAGTCCCCGTGCCCGACAGTCGATAGACGATTCGTGACCCGTGGCTGAAGCCGATACGAAGCCCCTGGCCCGTGGACACGCTGTTGTCGATCGGGTCAACGTAAGAGAAATCGTCGGCAAACTGCACCTCATAGTTACCAAATCTTCGGCCAACCAAGCTACTAAGCCGCTCTTTCACGTTGGCCATCAATTCTTGGGCAGATTCTGACGCGACGGCCTCGTAATCATGGCGGGAATATACATTCCGCCCAAATTGTCGCCAGTGCTCATGGACGATATCGGCCACCGATTGCCTGCGCGCCGCGATAACATTCAGCCAGAACAGCACGGCCCATAGACCATCTTTCTCCCGTACGTGGTTTGAGCCGGTGCCAAAGCTCTCTTCACCACACAAGGTTGCGCGATCGGCATCCAGGAGATTGCCGAAGAACTTCCAGCCGGTTGGCGTCTCAAAGCACTCGATGCCAAGCGCTGCGGCAACCCGATCCGCCGCTTGGCTCGTCGGCATGGAGCGGGCGATCCCCGCAAGCCCGGAGCGATAGCCGGGAGCAAGGGACGCGTTGGCTGCAAGCACAGCCAAGCTGTCACTTGGCGTAACGAAAAAGCTCTTGCCAATGACCATGTTACGGTCGCCGTCACCATCCGAGGCGGCACCGAAGGCAAGTCCATCCACGGAATCCACACGTTCGACCAATTCGTGAGCGTGGACCAGGTTCGGGTCCGGATGGCCACCACCGAAGTCCTCCAAGGGCTCGGCATTGATGACCGTGCCAGCGGGCGCTCCCAAGCGACGCTCCAGAATCTCTTGGGCATAGGGCCCGGTCACCGCATGCATGGGATCGAAGCACATCCCGAAACCGCTTTTGAAAAGATCCGCAATTGCATCGAAGTCAAATAGCGTTTCCATCAGCGCCGCATAATCGGCGACGGGGTCAAACACCTCGATTGCCATGCCGTCCATGTCCGAAGCACCGATCCGGTCAAGGTCCACATCTGGCACGCGCGCTATTCGATAGCTGGTAAGCGACGATGTTCGCTTAAAAATCGCATCCGTGACCTTCTCCGGTGCCGGCCCACCATTGGAGACGTTGTACTTGATTCCGAAATCTTCCGTCGGCCCGCCCGAGTTGTGGCTGGCGGACAGAACAATGCCGCCGAAGGCTTGGTGCTTGCGAATCACACACGATGTGGCCGGGGTCGACAAAATGCCGCCACGCCCAACGAGAACTCGTCCGAATCCGTTGGCGACAGCCATTTTCAGGATGGTCTGAATCGCTGTTCGATTGTGGTAACGACCGTCGCCGCCGACCACCAGCGTCTGCCCACCGTAGCCTTCCAAAGAATCGAAAATCGCCTGGACAAAATTCTCCAGATAGTTGGGCTGCTGAAACACCGCCACCTTCTTCCGAAGCCCCGAGGTCCCTGGCTTTTGGCCCTCGTATGGTGTGGTCGAAACGGTTTCGATCGTCATGTTGTTCTGTCTCCCCCCGCTTGGACCCTCAGCGCTTTAGAGTGCTGATCGGCTGGTTGCGGTGATTCGCGATCTTCGATCCCCTGAACTTTGTTTTAGCAAGGCCAGGGGGCCAACGCCAACCGCCATTGTGCATCTGCGAAAGATCTCCAGGTTGCGATCACAAAGGGCGGCGAAATCGGCAGATTGTCGGAATTGTTCTTCCGATTTAACAGATCATTAGCCATAGGTTGGCAGCGTTGTCGAGGCGCCAACGATCGGCTGTGGGCCTGGCTGGCGTGAGCATCAAACCGGGCTCAATGCCCTTGATCATCGCAGATGGCATTCCGCGCTTGTAAGTAAGCCAGTCGTTCCATAATGATTGATGGCATTCGTGGGACGATTCTCTGCTCAAACTGAGACGCGGCGACAACGAGAGGGACAATGAAACCTCGCTTTCAGTCTTTACTTTGGGTGATCTGTATCGGCGTTTTTTGTTGGCTTGCTGCCGATGTACAGGTCGTCCAGGCTGCGCCAAAAACAGCATCGCTGGTCATCGACGCCGACAGCGGACGCATTTTGCATAGTCGCAATATTGACGCCCGTCGCCACCCGGCCTCATTGACCAAGATGATGACGCTGTACATGGTATTCGATGCGTTGGAGCAAGGGCGGTTGCGCCTCAATCAGAAACTGAAGGTTTCCGCCAACGCTGCGGCGCGGCCTCCATCGAAATTGGCGCTGAAGCGTGGGCAGACGATCACCGTCAAACAAGCTATCTACGCCCTTGTGACAAAATCGGCCAACGATGTCGCCACGGTTGTTGGAGAGACCTTGAACGGCAGTGAAGCCGCGTTTGCGCGCGCCATGACCGCAAAGGCTCGTTCGCTGGGGATGTCCCGAACAACATTTCGCAACGCTTCCGGGCTGCCGGACCCCAAGCAGGTGACGACCGCGCGTGACATGGCGCGCTTGGCTCTCGCTCTGCTCGATCATTATCCCGAGCAATACGGTGTCTTCCGCACCCGCTCATTTTCCTTTCGTGGCAAGACCTATAAGAACCACAACAAGCTGTTGACCAGCTTCAGCGGCACCGACGGTATCAAGACCGGCTACATTCGCGCATCTGGCTTCAACCTTGTGGCATCGGCAAAGCGGGGTGGGACCCGGCTCATTGCGATCGTCTTTGGTGGCAAGACTGCAGCACAACGCAACAGGAAGGTGAGTGCCCTCCTTGAACAGGGTTTTCGCGCGGCACGACGCCTCGGTCCGCAACGACTTTCGAGCCTGTCGCAGCGCGACGCCGTAGCAGCCCCGCCGTCTCCAAGGCTATCGCCGGCGGCCGGCTCTTGGGGTGTTCAGGTGGGCGCGTTTCGTTCCCGGAATTCGGCGGTCCGAACGGCGCGTGCTGCTGCTTCCCTAACATCTGGCGTCATGCCCGACGCGGTTGTCGCCGTGGAACAGACCGAGGGCGGTACGGCAACCAGCTTCCATTTGGCCCGCCTCGTCGGCACTGACCGGGCCCAAGCCTATGAAGCCTGTTCGGTCCTGGAGGCGGACGGTTACCGCTGTCTCGTCGTAAAATTAAAGAAATCCCCGACCGAAGTTGGATATGCCATCTCACCGGCGCAAGATAAGCCAACATCATCGTTGTCAGCCCGCGGTACGTGGGGGGTACAAGTGGGTGCGTTCTCTGCTCCATCGTCGGCAGAGCGAGTGTTGCAAGCGGCTATTGCAGCCGTTCCGGAACCGCTTAGCGGTGGGTCCTTGAACGTGGTCCCAATTCCACGCAAGGAAAAGTCAACCCTCTACGGCGCCCGTGTCATTGGGATTACCCGCAACCAAGCTTACGACGCCTGCCGTCGTCTCGCCGACAACGATTTCCGGTGCATGGTGGTGCGGCTTTAGCGCACGGCGGCCCGTTTCTGTCGTCGCACCGTTCCGTTCTTACAGCATTTCCACACCTCTGAGCGCAGCGAGCCGTCCACGGGGCGGCTTTCTGGCTATGGACCCGAATCATCGTCGATTCGAGTGCTGCTCGGGTGCGTCAACACCACAGCCGATAATGTTCTTTTTTTATTCTCCCTAGATAATGTACCCTGCTCTAAGCAGAAGGACCAGCGGTGCTATGATGCACATCGCGGCCGTATATCTGAGTTTTTTTCCACAAGATATTGCGCCCTCACCCACATATTGTAGTTCAAACCGTAAGCCATCCCCGATATCGTGTGTGCGAATCACAGCGCATCTGCTGACCAACCGGTCGGCGCCAATGGCGATCCGCCCGCAACCGCCACACGAGTCAAGGAAGGCTGGTCATGTCTGGTGAATGGACTCCCGAACGCACCGCAGCACTCATCGCCCTGTGGGGTGAGGATTTGTCGACCAGCGAAATTGGTCGGCGACTGGGAATTACGAAGAATGCCGTTATCGGCAAGGTGCATCGGCTCGGGTTACCGCAGCGCCGCCCCTCACCCAAGCCGCGTGAAGAGGACGTCGTCCACTATCTTCGGCTGGACGGCTTAAGCCACGGCATGTGCAGCTGGCCCATTGGTGAGCCGGGCGATCCCCAATTTCATTTTTGCGGTGAGCCGGCGGTCGAAGGCAAACCGTACTGCAGAAAGCACTGTGCGGTGGCCTACATCAAGATTCGCGAGGCGAAAAAGGGCTCCGCGGCGTAACAGTTGAGGTCGCGGTGACCTGGGTACCCAGGCACAACAAGGCTTTTCTCCAGCCACGATCGTGCCATTGCCAAGGATGAGTCAGGTCGAGGCCCGGAGCCTGCCCCGTCTTCTGTCTTGGGTAAGTTCAACCCGCGTGCCGGAAGCGGAGCAGGCTGTTGAGACGGACTATCCAGTCTGCACGCTGACAGCCGGCGCCGCCCACATTTTTTCGAGACCATAAAAGGACCGAACCTCGGGCCTGAACACGTGCACGACGATATCACCCGCATCGATCAGGACCCAATCGCATTGGGTCATTCCTTCGATCGTGGGAACGCGAACCCCGCCGCTCTTGAGCCGCTCTTGAAGGTGCTGTGCGATCGCTCCAACGTGGCGTTGTGAGCGCCCGCTGGCGATGACCATAAAGTCCGCGATGCTCGACTTACCCGCGAGATCGATGACAGCGACATCTTCGGCCTTATCATCATCGAGGCACCGCTCAATAACCGACAACAGCGTTTGTGCTGTGCCGGTTGCCATCAGGATCGTGTTGATAGCCGCGTCTCCTTCACCTGCTGATCCTTCGCCCTGGCGACACTGTCGCCGGCCCTGAGCCGCTCCGGTCGCCCAACCGCTCGCGCGGCCCGAATCTGGGTGGCCGAAGCCGCATGTGGTCGGGTGTTGAGAAACACCCACGACGGCGGTTCCAAGTCGGCAAGTTCCCGGGCCTGTGATTGTGGTATTCGTGACGCCGCAAAAAGATCCGCCGCCTGCCCGGATAACGCACGCTCAGAGTAGGATGGCCGAGGAAACACCGCAATGGGCACCCGCTGGAAGAGATCCTGCCAGCCTTTCCAGTGGGGTATCTGAACCATATTGTCGGCGCCCATGAGCCAAACGAAGCGGATCACTGGGAATCGCTCCTGGAGCGCCGCAACGGTTTCCACAGTGTAGACCGTGCCGAGCTCAGCCTCGACGCCGGTGACAGTGATGCGCGGGTGGTTTGCAACCTCGGCCGCCGCCATGATTCGCTCGGCCATGGGCGCCATTTCGGCTTTGCCCTTCAGCGGGTTTTGCGGCGACACCAACCACCAAACAGCGTCCAAAGCCAAAAGCCGAAGCGCCGAGACGGAAATGAAGCGATGACCGTCATGGGCGGGATTGAACGAGCCGCCCAAAAGGCCGACGCGCCGGATCTGCTGCTCGTTGCCAATACGCGACTGGAGCTGCGTCAATTCACGGTGAGTGTTCCAGGTCGTCACGGCCGGCACTGTCCATCGCCGTGGACAACATACTTGAAGCTCGTCAACTGCTCGACGCCCACGGGACCACGGGCATGGAGTTTGCCCGTTGCGATCCCAATCTCCGCCCCCATCCCGAATTCCCCACCGTCGGCAAACTGGGTCGACGTATTGACCATGACGATTGCGCTGTCCAAAGCCTGCAAGAAGCGGTCGGCGACCGCCTCATCCTCTGTGACGATCGCCTCCGTGTGCTCAGAGGAATGCTGGCGAATGTGGGCGATCGCCTCCTCCAGGTCGTCAACAACGCGGATCGATAAAATCGCGTCGAGATATTCCGTGTCCCAGTCGGCCGCCACAGCTGGGATCACCCGTTCGTCCAGTCTACACACGGTGTCATCACCGCGAACCTCGCAACCTGCAGCAATCAGATCGTCAAGAATCGTCGGCAGGACTGCTGAAGCGATGGTGCGATCCACAAGCACTGTTTCCGTCGCACCGCAAATCCCCGTCCGGCGCATCTTGGCGTTCACCACGATCCGGCGGGCCTTCTCCCGATCAGCCGCGCCATGGACATAGGTGTGACAGATGCCTTCCAGGTGCTTGAACAACGGCACCCTGCTCTCCCGACTGACCCGTTCGATCAGCGAACGACCGCCCCTCGGTACAATCACGTCGATATCCTCGGTCAACGTCAGCATGGCGCCAACGCAGGCCCGATCCGTTGTCGGCACCAACTGAATGGCCGCCGCCGGCAACGCGCTTTCAGCCAAGCCGTCAGCCAGACATGCCATGATGGCGCGGGAGGAGTGAAAGCTCTCCGAACCAGACCGCAGAATCGCGGCGTTGCCCGCTTTCAAGCACAAGCTGCCGGCATCGGCGGTGACGTTTGGCCGAGACTCAAAAATCACGCCAATAACGCCAAGTGGCGTGCGGACCCGGCTGATACGGAGGCCGTTGGGGCGCTCCCAGGCGGCCATGACGTCGCCGACAGGGTCGGGCAGTGCCGCCACCTCTTCAACGCCCCGGGCTACCGCATCCAATCGCTCCTCGGTCAGTTTCAGTCGGTCGATCATGGCCGCAGACAGGTCTTTGTCCTCTGCAGCAGCCAAATCAAGGTGGTTCGCGGCCAGAACGTCACCCGCCCGATCGCGCAGCGCCGTCGCGGCCCACCTCAGCGCAAGATTTTTAGTGGCCGTGTCGACGGTGGCCATGATTGTCGCCGCATCACGCGCGGCCCGGCCCATACGAGCCATGATGTCCGCAGCGGATTCGAACTGTACGACAGCTTCGGCTGGCATATCGGTGCCTCGCTCGTCCCTCTTCCCAACAAGGAACTCTAGCGCATTGAGAGTGCGCCTGCATTGAATTTTCGATTGCACAAAGATGAACGCAAGTGCTCATCCGAACAAAGGAGCACTGATCCAAGAGATCCCGCGCGTTCCGCTCCAGGAGGACTTGATTCTCTGACGCGGCGGACCGCAGCCTTAAAGAGCGTCACCACGGAGCAACCGCGGCAACGTGCCGACGGTGCCCATAGCGTGGCGCATGAACATCTTCTTTAGGGCCGGCATGCGGTTGACAACGCCAAGACCCAGATCCCGCGCCACACGGACAGGCGCAATGTCATTCGAAAACAGTCGATTGAGGCCATCGGTCATGGCCAGCATTAGGTGATTGTCGAACCGTCGCGCCCGCTCATAGCGGCCCAGCACGGCGCGTGTGCCAGGATCGGCCCCCACCCTGGCCTCGTCAACAATCACTTCCGCCAGCGCTGCAATATCGCGAAAGCCCATGTTCAGGCCCTGACCGGCGATGGGGTGCATGCCATGATAGGCATCACCGACCAGGGCCAAGCGATGGTCAACCGCCCTTTCGGCAAACTGGAGGGAAAGCCCGTACGACCATCGCGGGCTGATCAGCTCCACGTCGCCCAGAAAATCACCAATACGAGTCGCGATCTCCGCAGAAAAAAACTTATCATTGAGGCGAAGGTAAGCCGGCGCCAGCGCTTTTCGCTCTGTCCACACGATACACGCGCGGTCTTCACCGAGTGGCAGGATCGCAAACGGACCCGACGGTAGGAAATGTTCGTGAGCGATGTTCCCGTGCGGCACCTGATGACGGATGGAGCAGACGATCCCGACCTGATCATAGTCCCAGCGGGTGAGCCGAATTCCAGCCTGATCACGGGTGAGCGAAGAACGCCCATCAGCCGCTACGGCAAGCGGGGCCTGAACGGTCTGGCCGGTGGACAATGTCGCGGTAATGTAGCCACTGTCGCGATTTAGCTGCATGAGGCGCGACGGTGCCAGGACCGTCACCGCCGGCAACGCGTTGAGGCGTGCAAAGATCGCCGCGCGAAGGTGACGGTTCTCGACCATGTGACCGAAGGGCTCCTCACCCACGTCTTCGGCATCGTAGTGCAGAAACAGCGGCGATTGGCCATCGGACACGCGGATTTCGAGCATAGGCGTCGCCTCAGCGACGTGTTGCCAGACGCCGGCACCCGTCAACAAGCGGCGCGACGTCAAGGCGATGGCCGACGCGCGGCCATCGAAGCCCGCATCAAGCAAAGCCTTCGGCTCCGCCTGGTCCACGACCACGGTGCGAACTCCGACACCACCGAGGGCCGCGGCCAAGGTGCCGCCAACAAGGCCACCGCCGACGACGAACACGTCTGCATCAATGCACTTCGACGTCGATGATCCCATGGTCGCTTAAGTTCCTTTCCATAGGCAATTGCACATAATTTAATCAAGAAGGCGCCGAATGTGCGATCATCCGTGTCGGCGAAAGCGAATGTCAAGGACCGCTGCGCCCCAAAATTCGCCTTCGGAGCAACTTTCGGCACGATTTTTGAACACACCCCTCCAGACGTCGCGGGCTCGCGGCAGCTGCACGGTCGGTACTTTCCATCTACCCACCGTTCCGGCTGCTGCCGGGGCCGTGGCACAGTAGCCAAGAGGACATGAGATGAAACTGATCAGCGCGATCATCAAGCCCTTTAAGCTCGACGAAGTTCGCGAGGCGCTGACGGCCTTGGGGGTGCAGGGCATGACAGTCAGTGAGGTAAAGGGGTTCGGACGTCAAAAAGGTCATGCCGAGATTTATCGGGGTGCCGAATACACGATCAACTTTGTACCTAAGACCAAGCTGGATGTGGTCGTCCCCGACGACTTGGTGGAAGCGGTTGTGGAATCGATCCGTAGCACAGCCACGACGGATAAAATCGGCGACGGCAAGATCTTTGTCATGGACGTGGAGAGAGCCGTCCGCATCCGAACCGGTGAGTCCGACGCGGACGCCCTGTGATTCAATGACTGCCCGTTTGATGATCACGATTTCACCACGTGCTCACGACGCGGGCACTCACGATGACCGGCCGCTGTTCTGGACTTCTTGGTGTGACAGAATTTCGACCGGAATTACCGCAATTTTTAACCGGCCACATAGCTTTGGCACGATCTTTGTTAGACGAACGTCGACGGACGGCCCGTCATGCTCGGTATCCCCGATCATGATCCGGACCGGGAAATGGGAGCGAGGTCGCCATCAGGCGCCATCAGCTGAAACCGTTGGCACCGTCGAACGTGAACGGCGTGGCCGAACGTAAGGCCATCGAAGGAGAACTCTGACTATGCGTTTCGACTGGAAATCGCTTTGCCTCGCAGGGCTGGCCACGCTGTTGCTGACCGTCGGCTCCAGCCCAGCATTGGCTCAAGAAGCGACGCTGGATACGGGCGATACAGCATGGATGCTGACCGCCACGGCCCTCGTTCTATTCATGACGATCCCTGGCTTGGCGCTGTTTTACGGCGGCATGGTGCGCAAGAAAAACCTCCTGTCGATGTTGATGCAGAGCTTTGCCACCTGCTGTTTAATGACCGTGCTGTGGATGGTGATCGGCTATTCCCTAGCGTTCTCGGACGGCGGCAGCCTCAATGACTACGTGGGCGGCTTGGACAACCTGTTCCTGCAGAACCTGAGCTTTGACTCACTCAGCGGCACCATCCCCGAAACGGTCTTCATGACCTTCCAAATGACATTTGCGATCATTACGCCGGCCCTGATCACCGGCGCCTTCGCCGATCGCATGAAATTCTCCGCGATGCTGCTGTTCTTGGGCCTGTGGATGCTCATCGTTTACGCGCCGGTCACGCACTGGGTGTGGGGCGGCGGCTTTCTGGCCGAAGATGGCGTGCTCGATTTCGCCGGCGGTACCGTCGTTCACATTAACGCAGGTATTGCGGGCTTGGTTGCGGCGATCGTCCTCGGCCGGCGTGCTGGCTATGGCACCGAAAACATGGCGCCACACAATTTGTCGCTGAGCATCATTGGTGCGTCGATGCTGTGGGTTGGCTGGTTCGGCTTCAATGCCGGCTCGGCCGTCGGCTCCAACTTCACCGCCGGCATGGCCATGGCCGTCACGCAAATCGCCACCGCGGCGGCGGCGCTGACCTGGATTTTCCTGGAGTGGGCCATCCGCGGCAAACCGAGCGTGCTCGGCATCGTGTCCGGCGCCGTCGGTGGCCTCGTCGCCATCACACCGGCCTCCGGTTTCGTCGGTCCGATGGGCGCATTAGCCATCGGCGTCGGATCGGGCGCCATGTGCTACTGGGGTGCCACGTGGCTGAAGAACACGCTTGGTTATGACGACTCCCTTGACGTGTTCGGCATCCACGGCATCGGCGGCATCGTCGGTGCATTGCTCACGGGCGTCTTTGCGGTCGAAGCCATCGGTGGCACACCGGGCCTCATCGAAGGGAACCCCGGACAAGTTTGGACCCAGTTCGTCGGCATTGTTGCCACGGTGATCTGGTCTGGCGTCATCTCCTTCATTCTCTTGAAGATCATCGATCTCATTATCGGCCTGCGTGTCGAGGAAGAGGTGGAGATCGGTGGTCTCGATCTGGGGCTTCACGGCGAGACCGTACAGTAACTGAACCCGGGCCGGGGTTTCCGCGCGACGGTTTCTGCCTTCTCCGTCTCGGACCCTCGGTTAGCCTTGGCCGGAAGCGCTCGCTTCCGGCCTTTTTCTTTTCCGACACCACGATGCCGCCGGTCGCAGGCCGAAGGGTCACCGCACCATCCGGATGGTGGGCGTACAGGTGCAAGGACAGACACGAATCAGCGCATACTTTTGTGCCAAGGCAGCTCCGAACACGCGGCGAGGCCTGGTCGCATTGTGCGGGACGCTTGCCCACACCGGGCCAAGCGCGTCGGTCCAGAGGTCATGCGTTCCGATCGGTCATGCTCAGCGCCAACGTCACCTTTGCCCGCTGTTCCAAGCGGTTATGGCGATCCGGAGGTCCCGAAACCACCCGCGGCTTGGCGCGACGGCGCCATCGATACCCGATAGCGGCAGTAGCGCCTCGCCATGACAATGGTCAGCGCCTTGTCCCCGGTCCGAGCGTTCCGCTACCTGTTGGAAATGGTTGCTTCAGTGTGCCTCAAGCGAATGGAATGGTTATGGTGAAACCACGAACACGGGACGGTGCATGGTTTCCCCTTGGTCTCGTCGACGCCGTTCAACGTCGCCTATTCGAAGCGGCGGGACTTGTCCTGATGATTTTGGCCGGAGTCCTCGCGGTCGCATTGGCCAGCTTCTCAGCCGACGATCCGTCATGGAACCATGCGACCGGTTTGCCAGCCTCAAATTTGCTTGGCGAGGCCGGTGCCTCCTTTGCGGACGTTGCCCTGCGAATGACCGGGCTCGCCGCTCTGGCCCCTGTTTTAGCACTGTCTGCCTGGGGATGGCTCCTAATGGGCCGCCACGGCATTCACCGCCCGTGCGCCCGCAGCGCTGGCGTTCTCTTTGCGACCGCAGTTGGCACTATGGCCTTGGCGACCTGTCCGACGCCGGCGTCGTGGCCTTTGCCGGGCGGCCTTGGTGGCCTGGCAGGCGACGCGCTGTTGGCCACCATCATCGGCATGACGGGCATCACCTCGATGGCCACCACTGGCGCCGCCGCCGCGTTGGTTTCAGGAGTCGTGCTGTTTTGGAGCTGCGAAATCACCTGGAGGGAGCTGAAAGCCATCCCTCGGCAGTTGCTTCGCACGGCCCAAGCGGTGGGATCGGGCATCCGCCGCGCATCCGCCTGGACGCTTGCAGTGGCCAACCATGCAAGCGGTCATATGCGCCGCGCTCTAACCCTGGCCCGCGCCCGACCACGCTGTGACGAGCCGAACCCCAGTAAGCAGCACCTGTCGGACCCCAGCATCGACACCGCGACGGCGACAACCGGCGGAGATGGGATGATTGCGCCGAGGGACAAAATCCGTCACGACGCGGAGCCGGAACGAACTCCGTCGGTGGTCCCGCCGGCCACGATGGGACAAAAGGCTGCCAAGGGCCGCCAAGGCTCCCTCAATCTGCAGGACGGCGAAGAGCAGTCTTACCGGCCGCCACCATTGGACGCCCTACGTGCCCCGGCGGCCAAGGTTGTGGACGATGGTCTCAATCACGACGCCCTCCAGCAAAACGCCCGGATGCTGTCCGGCGTCCTGGAAGACTTCGGTGTTCGCGGTGAGATCGATCGGGTTCGTCCAGGGCCTGTCATTACGCTCTATGAGCTGGAACCGGCACCCGGCACCAAGACCTCCAGGGTCATCGGACTGGCCGACGATATCGCCCGCTCCATGAGCGCCGTATCGGTGCGGGTTGCCGTCGTTCCCGGCCGCAATGTCATCGGGATCGAGTTACCTAACCACCGGCGCGAGACGGTTTATCTGCGCGAGCTGTTGGCCGCCGAAGGCTTTGAACAGGCCGGCTCCACGCTGACACTGGCCCTCGGCAAAGACATTGGCGGCGCTCCAGTGTATGTCGACCTGACCCGAATGCCACATCTGCTCATTGCCGGCACCACCGGCTCCGGCAAGTCGGTGGCGATCAACACCATGATCCTGTCCCTCATATATCGGCGCTCACCGGAGACATGCCGCCTGATCCTGATCGATCCCAAGATGCTGGAGCTGTCCGTTTATGATGGCATTCCACATCTGCTGACCCCCGTCGTCACTGATCCGGCCAAAGCCGTAGTGGCGCTGAAGTGGACCGTTCGGGAGATGGAGGAGCGCTACCGGATGATGTCCCAGCTCGGAGTGCGCAATATCGCCGGTTTCAATGCGCGCGTCAGTGAGGCTCGGGCCAAAGGTGAGGCGCTGATCCGGCGGGTCCAGACGGGGTTCGATGAAGACGGCCACCCTGTCTACGAGGATCAATCGCTGGATTTGGAGCCACTGCCCTTTATCGTTGTCATCGTCGACGAGATGGCGGACCTCATGCTGGTGGCCGGTAAGGACATTGAGGCCGCCGTTCAGCGATTGGCGCAAATGGCCCGTGCTGCCGGCATTCATCTGATTCTTGCCACGCAACGCCCGAGCGTGGATGTGATCACCGGCACGATCAAGGCCAACTTTCCGACGCGTATTAGCTTTCGGGTTGCCTCGAAAATCGACAGTCGGACAATCCTCGGCGAGATGGGAGCCGAACAATTGTTGGGCCAGGGCGACATGCTCTACATGGCTGGCGGCGGGCGGGTCAGTCGTGTCCATGGCCCGTTCGTGGCCGATGACGAAGTGGAGACGATCGTTCGTCACTTGCAAAGCCAGGGGGAACCGCACTACGTCGCGTCCGTTACGGACGAGTCCGACGTCGATCAAGTGCGCCCGACCGACGGCGCGTTCGAGGCCTCGGAGGATGGCGATCAGCTCTATGATGAAGCTTTGGCCGTGGTCGCGCGTGATGGCAAAGCGTCCACCAGTTATGTCCAACGCCGCCTTCAGATCGGCTATAATCGCGCCGCAAGGCTCATTGAGCGGATGGAGAGCGAAGGCGTGGTCAGCAAGCCGGATCGGGTCGGCCGGCGCGAAGTCCTGGTTGGGGACCACGCGTCCTGAGGTTGACCCGACGGCTTCGTTCGACCATGCCGGGCGGCATGGCAGCGAAAAGGTTGACATCAGCACCATGATCAAACGTGAGCAAGCCGCTTCAGTGCGGCGCCGTTTCGGACATTGTGTCAGAGCAGGACGATCTGTGCTTGATCCCTCTGCGTACTTCGGACGCGGTTTTCGGCTGAAGTGGGCTGGCGTGGTCGCCGGTCTGGCCGGTGTTGCAATCGTGATCGCGGCCCTCGTCTCGATTGGCCCATTCCAAGCGTCCGCGCGTGTCACCCACCCCGACCTTGTCCGGGTGCAGCGCTACTTGAATGGTGTCCAGTCCATGCATGCCCGCTTCCTGCAGGTGTCATCCGACGGTGGCCGCGCTTCCGGCGAGATTTATCTCAACAGACCGGGCCGGATGCGCCTGGACTACGATCCGCCCGTCCCGGTGCTCGTGGTCGCCGACGGCACTTTTCTGATCTATTACGATGAGGAACTGCAGCAGGTCAGCTATCTGCCCCTGGGATCGACACCGGCGGACATTCTCACCCGGCCCAACATAGAGCTTGGCGGCGAGGACTTGGTGGTGACCAATCTGGCCAAGAGCGATGATTCCATCCAGGTTACCGTTGTTCAGGCTGACGATCCGCAAGCGGGACGCGTTACCCTCTATTTCAGCGACAATCCCGTTTCCTTGCGAAAATGGACGGTCCTCGACGCCCAGGGTGTAGAAACGCAGGTGACATTGGTATCACCGGAGTTCGGGGTTTCGGTCGATCCGAAGCTGTTTCAGTTTTCCGATCCGCGGGTCACTAAACCCATTCCTTAGCCGAAGCCGTAGTCTCGCGCCTGACGTTGCAGATCCGGCGCCGACGGTCGACGCGCTCGGCGAATGGACGACGCATTCATGCGGTAGACGCATGGCTGACCTGCTTTCCGTGCAATGGTGTCCGTTCATGGCTATGGCCACCTGTTTCTAATGGGATCAATTAACGTTCCCAACCGGTGGGTTCCCCTGCCCGCCGGGGCCTCCCTCCCCTGGAGGCGTGAGCGCCCGGTTTCCCCCCTAACCGGGCGCTCTTTCTTGAGATTAGCTTTCAAAAATGTCGGCCCCGCGTGCCGTCGGCGTCACGGCACTAGGCGATAACCGCCGGGTTCCGTCACCAAAATGCGCGCGCTCGATGGGTCCGGCTCGATCTTCTGGCGCAGCCGGTACACGTGGGTTTCTAACGTGTGCGTTGTCACACCTGCGTTATACCCCCAGACCTCGTCTAGCAGTACGTCCCGGCTGATCACGCGGCTGCCGGAGCGATACAGGTATTTGAGAATCGCCGTTTCCTTGTCGGTCAGGCGGATCTTTCTGTTGGTATCGTAATTGACCAGTAGTTTGGCACTCGGCTGGAATGCATAGGGCCCGATCGTGAACACGGCATCGTCGCTGCGCTCGTGCTGGCGAATGTGGGCCCGCAGGCGAGCAAGCAGGACGCCCAAACGAAATGGCTTGGTCACATAGTCATTGGCCCCGGAATCGAGCCCAAGGATTGTGTCGGCGTCCGTATCCGCGCCAGTTAACATGATGATGGGCGCCTTTACGCCGGCGCGCCGCATCAACCGGCAGACCTCTCGGCCATCCATGTCCGGCAAGCCCACGTCGAGTATGACCACATCCACATAATCGTTGCGGACGCTCTCGAGTGCCGCCGCACCATTCTCGGCGGTGTCGATTACGAACTCTTCGTGCAGGCGGAGCTGCTCAGCGAGCATCTCCCGCAGCGCAGCGTCATCGTCCACCAATAGCACACGTTTTCCGCTGCTCATCGTGCTCCTCATCACCGATACAAGAGCTATCTTACAAGCTGAATGGCCTTGACAGTTGCCACCATTACGGGATCGTGTCGTCGCTGACAACCGCACTTCCGCTAAGATGTCAGCCGTGCCACTGTAGGTTCGGATTTTCACCACACGCCCATGGCAAAGAACCATTCGATGGTGATCCTCAGGGCTCGCACCGTCGTCCAATCAGGCTGAAGTCCACCACGGCAGGGGCAGTAATTTATGTCCAAACTCCAACCGTTGTTCGCGGTTTCGAAAAGCCGGCAGGCCATCACCTTGGTCGCCATAGATCGGGCCGTGGCGGATCTTCGCCGCGGCCGTTGCGTCGTCATCCAGGGCGCTGGTGGAAAGGCTGCCCTTGTTCTGGCCGCCGAGGCCGTCACAGCGGACGCCCTTGCTGCCATGACCGAAACCGCGGAAAACCTTCCCGTTCTGGCCATCACTGGGCGGCGTGCCGCTGTCCTTGGGCTCGCCCTTCCGACCCCCAACGTCGTGTCTCTGGCCGCTGAGAACGGCTGGACCGCTGAAAGCATCGCCGATCTGGCGGATCCGCGCCCTCGAGCGCTGGCGCCCGTGCCGTCCCGTGTTACCGTCCGCCAAAGCCGTCCCCACGATACGGCAGGGGCCGCTGTCAAGCTGGCCAAGCTCGCGCGTTTGCTCCCTGCTGCCATGCTCGCCGAGGTAGCGGCGCCGGAAAGCGACGACATGGCTGCCTGGGCCTTTCGGCACGACCTGCTGCTCGTCGACAGCGGCGACATCTTTCAGTATGAGCTGGCCTCGGCCCGCTCGCTGCGTGCGGTCAGCGAGGCTCATATCCCGCTGGCTGGGTCCCCGCAAACTCGCGTCATAGCTTTTCGCCCACAGGACGGTGGCGTCGAACACTTGGCACTTGTTCTCGGATCACCTGAAACCAGCGGAGCGGTCCTGACCCGCCTTCATTCGGAGTGCTTCACTGGCGACCTCCTCGGCAGCCTCCGCTGCGACTGTGGAGATCAGCTTCGTGGCGCCATCCATGAAATCAATGCGGCGGGCGGTGGCGTCCTGATCTACCTAGCCCAGGAAGGACGAGGCATCGGGCTCGTCAACAAGCTCCGCGCATACACGCTCCAAGATGCCGGGTTCGACACGATCGATGCCAATGAGCAACTTGGCTTCGAGGCTGACGAGCGCGTCTATCTTCCGGCGGCGGAAATTCTCCGTCAGCTCGGCATTCTGCGCGTGCGACTCCTGACCAACAACCCCGACAAGGTCGCCAACTTGCGTCGCTGCGGCATCCTGGTCGAGGACCGCGTTGCCCACGCCTTCCCCTCCAATCAGCACAACGAGCGCTATCTGCAGACCAAGGTCGATCGGGCCGGCCACCTATTCTAGCGCACGCCTTGCGGCAAGAACCGCCGTGTGGCCGGCAACATCTGCCGAGCGGAATCGAAATCGCCGGCCTTAAGGACCCGGCACACGGGACTTTCGGGCTGGCACAGGGTTTGCTGCACGGGTTCCAGGTTGCATGCCTGGAGACGACCCATGGATCAAGACGCCCTCGCCTCGGCCTTTGCCTCGGTCAGCCGGCGGGCGGACCACACCGAAGCGTTGCACCGTGCCAATGTCGCCCAGCAACGAGAGGCAGCGTCGGGGCGCACGGTTGGGGAAAGTACGTCGAGCGGAGGCGGCTTCAAGCCGTTCGGCGACGATGGGCTGACGTTTTATGATATTCTCGACATCGTCAATCCGCTGCAGCATATCCCGATCGTGTCCTCGATCTACCGGGCGGTCACCGGAGACACCATTGATCTGGTCCCCCGCCTAGCCGGAGGGGCACTTTTTGGTGGTATTTTCGGCGCCGGAGCGGCACTCGGCAACGGCATGATCCAAGCCCTCACTGGCGACGATCTCGGCGGTCACGCGGTCACGGCGGCGGAAGCGCTGTTCGACTGGGGCTCCACATCGGTCGAAGCCGCGGCACCAACGGCAATCGCAATTGATTCCGGTGCGTCGTTGCCATCGTGGGGTGAGCCCGGCGCCTTTGGCGAGGCCCCCACTAGCCTGGCATCAGCGATTGCCGCCTATGGCGACACTCTAAGCTGGGCCCGACGGGATCGCACGTTCGAAGGCGTGATGGCGGCGGCACCGCGCATGGCCGATGGTCTGCCGCCGCCGGAACGTCGCACGGAATCTCAGGCTCGACTCGATCTTCGGTCCTGATGACGAAGCGTAACCGCGTCGCCGTCCGGTTTCCCTATACGTCGGAACCGGCTAGGGTGGTAGCTATGGATTTCCTGGTCTGGCCTCATGGTGCGGTTGAACTGGCGGGACGGCGGGTGCCATGCGCCCTTGGCCGGAACCGTGTGCACCATCGCAAGGTGGAGGGCGACGGCGCGACACCAGCCGGACGTTTTGCGCTGCGCACGGTCTATTTCCGTCCTGATCGCGTGCCGTTGCCGCAAACCCGGCTGCCCGTGAAGCGGATCGCGCCAACGGACGGCTGGTGCGACGACCCTGAGGACCCCCGCTACAATCGCCCGATCACGTTGCCCGACTCTGCCCGCCACGAAGTGCTTTGGCGTGAGGATCGACTGTACGATCTGCTTGTCGTGATCGGCTATAACGATGCGCCTGTGACGCCCGGCCTGGGCAGCGCGATCTTTCTGCACATCGCGAGCCCGGGCTATCAACCCACCGAAGGCTGCGTCGCCTTGGCACAACACCATTTGCAGGACCTGCTGCGCCTGGCGGTACCCGGCGACCATCTCCGGATTCTCGGCCCAGCAGGTCCACGCAACGCAACAGAAATGCCGCCAGCCTAAGCCGCTACGCCCGACATATCATGTCAGTAACACCGCTAACGGACATCGGGGGGCACCGCAACGCGCGGATAACCCACCGTCCGCCACGTCAACGGGTTACCCGAACACGATAGGTCACCTCAACCTCACCGCCCGCCGGAACCTCAACGATCCATTCGGCCCGGTCCGCTTGCGCTTTTTCGTGTGCAGCACTTTCCTCAAGCATAACCCAGTCGCCAGGGATACGCTCGATCACCGCTACGGACACCGGCTCATCCGTGCGGGCGTTGCGAACGGTGATCCGGTGCGCGCTTTCGCTGACCTTGTCGCCCAGCCCCGTGCGGACCAGGTCGGTTTGCTCGCGGTCCACCGTGATGTCGAAGGCCGTCCCGGGGGTCAGTTCGACCTCCTCCCCCGCCGCCGTGTGGCCGATCTGATCCTCGCCCAGGAGGCGGAGCGTGCCGTTCGCATCCCGGCCATAAAGGCGAACGAGTCCGGCCGGCATCGGCGTTGCCGCAGCCGCAGAGCGCTTGAGGGCAAACCGGTACTCCACCTCCGGATGCGTCGAGCGCTCCCCGGCAACGGGTTGGAGGTAGGGAGAAAACGACGTATCCATGCTGATGTAGTGGCGGGTGAACGGCACGCCTTCGGCCCGCAACAGAGTAAACTGCCGGCTTTGCTGCTCGCGCACGGTCACCGGTTCACCGAGCCTGTAGATGTGGATGTCACTGAACCGCTGGCGCTCGGGCAGGGGCGAATCCCTCATTGCCTCCGCCGCCATGGGCGCCGCCATCGCCGCCATTCGGGCAATAGGCTGGCCGGGCGTCACACGACGCACATCGCCCGCGGCGAGAACAACGTCAGCGTCAACAAGATCAAAACCGGCGGTGTTGGATACGTTCGCCCGCCCTTCCAGATTGAGCGATTTCGCCTCGTCATTGATGACGACCACGTAGTCGGCGGCCCAACTCAGGCCGCTGGTCAGGTAAACGATCTCAAGCGGGCGGCCCCCCGCGTTGTCGGCCTCAATCACGGCCTCCAACGTTGGTTCCACGCGAAGATCGTCCGGCACCGCATCAAACACCAGCCGGCCCGGGATCCCGGTTTCGATCCGATCGCGGTAGCGGAGAACGACACCGGAGGCGACACTCAGCACCGTTGCCCGCTCCACGGACTCTTCGCCCGTGGTGGGATGGGTACGAACCACCCCCACCTCTCGACCGAGATGCCGGCGCAGGATCGACGTCGGCGCCATAACATCGAAGTCATAGTCCACGGAGACGACGCGAAGCCCTGCTGCCGACAGCAACACGCTGGATGGAACCATGTTGGGGCTCACATCGGCGATAGCGAGCGACTGGCGCCCGGCCACCACATCGACAGAGCGGCGATCGCGAATCAACGCGAGGCCGTTGCTATACAGTGTTGCCCCAAGGGCATCTCGACGATCCTCTCCGATCGTTCCCTCCTGTGCCGCTCCCTTGGCCGGTGCCGCTAGGCATGCGGCGAAAACACTAGCGATGACAAGGCCTCGCATCGGCTTAACCTCCCTTGATCGCGCCGACGCGGAACGTTGATCGCGCGGCGGGTGTGTCGCGCCAGCAGCCGCTGATGCACAATGATGCACCGTCGCGCTCGCTCCGTACAGAGCCGCTGGCTCAACGATCCGGCAGAGTGTGCCCGCGCCTTATGGCCGTCGCAAGGAACACAACCGCCATGTTCAACCCGTGTGACTGCGGCCGATGACGGTCTCTCTCGACCCGGCGCTGGAGCCTTGGGTGCTGATCGGGCTGGCCGTCGCGGCCGGGCTGGTCGTGGTCCTGCTCGTTGTCTGGCTGTTCCGCGCCGAGCGCCGTCATGACCAGGCGGCTCGTCGCCTCGAACAGCTTGGTGAACAAACGGCCCTTTTGGCCAACGCTCAACTCTCGCTACAAGGCCGATTGGATCAGTCCTTCGGAACAACGGAAACGCGGCTGACGGCACTCGGCGACCGCCTCGGCGATGGTCTGATCCGTCAAACTGAACGCACGGGTGAATCGCTGCGTGCCGTTCACGAGCGCCTGGCCGTGGTCGATCGCGCCCAGGCCGCCTTGGATGATCTCGCCGGACGCGTCACGTCGCTGCATGGCGTTCTGGCCAACAAGCAGGCCCGAGGGGCCTTCGGCGAGATGCAGCTTGAGGACCTGGTGCGCTCGGCCTTGCCGCCCTCCGCCTACGCATTTCAGGTGACACTCTCCATCGGGACCCGCGCCGACTGCATGATCAGGTTGCCGCAACCCCCGGGGCCGATCGTGGTGGACGCCAAGTTTCCGTTGGAAAGCTATGCCGCCATCGGCAACGCCAAGTCAGATGCGGAGCGCCTCCGAGCTCGGCGCGCGTTGACGGCGGACATCACCCGCCATCTGACGGACATCGCCGAGCGCTACATCGTTCCCGGCGAAACCGCCGAGCAGGCGATGATGTTCCTGCCCTCCGAAGCCGTTTACAGCGAGGTACACGCCCATTGCCGTGGAGCGGTGGAGGAGTCTTTCCGGCGGCGCGTCTGGATCGTGTCGCCGACGACGTTGTGGGCGACGCTGTCGACCATGCGCGGGATCTTGCGCGACACGTGGTTGCGCGATCATGCGGCGGGCATTGCGGCGGAATTGCGCCTGCTTGCGGCGGATGTCGGCCGGCTCGATCAGCGAACGGCAAAGCTGCAGGACCACTTGCGCCAAACTGAAGAAGACATCCGCCAGGTTCGCATCACCACCGCGCGCATTGTCAAACGGGCAACGCAGATCGATATGCTGGATCTAGTGGAGACCGATGATAAGGTGACAGCCTCCAGTGACAATACGCCTTCCGCCGTTCAGCCGCTTGCCGATGTGGCCAATCGATAGTGGGACGTGCGTGTTGTCCCCGTCCTGCCATCTCCGGCCATGAGCCGCGACTATTGCCACCATATTGCCGACCTGCTCGGCGCCTGGGGCAACGTGGTCTCGAAGGCGATGTTCGGCGGATACGGCCTCTACAGGGATGGCCAAATATTCGCCATCGTCGCTGACGGCGTTCTTTACTTCAAGGTCGACGCCGGGAACCGTAGCGACTACGAAGCCGTCGGCTCCGGACCGTTCACCTATGAGGCCGCCAACGGCAAACACGCGGTCATGTCCTACTGGCAAGTGCCCGAGAGGGTCTTGGATGATGCGGACCAACTGACGACCTGGGCCGAGTCCGCCTATCAGGCGGCTCTTCGTGCTCCTAAAAAACCAAAGCGTTCGAAACGGGTTCAGGCGCAGCGGAGCATGCCGTGAGCAGCGCAATGTCAGACAGGGCGAACCGCGACGGACCGCCTCCGATGCTCACACCCCAAGATTGTCGCCGCCAGCCGATCGCCCTTTGGGTCGCGGCGGTTGCCATCGCACTCCTCTTGCTCGCCACCGCCGAGTACGGTGCACGCCACGTGGCTTTGCTGGTCATCGGTCTCGCCATGGGGGTGACTCTGTACCACGCCGCGTTCGGCTTCTCGTCGGCGTACCGCCGTCTGATCGCCGACCGCGATCTGTCGGGCGTCACCGCACAAATCGTCATGATCGGGTTTGCTGTTCTGCTGTTCGCACCGGTGCTGTCCGGGGCTTTCACCGATGTGCTGGGCGTGGCGCCGGGCGGCGCCGTTGCCCCCGTTGGCGTCGGATTGGTGTTTGGTGCCACGCTGTTCGGAGTCGGCATGCAGCTGGCGGGTGGGTGCGCCTCGGGCACCCTTTACACCGCCGGCGGCGCTAGCGTTCGGATGCTGGTCGTCCTCTTCAGCTTTTGCGCCGGTGCGTTCTTGGGATCTCTCCACCTCCATTGGTGGCTTGCAACGCCAACCCTCGGCGCTGTCTCGTTGGGCCAAAGCATGGGCTGGCCGTTGGCAACAGGGCTGCAGCTCTCGGCACTGGCACTGTTGTGGCTCGGCTTACGCGCGGCCGGCGCGCGCGATCGGCAGCGGTTATGGTGGCACAATGGCCTATCGTGGAACCAGCTCCTCCGCGGGCCATGGCCACCACTGCTGGCGGCACTGTTGCTCGCCATTCTGAACGTCTCGACCCTGCTCGTCGCTGGCCATCCCTGGTCCATCACCTGGGCGTTCGCCCTTTGGCCGGCCAAGATCGCGACCCAGCTCGGCTGGGATCCGACCACCAGCCCGTTTTGGAGTGACGGATTTCCGAACGCCGCGCTTATCCGCCCAGTCCTGGCTGATACCGTTTCCGCCATGAACATTGGGATCCTGGCCGGTGCGTTCTTGGCGGCCGCGGCAGCAGGTCGGATCGCGCCGGTCTTCCGCATCCCCCTTCGCTCGCTGGCCGCGGCCATCGTTGGCGGCATCGCGATGGGCTACGGCGCCCGATTGGCGTTCGGTTGCAACATCGGGGCGTTCTTCAGTGGTGTTGCCTCTGCCAGTTTGCACGGCTGGGTTTGGATCATCGCGGCTGCGTTCGGGACGTGGGCGGGCGTTCGGCTCCGCCCCCTGTTTCGGCTGCCTTTGTAGACCCGAAATCCGAACCGGGTCCTTAGGTGGTTTGGATCTCCAAAGAGGATCTTCATTATGTCGTTGGCTCTTCGAGCTGGGAACGCGACTGCCCGTTTGGCAGTCCCATTCCCAAAATGACCAAGACGAGCGTTTCTGATCCTGTCGTGCCGCAGAGTTCTGTCAAGGACTGTGACGTCGAACTCGAATCGAGAGAATACCTATACTCTTGCCCTTTGGACTCGACTCCTGACCAAGGCATTATCGTTATAAGGTAACAGAAAATCGGACAGAATTTGGTCATGTTCAACACAAAGGGGGCAATTGTTTGTCCGTCGAATTGCGTGGTTTTCCCTTCTCAAGCGTGGTAAGCGTAACATGTTTGTGAATGCGAGTGATTCGCTTGTCTCGGGTGGAGCGGGCACCTTCAATCAGAGCACAGTGCATTCGCCAGTGTTTTTTGGACCAGGTTGAGGAGATCAGAACATGGCGTCGACCAAGATCAATATTTTGCGGAAATCCGTTGCTCCCATGGTTGCCGTTGCGGGCTTGACCGCTGCCGGCGCGGCCGTTGCCGCCGGCTGCAACTATGGTGCAACCGCGGCTCTGCCGACGGCTCAAGCGGGCGGTGAGTTCATCCTCGCAGCCTGCAGCCCCTGCAACCCCTGCAAGGCGAAGGCTTGCAATCCGTGCAATCCTTGCGCGGCCAAGAATCCTTGCAAAGCGAAGTAAAGACGCTCCCAGGCAAATGACCGGAACCGGTGGCGCCTGACAATCAGGTGCCACCGGCTCTGCCTCCAGCGACAATTGGTAACGACGCATCTTTTGGCGCCGTTCTTTGTGGCTACTGGGTCCGACAGCAATGACTCTGCCCCGGCACTCGAATCTCGACCTCGTCGATATCGTACAGCGTTAGTGACGCCCATCCAAACCCGCCCGCCGACCAAGCAACTCTTCCCCTTTGCCTTAAAAAATCGGCGTCAATGACCGCCTGCCGCTTGCGGCCCGGCTTGACGTATCAAGCGGAGTTTCTCCTTGAGTCATCTGAGTGCGTCCTTGTTCGGACCATCCCGAGGCCGTGCCACCTTCAAGCGTTTCCATTTTTTCAGCAAGCCGCGAGGCACCTCGCGATTGCGTTCAGACGCCACATTCCCATCTCCGCTCAATGTACAGATGTTTAAGAGGCCCGCATGGTTGAGTTGTCAGACCTGCCGCAGGAGCGCCTGGAGGATATGGCGGCCGCTGCAACGGAAATTCGGGAATGCTATCGGCTACTCGCTAAGACACAGCTTAATGTTGTCGCGGAAGTCCTGAAAGGTCAGGGCGAATTTTATGAGTGGGATCATTATCCAAAGGGCGATGTCTACGATCCCGACACGCACGCCCAATACTATTACCATGCCCACGCTTCCGGGGCCCGCGATGGCGAACATGGCCATTTTCATACATTTTTGCGGCCAAAGGGCATGCCGGGCGATGTGGCACCAGCCCCACTGCTGGATTATGAACCGCCGCAGGAAGCTAACGACGCCCTTAGCCACCTAGTCGCCATCTCCATGGACAGCTTCGGCCGACCGATCCGGCTTTTCACCACCAATCGCTGGGTCACTGGCGAGGTGTGGTATCCGGCGCAGGACGTGATCCGGATGCTGGATTGCTTCGATATGGACCTGGCCTACCCGTCGCTGGCCGTGAATCTCTGGCTCAATGCCATGGTCCGCCTGTTCCGTCCTGAAATCGAGATGCTGCTGCGCGAGCGGGACTTGGTCGTTTCCCGCTGGCAGGCGGACCACGACAGCGTCAACGCCTATGAGGATCGAGAGCTCGAAATTACTTCCACCCTCGACGTGTCCGTGGATGGCCAGATTCAGCGGATCGCCAATCTCCTACAAGCATCGTGACGCTCGGCCGCTACGGGCCAAGCACAGCAAAACCGAGAAGGGCCGCCAACGGCGCGACCTGCCATGGCGGTAGGGACCACACGCGCAGGGCCACAAAGCTGATAACGACAATCGCAAAGTGGAGCGGGCTCTGGACAGTCGTGGTCCACAACGGATCATAAAGTGCCGCAAGCAGCAGTCCGACAACAGCGGCGTTCACGCCGGCCAGCGCTGACCGCGCCCAGCCCCGGGAGCGAAGCGCGTTCCAAAACGGCATCGTCCCGATCACGAGCAGCAGCCCGGGCAGAAAGATAGCGACTGTCGCGATTAGCCCGCCGACAACGCCCCCAGGCCCGACCGCGATCACACTGCCGAGATATCCAGCAAACGTAAACAAGGGGCCCGGCAACGCCTGGGCAGCGCCATACCCGGCCAAGAACTGTTCCGCACTGACCCAGCCCGGCGCCACCGTGACCGCATCCAGCAGTGGCAGCAAAACGTGGCCGCCGCCAAACACCAGCGCGCCCGACCGATAAAAGCCATCAACCATGACGAGCAAACCACTGCCCGTCAACAACGCGGCAATCGGAAGGCCGCCAAGCAGCAGGGCGAACCCGATGAGACTAAGCCATCCCATGCGAACGGAAATCGGAACCGCGAGATGCGGCGCCGCACCGGTGGTGGTCTCTCGCACGACGATCACGCCCACCACAGCACCGCATAGGATCGCCACAACTTGGGCGAAGGCCGTCGAGCCGACGGCCAGCGGCCAGGTCACCACCAGCAAAGCCGCCGCCGCCGCCAGTGTTGCGCGCGCCCGATCGGGGCAAAGCCGCTGGCCCATGGTCCACACCGCGTCCGCGACCACGGCAACAGCCATGGCCTTTAAGCCCACCAGCCATCCCGGTACCGGTCCATCGCCATAGTGGCCGACGCCAAATGCGAACCCGATCATCAACACCGCAGACGGCAGGGTGAACCCAAGCCAGGCAGCGGCACCACCGGCCAGGCCGCCGCGTAGAATGCCGATCCCCACCCCCACTTGGCTTGACGCCGGTCCGGGCAAAAACTGGCATAGGGCCACGAGATCCGCGTACGCCCGATCATCGAGCCACCTGCGGCGCTCAACAAGCTCGTCTCGGAAGTAACCCAAGTGCGCGATGGGCCCGCCAAAAGAGGTCAGTCCCAACCGCAGGAACGCCAAGAAGATGGTGCCAAAGGACAGCGTGGGTGGTGGCGCATGCTGGCGCGACACAGCGTCCGCGTCCTCGCCATGGCCATTGCCTCGGTCCGCGCGCTTGGATGTCGCCGAGTCCGAATCGGCCGTCATGTCAGGGGCCGGCGGGCGCGCAACGCGGCGCTCAGGGTGCCGTCATCTAAGTAGTCCAGCTCGCCGCCCACGGGCACGCCAAGCGCCAGACCGGAGATCTGCACGCCCGTTCCGGCCAGACGGTCCGCCACGTAGTGGGCCGTCGTCTGACCATCCACCGTGGGGTTGGTGGCGATAATCACCTCCCGAACCACCGATCCGCGACATCGCTGCACCAGATCATCGATCTTCAAGTCTTCCGGCCCGACGCCATCAAGGGCCGACAACGTGCCGCCGAGCACATGATAACGGCCCCGGAAGCTGCCGCCACGATCCAACGCCCACAAGTCCGCGACGTCCTCCACGACACAGATCAACGCGTCGTCCCGGTCCGGATCGGTGCAGAAGCCGCAGGGATCGTGTGTGTCCAGGTTGCCACACTGAGAGCAGGTGCGGACCGCTTCGGCGGCTGCCAGCAACGATTCGGCCAGCGGCAGGAGCACCTGATCTTTGCGCTTTATCAAAAACAACGCCGCACGCCGTGCGGAGCGCGGGCCATACCCGGGAAGACGGGCCAGCATCTGGGTAACCTGGTCAAGAACAGTCACGGCCGGCCACCCTGACAGCCAAAGACCGGGATGCGGCCGACCTTAAAATGGCAACGACATTCCCGGCGGCAGCTTGAGCCCGCCGGTAATCTCCGCCATCCGCTCCGCAGCCATCTTCTCGGCCTTCGCCCGAGCGTCATTGATGGCAGCGACGATCAAGTCCTCCAACACCTCCGTTTCGTTCGGATCGAGAAGGGACGAATCGAGTCGCAGCCGCCGCGCCTCCCCTTTGCCCGACAGCGTCACTTCGACCATACCGCCGCCGGATTGACCGACAACTTCGGCCGTTGCCAGATCTTCCTGGAGGCTTGCCATCCGCTCCTGGATTTCCTGCGCCTGCTTCATCATTTGACCCAGGTTTTTCATATCAGCTCGCTCTCCATTGTGGCCCGCAGCAGCCGCGGCCAGATCCCAAACGTGCTGTCGGACGAAGCACTTTTCGCCGCGGCGCGCTGTTTTTAGGCTCAGTAGCGGCGCATTTGGCCGCGGCGCGCAAGATAACAGCAATGATGGCGGGTGTCATGCGAGCTACCAGCGATGATCCACGGGCCATCGGCTTCTGGCCGTGTGACATGATCGCAAGTCCTCGAGCATCGCGTCCGCAGGCCGCGAGCCGCTTAGGCCGATTGTTGCGTTTTGGCTACAGTGGTTCCCAAAGCACACGAACGAAGCCAGATCCGCTTGCGCCCCGAATCCGTTTCGTGGCTTGATTCTGACAGTTACCGGTTGGCGAGCGTCTGTTGGCGGGCGTTGTTCAATCCGGATCGGGTTTTTCCAGACACCTCGCAAGTATGGAGAGGATGAAAATGAAGAAAGTGCTCCTTGGAACAACTGCGCTCGCCGCTGCTGGCCTGATGGCCGGTTTCGCGGCCGACGCGTCCGCTGCCGAGCGGATTAAGCTCGAAGTTTCCGGTTACTCACAATTCTGGGTGGTCGGCCTCAGTCAGGACTTCAATGACACCGGGCTGCGCGATGTCAGCGCCCCCTCGGCACCGGCTTTTGCTGGAGCGTCGGGATCTCTAAGTGCAGCCGGCATCGGTAGATCAGTCGGCGATCTTGGCAACGTTCGGCCCGGAGTCGGCTATCACACGTCGGCCATCGACTTTAAACAGAACGCGGAAGTGTGCTTCGTCGGGTCAACCACGCTGGACAACGGCCTGACGGTCGGCGTCAACGTGCAGTTGGAAGCCAGCGGTGAGGTAACAGGCATCGACGAATCCTACCTCTTCGTTCGTGGAAATTTCGGTGAGCTCCGGATGGGCGCCGAAGACAGCGCCTACGACCTGCTGTGGATCGGCGCCCCCAACGGCGGCGTCAGCATCGACGGCGAAGGCGATGTTGTTTCCAACAGCTTCATCATCGATACGGTCGGGTTTTTTCAGGCGGACTCGACCAAGAAAGACTTCACCAGTGACGACACCAAGCTGACCTATTTCTCGCCGCGGGTCGGTGGCTTCCAGGCCGCTCTCTCCTACACGCCACAGGATACGGGTGCCGGCCAGCGGGACGCGAACTACAAGAACAATGGCGCCGCCGCTTACCGTGACGCGGTCAGCTTCGCCGCCAACTACCGGCAAGTCTTTGCCAGCGGCTTCGGTCTCGCGGCCTTCGGTGGTCTCGAATACGCGCGCGCCACGAACCGGCAATTGGGTTTCAATGCGGATGGCTCCGAAAGCTTGAACAACAAGGGCCAGCTGGCTTGGAGCGGCGGCGCCCAGTTGAGCTTCGCCGGCGTTACCGTCGGCGGTGGCTACGGTCAGTTCAACGGCCCAGCAAGTGGCGCCTGCCCAGCGCAATCGGCCAACGCAGTGGCGGTCGCCGGCGCGTGCTCTGGTACGACGACTGTTGTAAATAATGCCAACACCAACGATGTCAGCACCAACAACCGGGCCTGGTCCATTGGCGCCTCCTATGAAACAGGCCCCTACAAGATTGGCGCGGAGTACGTCTACACCAACCAAACAGGTCTGCTTGCCATCGATACCGGAGAATCGGATCGTCACGTTGCCATGCTTTCAGGCACCTACACGCTCGGCCCGGGCATCCGCATCGTCGGCGGCGGCTTCTGGTTCCAGCAGAACGCCGAAAGCAACGTCAATGCCGGCGGCACCAACATCGTGGCTGCCAATGGCCAGTCCAAGTCCGAAGGCGGCGGCGGTACCATCGCGCTGACCACCAGCTTCTAAGTTTCGTCACCAGTACCGTTTGGTTGGGGCGGCCCTCGGGCCGCCCTTTCCATATCCGGCACATGGCCCATCGTTTCCCGTGACGCTCGAGGTTTCCGATCGCCGGCAACCACACCGACGTGGTTGTAAGCACGGCCTCCCAACCTGAGCAATCGTGTTGCAATTCGGGTACACACAAGAATAATGCGGATCTGGCCCATGCCCTTAATGCATTGCAGCATCGGTACTTTTTGCCCTGCTTGACGCTTGTATGTGCTGCGACTGAATGGCAACATCCTCTCTGCCACGAAACATTATAGCGTAAAATCTTGGGACAGTTTCGGTGGGCCCCCAACCTTCAGCGTGGCAGTGTGTGCGTAACGCTCAACGGCGGACGACGCTCTTGGTGGGTGGGATGCGCATCTGAAATGTGCGCGATCGCGCAAAGGGAAAGATGCCAATGAGAACGTGTTTTTACCGATCAACCGCGCTGGCGGCGGCCGGATTGGCGCTGGGGCTCAGCGCCGATGCGACAGCCGCGGAACGGATCAAGCTCGATGTTTCGGGCTTCTCGCAGTTCTGGGTCGTCGGCTTGGCCCAGGACTTCAAGGATGGCGGGACGCGGGTACAGCAAGGCTTCAACGCATCAGCCGTCGATTTTAAGCAGAACGCGGAAGTGTGCTTTGTCGGCTCGACCGTGCTGGACAACGGCCTGACGGTCGGTGTTAACGTTCAGTTGGAAGCCAGCGGCGAAGACCCGACGGGGATCGATGAGTCTTTTCTATTCTTGGAGAGCGACCGGCTCGGATTGATCCAGTTGGGTGCAACGGATGGCGCGTCAGACGCTCTGTTTGTCGGTGCCCCAAATGGCGGTCTCAGCATCGACGATGAAGGCGATGTAGCCTCCAACGAATTCTTCATCGACACGGTTGGTTTTATTTCGCCCGATTCTACGAACAAGACATTCACCGATGACGCGGTCAAGGCCACGTTCCTCACGCCGCGCGTTGGCGGCCTGCAACTGGGTGTGTCCTTCACGCCGCAGGAAAGCGGGCTCGGTCAGCGCTCACCGAACTACAAGGCCAATGGTTCCTTTCGGGATGCGGTCAGCGGTGGCCTCAACTACAATCAGGTCCTCGAGAACGGCTTCGGCATCGACATCGGTGCCGGCATCGAATACGCATCGACCTGGGCGACTGCAAACGGCTTCGACAACGACCCCAACGGCACCGCCAAGGGCATTTTGAGTTGGCAGGCCGGTGCCCAGTTTAGCTTTGCGGGCATAACCATCGGCGGTGCCTACGGCAAGCTCAATGGTCCGACCCGTGGCGGGTTGGCCGAAACCGGCGGCGTCACAAACGCGCAAACTACGGACGCACAATTCGAGAGCCGGGCATGGTCCATTGGGGCAACCTATGAAACCGGGCCCTATAAGGTCGGCGCCGAGTACGTCTACACCGCTGAGCCTGGCTTCAACGCCATCGGCTCCGGGGAGGCGGATCGCCATGTCGCCGCTGTCTCCGGCACCTACTTGCTCGGCCCGGGAATTCGCCTCATCGGCGGCCTGTTCTGGTTCCAGGAAAACGCCGAAAACAATGTCAATGCGGCTGGTGAGATCCTTGCCGGACCGAGTCAGCAATCGGGCACCGACGGCGGCGGCGGTACGCTGGCTCTGACCACCAGCTTCTGACCGTCCGAGTGCATCTGCACTGCCGCGCGTCGAGACTCAAACAATAGGGGCGGCCTCCGGGCCGCCCCTTAGTTTTGCTGTTGAGATTCCTTAAACGGGTGTTGGCGAGACGCTCGTTAGTGTTCGGGTGCCCGGCCGATGGGACGCGCGGACCCACCGCCTGCGGGTCCTGGACCAATCTGGGGCCGTCCGCTCCTTGATGCCGTCTGCCCCACCCCCGGCCCAGTTCCAGCGTCTCGCGGCAGCGCCGGTGCGCCGGCCATTGTACTGGGCCGCCAAACCTGTCGGGCGGGCTGCATAGCGGGAAGTTTGGCTAAAAGCACGCTAAGGATGCACATGATAGCAACCAGATGATAGAACAAATCAAAGAAAGCGCGGTTGTAAAACGCTCCAGCGATTGAATACGAAATAACTGCCAGCTGAACCATTTCGGCCATCTTTGTTGCCCAATATAAATCCGGATTTTTTTTCGTTCTATTGATTATGCGTTGGCCAATCAGCAATGTCATTCCGATAAGGGACAAGAAAATTCCAAACCCAACGAATCCGTGCTCACCAAGCACTTCAAAATAAATGCTATGAGCATTAGTGCCCGAATCTTTCATCAGACACAGGCCTTCGTTTCTCGCTACCAAGGCCTCCCAACTGGAACATAGCCTCAAGCCAAAACGCGGGTACAAGGGTGTATAGTGAAAAACATCAAACCCGCCCCCGGTAACAGGATTATCTAAAGCAATCTTGACACCATAGTTCCACATAACGAAGCGAGATGCTGTCGATGCATCTTCTTGATATTGACCGATACTCTTGATCTCCTCATCAATTTTGTCGGAAAACACAACCGCAACAGCAATAACAGCAACTGTGCCAACGGCAGCGAGACTGATGCGGTAGCGTGATCGCAGCCAAAAAACAAACCCTGCAGCGGCGACTCCCAAATACGTCCCGCGCGAATAACTAGCAATAATAGCAAGCAGCGTTAAGCCAATAGCACCGAGCAAAGCCAGCTTTAACCAGCGCCGTTGCTCTGTATAAAATAAGTACCCCATGAGCGGCAGCACCATGCTCATCGCCAGTGCAATGTCATTGTTATCAGCAATGAAGCTATCAGGAGGGCCCCAAACAAGATATTGACCACCAGTCAATATAGCAAAAATCCCTCCTTTGATTCCATAAAAGCCAATAGAAATAGCGATAACCCAAATTAGAGCGTTTAGCCGTTCTCTTGTTGTAATTAAACCGAGCGTGACGAATGTAAAAAACAATATCTTCATCGTTTGAATGTATTTTTCGTGCGAATATTCGCCTGCCAACGAAAACACTGTCGTAATTGACACCCAAATTGACAAAAATATCAACAAACAACTAAGCGTATTAAATGGTATTCTTTTTGGTTCTTTTGATAGAAACCAGCCAATTAATGTTACCAGCGCGATGATCTGCAAAAACTGGAAGCTATACGTGAAGCCCCAGGTCAGTCGATGCGGATTCATGTAGGAAAACCATGACCATGCCAGCACACCGACATGAGGCTTGATCAGGATGTACGGCAACAGTGCCGCGAAGACCATGAGAAGCGCTGCGGATCGCATCTTGCGTCCTTATCATCGTTATTCGCTCGTACCGCGCCTTGAAAGAAGGCGCGGTCGCTGCACGCAACACGTCAATTTCTCGTACCTACCGGCCTCATCTGACGGAATCGCCCGAAAAGGCCAGAACTGCACCGGCAACCGCGCCAAACGGCGACACCGCCGCCCACCCGTTGTGTGCTCCAACCAACCGTCGCCGGTCCGTTGACTGGGTAAGCACCCGACTGACCGACCGCGTCGACCGAGCGAGGTCTGGGAGCCGGTTCATTCTGCTATTGGTTATCCCGCAACCTGGTTAGCGTGAGATTACCGTTCTTGGCACACAATGTCATTCTTCCCATTTATAAGTATTTCGGTAAAATCATCGTGTGTCACTGGTCCTGAGTGGATCGGTTTGCTTCAGATTGATAGACCAGTAGTGCGGTGAAGAGAGTCATCATGGATTGGCGCTAGTTGCGTCCGATCGCAGCACCAAGACCCCCCAACGGGGCCGTCTCAGGGCAAGGCCAACCGATGCGAGATGGATATGCCGCTGCCACGATGCGGTCTAATCAGGATGCGATGGTTGTGACGTTCGTGCTCACCGGTGTGCCAGACCGAACTTGGGAGGTTGCGCGCGCGCTGGTTGTCGTGCTGGCGACAATGCTGGTCATCGCCGTCGTCAGTCTTGGCATCAGCATCACCACTGCGATCGCCGGTGACGCAGCTGAGAAGCCGGCCGCAAAAAGCGGGGAGCTGGATCTGGCAGGCGAATTGGCCCGCTTAGCAACGTTGTCACGAGAAGCCGCGGTGACGCTTGGTGACCTGCAGCAGGCCCAACAGCAGGCGCGCGACGACTTGACCAAGATCGATCAGGAAGTGGCTGAAGCCAGCACGCGAGTGCAGACGCTCCATGCGGAAGCGGCCCGGCTTCTGACCTTGCTGCATCGCATTGACCGTACCTCGCCCGCCGCGATCGCCCTCACCTCATCCGATCCCCGCGCGACCCGACGGACACTGCGGGCGCTGGAGTGGACACGGCAGGCCGCCGAGGATCGCTGGCGAACGATTCGCGCGGTCTATGACCGCCTGGCCAAGGCGAAGGCCGCAGCGGACGCCCGGCGCCGCGATTTAACCAGGCTTTCCGCAGCCGTGGCCCGCGAACGTGACCGGGTAGCACTGCTGCATGAGGAAAAAACCAAAGTTCGCGATCGGCTGGCCGGCTTGGAGCGGACTGAGGCCGGAGCTCCGCCGGCGGACCCGTCGGCCGTAAATTTGGACGTATTGAAAGCCCTGGTCGCCCATGGGGATGGCCCGCCTCGCACTGGCCCTCCAGCCATTGCGACGGCGCCCGGTGCGACTGTGGCACCGGTGGCCGGACCTGTAGAGGTGGCGTTTGGCGGCCCGTCTCCGGACGCGTTTGCCGAGGCCGGCCGATCCCGGGGAATTCGCTACAGCACGGCCCCCGATGCCGTTGTGGTGGCGCCCGCCGCCGGCCGGGTCGTCTTCGCGGGCCCGTTTCGCGGCTATGGCCTGCTCTTGATCGTCGAACATGATGACCGATATCATAGCATTCTGGCGGGATTCGGTCGGATTAGCGCCCGCGTTGGTGACGTTGTCGATGCTGGGGCTCCCGTTGGCATTATGGCAAGTGGATCCGGCACCGATGACTTACAACACGCCGCGGTCGGCGCTGATCGAAAGCTGTCGGGGTACCAAACACCCCATGCCGAGCAGAGATCTGCATCGGTGATGGGACTGTATTACGAGCTCCGACTTGATGGTCAACCCGTCAACCCAATGCCCTGGCTGACGGCAACAGCACGAAAGGTCACGCAATGATGCTTCGCACGCTGGTTCTCGCTGCGGCGTTTGCACTGGTGCTTCCCAACGTTGTCAGTTCCGCCGACGAAGCCACAAGCGATGCTGAAACATATCGTCTACTCAATCTGTTCGGTGACGTGTTCGAGCGCGTCCGCGCCGACTTTGTCGAGGAAGCCACCGACAAGGAACTGATCGAGGCCGCGATCGGCGGCATGTTGGCCTCCCTCGATCCGCATTCCGGCTACCTCAACGCCGAGAGCTTTGGGGACATGCAGGTTCAGACCAAAGGCGAGTTCGGGGGCCTCGGCATCGAGGTCACTATGGAAAATGGGCTGGTGAAGGTCGTCTCTCCCATTGACGACACGCCAGCCTTCCGGGCCGGCCTGGAGCCAGGTGACTTGGTCACGCATTTGGATGGTGAGCCCGTCCTCGGTCTGACCCTCGCCGAGGCGGTGAAGAAGATGCGCGGACGGGTCGGCAGCAGCATCGATCTGACGATCCGGCGGGATGGTCGGGATCCGTTCGAGGTCTCGATCACTCGGGCCGTCATCACGATACAATCCGTTCGCAGCCGCCTTGAGGACCAAGTCGGCTATATCCGCATCAGCTCTTTCAGCGAACAGACCGCCAACGGCTTGGAAGACGCGTTGGAAGAGCTGCGTGCCGAGGCCGACGGGGACTTGCAGGGGGTCGTGCTAGACCTACGCAACAACCCTGGCGGGTTACTGTCTCAGGCCGTCGCCGTTGCCGACGCGTTCCTGGAGCGCGGTGAAATCGTATCAACGCGTTCCCGGCGACCGGAGGACACGCAGCGCTACAATGCCCGCGCTGGCGACATTGCCGATGATCTGCCCGTCGTCGTGCTGATCAACAGCGGCTCGGCATCAGCGTCCGAGATCGTTGCGGGTGCCCTTCAGGACCATGGCCGTGCGATCGTGCTGGGCACCAAGTCGTTCGGCAAGGGCTCGGTCCAAACCATCGTGCCGCTCACCGGCTACGGTGCGATCCGATTGACGACGGCACGGTATTACACGCCATCTGGGCGCTCGATCCAAGCCGTCGGCATCGAGCCGGACATCGAGGTGGAAGCAGCCCGCCTGGAGGTGCTGAATGCCGAGCGGCGACGCGAGGCTGACTTGCGAGGCCGTCTCAACAATGAGCGTTCGGAGGATGAAGGCCCGGTCGATGACGATGATGGCGCCGCCGCCGCCGACGAAGAGGGTGACGAGGCCCTCGAGCGCCAGGATTATCAATTGATCCGCGCCATCGATTTGATCCGTGGCATTGCCCTCTACACACTTAACTCAGCCGCCGGCACCTCCGTGATGGGCCAAGCCACCGGGACCGACCGAGATTCGGCCAACCCGGTCGAGTGAGCTGACGCTCCGCGAGTTGTCGGCGTGCAGAGTTCGGCTTCCCGTTCCAGCCTGAGCCGACGAAAGCGGCCTGGTCAGATCTTTGGTTTGGCGGGGGTTTGGGCACTAGCCGGGATTGGCGCCGTGTTGGCAGCGGCCCTCTGGGTCGGCTTTCCTTGGAGTGATCCTGATACCGTCGAGGTCGTCGAACTGACAACGCCGGAGGTGCCGTCGGTGCGACTTTCGCCCGTCCCCGATAGCGCTCTCGTTGAGGAAAGCCCCTACGGACTGTTACCGAGGATCGGCCCCGACGGGCGCAAGCCCTCGCAGGTGTATGCCCGCCCGGCCGACGACCGCGACGACCGCCCTCGGATCGTGCTCATCGTCACCGGGGTGGGGTTGAGCGTGCCATCGTCGTTGAGCGCCATCGAAGCGTTGCCTCCGGACATAACCCTCGCCCTTGACCCTTACGCAACCGATCCGCGTCCGATCGTCGATGCAGCCCGCGCTGCCGGTCACGAGACCCTATTGACGCTCCCGCTGGAGCCCGCGAATCGCCAATTCCGCGATCCGGGACCGCTGGCGGTGCTGTCGACGCTTTCCGCCCGCGACAATACGAACCGACTGTCGCAGGTATTGGCAAGTGCGGTCGGTTACGTGGGTGTTGTCGCCCCGGATGTGGCCGCCTTCCAGACGAACGCGGCACCCCTGGAACCGCCGCTAAGCGTGCTCGACAATCGTGGATTGATGGTTGTGTTCGGGCCGATGCCGCCTGGGACGCCGGTTATCGAGGTTGCCGACGACTTGGGCGTGAACCGGGTCGTGGCCGATCTCTGGGTTGATGAGGAGCCGTCGGCGTCCGCCATTGATGCGCAACTCGCCGCGCTGGAGGCCGAAGCCGATCGTCGCGCCATTGCCGTCGGCCTCGCGCACCTGTATCCCATCACGATCGAGCGGATTGAGCGATGGGCGCGCGCGCTCGGCGAGCGCGGCGTCGTACTGACGCCAGCATCAGCCGTCGCCAACCGTCAGTTCTTGGAGGGATCATGAGCATCGAGGACCCCCGCCCTTGGCGGCGCGGCGTTGGCGCCGTGGTATTTGGGCAGGATGGACGGGTTCTGGTTGCCCGGCGGATTGACACGCGGGGAGATGCTTGGCAGTTGCCCCAAGGCGGCGTCCACACGGGAGAAACGGCCGAACAGGCACTGCAGCGTGAGTTGGCAGAGGAGTTAGGCATCGCATCGGTCCCCATTCTAGCCGTCTGTTCGGAGGCGCTGCGCTACGACCTCCCGAAAGATATTTCGAATAGGGTATGGAAGGGCCGCTATCGCGGACAGGAGCAGCAGTGGTTTGCGGTTCTGTTCACGGGCGCGGACAGCGAGATTGACCTGAACGCCGATGAGAAACCGGAATTCGATGCTTGGCGCTGGGTTGGTCTGGAAAAGCTCCCCGATCTGGCAATCGGCTTCAAGCGCCCTATCTACACGCGCCTGGTCCACGAATTTGCTCCGCTGGCGCGCCGTCTCGCCGCCCGGCCCGCGGGCGAAACCACAGCGCCGACTGAAAATACGGGGCAAACGACCGCCCAATGATCTATCTGCAGGTCGCTCTGGGCCTCGTCCTCTTGCTGGGCGGTGCCGAGTTTTTGGTTCGCGGCGCCGCAGCGATTGCCCGGCGCTTGGGTGTCTCCCCCCTCGTCATCGGGATGACAGTCGTTGCCTTCGGCACATCCGCACCAGAGCTTGTCGTCTCACTGAATGCCGCCCTTGCCGATGCACCGGGCATTGCGGTCGGCAACATCGTTGGCAGCAATGTGGCCAATATCTTGCTGATTCTCGGCATGACCGGCCTGCTGAGGCCGGTACCGCCGCGCCCGAAACCGCTGACGGTCGATGCCTTTAGCCTGATCGCCGCATCCTTGTTGTTCGCGGCGTTGATCATGCCGGGCAGCATCGGACGCTTGGGCGGACTTGTTCTTGTGATCGGCTTTATCGGGTTCATCGCGCTGACCTTTTGGCGCGAGATGCGGTCCACGGATGACGATGCGGCGGAGACGCGGGCCCGGGAGGCGGAGCAGCTCGGCTCGGTCGCCGGTCCGTCTTGGAAAGCTTGGGTCATGACCATTGGCGGCCTGGCCGGCGTTCTAATCGGTGCGGACCAGTTGGTTACCGGCGGCACAGCCATCGCGAGGGAGGCTGGCGTTTCCGATGCGGTGATCGGGCTAACTCTGGTTGCGATTGGGACTTCGTTACCAGAGTTGGCAGCATCCGTCGTTGCCGGCGCTCGCGGCCATGCCGCCATTGCCATCGGCAACATCGTCGGCAGCAATCTTTTCAATATTCTGCTTGTCGGCGGCACCGTGGCCGTCGTCACCAACGTGCCTGTTGATCCTCAAATTCTCAATTTCGACATCTGGGTTATGCTCGGCGCCACGGCTCTGCTTCTGCCCTGTCTGCTTGGCAGCCGGTTTGGGCGCGTCCCCGGCGTGCTCTTCCTAGTTCTTTACGTAGCCTACATCGCCGTCCAGGCCGTTGGCGTCGCGGCCGTGGTGCCGTGGTAGCTGGTATGGCGGGGGCGCGCGAGCGCGGCTGCGTCCTCGTCACCGGTGCCGCCCGACGAATCGGCCGTGCAATCGCGCTGGACCTCGCTCGTGACGGCTGGGCCGTTGGCGTTCATTGTGCGGCCTCGGTCGAAGACGCGGACGAGGTCGTCACGATGATCAGGGCCGCCGGCGGCCAGGCCGACGCATTCGCGGCCGACCTTGCCGATGAAGATGCCGTACAAGCGCTGGTGCCGCAGGTGATCGCCAGCCTCGGCCCTGTTCGTGCGCTCGTCAACAACGCTTCCGTGTTCGAGCGGGACGACGCCACCACTGTGACCCGAGAGTCGTGGGATCACCACCTAGAGGTAAACTTGCGCGCACCGTTCGTACTGATCCAGTGCCTTGCCCGACTGCTCCCGGCCGATGCGACTGCCGCCGTCGTCAATATCTTAGACCAGCGGGTTTTTAATCTGACCCCTTACTTTACCTCCTATACCGTTAGCAAAGCGGCACTGTGGACGCTCACCCAAACGCTGGCTATGGCACTGGCACCGCGCATCCGGGTCAATGCCGTCGGCCCGGGTCCCGTTCTGCCGAGCCTGCGCCAGACTCAGGAACAGTTCGAACGGCAGTGGTCATCGGTACCCCTGGCCAGGCCCGTGGCACCGGAGGAAATCGCCGCCGCCGTCCGCTTCCTGCTTGACGCACCGGGGGTGACAGGGCAGATGATCGCGGCCGATGGTGGTCAACATCTGGGCTGGAGCCCGGCCATTGCCAGCCAAGTCGTCGACGAGTAGACCTTTCCGGCCTCGTCCGCGTGAGGGTTAAGCGGCTCCGTGGAACGAGACCCGATCTGGTCGCAGCGATCGATTACGAAACCGAAGGGCCCGATGACATCCGACCCCGCGCGCGTCGTCCATCCGCTCCGCATTGCTGACGCCCGCAGGGGCGTACGCCATGTCTTCATCCGCGACCTGAAGCTGGATTGTTCCATCGGCTGGCATCGGCATGAGGAGACGTCACCGCAGCGGGTTCGCATCAATCTCGACTTGGCTGTGGGCGACGATGGCCGCGAGTTGAGCGACGACCTCGCCAATGTGGTGTGTTACGAGCGCATTGCCGACGGCGTGCGGGAGATTGTCGGTCGCGGGCACATCCGGCTGGTCGAAACCCTGGCCGAGATGATCGCCGGCCTCTGCCTAGCCGACTCCCGGATCGAGTCGGTCCGCGTTCGTGTCGAGAAATTGGATGTGTTTCAGGATGCGGCAAGCGTCGGCGTGGAAATTGAACGAACGGCCCGGGGCCGATAACCCCAGTTTTTTTGCGCCCCGAAAACGCTGCTTTGGACGAATGGAGCCTTTCGAGGTTGTACACAGCCAAAACAGCGGGCCTCATTTGGGTTGCGTCGCCCCCCCCAAAAAGCGTAAAATAAGTATGGTTTTTTGCGTTCGCAAAAAACTCATACGATTTCAATGTATTAACAAGGCATGCTTAAGTTGCGTAAAATGCTACGTAACTCACGCGTGCGTAGAGGGGGTGTTACACACTCGGCTCATCAACAGTGTTTTCCACAGAGTGCGGGCAACTCCGGATCGCGTCTCGGCGAACGGCCCACCCCCGCCCGTCGCTGTAAGCTAGCTGGCGTGCCTGGCGCCTTACCACCAGCCGGGGATCACGCCCCATCGGACCCCAGGAGTGCCGACGTTAACCAACCTTCGGGCCTATCAGGCGTTGGCGTCATCGAAGCTCAGTTAAAGACGCTTCCGGCAGGGCCCGGGGTCTACCGGATGCTCGATCCGGACGGCAACGCGCTCTACGTTGGCAAAGCGAAGAACCTGAAGAAGCGTGTGGCTGCTTACACGCAGCCGATCCGCCTTGGTGTGCGTCTGGGCCGGATGGTTGCGGCGACGGCGATGCTTGAGGTGGTCACGACGCACACCGAAGCCGAGGCTCTGCTGCTAGAAGCGAACCTCATCAAGCGCCTGAAACCGCGTTATAACATCTTGCTGCGTGACGATAAGTCGTTCCCGTCCATCCTCGTCACCGCCGACCACACCTTCCCAAGGGTACTGAAGCACCGCGGGGCTCGCACCCGTCCAGGCCGGTACTTTGGCCCCTTCGCCTCGGCCTGGGCCGTCAATCAAACGCTCACGGCGCTGCAACGGGCATTCCTGCTGCGAAGCTGCTCGGACTCCGTGTTCGCGGCGCGAACCCGGCCGTGCCTGCTCTATCAGATCAAGCGCTGTGCGGCCCCTTGCGTCGGCTATGTGGATGAAGCTGGGTATGCGGCCCTTGTCGATCAGTCCCGGCGCTTCCTCGAGGGCGACAGTCAAGCCGTCCAGCAGGAGATGGCCGCCCATATGGAAGCCGCGAGCGCGGATCTGAAGTTCGAGGAGGCCGCTCGCTTTCGCGATCGTATCCGGGCGATGGCGGCCGTTCAGTCGCACCAGGACATCAACTTGGCCGGTTTAGGTGAGGCCGATGTGATCGCTGCCCACCGCGACGGGGGCCAGACCGGCATTCAAGTGTTTTTCTTTCGTGCCGGGCGCAACTACGGCAACCGCGCCTACTACCCGGCCCACGCTGCCGACGAGCCCGTTGAAGCGGTGTTGGAAGCGTTCCTGGGCCAGTTCTACGCGGACAAGCCGCCGCCTTCCCTGATCCTGGTCAGCCATCGGCTGCCGCAGCAAGCCCTTGTCAGCGAGGCCCTTGCCGTCCACGCCGGACGCCGAATCCGGGTCGAGTTTCCCCAACGCGGCGACAAGCTGGCACTGATCAAGAACGCCCTCGATAACGCCCGCGAAGCCCTGGGCCGGCGCCTCGCCGAAAGTGCCAGCCAACGCCGGCTGCTGGACGCTTTGGCCGAGACACTGGAGCTAGAAGCAACGCCGGAGCGCATCGAAGTTTACGACAACAGCCACGTCCAGGGGCGGGATGCGCTCGGCGCCATGATCGTCGCCGGAGCCGAAGGCTTCCAAAAGGCCGCCTATCGCAAATGGACCATCCGGAGCGAGGCAATCACCGCTGGCGACGACTACGCCATGATGCGCGAGGTCCTGAGCCGGCGCTTCGGCCGCGCCCTCAAGGAGGACCCCGAACGCCGGGGCGTCGACTGGCCGGACCTGGTGCTGGTGGACGGCGGCGGCGGCCAACTGGGTGTCGCCGAGGCCGTGTTTTCCGATCTGGGCATTGACGATGTCGCGCTCGCCGCCGTGGCCAAAGGACCGGATCGCAACGCTGGGCGCGAGCGGATCTACCGGCCGGGACGGCCGCCCCTGTCGCTGGCAGCAACCGATCCGGTGCTCTATTTCGTGCAGCGGCTGCGCGATGAGGCGCACCGCTTCGTGATCGGCGGCCACCGGCAAAAGCGCTCCGCCAAGATCGAGCGCTCGTCACTTGATGCCATTCCCGGTGTCGGGGGCAAACGCAAGAAGGCGCTGCTCCACCACTTCGGCTCCGCCCAGGGCGTTTCAAAAGCGGCACGCGCGGATCTCGCCATGGTGGAGGGGATCAGCAAAGCCCTTGCCGACAAGATCTACAACTGGTTCCATGACAGCGATTAATCGACCATCCGTCATCACTGCCCCACCTATTTCCCCCGCCGGGATCGGGCCACTGGAGAGTTTTTGCATTGCAGCCTAAGATGATCGTGTTCGTGATCGCCATGGTCGTGGTGATCACGTCGTCCAACGTGCTGGTTCAGTTTGCGATCAACGACTGGCTGACGTGGGCGGCCTTCACCTACCCTATCTCCTTCTTGGTGACCGATCTTACGAACCGCCAGTTCGGAGCGCCGGCCGCGCGGCGCGTGGTCTATGTCGGTTTCGCCGTCGCAGTGGTCTTGTCCGTGGTGTTGGCGAGCCCGCGCATCGCCGCCGCGTCGGGGGCTGCCTTCTTGTGTGCGCAGCTGGTCGACGTCGGGATCTTCGATCGTCTCCGTAACCGGGTTTGGTGGCTGCCGCCGCTCGTGTCCTCGCTCCTGGCATCGGCGTTGGACACGACCGTGTTCTTCGCCGCCGCCTTTGGAGGCACGGACATCCCCTGGGTCACGCTCGCCATCGGTGACTTTGCCGTCAAAACCGCCATGGCGCTTGCCCTGTTGCTGCCGTTCCGCGGGCTCCTGCGCTGGACCGCGCCCACGCCGCGCCCGACCGGATCAACCTCGCTTTAGGTGTTGCGGCGGCCACTACCTGCGCTCACGTTTGAGGTGGTGCCGATTCAATAGGATAACGGCAAGCCAGCCCAGCGGCCCGCAGGGAGATTCTCGACCGTGCTCCATCTCGTGCTCCGGATCATGCTGTCTCGTTGGCTGCTGGCCGCCTTGGTTGCGGGCGGGATCGCGGCCGCCCTGTGGACGGAGACCGGGCGGGTCTGGGCGTCCGAAATCATCAACGCCATTCACCATGGTTTCTTGAGCGTTTACGTGGATGGCGCCAGCTTCGTGGCTGGTTGCATCTGAGCGCCCGGTCGCCAGTGAAGCTCACGTCCGGGAAGCTCACCTCCGGGAAGCTCACCTCCGGGAAGCTCACATCAGCGAAGCTCGACGGTCACCGCGGCGGGCGACCAGCCGTGGACGCTGTCGTGGGCGTGGATCAGGACCGTCTGGACATCCGGCGGCACCTTGACACCGTTCAGCGACCGTGTGAACGGCTGCTCCTCCACATGGGGGTGGAGAAGTGTGCGGGTGCCAAGCACGGCGCCATCCGGGGTGCGCACCTCCCAGGCATCGGCGTAGTGCTCCCAACCGGTGTCCGCGTGTCGCAGCGTCACCTCGAATCGCCATGTGGTCTCGCCCTCTCTCGTCGCCTCGGCGGAGACGATGGAGACCTCGCCAGCCAGCACCGAACCATTGGCGACAAGCAAGCCAACGGCAAGCCACGTCAGCGCAGGATAGGCTCGAACCGCACGCCCGACCTTCACCATGGCACCTCTCCTGGGCGATCTCGGAGTTTGCACCAGTGTCGCCCGTGACGACCACGTCCCGCAACGGTGATGGGCCGAGAGTTGACGATTTCAGGCAAATCGGTGCTTGATGCCGTGCCTGTCGGCCGTGAGCCGGCGTCTCAAGGATGCCATGATCTGCCAATGAGTGACCTGTTTGATCACACGCCCCCGGAACGCAGTGACGGCCAAACCGCACCGTCGACCGGCAAGGTGGAGCCGGCAACCACGGTTCCCATGTCGGACTACTCCGCCAAGGACATTGAGGTTCTCGAAGGCCTAGAGCCGGTCCGTAAGCGCCCGGCCATGTACATCGGCGGCACCGACGAACGGGCCCTGCACCACTTGGTCGCAGAGGTGCTGGACAACGCCATGGACGAAGCTGTCGCCGGCTTCGCCAGCCGGATCGAGCTGTCGCTGGCAGCCGACGACACGGTCACCGTTCGCGACAACGGCCGCGGCATTCCCGTGGATCCCCACCCCAAGGCACCGAACACCTCAGCCCTGGAAGTGATCTGCACGACGCTGCATTCGGGTGGCAAGTTCAGCGGCAAGGTCTACAGCACGTCCGGTGGCCTGCACGGGGTTGGACTCTCCGTGGTCAATGCCCTGTCCGATCGCCTCACCGTGGAGGTCGCCCGCGACCGGACGCTGTGGCAGCAGTCCTACGCGCGCGGCCGGCCCTTGGGCCCGCTGGAGAACAAGGGTGCGGTGCAGAACCGCCGCGGCACCACCATTACGTTCCACCCAGATCCGGAAATTTTCGGCGCAGCAGCCCGGTTTCGCGCCGGCGAGCTGTTCCGTTTGGCGCGCTCCAAAGCTTATCTGTTTCGCGGTGTCGAGATCCGCTGGAGCTGCGACCCTGGCCACCCCAGCGCCGGTGACAGCACACCGGAAACGGCGATCCTCCACTTCCCGGGCGGGCTCGCCGATTACTTGGCCGCGGCCCTCGGCGAACGGACAACGCTCACCCCGTCTCCGTTTGTGGGCGAGGTGGTCAACGGCTTGGACGGCGCCAAGGTGGAATGGGCGATCGTCTGGCCGGAGGATGACGACGGCTTCATCCGCTCCTATTGCAACACCGTGCCGACGCCCGAGGGCGGGACCCACGAAGCCGGCTTGCGTGCCGCGCTGCTGAAAGGCATCAAGGCCCATGCTGAGCTCGTCGGCCACAAGGGTGCCTCGCGGATTGCCGGGGAGGATGTGGTCGGCGGCGCATCCATCATGCTCTCCGTCTTCATCCGCGAGCCCCAGTTCCAGGGCCAGACCAAGGAGCGGTTGACGACGCCCGAGGCAACGCGGCTCGTCGAGCAGGTGGTCCGGGATCATTTCGATCACTGGCTGTCCGCCGCCCCCGAAGCAACGCGAACTCTGATCGAGCGCATGGCCGACCGCGCCGACACCCGCCTGCGCCGCGCTGAGGAAAAAAAGACCAAACGGCAATCGGCGACGCGAAAGCTCCGGCTGCCCGGCAAGCTAGCCGATTGCTCGCGGACTACGGCGGCGGGAACGGAGATTTTCATCGTCGAGGGCGACTCGGCCGGCGGGTCCGCCAAGTCGGCGCGGGACCGAGAGACGCAGGCCATCCTGCCCCTGCGCGGCAAGATCTTGAATGTGGTCAGCGCGTCCGGCGAAAAGCTCCGCGCCAATCAGGAGCTCCAGAACCTAACCGAAGCGCTTGGCTGTGGTATTGGGCGCACCTTCGATGCGGCGGGGCTACGTTACGAGCGGGTCATCATCATGACCGATGCGGACGTGGACGGCGCCCACATTGCCTCGCTGCTAATGACGTTCTTCTTTCGCGAGATGCCGGAGCTTGTCCGCCGCGGCCACCTCCATCTCGCCGTACCGCCGCTCTATCGCCTAACAAAGGGGGCAACGACCATCTATGCCCGCGATGATGCCGACAAGGAACGTCGCATTGCTGAGCACTTCGGCAACCGCGGCAAGGTCGATGTCAGTCGCTTCAAAGGCTTGGGCGAAATGCCGCCGGCGCAACTCAAGGCGACCACGATGGATCCGAAGACGCGCGGCCTGCTGCGCGTTGTCCTGCCCAACGGCACCCAGCAGGCCGGCGAGGAGGGCGCCGCTGACACCGCTGGCTTGGTAGAAACGCTCATGGGCCGGCGTCCGGAGCTTCGCTTTGCCTACATCCAAGAACACGCCCGGTTCGTCGCCGATGTGGATGTCTAAGCAGCAACGCCCAACCCATAGCACAAGCGCACGCCGGCGCCGCCTCGGGACCATCGGCTCGCTCCGCTTGATAGCGCTGATCGCGGTTGCCGCGTTGGCCGGGGCTTGCGATGCCGCCATCGTCAACATCACCCAGAGGCCACTGCCCGGCACCAATTCCACGTTCGTGTACGCGGCAGAGCCGGGAGAGATCTATGCCGAAATCGTCGGCAATCCCTTTTCGAGCCCGGACGGGGAGGTCCAAGCCGCTGTGTTAACAGCGATGGCGCAGGCTTTTCCGAAGCTCGGCCCCCACTTTTCACCCACCAGGACGGAGCAGACCCGCGAGGCCTATCGCTTCGTGGTGGTCTTGAACCGTCCCGAGCGCTTCAATCACAACAAGCTCTGCGAGCCGGGCTTGACGGACGATGGAGCGCCGCGGACCGGAGCGCTTCGGATCGCGGTCGGCTTTTGTGAGAATGACTTGCTCATCTCCTCCGCCAATGGAAGAGTGACTCGTCCCTCCGGACCGTCTGATCCGGCGTTTGCGGATCTGATCCGTGCGACGGCATCGGAGGTGATCCCTCGACCGGAGCAGGAGAACCGGCCCGAGCGGGACTGAACGGCACGTCAGACGGCGGGGTAGCCGTTCGACCGAGCTAGGAGGAGCCTGTCCAATGAAAAAACTGCCTGTGTTGGCCGCTGTTGCCGGTGCTATCGCCCTTTCAGCCTGTGTCAGCGGCCCGCGCGGCGTCGCACCTTCAAATGTGCCGCTCACACCGGGTGAGTACGAGAGCCGCGCGCCTGTATCCCATGAGTACTGTGAGCGGACCTTCCTCGGCTTCATTCGCCTCAACAGCAAGATCAACATGGAAACTCTGGTGAACGCGGCCATCGCCAAAGCGCCGGGTGCCAATGCGCTGGCGGGCATTACCTATGACACCAGCGGTTGGAGCATCGGCATCTATGCCGTCGAGTGCACGACCGTCCGCGGTACCGCCGTAGCACAGTAGTCCTAGCTGCCGGCCTATCAAGGCCCGCGGCGCAACCTCGCCTTCTCGCAACCCTGGGCGGCTGAGCGACACTCGGGAGAGACTGGTATGGAGAATGATGACGAGCTGAACAAAGTGTCGAACGTCGTTCAAATGTCCTGGCAGTTACGGCGCCTTTGCTGAGCGTTGGACCAACACAATCGCCACCCCTCCCAATATCGCGGATGAAGCCAGCAGAAGGCGCAGCGTGATCTCTTCGGACAGAAGCGCCACTCCCCCGAACGCAGCAATCACCGGGACGGATAACTGAACTGTCGCGGCGCGCGTGGCCGTAAGTCTAGGGAGAGCCGCATACCACACCACGTAGCCGCAGCCGGAGGCGAGCGCTCCTGACGCCACGGCAAGCATCAAGCCATACACGGAAATATCCAAATCACTAAGGAACAGGAGCTGGACTACAAGCACGAGAGGCAGGGAATAGATGAAGTTACGCGCCGTCGCGCCAAGTGGGTCGGCCGTACCCCTCCCCAGCAAGGAGTAAACGCCCCAGGCGATCCCAGCGATCGTCATGAGCAATACGCCCACGAGATCGGGCGCGGTCACGCCCGGCAACACCAGATAAACGAGCCCAAGGACGGCCAACGTCAACCCGACCCAGGAAAGCACCGTGAAGTGCTCGCCTTCGCGCAACGCGGTTACAATCATCGTGAGTTGAACGGCGCCGAAGAGGATCAAAGCGCCTGTGCTGGCGCTAAGGGACCGATACGCGAAGGAAAAGAACGCCATGTACATGAACAGCATCGCGACAGTGCGCCAATCGCCCTTACCGGGGCTCAATGCTCTACGTTGAAGCATCACGATCAGGCACAATGTCGCCGCACCGGAACCCACCCTCACCGTCGTAAAAGTAGCGGCATCGATAACCTGCTCACCGAGGGCCAATCGGCACAGCAATGAATTGGCTGCGAAGGCCAGCATGGCGACTGCGGTGAGAAGAGCGGCACGCATGGTTAACTTTGGTCTTTTCCGGCCCGATGTGACTAGCCAGAGAATAACGAGACTTGCGGTTCGATGGTGGAAACCTCTCGATCCGCTTGCCCACATTGCATCATCGCCCTCGCTCGATGCGAACGGCTTGGCAACAACGCGTGAGGCCAATGCCGTCGTAGCGCCGCGAAATACCTATGCGTCAACGACGTGGCCGAGACGCAAGCGTTGCGGATCAGCGGCGGATGGCTGAAAACGCTCCCTGCTCTCATTCCCAACGCGCTTCATCCTCGCGCCGACGGAACGATACAAAGCCGCCTGCGGAAAGCGCCTGGCCAATTCTGTTGGGCGCCCCCCGGTCATCGAACTCGACCAAGCCAATCCCAGCGCCGTTTAAAAGCCGCCGTCCACGCGGCGCCCCTAGAGGCTTCCTGGGGATGACCCGCATGCGCCGCCTCTTTGTGAAAACGTTCAGGATTGAGCCCGGCGCATAAAGCACTTGGTTCAACCGATCGAGCTTGTCGAGCAGTCGATCAGGAAACTCGTTCTTGAGCCCCGACGAACAGATCTGCCAGATATCGGGTCCTCCCTGCCGACCCCGGATCTCGACATCGAACACGAACGAGTAATGGACGTCCCCGCTCAGGATGGTGAAGAGGTCGGGCGTCTTGCGATGCCGAAAGACGTTCAGGATCCCGTCCGCTGTTCCGGGATGCGCCATCCAATACTCCGCATCCACCAAGAGTGGCTTTCCGATCATAGTGAAAATCCGCTGGACCGCTTCGATCAGTTTCACGCCGAAGATCGGCGCGGCGGAAACGAGCAGCACAGACGTTTTGCCGCGCAAGGTACGCTGCAGGTCGGTGACTGCCTCCCAGTCGAGCAATCCCGACGGTTGATCGCCCGAGGATTCAGATCGCCAACGCCGGGTTCGCGTATCGAGAACCACGAGGGGAGGATCGCTCGCCCACGCGAAGTCCCAACCCTCGAAGTCGATGAGCCGGTCAATGGCGCCATCGTGCTCCTGGCTTCCGGGACCGGCGAGAGCCGACCGGACGGCATCGACGAGATCATCCGGGAAGGCTTCCGGGCTGTTGCCCCAGCCCTGATGCAGGAAGTAGCCGAGAAGCGCGTTGCCGATGATCCGCCTGGAGAACGGATGACCGTAGGCCGTCTCCTCCCAATCCCGGTGCAGATTCCAATCGTCGGTCACGTCATGATCGTCAAAGATCATCGCTACCGGCAGATGTGCAAGAAGCCGGCGGACCTGTGACAGGTTACGTGCGAAGTCCTCAATGATCGTCCTTTCCGTTTGGTAAAGAGCGGTTTCCTCGGCCGTTAGGCCCTCCGGCGCATCAAGCGAGAGCCCCACCCAGCCGGCTGGCGACCACGAAAGCAAATACATCGCCAACACCTCGGCCGCCGTGATCAGATGGTTGTGCGCGGTGTCGGTAGTAAAAACCGGCTTGTGCGCGCCTCTGAACATCACGTCCCACAGGGCGGGCTCGTTGCCGGTTTCGGGCAGAAGGTTTTCCCGGCGATAGTAGCTGTCCTCGTCCCTGTAAAGCGCATCTGCCGTCGTCAGTTCCGGCGTTGCCATTTGCTCGAGCTTTTCGTCGGGCAGCGCGAGTCTTTCAACCAGGCCATGGATCGCGCGGAGCATCGGCCCGGCCACGTCGTCGGCATAGATCTGGTCGCCACTCATGATGAGAAACGAGGGCCAGCTTGAAAGACCGCTCTCGGGATCGGGACCGTCATCCAGATAGCGGGAGAGCAACGCATCGCCCGTAACCAGACCGTCGCCGGATGGGTGATGTGGCTTGCGGCAGGACCCGTGCAGCAGCGATCCCACCCGGGACGGCAGAACAAAGCCCGGCGTCGCCTTCCCAGGGTAACTAAGATCCGGCGCCCAGCCGGAGTGGTCCTGCCATCCGGATTGGGTCGCGTCCGACATCAGGATCGACAGCCGGTAGCCGATCCAACGGTCGGGAGGAAGCGGATCTTTGAGCTCGAGATCGAGCAGGACGTAGTGGAGGTGGCGTCCCGCCGAAACGAGCCGGTAGCCCTGGTCAGACGGCTTGAGGCGGATGATGGTGGCCTCGCCGCCTTCGGGGAGAAGCTCGACCTGGATCTCGGCCGGCGCGCGGAGGGCCAGCCAAAGGGTGAGGTGCTCGGGCCTCGCCCGGCGCAGGATCGGACCGGCGAGAACGGGAGGAAGCGCAGCGACCTTCTCGTCCGAAGTCGTCATGGGTGTGGCGTTAACCTGGCTTTCGCATTCGGGGTGACACCAACGGTTCGATCCGGGACCGCGTCGCCAAGCAAGAAGAACACCCCCGACGATCGGTTCCAGTCGCCGCCTCCCCCTAACGTGAGCGGAGCAGCCACCTCTTCAAGCGCATGCGCCCTCGCCGCGTTGAACGGAATGGCGACAAGCCCTGGTACGATCGGCCGCCCGCTGTCGACGCCCCGTCGGACGTGGCTTGGCCCCAGTGCCCCGCCATTGATTAGCCGGGATCAGCGTTTGCCCAACCTGGCGATGGTCAATGCGGCAACGATTAGACCGAGTGCTATGAAATCGTTGGCCTGCAGCATATCGCCGAGGAAGATGATTCCGAACAGAACGCCGAACAACGTCACCAGATATCCGACCAGGGAGGTGAACGTCGGTCCCGTCCGGGTCACCGAGTAGAGAAACAGGGCATAGGCAAACCCGCCGCAGAAGACGCCGAGCGCAAGCAGAGCAAGGATGCTCGTACGATCGACGGTGGTCGATGGCAGCGGGTCGATCACGAACGTCGCCGCGACGAGGGGAACCGCCGCAATCATGAAAATGTTGCGCATCGCCAGGACCGGCGAAACACCGGCCAAGTGTCGCATCATAATCAAGCTGAGGGCGTACGCCAGCGCGCCGCCGAGGATCGCGAGCTCGCCGACTACATCCGCCAACCAGCTCCCCGTGATGTTAGGAGCAAGCAGCACCACAACACCGGCAAATCCAATAAGCACGCTGACGGCGCCTATTACGCTCCAACGCTCCTCCCTAACAAACAGCGGTGCCAGCACCAGAACGAATAGAGGCACGGTGGCGATCAGGATGGCGGCAATGCTGCTGTCGACGTGCTGCTGTCCCCACGGGATCAAAAAGCACGGCAAGATCGCTTCCGCCACGGCAATGCCGCAGTACAGGCCCCACGGCTGGCGGCCGGCGTCGCGGTCGGCCCTGTCTGGCTGCGCCGGTGTGCTCTTAGGCATGAGCATGACGACGACCGACAGCGTCACGAAGCCAATGAGCACTCGGCCCGCGGCGATTGCCAGCGGCGAAAAGTCGTGAATGGCGAGTTCATTGAGCGTGAACTGAGCGCCCCAAAGCACGCCAATTGACACGAGTAGGATGTAATCGAGACCAACAGGCTTGTTCATGGTCGATATTTACCCCGACAACTGCTGGGTAATACCTGAACCGATATCGTCTTCGTCGCAACGAATTTGCATCGTCGCGCCACAAGTGGAAGCTCCCGGTCTCGGTAAACGCCGGATTCGGAACTTCGGCTACACGACGCGAACGGCTCGATGGCTGCTTAGCAAGTTAGTGCCGCTATCGCGCGGCGATCTACCCACTTGTCGGCGATTCGGTCGAACAAGCGGCGCTAGGAGAGCATCGGGCTTCGGCACGTTCGCGTTATTGATTCCGGCTACGCCTTGACACCTTGGATGTCGATATCCCAGCAGCTTTGCGTAAAGCCGACGAAAAAACGCTTCCGCCTCCGCAGGCATATTGCCGAGATACCCGTGAAATTGGGTCGCTATTTGAGAGGGGCTCGAGGGCTATGTCAAAGCGCAGCCGTTGGCGCAATGAGTGGAAGCTCGCTCCTAAGTCGCTTTCGAGCAAACGGCCCAGATGTGCTGGTTTATGCCCCAGAGTAGGTTCCGAATGTCGAGGCCGTGTCCGCCGTCAGTCCAGTAAGCGCAGTGATGAACGGCTCGATGGCGGCGCGCGGCAGCTTCCGGGTGATGAACACCACCCGCGTACGCCGGTCATCGTCTGGCCAACGTTCGAGCCAAGTCGGCTCGTGAAAAACATGCTGCACGCCGTGAATGACACAGGGCCGCTCGGGTTGCTCCGCAACATTGATGATGCCTTTGACGCGGAGAAGGTCTTCTCCGCGATTGGCGATCAGCCAATCCAAGGCAAAACTCATCGCAATGCCGCTGACCGGACGGTCAAGCGTGATGCAATAGGCCGCGATGTCGCTGCCGTGGCGGTTGACGTCATGATGCGGATGATCATGGGCGTGTTCAGAGCCATCATGATCATGATCCGCGTGGTGGTGATGCTTATCCGAGCCCTCCGCCGTGCTACGGTACGCTTCTTCGTTCAGCCAGGTCTGGACGTCGATTGTCTTGCTCTGCGGGTCGTAGAGGGAGGTATCGAAGAGCCGCCGCAGGTCAAAATCTGCCGCCGCGCGATCGAGGATGGTTGCTCCCGGATTGATTCTCGAAAGCGTCTGCCGCAGATTTCGCAGCTCGTTCGCGGACGCTGGACCTTCGATCCGGTCAGTCTTGGTCAAGACCAGCCGATCCGCCACCGCCACCTGCTTCAAGCACTCAATCTGGCGCTCCAAGGTTGCTGCACCATTGATCGCATCCACTGTGGCGATAACGCCACCCAGGCTGTACCGCCGCCCGATCAATGGATCGGCAATCAGCGTGTGCAGGACGGGCGCCGGGTCGGCCAAGCCGGTGGTTTCGATTATCAGCCGCGAGAACGTCGGGATGGTTCCAGACACGGACCTTGCGTGCAGATCAATAAGGGTTTTGCGAATATCGCCCCGGATCGTGCAGCAAAGGCAACCGGACGTCATCTCAACCATCTCTTCGCGGCTCGCCGCGACAAGCGCATGGTCGAGGCCGACTTCCCCGAACTCGTTGATGACGACAGCGGTATCGGAAAATCTTGGGTCGCGCAGCACGCGACTCAGCAGCGTCGTTTTGCCGCTGCCAAGAAATCCGGTGACCAAGTTCACTGGGATTGGGGTCATTCACAAAAAACCCGGGCGCTGCGTTTCGATGGCGGCGTTGCGCTGACATAACGGGCACGTCCCTCCAATGCCGACAACGCCTCTACCGGCGGCTATAGCTTCGTCAATAGCTTGGTCATCGGCCCAACTCTGCAGGTCAACCTCTCCCATGTTTTCCACCCGCGGCGCGACCATCCTATGCGAGGGCTTCACAATGTTATAACGTGACGCATAATCCTTGCGATCGCCAAAGGCAACCGCCAAGAACGTGTCGTGCTGAGGATCCAACATCCAGCAGGAAGCTGCAGGTCACGGGGAGATGATCACTATGCTGGACACCCTGCCAAGTTCGCACCGCCCGCTCGATCCCGAAACAGTGATCTTCGGTGCGACAGCGGACACATTGGCCAGCATAAGGGATGCGCCTGTCTCCCTCGCCGTCTGGGAGCGGTCGATGCCTCTGGAGGCCCTGCGCTGGCTGGATCGGACGCCGCCCGAAACCTTCCCCACGACGCGCTTCGTTTGTCATCACATCGAGGCAAGGCAACACGTTACGCAAACCTTTGCTGGCCACGCACCGAACAGCGGGCCAGCGTGCCTTCTCATCAAGGAGGACATTATCGGGCAAATCGAGCGGTTTGCCCAAGTCTGCGGTTCGCAGTGGGTCGAGGTCCGCCTCGAGGCAATCACCGACAATGCCTGTCCGAAATTTCACGCCGATAATGTCTCGGTTCGCCTGTTAACAACCTATCGGGGACCGGGCACGGAGTGGTTGGATCTGGCCTTCGGACGAGATCTATGCTCCGTGTCAGAATATCCGGACAACGCTGTGCGGCAATTGCCCCGATTCGCGGTTGCCCTCATGAAGGGGCGTCGAGCCATGAGCCGCTCCGGCCCGATGGTCCTGCATCGCTCCCCGCCGATCGAAGGCACGGGGCAGATCCGTTTTCTTCTCTGCGTCAGTGACGCCGAGCCTGACGGTGCTTAGCTGAACTGGTGATATCGATGGTTTCGTCGTGGCAACGACGCCTGCCAGAAGGGTACTGATCGCGCCAAAGGCCCCCGCCCCGGTATCGGCGACGCGGTCGACCGGCCAGCCCTTAAGGGAACAGCGGCGGGTGGCCGAGGCCGGTGGTCTCCGGCAGGCCGGCCATCAGGTTCATGTTCTGCACCGCCTGGCCCGACGCCCCTTTGACCAGGTTATCGGTGGCGGAGAACAGGATCGCGCGGCCGGGTCGACGGTCCGCGAACACGCCGATCAGGCACAGGTTGGAGCCACGGACGTGAACGGTCGCCGGCGCCGTTCCGGCCGGCACGACGCGGACAAACGGCTCACCGGCAAACCGCTCCGCAAGCGCCGAGCGCAACGCATCGGCACTGTCAGCCCCGGTCAGCCGGACGTAGATCGCCGCGAGAATGCCCCGGCTGATCGGCACCAGGTGCGGCGTGAAGGCGACCACGACCGGCCGGCCGGCGGCCCGCCCAAGCTCCTGTTCGATCTCCGCCACGTGACGGTGGTTGGCGATGCCGTAGGCACTGATCCCCTCGCCCATCTCGCTGAACAGGATGTGCTCCTTCGGGGCGCGGCCGGCGCCGCTGACGCCCGATTTTGCGTCGATGACGATGTCATCGGGGTCGATCAGGCCCGCCTCCACCAGCGGGATCAGCGGCAGCAGCGAGGTGGTGGTGTAGCAGCCCGGATTGGCGACGAGCCGGGTGGTGCGGATCTGCTCCCGGTGGATTTCGGTCAGGCCGTAGACGGCGTTGGTCTGGAGGTCCGGTGCCTGGTGCGCGTGCCCGTACCACTGCTCATAGGCCGCCAGATCCGTCAGCCGGAAATCCGCCGAGAGGTCGATGATGCGAAGGTCCGTCGGCAGTCCGGCCACGACCGTCTGGGTGGTGCCGTGCGGTAACCCGCAAAAGGCCAGGTCGATGCCGCTCCAATCCACCGCGTCGAGATCGACAAGCTGGGGCAACTGTGCATCGGCCGCGGCGGCGGCCAGGTGCGGAAACACGCTCGCCATCGCCTGCCCGGCCTTGCGGTCCGCGGTCATGGCGGCGATTTGGACGTGGTCGTGGTTGACCAGCAGCCGCACCAGTTCTGCCCCGGTGTAGCCGCTGGCGCCGATGATGGCGACGCGAAGAGACTGGCTCATGTCAGATCAATGTGCATAGAGGGTGAGGAGGCTCGTCGGCCCGAAACGGCGGAGTGGACCCGGACGCGCTGTCGTGTCCGAGCCATCGTGTAGCCGCTACAGGCCAACCAGAACGGAGGCTTAGCGCTTGGAGAACTGGAAGCTTCGTCGGGCCTTGGCGCGCCCGTACTTCTTGCGCTCGACCACGCGTGAATCGCGGGTGAGAAAGCCCGCCGACTTCAACGACTTGCGCAAGCCCGGCTCAAAGTAGGTCAGCGCCTTACTGATGCCATGGCGGACAGCGCCGGCTTGGCCGGAGAGGCCACCACCGCCGACCGTGCACAGCACGTCGAATTGGTCATCGCGGCCGGTAACCAGGAACGGCTGAGAGATGATCATCCGCAGCACCGGACGCGCGAAGTAGGTCTCAACCGGCCGGCCGTTGACCGTAATGCGGCCGTTGCCGCGCTTGATCCACACCCGCGCGACCGCGTCTTTGCGTTTGCCCGTGGCGTAGGATCGGCCAAGGGGATCGATCCGCGGCTCCGGCATCACATCGTCCATGTCCACGGGCACCCCACCCGTGGGTTCGGCCGGCCGGGCCGGGCCAGCCTTCGGTGTCATGAGGTCCTTCAGGTCCTCGAGACCGGGAGCATCATCGACCATGGAGTCGTTACCTTGAGTTCTTGGGGTTCATGGCCGCCACGTCCAGCGTGTCCGGCTGTTGCGCCTCGTGCGGATGCTCAGGGCCCGCGTAGACCTTCAGTTTCCGCATCTGCTGCCGGCCGAGGGGGGAGCGGCTGATCATCCGTTCCACGGCCTTCTCGACCAGGCGTTCCGGGAACGGGCCATCCAGGATCTGTGCGAAGCTGCGCTCCTTGATCCCGCCGGGGTATCCCGTGTGCCAGTAAAACTTGTTCTGGCTACGCTTGTTGCCCGTCAGGCGGATCTTGGAGGCGTTTACCACGATCACATGATCGCCGCAATCCAAGTGGGGCGTGTACATCGGTTTGTGCTTGCCGCGCAGTCGGACGGCAATGATGGAGGCGAGCCGACCGAGAACCAGGTTCTCGGCGTCGATCAGCCACCACTTGCGTTCGATCTCAGCAGGCTTTGCGGAATAGGTTGCCATCTCGGTTGAACCGCCTGGGGTCCTTAGATTTTGGTGCAGAGCGCGTGTCGGAGCTGCCCCGACCGCAGTGTTGACAGAGGCACAAACGAAAAGTGCCCGTAAGCGCCGCCGCCAACGAGGCGCGCACTATGGCAGGTCACGCTGTCTTGTCAATGCTGGCGTGTAATACCTGAGGTATCATCAGGGAGCCTCTTGGTTGTGTCCACGGCCGATTGGTGATTTTCTTAGCCATGCGCACGATGGTACCGGGCGCGGGGCGGTCGCACTATGAACACGCGCGAACTTGGATCCGGATGTCGGGTCCTTGACGGCAAAGGACCGTTACCGAATGGCAAACATCCGATGGACTCCGGATATGAGTGTCGGCATCGAGTCGCTCGATTCCGACCACCAGAAGCTGTTGGCGTTAATCAATCAGCTGGACGACGCCATCGAGCAGCGTAAGGGCCAGCAGCAAATCGGCGACGTCCTCACGGAACTGATCAATTACACGCTCTACCACTTCGCGCGCGAAGAAGCGCTGATGGACGCCTGCAAGTATCCCGATGCCGAGACCCACGCCCATGCCCACGAGGTGCTCCGCCTGCAGGTGACGCACATCAGGGACCGATTCGTGTCGAATCCAGACAGTATTCACGATCGGGAAGTTCTCTCCTTCCTGAAGAATTGGCTCACGTCCCACATCCTCGGTCGCGACAAACTCTATGCCCCGTTCATGACTGCCGACGAGGAGGCCGTCGCCAAGGCCGATCGAGCGTTCGTGGACACGACGAGAACGCAAAGCGTCGAAGCGTAGGCCGGCGCTCGATCATCGCCCGCGCGATCCGACTGCGGATTGTCCTTCTTGATGCCTACCGTCCGCCGAGAGACCACTTTTTAAGTTCCTACGGCCCACATCCAAACGGGCTCTGCGATCGAGCCACACCAGAACAAAACACGAAAATTAACCCAATATAAAACTTATATTGACCCATTTGGGGCGATTTTCTATGCTGCCGCCATCTCGAGCGACGTTGCGCCGGATTGCTTCCGCCGGGCGTCAATACGGCAATCCGAGGCCCAATCGCCCCGACTGCGGTTCATCATTTGCCAGCACTGTTTCCGCCGGGCTCGGCATGTCGAAGCCTGGCTACGTCCCGACTGCGCATGGAGGATGGACGTCAATGCTCTCCACCGGCCTAGAACCGATTCTACCCCCCAGAGTGACCCTAACGGTGGCCAATGACCACTTGGCGATCGGGTATCGCCGGCTCTCGAGCGCCACCGGGGTCCTGGTCCCGTTTGTTGTACTCTGGAATGCCAATGTCGTGCGCCTCGCCGATCTGGCTTTGGCATCGCCGTCGACGCTGTTGTCCCTCTTCGCGCTCCTCAACCTGGCGGCCGGCTTGGCGCTGGCTTACTGCACGGTTGCGGCGTGTCTGAACAGAACCGTTATCGTTGTGGAGCGCCAGCGGGTGTCGATCCGCCATCGCCCGCTGCCGTGGTTCGGCCGAATGGAGATCGACGCCTCGCGCCTCGTTCGTCTGTATTCCATTGAACGAAACCATGCTGAACGCCGTTTCGGCGACCCGGCCGTGCCTTATCAGGTGAACGCCGTCCTGGTCGACGGGCGCAACGTCACGTTGATCAGGGGTTTGGAAACCAGCGAGCAGGCGCACTTTATTGAGCGCCGGCTTGAGCGCCACCTCCATCCGCAGTTGCCCGCCCTGCCCGCACCGGCGAACCAACGCACCGCCGCCTGAACGAACCGAATCCGGTCCGGACCACTCCCAAACTAGGCGTTGGACTTTATGGGCGGGCGTCGGGGGGCACGGAGTAGGTGCCCGTCGCATGGGCGACGGCTTCCTCGTGGCCCTCCGAGTGAATGGTTACTTCCATGACGACGAGGCGCTTGCCGCATTTTAGCACCCGGCCCTCCGCTAGCAGGTCGGCGGGGACCACGCGATGCAAGAAATTGATTGAGAAGTTGGTGGTGACCGCCAGCTTGACGACCCCGATCAATGACATGGCCGTCGCGTACATGCACGCATCGGCCAGCGCCATCATGACCGGCCCGGCAATAGTGCCGCCAGGACGCAGCATCGTCGACCCGTAAGGCAAACGCAGCACGGCCTCCCCCGCGGTGATGCGGTCGGTCCGCATCCCGATCGTCTCCGCCCACGGCAAATCCTCGCGGATGATGCGATCAAAGTCGTCGACGGTGATTTTCGCCATGGTGCCCCCGTGCTCTGGCGGTCGCTGCACGTCTCTCCCAAACGGGAGAGCTTGCCAGCATTGCGCGGGGACGCTACCTTCCGTTTACGTAAACGTCAACAGGCACACCCGCAATCCGTATCCGCCGTCGCGGAGCCGTGCGGGGTTGGGAGGAAAGAACGACCATGGCCGCAGGTGCAACCGCCGCAGTGGCGGCGCCGTCCGACGAACCTCTGATCCTACGCACGGATCAGGATGGCATCGCCACGCTCACGCTCAATCGCCCCGCCCAGTACAACGCTCTCTCCACAGCAGTGATGTCGACCCTATTGGCGTTGCTTCGAGACCTGGCCGAAGATGACACGGTGCGGGTCGTGGTTCTAGCCGGCACCGGCAAGGCGTTCTCGGCCGGCCACGACCTGAAGGAGATCCGCGCCGACCAGGCCGCCGCCGCCAATTCGGACACGGCCGTGCGCGCCATCTTCGACCTCTGCTCACAGTTGATGTTGGGGATTGCCCGCTGCCCGAAACCGGTCATCGCCCGCGTCCACGGCATTGCGACCGCGGCCGGTTGCCAGTTGGTGGCAGCCGCCGATTTGGCTGTCGCCGCGCGATCCGCGCGTTTTGCTGTCTCCGGCGTCAACCTTGGCCTGTTTTGCGCCACGCCAATGGTGGCGCTCACCCGCAACATGCCGCGCAAGCACGCCTTCGAGATGCTGGTCACCGGAGATTTCATCGACGCGGAGACGGCGCTTGCTTACGGGCTGCTCAATCGCGTTGTCGACGACTCTGAACTTGAGGCCGCCACCACGGCGCTGGCCCGCGCTATCTCCGCCAAGTCTCCGGTCGCTGTCGCCCTCGGCAAGCAGCTGTTCCATCGCCAGTTGGAGACAACCTTGTCTCAAGCCTACGACCTGGCCACCGAAACCATCGTCCGCAACATGGACGCCGAGGACGCCCAGTGTGGCATTGACGCCTTCCTGGCCAAACGCCCGCTGCCCGCCTGGTCCGGCCGTTGACCGCGATGATGGCCGCCGGTCCCGCCGACGCACCGGACGATGACGCGCTGCGAGCCCTGCTCACTGGAGTTCGCACCATCGCTGTCATAGGCGCCTCTCCAGATCCTACGCGACCGTCCTACGGCGTGATGCAGTATCTGAAGGCGGCCAGCTATCACATCGTCCCGGTCAATCCCAATGCGCGCGGCACCACCATCTTGGGCGAGCCGGTCGTCGGCGACTTGAGCGAGCTTCCGATGGGCGAGGACAGCGCCGGGTCCATTGATCTGGTCGACGTGTTTCGCGCACCGGGGGCGATCCCAACCGTGCTCGACGATGTGCTTGCGGCGCAGGCTCGGCTGAACATTCGCTACCTTTGGCTTCAGCTCGGCATCCGTCACGAAGCGGCGGCCGATAAGGCGCGGGCAGCCGGTCTGATCGTCGTTCAGGATCGCTGCTCAAAGATCGAACACGCCCGCCTGCTTGGTGCCGGCACTCGTTCCGCGGCTCGGCCGTTCATTTGACGCGATCGATCAGATCAGAACGCGGAGCCTGGCTCAGCCAGGAACGCCTGCTCCTCTGCCGTGCTGTCACGGCCAAGGATTAAGTTGCGATGCGGAAAGCGACCGAAGCGGGCGATGATCTCCCGATGGCGAACGGCGTAATCCAGCCAGTTGCTATCGCCCAAGCTCCCGATCAGCGCAACCGCACGGTCTTGGGCCGCCATATCTTCGGCATGCTCAAACGGCAAGTACAGAAACATTCTGCGCACTCGAGGCAATAAGCGGTCGAGCCCAGCCTCGACGGCGGCATCCGCCAGTCTCAAGGCCCGGCCATCGCCGGCGAAGGCGGCCGGGGTGTTGCGATGGATGTTGCGCGGGATTTGATCGAGCAGCAGGACCAAGGCAAGCGCGCCATCGCTTCCTTCGGCGCCACGTCTCACGAGATCCTCACCCCATTGATCGAACCGGCCGGCGACCGCGCTGTCGCTGATCGCGCCGAGGGTTTCCGAGCAGCTTCGGTCAAAACTTGTGTCTTTAAGAAACCACTCCCGCCGCACGGCGTCCGTGCTATCGCCAAACCAAAACGAGAGAACTCGGCTTACGATGGGCTCGCCTTTGCTGTCATGGCCTTCTTGGATTCTCATGCTTGATTCCTCTATTGCCGTCGGCGAACGACATGCTGCACCGACCCGACAACGCCGACCACCGGCACCAGCCGGAACGCTTGCATCGGGGAAAAGCGCCACCTTCGAGCGAAACACTTCGAAAGTTGTCCGAAAATTCACCGTTAAGTTTCCACTGTTCATGTGGAAAAGGTTGTGGATTGAGCAACGCGATCCGGCGCAGGTACCCGCAATCACTTAAGGTTGTACACTTTGCCTAAGGGAGCAGCAGGCACCACTGTGTCCAAAAAACACCGCTTGCCGCCGCACCAACCTGCCCAATCGCGGCCCTCGGGTTATCTGCATTGAAACTAAGGGCATAGGGATCAAGATGATCCGAGGATGTGAACAACTTTTCGACAGCATTGTCGGGAGACATCGAAGTTCATTGTAATTCTGGCACAGTCATTCCACTTAAGCGAAACATCGAGTGCCCCATTCGGGCCTATAAATAACCCAATTGGGACTATACGATTACAAGGTATGGAGTCGAGCGGTCCTGCCGCGTTACAGTGCCGATGAACGGCCTTGCCGGGGATTCTAAACGATGCTGATCGCACAGATCACGGATCTTCATGTCGAGCCAAACCGACGGCTGGTCGGCGGCCGGGTTGACACGGTTCAAGCCCTGCAAACTGCCGTTAGTCATTTGAACGAATTGAGGCCGCGGCCGGATCTAGTGGCGATCTCAGGCGATCTGACACAGGATGGAACCGTCGAGCAGTGCATCGCCCTGGACCGGGCGCTGGCGGCGCTTACCCTTCCGGTTATCGTGATTCCCGGCAACCATGACCGGCGGGAGACGCTGCGCACCGTTTTCGCCGGGCGCTACGGTATCGAGGCTGGGGGCGAGCGCGCAGATGCCCCCTTCGCACCGGTCATGGATCTCGGTCCCGTTCGCGTCATCGGGGTCGACACGGTCGTACCGGGTCGGACCCACGGCGGCCTCGATGCAGAGCGGCTGGCAACTCTGGAGGCGCGGCTCCGCGAGCGACCAGAGGCGCCGACGCTTTTGGTCCTCCATCACCCCCCATTCCAGACCGGCGTTGCCGCCATGGACGCCGTGGGCCTCATCGACGGTGTGGCGGCCCTTGCCGAGACGGTGGGCCGGCATGGTCAGGTCCAGCGCATGATTTGCGGTCATGTCCATCGCCGAATCGATGCCCGGTTCGCCGGCATTCCGGCCAGCACCGCGCCGTCATCGTCGCACCAAATCGCGCTCACGTTGGGACGCGATGGCGATCCGAACCAAGGAGCGGCAGCCGGCTACGTCCTGGAGCCGCCGTGTGCGGCCCTCCATGTCTGGGCGGGGCCGGACCAGGGCTTCGTTAGCCACCTGAGCTTCATTGGCCCTTATCCCGGCCCGATTCCGTTTTCCGTCGATGCTTAAGTCTGCGGGCGGCCGCCCATGGGGCCACTGGGCCATGCTGTTTGCCTTGGTCGCCATGTGGGGCTCGTCGTTCCTGGCCACGAAGCTTGCCGTGACCGTCTGGTCCCCGGTCACGATTGTTGCTGCGCGCCTGATCCTGGCGGCCTTGATCCTCATCGGTGTGCTCTTGGCCGTCGGACGTCCGCTTCCCTCAGGCACGCGCCTTTGGCATGCCTGCATCATGATGGCGTGCGTCGGCAACATCTTCCCCTTCACGCTCATTACCTGGGGACAACGGGCGTTGGACAGCGGATTGGCAGGCATCCTGATGGCGGTGATGCCGCTGGCAACCCTCGTTCTCGCCCACTTCTTTGTCTCCGACGAGCGCTTGACGGCACGGCAGGTCGTCGGCTTCGTTTTGGGCTTTCTCGGTATTGTCGTGGTGATGGGTCCCGAGGCGCTCTTGCACGTCGCAACCGGCGGCTCGGCCTTGTTCGCCCAACTGGCGGTTCTGGGCGGGGCAATCTGCTACGCCGTCAACGTCATCCTGGCGCGCCGCCGCCCGGCCAGCGAACCCGTTCAAGCCGCCGCCGCCGTTTCTGTCGCCGCATCCCTGATGATGGTGCCGGTGGCGGGCGCCTGGTCACTGGCACCCAGTATGGCCGTGGCGATGCCCGCAACCATAGCTACGGAACCGTCCCTGGAACTTTACATCGCGGCCGCTCTCAGCGTCGTGTTTCTCGGCTTGATTGCGACCGCGCTTGCCACGGTCGTCTACTTCCGGTTGGTGACGGCTGCGGGACCGGCCTTTCTGTCCTACATCAATTATCTCATCCCGCTTTGGGCATTGGCGCTGGGAATCGTCGTGCTGGGCGAAGATCCGAAACCAACGGCGCTGGTCGGCCTTTTCCTCGTCCTGTTCGGGCTCGGACTGAGCGAATGGCGTCGTCACGGTTCCGTGCCCGCATCCGCCGAGAACGACGCTGGACCAATCCCGCGCGCGGCTGAGCAGGATCGCACAGGTTGAACCGGTCTCACGCCGCCCGCAATATCTGCCGCAGAAGCGGGCATTGCTCTTTTGCGGCGCAACATTTGCCCATATTGTGGTCAACTTGCAAAACCTGACATCGCAACCGTCGCTTGGATCGGCGATAAACGGTTTTTCAACATATTTTTCCACAGGGATCGGGGACAATTGTCACAAAACTTTCCCGTTTACGCGAAAGTCCGCAGACGCCTCTCAGCCCGCTGTCATTGTGATTGGCGTGCCTTCGCGGAAAAATGACAAGACGGCAACACCGGTCAAGGGCGCAATCTTAACGCACGGGCTGTTGGCGACTGGCGGCAAAACGACCGCGCTTGTCGGACACAGACTCTGTTGCTTGGGAGATATTGGCGACGACCGATGCAACGCGCTACTAACGCTGCCCCAACGCGCGCCATAACTTGCTCGGTCGCAAGAGCGACGTCCATGGCAGTAGGATTGCAAAACCGGCATGGTCGGGCCCTGATCCGCTGGGCCCGGCGTGCTCAGGCGTGGAGGTCGCGAGCCCTGCGGGACTGCACGGAGGTCAAGGCCGCCTCCACGTCGGCGGGCCCGATGCGGTCCCGTTGCATGACCAGATGCACGATCGGATCGGCCAACAGCTCGGACACGCTCGGCTCCTCGCCGTCATACCACCGACACGGCGGTAGCGTTTCGGCGGTCACAGTCCGCCTTCGCCTCGGTCTGAACATGAAAGTCTCTCCTGCTAGCACTTTTTTATGCGTTCACGCGAACTCCCCGCTGCCGGTCCCGGCAACAGGGTCGATCACATGCGCGGGGTTTCTTGTTGAAACGCCCTAACTCTTACAGGGTCTAAGCATGACTGATCGCAACCGTCATTGTCAATCTGGAGATTTGCGTGCGCGCTCTGGTTTGGGCGTGGCCGAACCCGCTCATCGCCTTACCGCCGCCCGACGAAGCCGCCGCTTGACGCCACCGACCCACATGGCCACGTCGAAAGTGTGGTAATGATCCACTGACGAGGATAGGACCACAATGGCCAACGACAACCAGGACAGCACGCCGACGCGAGACGCCGACGATAACCCACAGGACGCCGCTGCGCCCCAGCCCGCTGCCAATAAGCGCCTGTTATATATCGCCGACCCCATGTGCTCATGGTGTTGGGGGTTTGCGCCGGTGATGGTGAGCATCGTCGCCGGCTACGGCGCGCGCCTGCCCATGAAGCTCTTGGTCGGCGGCCTCCGCCCGGGCACCACCGAGGCCATGACCGAGCGTGCCCGGGACACGGTCCGCCACCACTGGGATCAGGTGGCGGACGCCACCGGTCAGCCTTTCGATTTCGCGTTTTTCGATCGCGACAGCTTCGTTTACGACACTGAGCCCGCCTGCCGGGCCGTGGTTGCGGTGCGCGGACTCGCGGGCCAAGGTCAGGCGCTCGGCTACTTCTTCGCTGTCCAGCACGCCTTTTATGCCGAGAACCGAGACATGACGGACCCTGAAAACCTAGCCGATGTGGCGGAAGCGCAGGGCCATGATCGCGCCCGTTTCCTGTTCGCCTTCCAGTCCAAAGACGTGCGGGCCGAGACCCAGTCGGACTTCCATGCCGTGCAGGCTTTCGGCATCGCCGGCTTCCCCGCCGTGGTCCTGGGCGATGATGACGGCTATCAGGGCCTGACCATGGGCTGGCAGCCGTTCGAGCACGTGCGGGAGCCGCTGGAGGTTTGGCTCGCCCGCTGACGCTTCGCCCCAAGGCACCCTGTCGTTCCCTCCCTCTTGCCCCCGGCTCTGCCCCTCCTATACTGCCGCGTTTTTTGAAGGGCCGTCCGGCCGCGAAGCGTGCCGCGCCGAGGTCAGAGACGAAGGAGGGATCAAGATGCGGGACACCGACCGCAAAGCCGTCAACAAGGTGGTTCTGGCCTATTCGGGCGGCCTCGACACCTCCGTCATCCTGCGCTGGCTCCGGGACGCCTACGACTGCGAGGTGGTGACCTTTACCGCCGACGTCGGCCAGGGTGAGGAGGTGGAGGAGGCCCGCGACAAGGCCCGGCTGATGGGGGTCGATGAAATCTTCATCGAGGACCTGCAGGAGGAATTTGTCCGAGACTACGTGTTTCCCATGTTCCGGGCCAACGCGCTCTACGAGGGCACCTACCTGCTCGGCACCTCCATCGCCCGGCCGCTGATCGCCAAGCGCCAGATCGAGATCGCGGCGGCCGTCGGCGCCGATGCGGTCTGCCATGGCGCCACCGGCAAGGGCAATGATCAGGTCCGGTTTGAGCTGGGCTATTACGCCCTCAATCCGGACATTCACGTCATTGCCCCGTGGCGAGAGTGGGAGCTGACCTCACGTCAGGCGTTGATCGCCTACGCCGAGGCCCATCAGATCCCGGTTCCCAAGGATAAGCGAGGGGAACCGCCCTACTCCATGGACGCCAACCTCCTGCACATCTCGTATGAAGGCAAGGCCCTGGAGGACCCCTGGCAGGCACCGGATGAAGGGATGTTCCGCCGCTCGGTCTCGCCACGCGCCGCACCGGACGAGGGCATCACCATCGAGATCGGCTTCGAGGCCGGGGACCCCATCGCCGTCGACGGGGAGGCGCTGCCGCCGGCGGACCTGTTGACCCGGCTCAACATTCTGGCCGGCGCGCATGGCGTGGGCCGGGCGGACATCGTCGAGAACCGCTATGTGGGCATGAAGTCCCGCGGCGTGTACGAAACGCCGGGCGGCACTGTCCTGCTCCATGCCCGCCGCGCCATGGAGAGCCTGACTCTGGACCGGGGGGCCGCGCACCTGAAGGACGAACTGATGCCGCGCTATGCGGAGCTGATCTACAACGGCTACTGGTTCTCACCGGAGCGTTTGGCATTGCAGGCCGCCATCGACGCAACGCAAGCGCCCGTCACCGGCACCGTTCGCCTGGAGCTGTACAAGGGCAACGTCATCGTCAACGGCCGGAAGGCGCCTGTGAGCCTTTATGACGACGCGCTGTCCACCTTCGAGGAGGACCAAGTTTACGACCAGCGCGATGCGGAGGGCTTCATCAAGCTGAATGCACTGCGCCTGCGCCTCGCCGCCCGCAACCGTTCACTGTAACGTGCCCGGTGAAGCAAAAGCGCGTACTGGTTATCGGGGACGGTCAAACATCACGCCAATGGGCGTGCCGTGCCGGTGCTTCAGCGGATTGACGGATATCTTAGGGCGCGGTTGGGAGTGGGCAATGCGCAAAAAAACGATGCGGTTTTTGATGGTGGCCGTTGCTCTGCTGGGGGCGGCATGCTCCCACCCGGAGCGCGGCCCGGCCGTGCCTCAGGCATTGACGTTCGAGGCCGAGGTTCCCGGGATGCCGGGGGTTCGTTTTTTCATCGATGGCGACCCGCACGTTCTCGCCGACATCGCCGTTGCCGCCGCCAAACGCACGATCGCCTACAACGCCAAACAGGGCATCACGGGGCCGCCGGATCGCCATCTCCTGGCCATATCCGGCGGTGGCGACAACGGCGCGTTCGGCGCGGGGCTCCTGGTCGGCTGGACCGCGGCCGGCGACCGGCCCGAATTCGCGATCGTCACCGGGATAAGCACCGGCGCGTTGACCGCGCCATTTGCCTTTCTCGGTCCGGACTACGACGGCGCGTTGCGTGAAGTCTACACCACCATCTCGGCCGATGACGTCCTGGAAGCGCGCACCCCGTTCGCGGCCTTCTTCGACGACGCGATGACGGACAATGCGCCCTTGTTCCAGCTGGTCAGTCGCTACGCCAACGAGGACATGCTGGCGAAGATCGCCCACGAATACACCGAGAAGGGGCGGATGCTGTTCATCGGGACCACCAACCTAGACGCGCCCGAGTCGGTGATTTGGAACATGGGGGCGATCGCCGCCAGCGATCATCCGGACAAGCTGAACCTGTTCCGCCGCATCCTCGTTGCGTCCGCGGCGATCCCCGGTGTGTTCCCGCCGGCCATGATCGACGTGGAGGCGAACGGCCGGACGTACCAGGAAATGCATGTGGATGGCGGCGCCCGATCGCAGGTGTTTGCCTACCCCTCGGCGCTCAAGTCCGCGGAGATCATTCGCGAACATCAGTTTGCGGTGGGGGAGCGAAGCCTGTTCATCATTCGAAACGATCGGGAGCAGCAGCCGTCGGCGACCGTGGAGCGGCAAACGGCGGCCATCGCCGGCCGGGCGATCTCGTCCTTGATCCACAAGGAAGGGATCGGTGACCTGTTCCAATTGTATTTGATCAGCCAGCGCGACGGCCTCGACTTTCGTCTGGCGATGATCGGGCCGGAGTTTACTCAAGTCAGTGACGACATGTTTGAACAAAGCTACATGACGGCGCTTTTCGATTATGGATATGCGCTTGCGCGGAACGGCTACCCCTGGCGCAACGCCCCACCCGGATTCACCGGCGACACGCCCACCAACTAGGCCGCACCCCCCTTCTGCCCCCTCCCCGTCATGGCCGGGCGAAGTCCCTGCCATCCCCGCCTTCAATAAACACTACC